>DEHM01000013.1:66372-98253 GCA_002351925.1 Bacteroidales bacterium UBA2800
GCAAATTTTTTTGCATTTTTTTGCAAATTTCGTTAGTTTTGCGGGACATAATTGATCAAATCGCCGTTCAGGAAACTGTCGTAGGCGGTCATGTCGATCAGTCCGTGTCCGCTGAGGCAGAAGAGCAGCACTTTGGGCTCGCCGGTCTCTATGCAGCGTTTGGCTTCGCGGATCGTAGCAGCTATCGCGTGACAACTCTCCGGCGCAGGAATGATACCTTCGGTACGCGCGAAGAGCAGACCGGCGTCGAACGACTCCAGTTGCGGGATGTCCATGCCGCGCATATATCCGTCTTTGAGCAACTGGCTGACAATGGTTCCGGCACCGTGGTAACGCAGGCCTCCGGCGTGAATATTCGCGGGTTTGAAATCATGACCGAGCGTATACATCGGGAGTAGCGGCGTGTAGCCGGCGGCATCACCGAAGTCATATTCAAACTTACCTTTGGTCAGCTTGGGACACGAAGCAGGTTCGGCAGCAATAAAATCAATCTTCTTATCTCCGCGCAGTTGATGTCTCATAAAGGGGAAAGCGAGTCCGCCGAAGTTACTGCCGCCGCCGAAGCAGGCAATGATGGCGTCGGGCTGTTCACCGGCCATCTCCATCTGTTTCTCGGCCTCCAGACCGATGACGGTCTGGTGCAGCGAGACATGGTTCATCACGGAGCCGAGCGTATATTTGCAGCCCGGCGTGGTAGTAGCCAGTTCGACGGCCTCGGAGATAGCCGTGCCGAGAGAGCCCGGATGGTTCGGCTCACGGGTGATGATATCTTTGCCGGCGCGGGTGGACATCGACGGCGAACCGGTGACAGTAGCGCCGAAAGTGCGCATGATAGAACTGCGGTAGGGCTTCTGCTGCATCGATATCTTCACCTGATAAACGGCGCACTCAAGACCAAAAGTCTTGGCCGCATAACTGAGTGCCGCGCCCCATTGACCGGCACCGGTCTCTGTGGTGACATTCGTCACGCCTTCCTGCTGGCAGTAGTAACACTGCGGAATGGCGGAGTTGAGCTTGTGCGAACCCAGCGGGTTGACACTCTCGTTCTTGAAATAGATATGGGCGGGGGTGCCGAGTGCTTTCTCCAGCTCATAGGCGCGCACGAGCGGCGTGGAGCGGTAGTAGCGGTAACGGCGCAGCACCTCTTCTGGGATATCTATCCAGGCGTGCTCCGTGTCCAATTCTTGCTTGGCGCACTCGCTGGCAAACAGATGCGACAGGTCATCAGCCGTAAGAGGCTGGCGGGTCTTCGGATCCAGTAGCGGCAAGGGTTTGTTCACCATCTCCGCTTGAATATTATACCACTGGCGAGGCAGTTCATCCTCGGTCAAAAAATAGCGTTTTTGCTCTTTCATAATACCTTTTTCAAAAAAACGCCGCAAAATTACAAAAATATTTGCACATGGCAAAATTTTTTTGTTGCACTTTTTTCAGCATTTCCACCTCACTTTTACCGCAGCACACCGACGGTCAACCGACGGTCAACCGACAGTCAACGCTAAGGTAAGGCTTCTGTAAAGCCTATACAATTTAGGTCTGTTTTTCTGAAAATCTAAAGATTTTGGCAGATTTTTCTGTGTAAAATTTTCACAATTCAAAAAAAAGCAGTACCTTTGCAGCCGCAGAGGTTTGCGAAGAAAATGAAACAGATGTTACGAAAAATCTTTCTGAATGACAAGTTTATCTTGTCGGTCATCTTGCTCAACTCGGTGCTGATTTACATGCAGGTCGCGGGGTATGAGAATAAGACCATGTTGGCGCTGGATACTATCTGCACGCTCATCTTCCTCATAGAGATGCTGGTGAAGCATGCGGAGTACGGTCTGCGGGGCTACTGGAAAGACGGCTGGAACAAGTTGGACGGTACGCTGGTCATCCTGTCGTTGCCCTCGATAGCGGCGCTCTTCATACCCAACGACTATTCGGGCTTGTCGCTGCTGATGATTTTCCGACTGTTGCGTGTGCTGCGGTTCTTCCGCGTGCTCCATTTCTTCCCTAACTTCAGCAAAGTGGTACAGGGCTTCAAGACGGCGATGCGTCAGTCGTACGCCATCCTGCTCAGTTTTGCCGTGATCATCATCATCTTCGGCCTGCTCAACTGCAGCCTGTTCAAGGAGGCCGACCCGGAGCACTTCCAGACGCCGCTGCGCTCTATCTACGCGGTGTTCCAGATATGTACCGTGGAGGGCTGGTACGAGATACCCAACACCGTGGCGGCGTATTACGGTGCGTCGACAGCCGTGGGAGAGGTGATTCGTATCTATTTCTGCATGCTGCTCATACTGGGCGGCATCATCGGTATGTCGTTCATCAACTCCATTTTTGTCGATGCCATGGTGGCTGACAACAACGACGACGTGATGGCCAAACTGGATGAGGTACAGAAGAGCCTGGACGAACTAAAAGAGAAAATGAAATAAATCCACAGAGGATATGCTTGAGATATACAACTCGTTGACGAGACTGAAAGAGACCTTCCGCCCGCTGCACGAAGGGCACGTGGGCATGTACGTGTGCGGACCGACAGTGTACGGCGATGCCCATCTGGGCCATGCGCGTCCGGCTATCACCTTCGACCTGCTCTACCGCTACCTGCAGCACCTGGGCTACAAAGTGCGCTACGTACGTAACATCACCGATGTGGGTCATCTGGAGCACGACGCGGATGAGGGTGAGGACAAGATAGCCAAGAAAGCGCGTCTGGAGCAACTGGAGCCGATGGAGGTGGTGCAATACTACACCAACCGCTACCATCGTGACATGGCGGCGCTGAACGTACTGCCGCCGTCGATAGAGCCGCACGCCTCGGGCCATATCATTGAGCAGATTGCCTTCGTGCAAAAGATACTCGACAAGGGCTATGCCTATGTTTCGAACGGTTCTGTCTATATGGACGTGGAGAAATACGCCAAGGACTATCCCTACGGCAAACTGAGCGGACGCAACCTGAACGATATCGTCACGGAGACCCGCGAACTGGACGGACAGGATGAGAAGAAACACAGCTACGACTTCGCCCTCTGGAAAAAAGCCGCGCCCGAGCATATCATGCACTGGCCTTCGCCCTGGTCGGAAGGTTTCCCCGGCTGGCACATGGAGTGCTCGACCATGGGCACTAAGTACCTGGGTGAAAGATTCGACATCCACGGCGGCGGTCTGGACCTCATCTTCCCCCACCACGAGGCAGAGATTGCGCAGAGTTGCGCGGCCCTCGGCCACGAGACGGTACACTACTGGATGCACAACAACATGATCACCATCGCCGGCAAGAAGATGGGTAAAAGCTACAATAACTTCATCACCTTGGAGCAGTTCTTTGCGGGCGACCATCCGCTACTCAGCAAGCCCTTCGGGCCGATGGTGATTCGTTTCTTTATCCTGCAGGCCCACTATCGCTCGACGGTTGACTTCTCGTCGGAAGCACTGGAGGCTGCCGAGAAAGGACTACAACGAATGCAAGAGGCCTATGCACGACTGCAGAAGTTGCAGGCAGGTAAGGAGACAACCGTGGAGGTAGCCGGTTTGCGTCAGCGCTGCCAAGAGGCCATGGACGACGACCTGAACACGCCGTTTGTGATTGCCGCTCTGTTTGACAGCACCCGCGCCATCAACACCGTCTTCGACGGCAAAGGCACCATCAGTGAAGCCGACCTCAAGGAGCTGCGTGACGTATGGCAGACTTTCGCCATCGACATACTGGGTCTGCGACTGGAGGAACAAGGCGCCGGCGACAGCAAACTGAAAGCCTTCAGCGGCGCGATAGACCTGCTGCTGGGTATTCGTCTGCAAGCCAAGCAGAACAAAGACTGGGCTACCAGCGACAAGATACGCAACGAACTCACCGCTCTCGGATTCCAAGTGAAAGATACCAAAGATGGCTTCGAGTGGTCTATCTAATAGCGTAAGCGGTCTAACAACGCAGTGGTCTTACAGGCTACTTGTAGCCGGTATAACAGCGTTAGCGGTCATTTCCTTCTGCGGCTGCGGTGGTGGTAAAGCGCCGCAAGCTGAGACGGAAATAATAGAGGACAACCTCGTTGCCTATCCCGGACGGACGTTCAGCTACAAACTGAAGTTCAACGACCTGCAGTCGAAGCAGCACGCCGTGGCCTCGGCGATAGGTCTGCCTCGTCCGCCGAAGGACCGTGAGGATGCTGCGCGGATGCGTAAGCAGCTGGTGGAGATAAAGACCAACGCGAACTATATAGTGGATAGTCTGACCCACTCGGTGCCCTATCTGATTCCCAGCGCCAAGCGGGAGTTGGACATTATCGGGGCTGAGTGGGCGGATGTACTGCGCCGCAACGGCTTGCCCCACTACCGTTTCTATGTAACCTCGGTGCTGCGCACACAGGAGGACATCAAGTACCTGCAGCGCAGCGGCAACATCAACTCCGTCACGCAGAGTTGTCATTGCTACGGCACCACCTTTGACCTCGCGTATATGCGTTACGATAAGGTAACGCACACACGCGATTATATGGTGGAAGATAACCTGAAACTGGTCTTAGGACAAGTGCTGCTCAACGAGCAGCGCAAGGGACACGTGTTCGTCAAATATGAGGCGAAGCAGTCCTGTTTTCATGTCACCTGTAGGCGTTAGAAACGGAACGTAGCGCCTACGAGGAAATTGATTCCCTCCGAATTATACCCATAGTAGATGTCGTTCTTGCGATGGATAAAGTTATTCAGTTGCAAGAACAACGTCAAGTTGGGCTCGGGCAACGGCCTAACGGTAGTGCCCTTGTCGCTACGCAACTCTTTGGCAGCGCGGCCTACCCACATCTGATACTGCAGTCCGAGGTTGAGTTGGACGGTAGGACAGAGCGTGTGCTCGGTGGTAGTACCGGTAGTACCGTTGTAGACCAGGGCCGTCTTCTTGCCGGCAAAGTAGTTGTCGGAATAGAGCGACCAGTGGCGGTCGATACGTCCGTCTACGCGCAGACCTAGTTCCCAGCCGGCACGGTCGTAAGCCGCCGTGTCGCCGCTCCAGAAATAGGCATCGCCGTAGAGGTTGACGCGCACGATGTCGCGGTAGTGGTAGTTAACCTGTCCGCCTATCTTACCGCGGTGGTAGTTGGCGTAGAAATAGCCGAAGTCACCGGGTCCGTACATCTTCCGCGTGACGCTGCCGAGAGTGAAATTGGCGGAGTCGCTGTTGGCCACCAGCACATCCTGGTCGAGCAAGCGGGCATAGCCTCCGTGGAGCTCAATGAGCAGGTCGCGGTGGGGACGTATATGCAGTCCGAGTTCGGCATCGACGGGCGTATAGGCAGCCGCGTGATGGTCGATGATACCGGCGTGTATCAGTCGGTAACGGTTGGTCTCCATGAAGTCCTGCAGCGTACCGGTAGCGTGGCGTCCCAGCACGTCGGCATAGACGGTAAGCCATTTCTTGGCCACCTGTGCCTCCAGCCGTATATGCGGCGAAGGAGCAAACGAGATATTGTCGGTGCCGGACAGACTGTTGCAGCCGCGGCCGATGTTCAGATCCAGATTGACGCCCACGTGTAGTTGCACACGACGACCGCGGTACGCATAGTAGGGCTCGATGCGGAAGTTATGACGCGTGCTGTAGAGCGAGTCGCCGATGACGTCGCCCAGCGAGCCGAGCTGCATGATATTGTTCTGCACATAGACCACCGCTCCGACATGATGGGCCTCGCGATGCCAGTCGAAGTCGGCATGTGTACGTATCTGGTGCTCGCTGACGGCACCGGGTTTGCTGAAGAGCTTATATCCTGTCTGCACGCGGTATTGCACCTCCTGCTTGGCGTTGGCCTTGATACCTACAAAGGCTTCGATGGTCCAGAGCGAGGTTACATCTCTCGACCCAAACGATGCACCGGGATAAGCCGTCTTGTCGGCTATCCATGCACTGTGATCGCCCAGTGTGTAGTCGTAGAAATGGCCATACTTATGATAGTAGATATTGCCGCCGTTGATGCCGAAATAGAGGTCGCAGGTGCTGAAGGGGTGGGTGAAGTTGAGTCCCAGCGTGGTACGGCTGAGCGTACGCAGTCCCCATTGTGCGCGGTGGTGGGCATAGACATCCAGGATACTCTGCTTGCCATCGTCGAGATGGTAGCCGAAGTCGAAGAGGGTGTTGGCATGGCCGATGCCGCCGCGTACGTAGCCGTTATACGATGTGCCGTTGTTGAAACGCGTAGGCTGAGAGAGCAGGGTGTGCACCTCGGCCGTCGGCGTCACGGTAGCCTGATAGTCGGAGTACTCGATGGGGGCAGGCTCCTGCTTGGTCTCCACTACGGCCGGTTTGGTAGCCACCTTGCCTGCGTCCTGGATGACAGGCTGGAAATCCCGCTCGACGGTCACACTACGGTTGAGGGCGCTATCGTTGGCGTTCTGGGCGTAAGTGGGACAAAGGACAAAGGACAAAAGACAAAGGACAAAAATGTATCGTCTTTCAGCGTAGCAGTCTAATAAATTAATCCTCTTCATTTACTTCCTCCTTTTCTACGGGTTGTTCTTGTTGGTCGAGTTGCAGCAGTCGCTTAGCGATGAGCGACGGTATATCGTCGCCGCTGATGAGGTAGTTCTCCTGGAGCACGAGCAGATACTGGCGTGCCTGGAAGGTCTCACCGCGCTGGCGGTTGATGTCGCTCAGCAGGATTAGTGCGCGTGCGAGCCAGTATTGTTGCTGGGTGTTCATCTGAGTGAACCGCATTACTTCGGCTTCCGCCTCGTCGGGCCGACCCAGTTCCATATAGCTCTGCGCGAGCAGATATTCGGCTTCGGCACCTTGTGCGGTGCGTACCTCCCGGGCGAGGCTCTTCAGATCGGCTTGCGCCTTGCTCCATTGGGCGAGTCCAACATACGCCTTCGCGCGGTGGTACTGTGCCTCGCTGCGTGTCGCTTCGTCCACCGGCGTGTCGCTCAGTATCTGTTCGGCAATGTCGATAGTAGCCTGATGGCGCTGGAGACGTGCGCTGCAGCGCAGGATACCCAGACGGGCCGTACGCGCATGTTCCTGACTGGACGCCAGAGCGTTCATACGGTAGAATGCCTCGAGGGCAGTGGTGTAGTCGCCTTTGTCGTAACTGATCTCCGCCACGCGTATAGCGGCCTCCTCCTGATAGGGGTTGGCATTGGTCTCTGCCAATACGCTATATTGACCGAGCGCCTCAGTGGTCTTACCCAACCGGTAATAGGAATCGGCCAGGAAATAGCGAGCGGTAGTGCAATAACGTCCTCCGGCGCAGTACTGCGCGATATAGTTGCTCAGCGAGACGGTCGCTTTCTGGTAGGCGGCCTGCATATACTGCATTTCGGCTGCTGCAAAGAGGAGGCTGTCCTCCTGGGTGGTAACTGTCATGTTAATCTTAGCGAGGTTCTTGGTATAGGCCAGGTACTCGTCTACGCGTCCTTGCTCCACATAGAGTGCCTGCAGAGCCTCAAGGGCGGTATAGGCCTCTTCGGTGGCCGGATAACGCTCGATGGTGCGGCGATAGGCGGTAATCGCTTCGTCGGTCTGCCGCAGGTTGCGATAGAGCATCGCGCGCTCGAGCGAGGCTTTGCGTGCCAGCATGGAGTGCGGATAACTGTTGAGCAACTGGTCGTAGGTGACGATAGCCCCCTGTTCGTCGTCCTGTTGGAGTTGTGCACGGGCAATCTCGTAGAGACCGTCGTCGGCATAGTCGGACTTAGGATAACGGCTCACCAGCGTGCGGAGCACCGATATTTTCTCGCCGTATTTGTGTTGCAGTCCCAGTGCGTAACCGCGCTGGAAGAGGGCATAGTCAGCTCCCGCCGCCTGCATGTTGCTCACCTGCGAGTAGTAGGATATAGCCTGCGAAAAACTGCGGCTGTTGAAATAGCAGTCGCCGATACGGTTGAGCGCATCGGGATAGGTAGGGTCGGTAGCCAGCGCGGCGTCGATATAGGTGATAAACGCCTCGCGTGCCGCGTCGTATTTACCCTGCGAGAAAGCACAGTAGCCTTGCAGGTAACGGGCGATGGTGTAGTTGTCCGACAGCTTGGCATCGGTGCGCGCGAAGAACTGACGCAAGTCACGGTCGCAAGCCTCGTAGGCTTTCAGACGATAGGCTGCCTCGGCGCGGACATAATAGGCTTCGGTGGTATATTTGTCCGACTCCGATGCATGATTGATGACTTGCGTCATCCACTCGGTAGACGGCTGCATCTTGCCCTGGAGGAACGCATCAACGCCCAGTTGGTAACGCAGATACTGCTTGGTCTCCAACATCTTAGGCGTAGGATGGTCGAGCGAGTCGAGCGTGGTGATAGCCGCCGCGTAGTTCTTGCTCTGCATCAGCGCATCGGTCAGGAGACGATAGATCTTACTCTCGTATTTGGAGTTAGGAAAACTACGCAGGAAGTCGTTAAAGGCTTTGGCTGACTCGCCGAGGGCCGTAGACGACTGATAGGTGCAGAGAGTGTAGTTGTAGCTGGCCTCCTCAGTGATAGCAGGCGTGAGCCGGTAGTTGGCTGCCGCCTGGTAGGACAGCTTGGCCTGCTCGGGCTGGTTGAGCTTGACATAGGCGTTACCAAGCGTCAGGCAGGTAGCCTCCGAGAGGGAGTCCTGTTGCTGCTTGACGAGCTTGAGGGCATTGACGGCTTCGGCATACTCGCCCAGTTGGTATTGCGCCACACCCAGCATATACATGTCGCTGCGCAGCGGTGTCTCTTTTTGCTCGGTAGCCGCTTTGCGGTAGAGCACGAGGTGGTTGACCGCTTCGCGGTAGTCCCCGCGACCGAAGTATATCTCGCCCAACATACGGTGCAACTCACCGTTGTTCAGGCTCTCGGGCTGTTCGCTGAGCAGGGCCTTGGCGCGTGTCTCCACTTCGTCGTACTCGCCCTTGGCGTAGTAGATCTGCACGAGGTAGTAGGGTATCGTCTTCTGGTACTCTGCCACGTTCTGCAGCTGCAGCAAGGCAGGCAGCGCTTTGTCGTACTGCTCCTGCTTGTACATGCAGTAGGCGTAGTAGTACGCCGCACGCGTGGTATAACGATTGTCGTGCTTGCTGAGCTGCCCGAAATAGATAGAGGCGCGCTGGTACTCCTGCTGCATAAGGTAGGCATAGCCGCGGTAGAACGAGTAGTCGTCGCTATGGTCGCGGCTCAGCGCCTTGATGTCGATAGGCTCCAGGATTTTAAGCGCCTGTTTGTAGTGCCCTTTCTCCACCTGCAGAATGCCTTGCATCAGTTTCACCTCATCTTCGAAGGTGGTGTAGGGATAGGTCTGCAGGTAGGCCTTCAGGTCATTCTGCAACTGTTTGTCTCGTCCGTCAAACCGGGCTACCAGAGCCAGGTAGTCGGTCTCCATCGCCGTCGTCTGGGCGTAGAGAGGGGCGTACAGCGTACAGAATACAGAAAGACCTATTATGAAAAGCGTTTTTCTCATCTAGCCAGTTTGATTTCGTTCCACATCTCCAGCAACATCTCTTGTGCGTCGCCAGCGTCGTGCATCAGTGCGCAGCGACGGATAGTGCTTAGGTCAGGATAGTAGACGGGGTTGAGGTGCAAAGCGTGCGGGTCGAGTGTCTCGCCGTCCTCCAGCACGATGGGTGCGTCGCCAAAGAAATAGCTGGCATCTACCGTCTCCGGCCACTCCTCGTCGTCGTTGAGTTCGTCCAGCATCTCGGCAGCGGCGTTCTCGCCACCCACGCAGGACACGTAGCCTATCTCGTCCATGTTATCAAGCGCATTGTCGGCACGGCACATATAGTCGATGAAATAGGTTGCGGCTTTGGTGTTCTTCGCATACTTGGGAATCACCCAACCGTCGAACCACACGTTAGAGCCCTCGTCGGGCACGATATAGTCGAGCAGTACACCCATATCTTCGGCCTCTTCAATAGCGAACTGTGCGTCGCCACTCCAGCTGAGGTTGAGCCATGCTTTGCCCTTGGTCATTTCCTCCTTGCCGAAGTCTACTTCCCAGCCGCAAATCTGCTTCTTAGCCTCGAGCAGCACTTGCTTGACAGCCTCCACACGTTCGGGTGTGATGTTACGCACCAGTTCGTCGCGGTCGATCGTGCCGGCTTCCAGTTCGTCGCGAAACGCATAGATGACCAACACCGAATAGACATCGCGGAACGCATCTTTCATGAGGATGCGGTTCTCGAATTTCGGATTGAGGACAGCGCCCCAGGTGTGCAGATCGTCCACGTTGACATACTGCGGGTTGTAGATGAAACCGGTGGTTCCCCACATATAGCCGCATGTATAGTCGCTCACCTGCAGGTCGGCCGTCGGTGCCATCTGCTGGAACTTATCGAGCACGAAGGGCGAGATGTTGTCGAAATAGCGGATACTATCCGGAATCAGTTCTTTCTGAATAGGCAGCAACAGGTCTTTCTTGAGCATGCGTTCGATGATATACTCCGACGGACAGAACACGTCGTAGTCCTCATGTCCCACTTCAATCTTTGTGAGGGCAGTCTCGTTGATGTCGAAGGTCTCGTAGACAATCTCCACTTTCTCGCCTGTCTGCTCGTAGTACCACTGCTCGAAACCGGCTTTCACCTCTTCGTCAATGTAGTCAGCCCAGTTGAGCACCTTGAGTTGATGTGCGCGGTCAGCACCGCCACACGAAGTTAGTACCATGGCTACCAATGCCATTACAGAATAGAATAGTTTTTTCATTTCTCTTCTTGTTTGTTGTTACGTATGTTGATATAAATAAGTATAGCCAGCATCACGATCAGGATGATCGTAAACAGCGGACGCAGTTCAGGCGTGAGTCCGCCCTTGCGTGCGTCGGAATAGATAAAGGTACTCAGTGTCTCCAGTCCGCCTGAACCTTTGGTGAAGAAGGTCACGCCGAAGTCATCTACGGAGAGGGTGAGGGCGAGAATAAAGCCGCTCAACATCCCCGGCCACAGTTCCGGCAGCATCACCATGCGCAGCGCCTGAGAGGGGGTAGCCCCCAGGTCGAGTGCCGCCTCGTAGGTGTTGGGGTTCATGCGACTGAGTCGCGGCAGCACACTCAGCACCACGTACGGTGTACAGAACACCACGTGGGCGATGCAGACGGTAGCCAGACCCTGACTGAAACCCAGTGCTACGAAAAGCAGGAAGAGGGATATACCCGTGATGATGTCGGGGTTGATCATCGGCACGGAGTTGAGCAAACTGACTATCTTACGTTGGCGTGCCCTCATATTGTAGATACCGATAGCGGCCAGCGTACCCAGCAGGGTGGAGCAAACAGCAGCTACCAGGGCAATGACGACGGTGTATATCAGCGCACTATTCAGACCGGCATCAGCACGGCCGGAGAAGAGGTTGACATAGAGGTCGAACGAGAAGCCCGTCCAGTTGCCCAGTATCTTACTCTCGGTGAACGAGAAGACAGCTATCAGGGCAATAGGGGCGTAGAGCACCGTCAGCAGCAGCCACAGATAGGCCTGCGAACCAATATGACGGCGGCGGCTGACGCGCTTGCGGCGCAAAGTCTCGCGCTGCACGGACGGCAAGTCGCGTTCGCGACGACGCTGATGGACGGTGACGACGCCATACACGATACCGGCTATCAGGAGCAAACCTGCCAGTATCCAGCCCATCCACGCCACAGCGTGCGACGGTTTGGCGGTAGCCTGTTGCACGTAGCTCATAAACGCATTGCGGCCATTCTGCACCAGCACACGCTGACTGCGGTTCTTCGACTCCTGACGGTTGCGCCAGATAGTCCACGTCGTACCCTCGGAGTCGGCATAGCTATAAACGCTGTCGCCCCAGGCGGTGAGCTCGGCCGACGAGCGGTCGGTCACGACAAAGTCGAGGGCGTTGAGATCATCCAACGCGCACAGCGTACGGCTGATATTGATCTTCTCCGCTTGGAAAGAAGCAGGGAAGGTATCTACCAGCGCTACCGAACCCGTCGTAGCCACCTGTACGTCGTAATGCAACTGCGACTGCGCCGAAGCGGGGATAACGAACAAGGCGCAAAGAGCAAGGATAAGCCAACGTCTCATACCAACCCTCCTTTCTGATCGTCTTTGGCATCGTGGTCACCGAAGAAAGAGGTTACACCGATGATGATAAGCAATACCAGGCTGAGCACCGCGCCGTAGTTGAGCAGGTCGGTCGTGGTGATATAGTCCTGGATGAGCGAACCGAACAGCTTGATGTTGTTATGTGTCAGCAGTTCAGCGATGGCGAACGTAGATACCGTCGGCATAAACACCATGACGATACCGCTATACACACCGGGCAGCGACAGCGGTACGATCACTTTCCAGAAGCACTGCCAGCGGTTAGCTCCCAGGTCTTGTGCCGCCTCGACAAGCGAGGTGTCCATCTTCTGCAGCGTGTTGTAGATAGGGTATATCATAAACGGCAGATAGTCGTAACAGAGGCCGAAGAGCAGCGCGCCTTCGCCCAGCGGAAGGCCGCACATGTTAAACAGCTCGACGGTAGCCACCGTACGCAGGAGGAAGTTGATCCACATCGGCAGGATAAACAGCATCGCCATTACTTTGGGTGTTCGGAAATCCGCTGTGGCCATGATATAGGCTGCCGGATAACCCAGCAACAGACATATCAGGGTGTTGAGCACGGCGATGACGAGCGAATAGACGAAGGTCTGGATAGCCTCACTATGGGTGAAGAACTTCGCGAAATTGTGCAGTGTGAAGTGGCCGTTGATATCCGTCAGGGCATATACCCCCACCAGTATCAGCGGCAGCACTACGAACAGCGCCATGAAGAGCACGTACGGCCAGGCCCAGGTGCGTCGCGAAGAAAATATCTGAACTAACTTACTCATTCTGCACCTTATCAATCTTTATCTTGTTGGGCTTGATGACGATACCCACGCGGTCGCCGTCATCCCACACGTCGTTGGTGTTGACAAAGAGGTCGTGGCCCTCGTCAGTACGGATAGTGAGGTGGTAGTGGTTGCCCTTGTAGAGGATAAAATGCACCTCGCCGGACAGCGTACCTTCTTCCTCGTAGTCCTGCAGGTCGATGTCGCGGAACTTGACGCGCACCTGTACCTGCTCTCCGGGTTCCAGACCCTCCAGTTGTTTCTCGTCCACGTCCCAGTCGGCTTCCAGGAAACGAACTTTGCCGTTCTTGGTAATCTCGCCCGGGAAGTAGTTCCAGATATAATGTTCTTTCTTCATGATCTGGATATCCTCGGGTTTGACTAGCATGCCTATCTCCGTACCGGGCAGGTACTCGTGGTAGTCCTGGATGAGGAACTCATAGCCATCGGGCGTGAGGACACGCATCTCGTAGTGCACACCTTTGAAGATACAGGTCTCTACCTCGCCGTACCACTTGGTGAACTTACCCTTTGGCACGCGGTCTTCGTAGTCGTCCTCTTCGTTGTCCACTACCTTACCGCGTTTCTCGTCTTCCTTGCGCCAGATGTAGATATCTTCGGGGCGAATCACCACATCCACGGGGTTGTTCTCGCCGAAGCCGGTGTCGATACAGTCGAACTCCTGTCCGCAGAACTCCACACGTTTGTCGCGTATCATCGTACCGCTGAGGATGTTACTCTCGCCGATGAAGTCGGCTACGAAACAGTTCTGCGGCTCGTTGTAGATGTCGGTAGGCGTACCTATCTGCTGTATCTTACCTTCGCTCATCACGACCACGCGGTCGCTCAGCGTCAGTGCCTCCTCCTGGTCGTGGGTGACGTAGATAAAGGTGATACCCAGTTTCTCGTGCAGCTCTTTGAGCTCAATCTGCATGTCGTGCCGCATCTTCAGGTCGAGCGCCGACAGCGGTTCGTCCAATAGCAGCACTTCCGGCTCGTTGACGATGGCACGAGCAATGCCGACACGTTGTTGCTGTCCGCCACTCAGGGTGTCCACCTCACGCTCTTCGTAACCCGTCAGGTTGGCCATCTTCAGCGCACGACGCACTTTCTTCTTGATGGTCTCCGGATCTTCTTTCTTCAATTTCAGACCAAAAGCTACGTTGTGGAACACGTTCAGGTGGGGGAACAACGCGTATTTCTGGAACACGGTGTTCACCGGTCGCTTGTACGGCGGCGTCTGCGTTACGTCTTCCCCCTTCAGCAGGATCACACCCGAGGAGGCAACCTGAAAACCGGCGATACAACGCAGCAAGGTGGTCTTGCCGCAACCCGAAGGTCCGAGTATGGTGACGAACTCGCCTTTCTTAACCTGCAGACTCACGTCGTTCAACGCGAACTTACCATCCTCGAACTGCTTCGAGACATGGTTTACTTCAATGATAAATTCGTTCTTTGCCATTCTTCTTTTTACGCGCGTATGATGTACCCATAGGCACGCAATACGCAATTTGGCCGCAAAGGTACAACAAAAAAATGATATATGCAAAAAAAATCGCCCAAACGAGCGATTTTTATGGCTTATGGGGGATAGATGACCCTTTTAGGAGTCTTTTTTCTCTAAATCGTAGCGGAATCCGAGGTAGATCTTCCAGCCCGCAGTAGGTCCGCAAACCATCGAGGCATCGAAATCCGCACCCCACGGATGGAAACTATCCACTATCGACGGGTCCTGACGGAAATTGGTCATATTCTCTGCACCCAGGTAGATGCTACATGTGCGGAAATATTTGGTTACTTGTGCCATGAGTTGCGGATACCAGGTGAAGGGTTGCTGGAATCCGTCGGGCATACGGCTCACGCCGTTGAACTGCGCAGTGATGTCGAACTGCCACTTCTTCAGCGGCGTCTGATAACTGGTGGTGACGATACCCTTAAAGCGGTTGGAGAGCGCCTTGCTACGCAGGCGAGCGATGCCGTTGGCATCGACCGTCGTCTGCCGCACGTCGGTATAGCGGAACGCTGCCGTCCAGGTCCAGCCGCGCAGCACCTCGATGCTGGCCTCTATCTGCGCACTGTGGGCAAACGATTTCGCACCCGGTAGGTCGGTCTGGTTGTAGATATGAACGGCGTGCTGGTCCTGGTCCATGTCGACGATCAGCGAGTTGAGGAAGTGGGTGTAGTAGTACTCCATCGAGAGCTGCAACTCCTTCTTCCCCAGCGGGATATAGAACGTGGTCGACAGACCGGTGTTCACCGCCCGTTCCTGTTTCACGTCCGTCAGATAGAGCGCACGACTGGAGGGTAGGACAAAGGCATTGTCGGCTACCGCGTTCGGACTGCGGTAACCCATTCCCACGCTGCCGCGGAGTGTCCACCACTCGAAGGGCGTATAACGGATATTCATACGCGGCGTACAGAAGAGCCCGTGACGGGTGGAGTAGTCGAGCCGCACACCCGCTACCAGCGACAGTATATCGTCGTACTTGAGGTTATACTCGGCGAAGAGGCCGGGCACAACTTCGTGACGGTCAAGGGCCAATGGCGAAGGACCGATGACCAAACTCTCCTCGTAGCGGTCGTAGTTGACGGAGAGACCTGTCGTCAGACGATGGTTGTTGTCCACCTCTCCGCCGCCCTCGAAAACGCCCTGCCACATCGCATTGAGGTAGGCGTTGAGTTGGTTCGCACGCCAGTTGCGCTGGCCATACGAGTTGTCGAGGTTGTGATAACTGAGGGCGGCGATGACGGCCACCGACGAACCGCTCTCCGGGTCGTAGACATAGCCGTTCTTGAGAAACCCTTCCACGCGCCAGGTGTTCAGGTTGATGAGGTAGGGGTTGGCCAGCGTGTCGGTGTGATGACCTATCTGTCCGCCGCGACGACGGTCGTAGAGTCCGCGCACAAAAGCCTGGAACGTATAGTCTCCGTGCTTGTAGAACCAGCGGTTAGCCAGGTTCGCGTTCTGCACCTTCGGCATATCGGCGAACGAGTCGTGGTTGCCGTCCATGGCCATAAACCCGCCGCCGTAGTGCGCCAGGATACCGGTGTACAGCGACTCGTGGTCGCAGTGCTCGCCTTCGGCGTGATGGTGCTCGTGCTCTTTGAGAGGAATCTTCCAACCGCCCATGATATTGGCCTCTGCCATCAGTTCAGAGTTGACCATCAAGTTGACCGCCAGCGGGTTCTGTGTCTGAGGTTTGAGCAGCTCCACATTGATCTGTCCGGATGTTGCCTCGTAGCCGTTGACCACCGACGACGTCCCTTTGCTGACCTGTATCGACTGCATCCACGGACCGGGTATGTACTCCAGACCAAAGGTCTGCGCCAGCCCTCGCACCGCCGGCGTGTTCTCCTGTATCAACTGCACATACGTGCCGCTCAGACCCAGCAACCGAATCTGCTTGGCACCCGTCGCCGCATCCGAATAGGCCACGTCCACCGAGGCGTTCGTCTCAAACGCTTCACTCAGGTTACAGCACGCCGCCCGACACAGTTCCTCACTGTTGAGTTTCTCGGTGTCAAAAGCCTCTGTGCGGCTCTTTATCTTGCCTTTCTTACGCTGCACAACGGTGACCTCCTCTATCTGGAAATCACTCGCCTCTTGCGCCGTAATGGGCATCGCGAAGATGATCAGGAGAAATATATATACCAGCCGTCTCATTGCAAAAATCGTTTTCTCAGTAGTTGTATATCGTCGTGCGAGAGACACAGTATCTCGTGCAGATAGGCCGTCATGCCGCCAAACTCCCGGTCAATCAGGTCCAGCGTGGAGATGAAATTGGGGGTGCTCACGCCCATAAACGCCTGTATCACACCCATCTCTGCCTCACCGCCTCCGCGAGACAACACGTCGGCATTCAACTTGCTCACTATCGGCCGATAGGCCTCGTTGCTCAACTCAAAATCGGCGATGATATCGTCTTTGGATATCCCCAGCGCAAACATCAGAAACGCCGCGCCCCAGCCCGTACGGTCCTTGCCCTGCGCGCAGTGCCAGAGGATACCGCCGTCTTCCGGTGCCTCGATGATCAGGCGCAGAAAAGCCGCGTACTGCAACTGCGAGAACTCACTCCGTATCAGCGACGGGTACATGTTCGCCGCCATCATCTGCACCTCCGGATAGAACGAGTAGTTGACGATGTGGCGGTCCAGTTCCAGAAATGCCTCGTCGGGTATCGGCTTACCCGTCTGCTGCTCGGCACGCATGTCAATGGTCGGCAACAGGTGATGTTGCACGCCTTCCATCTCCCTATCCGGCACCGCCTCAAACTCACCCAGCGAACGGAAGTCGAAGATACGGCAGAGCTTATACTCCTCTTTCAGACGCGCTACATCCGCGTCCGTCGCGTCATGCAGGTGCGCCGTGCGCAACAAGCGGTGTGACCTTACCGTTCGACCGCCGGCACCTATCATACCACCCAGATCCCGCGCATTATCAATATGTTCGAAGATAATTTTCAATTTTCAATCATCAATCATCAATCCTCAAACACCTCATCAATCAGTCGCACAAACTCCCGGTAGGCAAACGTGTCTTCCAGCTCTTTGAGCGAAGCCGCCAGTCCGCGGTAGTGCCACTCGTGCGAGGCTTTGTCTTTCACGTGGAAGATGTTCCAGAGTGCATCGCCCTTCTGCTGATAGTCGCGCCAGATAGCCCGCATGTTACTCAGTTTGTCGCCTATGGCCACTATCTTCGCGTCGTGCGGCGCAGCCGCCAGACGGTCGATAGCCGCCTGCTTACGTGCGTGCCAGGTCTCCTCCTCGTTCTCGCCGTCAAACAGCTGACCGTCTATCTGGTCGCTCTCCGCGTGTACCAGCGCGGCGATACGCTCGCCGAACGCCTCGCGCAGCTGCTCCACCGTCACGTCGGTATCTTCTATCGTGTCGTGCAGCGCTGCGGCTGCCAGCAACTCCTGATCGGCAGTGATGGTCGCTACTATCTCCACTGCTTCCATCGGGTGCACGATATACGGAAAACCCTTTCCGCGTCGCTCCGTGTTATGATGCGCTTGCACCGCAAACACAATCGCCCGATCCAATAAGTCTGTGTCTATATATTTATTTGCCATAAATCGTTCCTTCCAGCATTGCTCTAAACTGCGGCATCGGGCAGTGTGTATCTCGCTCAATCATGATCGTCTTCAGACCGGCGTAGATCTTCACCTCTTTCATCACCGCATCCATGTCGGCATCTGCACCAAAATACTCTTTTGCAAATCCGTCCCAGAACCGTGCCGCCGTTGCGTTGCTCATATGGTTCACTTCCATCGTCCATGCTTCGTCGTTCAGACAGCAGCACAGATACACCATACCGATATCAAACATCGGATAACCGTAACAGAAATCGCCCAGGTCGATGAAATACTGCTTGTGCTCACCGTCTTTGTCTACGAAGATACCGTTACCGAACTGCAGGTCACCGTGTATTGCCGTATCAGCATCCGGCGCAGCAGCGATGAATGCACGTAACTTCTCTTTCTGCTCCGCCGTAAAATCCGGATTAGCGGCTAACATCTTGTACAACCGATCCTTTACGTTCTCAAATTGTGTCGTGTCCACATGCGTAGCATGTAACTTCTTGCACATCTGCGCAAACTCCTTTCCGTACGCCTCCGCCTTCTCCGGATTGTCGCCGCACGCACGCGAAAAACTCTTCTTACCTTCGATGCGACGAAAACGAATACCCATCCGTTCGCCGTCGGTAACGAGATCACCCGGTTCGGGCGTCGGGATACCCAAAGCGTACACTTTCTTTGCCAACTCCAACTCCAATGCAGCTGCCTCGAAATTACGGAAGTACATCTTCATCATGATGTCCGGATCCGTCTTGTGGTTGTAACTCGCTCCGTTAGCACCTTCACCGGTACGTACGTAGTCATTCAGATCAATCAAAATAGGTTTCATAATAATTGGATGTTTTTTGCTTGTTCGTATGTCAGTTCAGCGATTGCTTCATTCTGGGTGTTGTGACCGTTGATGGCGTCGAAGAAACGCACCAAACCTAACTTACCGCCACCCATGGCCAGGATACAGACGATGCAGATGTTTTGTACGCCTACGCCCGATGAGATGATATCGAGATCGGTGTTGCCCAGTTGATGACGTGCCAGACGGTACGCGTCCTCGGAATATTGCTTCACCAATCGCTGCACGTCACCCAAAGTCTTACAACCGAAAGCAACGAACACACGCAGATACCGCATCAACGGCACCTCCTCAATCTCCGCCTGGTTGATGGCCGCAATCCGTTTGTTGAGCGCATCAAATGGCCGTACCTGCAGATAACTGTTGAACGTGTCGCCGTCCAGTTGCACGTCGTCCAGCTTGCCATTCTGAACCAGCTGCTGCACGCGACGTCGGTAGTCCGTGATCTCCGTACGGATACGACTGAACTCATCGTCGGCCATTTCCAAAATTCCCGCCAAACGGTTGATGCGGCGCAGGTACTCACGGGGAATCTCCACACCGGTCTTATAGCCGATATCGTGGTTGATCGATGCCCACGCGTGTTGCAGCGTCGTACGCAGCTGCAACTCGAAGCGGTACTCGTAGCCCGGCATCTTGCAGATATAGTGCAGCGAGTTATAGCCGAAACTGTCCAACTGGTGCAACATCCGTTTGTCCACCGAGTTCTTCCAGTCTATCTCAAACAGCTGCTCCACCATCGCTGCGATCCGGTCCACATCGTCTGTGTAAAACGTCACGATACGCGCGCCCAGCACGTCCGTTATGTCGCTCAGCGTGGCGTACTTGGCACCTTTCAGCGCCAACTTGCCCGCCAGACTCTCCTCGGTCTTGATACGCGATTCGATGGCCATCACGATAAGCCCGTTACGCTGCAACGCCTCGCGCAACGTACCTACCACTTCCGCTTCCATCTTTTCGAAGACCGGTATCGCATCGCGATACTCCTCCAGCAGCATCTCTGTGTGCAGATCCATGCTTATTGTATTTCAAACAGTGAGATGAACCCGGTCATCATGAATACCTGACGGATATCGTCGTTGATATTCTTTACAACCACCTTACTGCCGTGTGCTGAGGCCTCTTTGCGTACACTCAGGAAGATACGCAGACCGCTCGACGAGATATACTCCAGGTCTGTGCAGTCCAGGATGAGCTCCTTCTTCTCCGCCTCCAGCAGCGGCTTCACGTCCTCGGCCGTCTGTACCGCCGCAGGAGTGTCCAACCTTCCGGCAAACTTAGCAATCAATTGCTCGCCGTTCCTAACAATTTCTGTTTTCATATCTAACGTTTTAATAACTTAACAGTTTAACAATTTAACGTTTTAACGGTTTAACGTTTTGACCAGCGTCAAGATGTTTTTATCTTCCGTCCGCTCGTAACGCACCTCGTCCATGATCTGCTTCACCAGGTGGATTCCCAGTCCGCCTATCTCTCGCTCTTCGGCACTCAGCGTGATGTCCGCCTCTTTCTGCTGCGTCGGGTCGAACGCAATACCGCTGTCCGTAATGGTGAAGATGAGTCGGATGGCTGAAGGCTGATCGCTGACGGCTTTATTACACTCCACAAACAGCTGCCCGCTCTTGCCCGGATAGGCGTACAACATCACGTTGCTCACCGCCTCCTCCAGCGCAAGGTTGATAGGCATCACTATCTCCTCCGGCAACGACAGACTCTCTATCCACTCGCTCAGCGTCGGTATCTGTTGGATATCGTTGCGCATCAGCAGCGCCGGACGCTGATAACGGATACACAGCATCGTCAGGTCGTCACTCTGCTCCGCTCCCTCCCGGAACGCCTCTACCTTCTCCTTCATCTTCTCTACCACTCCACGCGGACACACTAAGCCACTAATCCGCTCATCCGCTAATCCGCTCATCATCCTCTCCTCCCCAAACTGCTCGTGCGTGCCGTTCTCGGCTTCCGTCAGACCGTCCGTATAGAGGAACAGCAGGTCGTCTATCGCCAGCTGCGTACGCTGCGCACGATACGCAAAGTCCGCATCTATACCCAACGGCAAGTTCGGTATAACCGGCAGAGGCTGAATGCTGACAGCTGACTGCTGAATGCTGACAGCTGACTGCTGAATACTGATCGGAGCATTATGCCCCGCGTTGCAGTATTCTATCTCGCCCGTCTTGCAGTCCATCACGCCCAGAAACAGCGTCAGGAACATGTTCTCCGCGTTCTGGTCCACCAGCGCACGGTTCATCTTACGCATGATCACTGACGCCTCTTCCTCGTGAGCCGTGATGCTCCGGAACAGCGAACGGGTCATCGCCATCACCAACGACGCCGGCACACCCTTACCGCTCACGTCCCCCACGCAGAAGAACAGTTTGTCGTGGCGCACGTAGAAGTCATATAGGTCACCGCCTACCTCTTTCGCCGGATCTACCAGGCCGTATACGTTCAGGTCCAGCCTGTCCATAAACGGCGGGAATACCTTCGGCAGCATCGCCGTCTGGATCGTCTTCGCTATCTGCAACTCGCCCTCCATGCGCCTGTTCTTCTCCGTCGACAGTATCAGCTCCTTGGTCGTGTTCGCCGCGTGAGTCAGCATGAACGCCAGAACCAACAGACCTATCACCATCAGCAGAGTGATCAGCAGACCCGTCTTCCGCAGCTCCGCAAACAGCACCTCGTCCGGGATGATGATCTCCATGTGCCAGCCCGTCGCGTCGATCTCTTCGTCGAAGATATAGTATCTCTTACCCGCTGTCGTGTCCGGCACCGGCACTATCTCTACGCCTTGGTGCGAACGGATCGTGTAGTAACTGTTCGGGTATATCTGCAGGTATTCCGACAGGCTCTCCAGATAGTCCAGCGACAGGTCCACACATACTACTGCCACTACCTCTCCTTTCCCGTTCTTCACCGGGTGAGAACAACTCACTACGTACGTCTTCGAACCCGAGTCATCCAGATACGGCTCGCTCCACCAGCAGCTGTCCCGCTCCAGACCCATCCTGAACCACTCCATCTCCGTGTAGTCGTGCTCCGCACTGCCTATCTGACGCGTGTAGATACTGTCTCCTGTAACCTGTAACCCGTCTCCCCTAACCTCTAACCCCGCACCCGTAACCCTTTTCATCTTGCTGCTACATATCTCGAAGTAACGCCCCTTCTCCGGGAAGTAATCCGGTATATACGCCACTGCCACACTCGTCTCGCTGCGTATCGCACTCACCGCCAACCGCGTCGCCGAGTATATCGAGTCCGGCTGGTCCACGTAGTGCTCCGCTATCAACGACAGCGCTTTCGCCGCCGTCTCCATCTCTATCGTGTGGTTCTCTATCTCCAGCTCCGCCCTGCGCAACTCACTCTGTGCTCGAGCTACCGCCTCCTTCTTGATAGCCGCATGACTCGTGAAGTACTGAACGCAAGCCGTGCCTTCCAGTATCAAACCCGCTATCAGCAATATCCATATCCGGTTCTTTTTCATAATCCTATCCTTTGACCTTTTCATCTTTCTTCTTTCTTTTTTTATCTCTCATCTTTCATCTTTCTTCTTTCATCTCTCATCTTTCTTCTTTCATCTTCCATCTTTCTACAATCGACTGCAAAAATACACAAAAAATCCAATATATGCAAATATATTGAAGAAAAAGTGAAAATTGTAGGCAAAATAAGTGGAAATACCCTCTTTAGAACGGGTAACCGATACCGAAATTGATGCGGATAGCATCGAGCGCAGAGGGGATATTAAAGTAGTTGTTGATGGGCTGCGTCGTGTCGGCTTTGCCGTCTTTGCCGTAGCGGAAAGTCTGGTACGGCGCATGGATAGCCACACCTACATCCAGTCTTACCACCAGTCCGTCGATGTCCAGACGCAGACCTGCACCCGTACCCAGCGCAATCTGTTTGGCGAACTCGGGGTTGTTGATGATGCCATCATACAGTGTCTCGGGTATCTCCAGGCGCGCCAGATAGTCGTCAAAGCCGGCCTCCTTGAAGAGTTCCACCGTCGAGTACCAGTTCCACACGTTGCCGGCGTCGAGGAAAGCGGCGCCGTAGAGTTTCCACACAATCGGGAAACGCAGTTCGAAATTGGCCTCCAGCTTCACGTCGCCCGAGTGGAAAAAGTTCTGGTTGTACTTGGCCGAATAGAAATTACCCGGGCCGTAAGCATAAGGCGAAGCGGCACGCAGACTATTCGGTCCGCCGGTATACAAGGCCTCCGAGAGAGGCGAGAAATGGGAGTTACCCAGCGGGATGTTGGCACCGGCAAACAGGCGCGTAGCGATACAGACGCGGTCGGTGATGTTGAATTTGTTTCGCAGTTCGGCAGTCAACTTGACGAACTGGTTGAAACTGCGCGAACCCAGCGGTTTGTCCTTGTAGTCCCAGCCGTAGCCGAAGAGGCAGTAGAGGGCGTTGATCAGGTTGCCCGACTCCTCCACGCCCAGGTCCAAGAAGGTGTTCACCGCCCGTTTGGTGCGGTAGTCATCATAGATGAAGTTGTAGCCTACCGAGGGCACGAACTCGTCGCCGGCAATTACTTTGATCAACTGCGGGTACTCCGCCGCTTTGTCCAGCAGGCTGTCCGTCTCGGCTTTCATCATCACCACCGAGAGCGAGAACGGTGTGAAGGCGTGGGTGATATGCGTGTTACGGGGCGAACGGATAAAATAGGTGAACGAACCGGTGAGTTTGTGTACGCCGTAGCCGCCGGCGATGTTCTCATACTGGTATCCCAGCATATACCGCGTGTCGCCCTCCGGGTTATGGTCGCCGGTCCAGTGTAAGTACGGAAAGACCAGCGAGGCGTTGACGCCCAGTTTATAGGTGTCGGTCTTCTTCGGGTCGCCGTGGTGCCGGTTGCGGAGCGCCCAGTAGTAAGCGCCGTTGCCCTTCAGCGTGAACATTTCCCCTTTGCCGAAGAGGTTCTTGATAGTCGATTTCAGCGTCAGGTCCGGACCGATACTGTTGTTCGAACGGTACGCCACGCCGGCGTCGGCCGACAGACCATAGGTGCGACGGATACTGTCCCCCTTGAAGAGCTCCCGCCTGTGCCAGTCTTTCGTGGCACGCACCGCCAGGCCGGACTTCCATAACTCGCCTTCCAGCACGTTGTTATAGTCGCGCTGCGAGAAAAGACGCAGCATCACGTTGCCCTCTTTGGTCAACTTATAGTCGGCGGTGAAGTTGTTGAACATACCGTTCGCATCGTTCACTTCGGGGTTGTCCGTGATGGTCGAGCCCAGGGTGATACGCAGTCGGTCCTTGAAGAACGATTTGCTGATGGAGATGTTCATATCGTTGGTGGTACCGACGTTGTGTTCGCTCTGTCCGCTGCTGAAGTCGATATCTACCACCTTGCCCATTTTCGAGTTCGCCAATGCCGCATTGATACGGCTGTTGATGATCGACGAGAGGGCATAGCCGTCGCGCTGCGCCGCTACGTTGCTCTCGCCTACGTACATGCCCGTGGCCAGCAGGGTCGCCGCCAGGCCTTCGCGGGTGTCCTCGTCCAGCGAGGCTAACTCACGCGTGACGGTCTCGTCCTCGGGCGCTTCCAGGAAGAAGTTGATGCTCTTAAAACCAATCGAGTCGACGATGCCGTCCACCGCCACACCTGTGCGGAAGTCCACACGGCGAGTCTCCTCGTCGTTCGATTCGACGTCGGCTTTCACTTTCTGCGAAGCAGAGATATGGAGTGCGGTCTGACCTATCGGACCATGGAAGGCAATATGACTGCCCGAGTCCACCCGGAACGGCATCATCGGATAGACCTTGGGCGAATAACGCACCAGACCGTCGTCCACATTGATCTGTCCGCCGAGACGCAGCGAGTCTGTTGAGGCCACAGGCAGGTGGATACTGACGGTACCGTGGGGCTTCACTTGTGCCAGGTTTTTCTTGTCGATGGGGTAGGTGATGTCCGTTACGGGCAGCAGCGTCACATCTACGTCCGCTACGATGTCGTCCAGCGGGCCGGTGACGCTGCCCTGTATATCGGTCGCCAGTTCGCCATACACGGGGAACGGACCGCCTTGCGTCAGTTTCACCGGTGCAAAACTGTCGGCCTTCAGCGTGATGTCGAGGCGCTTGGTGTTGAGGTCCAGACCGCCGTTCAATGCGATAAACGTGCTGTCGGCCGCATAGACCGGCAGACCGTTCAGGTCGATATGGTTATGCTTCATCACGATAGGCGTCTCTCCCAGACTGATACCTATCTCATATGGCTTGTATTGTGCCGCTACACCCAGCGGTCGCACCTCGGCAGAGATATCTGTCTTACGCGGCAGTCCGTCTATCGTCGCTGACGCACGTACTGCTCCCCGGATGTCGATATCCGGCAGGGTCACAAAACTCTTGATCAGTTCCAGCGGTATGTCGTCCAGGTGGACACCCGCACGCAGGGCATTGGGGTAAAGCGCCGAAGGGGCTATCTGCAGGTTGATGTCATGACTGCCCAGGTCCTTATTGGCATAGTTGATGCTGTCCAGCGTCAGTTGGCCGTCGCCGTACAGGTCTTTTCCTTCCCGCCTCAGGTCCATACGGAACGCCGCGTCGGTGCACAGCCCTTCGAAACTCATTGCGCCGTCGGTCAGACGCGTGTCCGCTTCAATAGCAGCATGGGTCTGCCCTTCTGTCATGTGGAGATCCAGCGCCGTCTTCACGGCCGGCAGATCGAACTGAGTAAGATGGAACGTGGCGGGAGAGAGGGCCAGCGTCGTGCTAAGCGAGTCGGAACGCAGCGACAAGGCCACCTTGTCGAAATCCAGTCCGGCGCGGTCGATATAGCGCTGTATCGGACTGCCTTTGCGTAGCGTGATGTCGGCCGTCAGCGGCGGTATCTGCTCGCGTATTGTGTCCACCATCGTCAGGTCGCTCAGCGTGGTAAGCCCGCCTATCACGGCGCTGTCGCCGACGGTCTTCACGAGCGGCCGTATCTGCTCTATCAGCGCCATAAGCGGCATGGGTGACTGGATATCCGCCTTCAGTCCGGGCATGGCGAGTGCCAACGAGGTGACGCTGTCGGTCGAACCCTTAAACGCTGTGTGCGAGAAGTTCCACGGGCCGTAGATAGCGTCTTTCAGGCGGAGCTTCACGTGCGAACGCATTGGCCGTTGAGGCCGGACACCCTTACCTTGCGCCTCGATATCGCCGGCCAGGACGATAGGAGTGGAGTCTTGTAGGAAAGGACTGAGGTTGACGCGGTCGATATGGACGCTGGCGTCATACTCCTCGTCGTCGATGTCGTACGATGCGCGCAGCTGCGCCTTACTGCCGCGGTACTCCGCATCGCCCTTCACCTTCACACGCATCGTCTGCAGGTTCATCTCCGAGGCGTAGAGGTCGGCCTTTGCTCCTATCTCGTCCGACCGCACATGCAGGCCGTCGCTCTGTATCAGGTGGTCGTTAAGCTGCACCGAAGCCCGGCCGTAGATAGTGTCTGCCGGTATACGTATCTTGCCCAGCGAGAAGACAAAACCGCCTACGTTCAGCCGCTCGGTAGCATAGTGGTTGTCGCCTACGTCCACCAGCGCCTCGGTCGACAGCGACTCTGTCCGTATGTCCAGCGCCGGACGGTTCATCGCGTAGTGGATTCGGCGCAACTCGCCGTCGGGTAGTTCGAAGGATAGACGCAGCGGCACCGTGTCTGTCTTCTTCTTTATGCTGTCCTTCTTGCCACGCAGGTCGATGCCTACGTCCGCACCCTCTATACGCAGACCGTGCAGCGGGTATTTGCCTTCGGCAATAACTACCTCCGGACTCCTCAGTTCCAGCCGTTCGACTACGGCATCGACGCCGACGGTCTTTATCAGACTGTCGGAATGGAAAGCGGTATTCTTGATCTGCAGGGTATCTACTACGATGGGAGTGTGCAGCAGCGTCTGTATTCTGTCAGTGGAACGGTCTGTATTCTGTGTTCTTGTTAGGGCCGTCGCCCGCACATGCAACTTCTGGCTGTAGGCTAAGGTGTCCTTGCCTCGGTGGCCGACAAAGAGGCTGTCTATCTGTACCTCCACAGGCAGGTCTGCCTGACCCTTGTAGGCGCGGTAGAACACCATCGGTGAGTGGTGAAAAGGTGAGAGATAGAGTTGACCTAAGTCGATGTCATAGCCGGTCTTCTCATGGGCAATCTCGATACTTTTGTCCAGCACCGCCTGCCTGACCGACGGCACATACAGCACGCACGCCACTATCCCCAGCAGCAGTACCACCAAGCCTGTTAGCCCGCCTAACACAGCGGCAGGTATCTTCCATAGTAGGGATAGATGCCTCACCTCTAACCTCTCACCTCTAACCTCTAACCTCTAACCCTTTCTCAGAAACTCTTCTGCACACCGAATTTCAGACCGTACAGGCCCGGAGTGAACTGGTTAGCCAGCAGGTTACGCAGCTTGCCCGAGAAGATGATGATGTCGTTCGTATATTCCGTCCGGCTCGCACCTGTCACCGGGTCGCGGTAGCTGTACGCCGTACCGCTGTAGCCCGCACTCAGTATCGAGAAGAAAATCTGGAACGTGCTCTTCTTGTTGAATTGGTAGGTGATCACCGGCGATACCTGAAATCCGTAGTTGGCGCTGTAGCGCAGACCGTCCAAGTCCGTACCACGTTTCTCCCCGTCCGATACACGCGGGTACGACATTCCCGCAAACAGGTGGCACTCCAGCCATATGCCCAGTTTACCGTTGAACATCGTCTTCAGCCGATAACGCATGTACGGCGTCACCTGCCACGAGCCGTAGTGGACACGCAGGTCTGTCGAGTAGGTCGTGTCGATCAGCGAGATGTCGTAACGCGTCACGCTGTTTTCATAGCTGCCGCTCAGCCGCAATCCCAGATACACACGCTCTTTCAACCGCCAGCCTATCTCCGGCTCCAACGCAATCGACCAGCCGTTCTCCTTCCGGTCCGAACGACTGTCCGTGTGGAAGTAGATGTCGAAGTTATAACCGTAGTACAGCTTCTGCTTCCAGAGAGGCTTCACCGCCTGAGGCACGCTGTCCTTTGTACTTTGCACACTGTCCCTTTGTACTACATTCTGTTCATTCTTTGTCTCTCCCGCTACGGTGATCACGGCGCCTACGCCATCCGAGATAGGGTCAGCCTGCTGTGCCATAACGGCAGTACTCACCACCGCTGCTAAAAATAGAAATATCTTTTTCATAACTCTTCACTTTTCACTTTTCACTTTTCACTTTCTTCCTCTTTCTTGTCGTTCTCGCTCATGTTCTCCAAGAACAGCTTCACCACGCGCTTCGTCAGGAACGTGTAACGCAGCAGGTGCTCCATCTTTTCCGTGTGGTTCTTCATCTTGTCCTCAGCCTTGCCGCTCTTCCCTTCTTCGGCCTTCGCCACAGCCTCCTCGCGTGCGTCAATCTTGCTCTTCGTCTTCGCCGAGCTATGCTTGTACAGCCACTCGTAGCACGGCACCGTCGCCTTCATGATATATGGCGTCAGGAACGTCGTCAGCACACTCGCCGCCACGATGATCGGATAGATAGCCGGATCCGTCACGCCCAACTTGCTACCCAGCGCCGCGATGATGAACGAGAACTCACCTATCTGCACGAACGAGAAACCTGTCAGCATCGAGTCTTTCAAGGTCGAGCCGCCCCACCAGCAGCCTAACGTACCGAACACGATCATACCCACGATGATCACAATCGACACAAACAGTATCGGACCCCAGTACTCCACCAGCGACGACGGGTTGATCATCATACCCACCGACACGAAGAAGATAGCGGCAAACACGTTCTTCAGCGGCGCCATCAGCTTCTCTATGCGGTGCGCCTCCAGCGTCTCTGCCAGCACCATACCCATCACAAACGCACCCAGCGCACTGCTGAAGCCTGCCTCCTCGGCCGTCAGTACCATGCCCAGACACAGACCCAGCGCCAGGATGATCAGCGTCTCGTCATTCAGGTGCTTACGCACTTTTCTCAGGAATGTCGGGATGATCAGTATACCTACGATGAACCATACCACCAGCGTCACCGCCAGCACACCCACTTTCTTCAGCAGCTCCACGCCCTCAAAACTGTTCTTTACCGCAATACTCGACAGCAGCACCAACAGCACCACCGCCACGATGTCCTCCAGTATCAGGATACCTGTCGCACCCTTCACAAAACGCGCTTTGCTCAGTCCCGCCTCGTCGATAGCCTTCATCACAATCGTCGTACTGCTCATACACAACATCGCCGCCAAGAACAGCGAGTTCATGTTGTCCAGTTGCGCAAACCGGCCTACGCCGTAGCCCAGCACCAACATACCGCCGATAATCGTCAGCGCACCCACGGCCGCCGTCTTACCGCTCTGGAACAGGTTCTTCACTCGGAACTCCAGACCGATACAGAACAACACAAACAGCACACCTATGTTTCCCCACGCTTCTACGTTCTCGTGGTTCACGATGTTCTCGCCCAACAGGTTCGGCCCTACCAGGATACCGGCTACTATGTAGCCCAGCACCACCGGCTGTTTAAGCAGCTTAAAGAGCAGACTCACTACGCCCGCCGTAATCATCAGAATGTATAAATCTTGTACCATATATATATAAATAGGATTTTGTTTGTTTGCTAAGTCTTGTCTCCCAAACCTTTGCGGCTGCAAAGGTACAACAAAAAAATGACATATGCAAATTTATATGCCATTTTTGACGCAGAGGTACATGAGAAAACAAGCAAAAAACAGTCTATTTTTTTTGTTGAGTGATCATAATACGGTATTGTCCCGGGGTTTGACCCATCGTGTTTTTGAATGTCGTGTGAAAAGCGTTCTGCGATGTGAACCCTGTCTCGATACTGATTGCTTCCAGTGTCATGTCCGGTTGCTCCCGAAGGAGGCGGCAAGCAGCTTGTACGCGTCTGTCATTCAAGTACTCGGAGACGGTTTTATTATAGGCAGTATAAATCGTATGTCTCAAACGCCGTTCTGAAATTCCCAGTTCGTCCGCCAACTCGGAAGCCGACATGTCGGGTTTGCGGTATAGTTTGTCTTTCGCAACCTTGTCATCAATCCACGAACTCAATTCGTACGAAGGAATCTCGAGCGTGTGTCTGCGCGCCGTGTCTTGAACGGATCGTTGACGCCGCCTATCCTGAATATACATAATAAAAGAAACGCAGAAAGCGATAGCGGGCAGTAGGGCGATAAAAGATAGTATGACGTAAATCATTTTATATAATTATAATTCGCGTTGAGAATAGCAGCATAGGTGCGGGGGCTGGAAACATACATATTGGAGAAAAGCCTAAATCCGCACCTGTGCCGAGTCTTATTCCCAAACAAAACCGGGTACAAAAGTATATAAAAAGAAGTACGTACGCAATAAACGTACGCACTTTTTGACGCAGAGAAAAACAATTCCCTCAGATTCTTATGCAAAGGAAAAATTTTTACACCATTCGCGCGGAGTTTGTCCCGTCTCTCGGATGAAGATTCTGGAAAAAGCAGATTGAGACGAGAATCCGGAACGCACCGCCACATCCGCCATCTTCAGTTCGGAGTTCTCCCGCATGATACGCTTGGCTTCTTCAATACGGTAGCGGGTGACAAACTGATAGAACGTGCAGCCATAAGTAGTGTTGATAAACTCCGACAGATAGGTTCGGTTCATCGGAAGCGCTCTCATCAGGTCAATCAACTTGAAGTTCGGATCGAGGTAAGGCTTCTCCGTCTCCATCCACTGCTCCAGTTTACGGGCTTTCTCAGATTGCTCGCCGGTAGTGTCCGACTGCTCTTTGTCCGCCTCTTCCGTACCTATCAGATTGTCCCACGGATCGCGACGGAAAAGGATTTGTTCGATGCTATAGGTGAACATGAAACCAATCAGGATATTTTGCGTGAAAGCACGGCAAGGGTTGTCCGATACCATCATATATCCATACGACGCACCAAGCACTGCCAGCATGATTAAATACCGTACAATCCACTGAGCATCAATATGCTCCATCGAGGAATAGTTGTTCTCGCACCATAACCTGTACGCACGGATATGCGTCAAAACCATAATGAAAAGCGCTACGGGATAGAGGGAAATCACCCATCGCAAGTCGTATGGTACCAAATAATCCACGACGCATAACAGCACCAACGGAAGCAGTTGACAGAGGACGCGTTTCCAGGTCATCCATCTCGGGCGGAGCGTCTCTGTGGGATAAATCAGGAGCAGCCAGCCGAGGAAATTACCGGCGAACAGCATATAGGAGGTCAGCGCTTCACTTCCCAAATTGAGTACCGGCTGATCCAATATATAGGTCTGTATCATAAAGAACAGATCCGATAGCCCCCATAATAAAAGAGCATAGGCACAGGCCTTGCGGACACGCAAGCCGTCCGAATGGAGGAACAGCAATACGGCTCCAAAAAAGCAAATCGCGGTATTGATGCTATGTATAGCCAGAAGTAGCACATTCTCCAACAAATCCACCGGAATGAACCGCGAGAGCCAATGACTCAATACAGTAAATGCCGAAAGCAGCAGAGCAAATAGAATTTCCTTCTTGTAGTTTTCCCAAGAATCACGAAAAGATGTCATTTTTTGCAATTCACATTTACGATCATTCAACGAAAGTATCAAACAAAATGCAAAATTACAATAAATAAATCACATACGCAAAGCAAGTACGCGATTTTTGACGCAGAGTAAAATAATCAGGTGTGATTTTTGACGAAATATAAAAAGTTAAAACCGTCTTGTGCGTTTGCAGTACTTCTCGTATTCCTCGCCGAAGTCTTGGCGGAGGCGGTGTTCTTCGGTGAGGACCTGGACGAACATGATGGCGAAGAAAAGCACCCAGACAAGCAAAGTTTGCCAGGTCCAGAACCAGACGATGAAACCGGCAAGGTAAATGAGTGTGCCGGTGAGCATCGGGTTACGGTTGAGGCGGTAGGGACCGTCGGTCATGAGGTGTTGGGTGCGTGGGCCGATTTCCTTGCCGAAAGCGTCCATCGGATTGCCTTTTCCGCGCGTTTTCATATAGACGATGGTCCAGATGCTGAGGCTCAAACCGCCGAGGATGAGGATGCCGGTGAACGAGGCGCGGAGAGCGCCGATGTGTACTGCCAGATCCGGCGAGCCGGATACCAACCACATGATGGTCGGCAGAAGAAGAACAAACATCACGCCGCCGAGGACGTAACCTGCTATTTCACGCAATTTTTTCATAACGACCGCAAAGGTACTGCTTTTTTTT
>DEHM01000013.1:98334-98670 GCA_002351925.1 Bacteroidales bacterium UBA2800
TGGCCTTACCTTGGCCTTACCTTAGCCTTGACTGTCGGTTGACCGTCGGCTGACCGTCGGTAAACAGACGTCCCAAGTTGCTCAATCGAGTGCACGCGGAGACGGTTGCAAGGCAAAAATTAGGGCGATTCTGCAACTCAAACATGACAAAAACGAGAAAAATCACGAAAAAACGCATTTTCTCTAGAAAATATTTGGTCATATGAAAAAAAAGTAGTACTTTTGCAGGCTTTTTCTCCCGTGTGCGTATGTAATACACATGGTACACGCGTAAAAAAGTATGGAATATTTAATTAACAAACAACAAAAATTCAAACAACAAAATGCCCGGAGCGT
>DEHM01000021.1:0-15092 GCA_002351925.1 Bacteroidales bacterium UBA2800
CAATTTTGCAACTGCAAAGGTACTGCTTTTTTTCGACATACACAAGAAGAATGATACGAAAAATTGCAAATAAATTTGCATATGTCAAAAAAAAGTACTACCTTTGCAGCAAATTTAATCATTTTATCACAAATAATGGAGAAAATTGACGAACTGGATCGAAAAATCCTGAAGATCATTACCCAAAGTGCACGTATCCCCTTCCGCGACGTGGCGGAGCAATGTGGCGTGAGTCGTGCCGCTGTGCATCAGCGTGTGCAGAAGATGTTTGACAACGGTGTGATCACCGGTTCGAGCTACCACGTGCAGCCGAAGATGTTGGGCTACCAGCTCTGCGTCTATATAGGTATCACGATGGAGAAAGCCTCGATGTACAACCAGGTGATAACCGCCCTGGAGAAGATACCGGAGGTGGTGGAGGCGCAATATACGCTGGGCGCGTACGGACTGCTCATCAAAGTGTATGCCCACGACAACGAGCACCTGCTGCAGCTGCTCAACACCAAGATACAGGAGATACCCGGCGTGGCCAACACCGAGACACTCACCGCGCTGGCACAACCGATCTTCCGTCAATTGCCGATAGAAATAGAGAGACATGGAAAGAGTAATTAGTGGCATACGGCCGACAGGTAACTTGCACCTGGGCAACTATTTTGGTGCGGTAAAGAGTTTTGTGAAGATGCAGGACGAGTACGACTGCATGTTCTTCATTGCCGACTGGCACTCGCTGACGACGCACCCGACGCCGGAGAACATACGCCGTTCGGTGAAGACCATCCTGAGCGAATATCTGGCCTGCGGCATCGACCCGGAGAAAGCGCCGATATATGTGCAGAGCGACGTGAAGCAGGTGCTGGAGCTGTATCTGTATCTAAATATGAACGCGTATCTGGGCGAGCTGGAGCGCGTGACGTCGTTCAAGGAGAAAGTGCGCAAGCAGCCCGACAACGTCAATGCCGGACTGCTGACCTATCCATGCCTGATGGCGGCCGACATCCTGATGCACAAAGCCGACAAAGTGCCGGTAGGTAAAGACCAGGAGCAGAACATGGAGATGGCGCGACTGTTTGCCCGCCGCTTCAACCGTATCTACAACGTAGAGTACTTCAAGGAGCCGGCTTCGTTCCACTTCGCCGACAAGGCGGTGAAAGTGCCGGGCCTGGACGGTAGCGGCAAGATGGGCAAGAGCGAAGGCAACTGTATCTACCTCTGCGACGACGAGAAGACGGTGACGAAGAAGATCATGCGCGCTGTGACCGACCAAGGACCTACGCAGCTCAACCAGGAGAAGCCGGAAGTGATACAGAACTTGTTCACCTTCTGCGAACTCATCAGTGGCAAAGAGGCGGCCGACTACTACAACGACCTCTACAACCGCATGGAGATACGCTACGGCGACATGAAGAAACAGATAGCCGCCGACTGCAACACGCTGCTCAACCCGATACGCGAGCGTATACAGGCCTACGCCAACGACGACGCGCTGCTCGACCGTATCATGCGTCAGGGCGCCGAGGCAGCTGCCGCACGGGCCGAGAAGACGATAGAGGAAGTAAGAGAAATCATCGGATTCCGAAAGATTTGATGAAGAAGTCTAACAACGATAGTGGTCTCAGAGCGAAGCGGTCCCACAGGCTGCTTGCTGCCGGCCTGACAGCCATCGTGATGGCGGTCTTAGCGGCCTGCTCGACGAAGAAAGCCGCACCGCTGGACGATGCGTACTACTGGCCGTCGGCCATCGTGGCGCCCGTACTGCCGGACACCGTGCCCGCCGCACCTGCGCCTACTATGGAGATACTCGACCAACAAGACACCACCATCACTGTCCGTATCAAACGATGAGACGCCTCGTATACATAGCATTTGTGGTAGGTACGCTGTGCTGCGCACTCCGTACTCCCGTTGCCGCGCAAGACTACGAGCGTCTGAGCGAAAGCAGCACGCTGGGTACGGCGCGTTATATGGGTATGGCCGGTGCGATGACGGCCGTGGGAGCCGATCCCTCGGCTGCTATCGACAACCCTGCCGGACTGGGTTTCTACCGTCGCTCGGAGGTGTTGTTCTCGATAGGCGGCCATTTCGACCGCGCCTGGCAAGACGGCACGACCAACTACGGTCGGGCACGCCGCGCTTCGCTGCCGCAAGCCTCTATCGTACTGGCCTTCGGCGAGCACTACGCGAACAATACCTGCTACCAGAACGCCATCATGTTCTCCTATCGTCGCACGCACGACTACTCGCGAAGACTGACGCTAATGGATATCGACCAGCCGTCGCTGGGCGATTTGCTCAATGAGTATCAGATAAAACGGGGTATAGCGTATCCCACAGAACGCACCAACATAGGCTACCGACAGGACATCTGGGAATCGGGTGCGGCGCATGAGTATGCGTTCGACTGGGGCATGAGTATCAACCACCGCTGGTACGTGGGACTGGGACTGCACGTGCAGTCGTATATGCTGGCGTCCGACGGACTCTACTACGAGCAGTTTGCTACGCTCAATGCCGACAGCGCCAACCATGACATAGAGAACAAAACGGGTCTGACGCTCAACGGAGTAGGGTGTAAGTTGGCCGTCGGACTAATCTACCGTCCTGCCCAATGGGCACGCGTGGGCGTGTCGCTCCATACACCCAGCTTAGGCTCGGTATCGACTTACACATCCGGCGTTTTCTCTGCGCTGACGGACACGCTGCGTTATTCGTATGCACCCGACGGTCGTAGGTCGGCACAGGACTTCCATATGCCGCTGCGACTGAGTGTAGGCGCGGCCTTCACGCTGGGCAACTTCGGTATGTTGTCACTGCAGTATGACTATCGTCATAATTTCTACAGCGACGACCTGCATGCGCTGCGCGGAGGACTGGAGATATCGCCCGTAGAGGGACTCTACCTGAATGCCGGCTACGCATGGGAGACCACATTCCGCACGTCGAACAGACGCGTGGATATCGACTCGGAGTTCAAGCGGCAGGATACCTACTACTGCCATCATCTGAGTTCGCAATATGCCTCTGCCGGCATAGGCTACCGCGGTAAGCACTTCATGATACAAGCCGCCTACCAATACCGCTGGCAGACTTATCACTATAATGCGCATCAGAATGCAGATACCCAGTTGCTGCGTACCGATACCCATCGGTTTGTCATCACGCTGGGCTGGCATCGATCGAACCCGTAGAACAACATAGTGCCCCAACGTAACAATAGGAACCGGAAAACTCAACAAATGTAACTTACCGAGTGCTGTAGCTTCACTAATGGCGTGCCGATACTCTACGCCGTGACCCGGAAACGGTAGCGATGAGGTGGTCGGATTACAGAGGAAAAAGCAGGCCTCAAATCCTATTCTCAGGAGTTTTCTCGAGCAGACGTTACGCGGGCACTTTTGTTTTGCGGCACACACAAAAAAAAAGAGAGCCGGATGGCTCTCTGTCGGGTAGGCGAGATTCGAACTCACGACCTCCTGCTCCCAAAGCAGGCATTCTAACCGGGCTGAACTACTACCCGCTCGCTTCGCAATCGGGTAGTAAATCAACAGAACGAAGTGGCGGAGAACTACTACCCGTTTGCCTCGCAATCGGGTAGTAAATCAACAGAACGAAGTGGCGGAGAACTACTACCTGATGCGAAAAGCGGGTGCAAAAGTACTGCTTTTTTATGATATATGCAAACTTTTTGGCTAAAAAATGAAGTATAAGGCTATTTTTTTGGATATTGACGACACCCTATTAGACTATATCCCCTGTTGTCGCGAGGCGTTTGATGCCGCACTGGAGGTGCTGCGCGTGGCAGGTTATGGGGTGCGGGGAACGGCAGACGAGTTGTTCTGGCTGTTCTTCGAGATAAGCGGTCGCCTGTTCTCCGAAGCCAAGCATGGCCTGCATACGGTAGCCGAAGTGATGGAGCTCTATCCGGCGGAGTTCTGCGAGCGTGCCGGCTATCCGGCAGAGGCGGTTGACCCCTTCAAACACGCTTTTCGTCAGGCCTGGGGCACGACGCACACGCTGGTGCCGGAAGCGCTGGAGACCGTGCAGGCCTTACACCAACGCGGCTACCGGCTGTTTGCCGCCAGCAACAGTTTCGGCCACCTGCAGCGCAGCCGTCTCGCACAGGCAGGGCTGTTGCCTTACTTCGAAGATACCTATATCTCGATGGACATCGGTTACGACAAACCCGACATCCGCTTCTATGAGGAGGCCTTGCGTCGCTGCGCATTAGCGCCCGGCGAGGTGCTGATGGTGGGGGATAGCATGACGACCGATATCGTCGGCGCAAAGGCCGCCGGACTGGCCACCTGTTTCTTCTGCCGCCGTCCGGACGAGCCTGTGCCGCACGAGGTGCGTACCGTCTATCGACTCAGCGAGTTGCTGACGTTCTTGTAGGTCTATTGTAAAGCGTTTCCCTATTCCGATAAAACAAACGAGCGCGTGGCTTCCCAGTCACGCGCAGGCTTCGTTTTTCATTAAAGAAAAACCATCTACTTACTCACTTTTTGCGCCCAGAGTAGGGCGCTCGGTAGCCTCGACAGGTGTCGAGACTCAGGCTTATTGGTACAGATAGCGTTTGATAGAGCGCTTCGGAGTCTTCTCAAACTCCTGTGCTACCAGTTCAAAACTGCTGATCTGACTATATTGCGGGAGCGTCTTGTTAACCGCTACGCGGTTTTCTTCCATCTGCTCCTCAATGGTCTTGCTGCCCAGCTGTTGCTTAGCCTCCGCAGAGTTGTCCGGGAAAATAAGAGCTACCAGCTTGTGGTTGCGATCGACTACGATCGACTCTACCACGCACGGCATCGAGTTGAGCTTGTCCTCCAGTTCCTCCGGATAGATATTCTGTCCGCTGGCACCCAGAATCATGTTCTTCGAACGTCCGTGGATGTAGATATTGCCGGCTTTGTCGAGTACGCCCAGGTCACCCGTACGCATCCAACCGTCTTCGGTGAACACCGCCTTGGTGGCCTCTTCGTTCTTGTAGTAGCCCTTCATCACGTTGATTCCCTTCACCTGTATCTCGCCGTCTTTGCCCGTCGGGTCTTCGGAGTCGATACGCACGTGGCACTGCGGCAGTTGCTTACCGCAGCTGTGGAAAGCATAGTCCCACCAGTCTTCGTAGCTGATAAGCGGACCACACTCGGTCATGCCGTAACCTACGCAGTACTGATACTTGATGTCGTGCAGCACCTGTTCTACTTCGCCGTTGAGAGCCGCGCCGCCGATGATGAGGTAACGCAGTTGGCCACCAAACGTCTTGTCCAGACCCTCTTTCACCTTACCGCGGATGACGTTCTTCAGCAGCGGCGTCTTCCACATAATCTTCATAGCCGGGCTGCTGATCTTAGGCAGCACACCTTTCTTGATGATCTTCTCGATAACCAGAGGTACGGTCAAAATCATAAACGGCTTGACTTGCGCGAACGCCTTCATCAGGACGGTCGGCGTAGGCGCCTGGGTCAGGAAATAGACCTGCGCGCCTTCGCAAATCTGATAGAGGAACTCGAACATCAGTCCGAACATGTGGGCGATAGGCAGCATAGAGAGCACCGCGTCACCGGGTTTGTGCGGGATACGCGTGTGTGCGAACTCTACGTTGCCGCTCATGTTCAGATGGGTCAGCATCACCCCTTTGGGGTTGCCGGTCGAACCGCTGGTATAGTTGATGATAGCCAGGTCGTCGTAGTTGTCTGTAGGATAGTTGACATCCTCCAGGCTGACGCCGTTAGGATAAGCTTTCGCGAACGCCTTGTCGGCACCCGCAAACGCTTTCTTGGTCTTCTCGTCGGCATCCACGATAGACATATCGTCCATATAGATAGTCGCCTTCAGACCCTTCATCTTCTTGGCGTCAATCTTCTTCTTCACGTTCGGACCTACATACAAGAGGATAGCCTCCGAGTGGTCAACCAGGCTGTAGATACCGTCGGTCGTGAAGTCGGGCAGGATACTTACTACCACGCCGCCATAGGCCTCAACGGCCAGGAACAGCAGACCCCAGTTAGCGCAGTTGCGACCACAAAGCGCGATCTTGTCACCTTTCTTGATACCCAGTTCTTTCCAGGTCACATGCAGCTTAGCGATCGAAGCTGCCAACTCGGCATAGGTGTATCGTTGTTCGCCATCCAGATCGGTCATGGCCAGACCGTTCCAGTTGGCGTGCATGGTTTCTTGTAAGTAAGATAAGTAGTGTTTTGTTGCCATATTGAATATAGTTTAGTTAAATTTTCCGCAAAAGTACTGCTTTTTTTTCATATGTGCAACCTTGCGGTGCATTTTTTTTTATTTTTTTTGCTCTTGCTGGAAATACGGAACATAAATCCGTGCATACTAAAAATTTATTGTGCCTCGTAGCGTTCCAGCGCCTCCGTCATGATCCGTTTGCCGTCGGCTATGATCTGCTCCGCCTTGTCGAAGTCGAAGGTGTTGTAGGCGTACTGACGCATGACGGCGTGTACATCGGGCGGCGTGAGTTGGAGCGCGAGTAGGGTGTTCTGCTGTATCTGCATGTCGCTCATGCGGTCCAAGATACTGACGAAATTCACTTTCCGCTCTTGTGGCATCTCGTCCTTTCCGCTGATGTCCGCTGCGACGAGGATATCGCCCGGCGTACGGTGGATAATGTGGAGCGGCAGCGGGTTGAGGATACCTCCGTCGATGAGCAGACGATTACCCAGATGTACGGGCTCGAAGAAAAGCGGGATACTGATCGAGGCACGGATAGCATCGAACAGACTACCGCTGCGGAAAACCACTTCTTCTGCACTCTTCATGTCCGAAGCCACAATCGTGCAGGGGATATTCAGTTCTTCCAACGGCCTGTCCGGCACCACTTTCTCCAGCTCCTCGATGATGCGCGCACCCTTCACAAGCGAGTTGCCGCTCAGCAGGTTGATGTCCATCATCCGAAGGATGAGCTGCTTGTCAACGCTCAGAAACCACTCCTTGGCCTCTTTCATCTGGCCCGCCGCATACATACCGGCGATAATGGAGCCCATCGAGCAACCTGCTATACTCGTGATGGTATAACCGCGTTCCTCCAGGGCCTCGATAGCGCCTATATGCGCCAGTCCACGTGCCCCGCCCGAGCCGAGTACCAATGCTACGTTCTTTCCCATAACCCGTAACCAGTAACCTGTAACCTGTAACCTGTAACCCGTTACCTTACACTTCTTTCGCAGGTACCAGTTTCTCGCGTATCTTGATATAGATGGTCTCGCCTTTCTTGGCGTAGGGCGTCTGCACGTAACCCATACCGATGCCCACCTTGGTGTTCGGCAGCATGATACCGGAAGTGACATTACCGATGGTCTCGCCCGCTTCGTTGCAGATCTCGTAACCGTTACGCGGGATAGCGCGCTCCAAGCACTCGAAATGCACCAGTTTGCGTTTCACGCCTTCGGCTTTCTGCGCCTTCAGGTAGTCGCGGTCGATAAAGTCCTTGGCATCCAGTTTGGTGATCCAGCCCAGACCTGCTTCCAGCGGCGAGGTGGTGTCGTCGATGTCGTGGCCGTAGAGGCAATACCATTTCTCCAGACGGAGACTGTCGCGTGCGCCCAAACCGATAGGTGCGAGGCCGAACGGCTTACCTACTTCGAACAACGCGTCCCATATCTGTTTGCCCTTTTCTGCCGGGAAATAGAGTTCGAAACCACCTGCGCCGGTGTAGCCTGTATTGCTGAGAATAACACCAGGCACGCCTGCGAAACTCCATTCGCGGAACGCGTAGTAGTCGATTGACTTCAAGTCGGCGTCCGTCAGGAGCTGCAGCAACTCGGTGGCTTTGGGGCCCTGAACAGCCAGTTGACCGTAGCGCTCAGAGGCGTTGTCGAGCTTCAGATCGGCATCATGGAACTTCTCGTCTTTGACCTTGTTAACCCAAGCCCAGTCTTTGTCGATATTGCCGGCATTGACTACCATGAGGTACTTGGTGGTAGAGTATTTGTAGATGATCAGGTCGTCCACTATACCGCCTTTGCCGTTGGGCATACAGGTGTACTGCGCCTTGCCGGCAGGGATAACGCTCAGGTCGTTGGTGGTGATGTACTGCAGGAAGTCCAGCGCTTTCTCGCCTTTCACCCAAAACTCACCCATATGGCTCACGTCGAACACACCTACGCCCTCACGAACGATCATGTGCTCCTGATTGATACCCGTAGGGTATTGTATCGGCATGTTGAAACCGGCAAACTCTGCCATCTTTGCGCCCAGCGCAATATGAATATCCGTAAACGGAGTTGTTTTTAACATATTCAAGCTTTTTTAATGATTTCTAAAATGACGTCTTTCGCCTTCTCGAGACTCGGTACAGGCAAGTACTCGTAGCGGCTGTGGAAGTTCTCGCCTCCGGCGAAGATATTGGGGCAGGGTAGTCCCTCAAAACTCAGACGGGCACCATCGGTACCGCCACGGATAGGTTTCACCTCTGGTGTCACACCTACGGCTGTCATGGCTTCTTTGGCCAGATCGATGATGTGCATGACGGGTTCGATCTTCTCCCGCATGTTGTAGTACTGATCGCGCAGCTCAATCTCCACGGTACCTTCACCGAACTCGCGGTTGACCTTGCGTACCAGGTGCTCCAGTTCGCGTTTGCGGCTCTCGAAGCGCGCACGGTCATGATCACGGATGATGTAGCTGAGCGTTGTCTCTTCCACCGTTCCGTTCATACCTACCAGGTGATAGAAACCCTCGTAGCCCTGTGTGTGTTCGGGCGTCTCCCAACGCGGCAGCATGACGGCCAACTGGTAGGCGATACGCATCGAGTTGACCATCTTGTGATAGCCGTAACCCGGGTGCACGTTCAGGCCGTGTATTTTGATCTTACATGCCGCGGCGTTGAAGTTCTCGAACTCCAATTCGCCTATCGCTCCGCCGTCCATGGTGTAGGCGAAGTCGGCACCGAAAGCCTGCACGTCGAAATGATCGGCGCCCTGACCTATCTCTTCGTCGGGCGTGAAGCCCACGCGCACCTTGCCGTGCTGTATCTCCGGATGCTGAATCAGGTACTCGCAGGCCGTCACGATCTCGGCAATACCGGCTTTGTCGTCGGCACCAAGCAGCGTCGTCGTGTCGGTCACGATAACGTCCTGACCCGCATAACGCGCATCGATATAGTCGCGCTCTTCGGCTTTGACGATACAGGCTTTCACATGCTTGCCGCTCGCGTCGGGCGAGGTGTCCATATGGGCGATAAACCCGACAACAGGTCGACCTTCTGCCGTGGCCGGCAGTGTAGCCATGATATAGCCGTTCCGGTCCAGCGTTACCTCCTGCAGACCGATGCTCTTCAGCTCGTCAGCCAGGTAACGGGCAAACTCCATCTGCCCCGGCGTGGAGGGCGTCATGTTGGTGTTCTCGTCGCTCGTCGTGCAGAACGACACGTATTTCAGAAAACGATCTACTATGTTCATCTTATTTTCCGCTAAAAGCACCTAAAAGACTACTCAGCGCACCGGCATACTGCGAAGCGGTATTGGCATAACTGGCTGCCTGGCTGGCACCCTGCTGAACGGTAGAGGTCGCGTTCTGTACGGTGTCGCTGTTCTTCACCATCGTCACCAGACTGTTGGTTACGGTCTCTACGTTGCTCTGCGTTACCAGCCCCAGCGAGCTGGCGATCATACCCTTACCGAACTCACTCAGATAGGTTTTGTCTTTGTAGTTCTCTTTCAGTCCCTCACAGTTAGCTACCAGCGTCACGGTGTTCAGGATGTTCTGCATGTTCTTGTAGTCGTACTTGTTGCCGTCGGCCTTGTACTGGTTGTAGAGGCTCAGCAGCGCGTTGCCTGCGCCCTGACCGGCCGACATGGCGGTGTTGGTCTGCGTAGCGGCTGTCTGTTGCGTAGCAGCTGTGGTGGATTGACTACTTGCACTGTTGGTCGTGCTGTTCTGCATAAATCCGCAGCCTGCCATCATGATAGCGGCTGCCATGATAATGATTTTTCTCATAATACTATATTCATTTTGTTTGTGTCGTTGTCTATGTAAGCCAGGATATTGTCCGTCACGTTCTCGCACATCGCGATACGTCCTTCCCAGGTGCCGGTACCCGTGTGGGGCGAGAGCACTACGTTGGGCAATGTCTTGAGTTCCTCGCTTATCTGCGGCTCGTGTTCGTACACGTCGAGCGCTGCGCCGGCTATGATACCGCTCTTCAGGGCTTCCACCAGTGCTGCCTCGTCTACGTGCGCACCGCGCGCGGTATTGATAAGGTACGCCGTCCGTTTCATCATCCCCAGCTCGGGCTTGCCGATCAGGTGGTGCACCTCGGGCGTATAGGGCAGGTTCAGACTGACAAAGTCGCTGTCTTGCAACAGCGTCTGAAAATCCACGTAACGGGCATCATACAGGGCTTCCATATCCGGGGATAGTTGATGCCTGTTGTTATAGATGATCTTCATGCCCGATGCCTTTGCTCTACGTGCCAGCGATCGGCCGATACGTCCCATGCCAATGATACCCAGCGTCTTGCCGTACAGCGAGTGACTCAGGTTGTTCATCACCGCCATCGGTTGTCCGTTGTCGTGGCGGATGGCGCGGTCGAATTCCGACACGCGACGCGCCACATCTATCATCAGCGCAAAGGCCAACTCTGCCGTAGGCTCAATCACGGGCTGCGGAGTGTTCGTCACGCGTATCCCGCGTTCGCGGCAGGCCTCCAGGTCGATGTTGTTGTAGCCCGCTCCGAAATTAGCTATCAGACGCAGATGCGGCATCGACTCGATCATCGCCCGTGTCACCGGCTTGTCGAACGTACTCACCAGCACCTCTGCTTCCTCTGCCGGCGCGTATAAAGTATGTCCTTGCAGACGCGTAAATCCCTCCTTGGGCAGCTCTGTCGTAAATGCTATTCTCATGTCCACAACCTTTGCGCTGCAAAGGTACAATAAATTTTTGAATTATGCAAATAAATGCAAAAAAATATACAAACTCTTGCATATTTGAAGAAAAAGTAGTAATTTTGCAGCGGGTTTTGTGTATATGTATATTCACACAACCCCAAATAAACAACATTTGTTAACTAAAACACTTTAAAGTATGAAGAAGATTTTCTCTATTCTTTGCGCGCTGACGATCGTGTTGAGCGCAAGTGCAGCTCCCGCCAAAGTGCTTGGTAAGAGCAAACAGGCAGAGGCACTGGAGTTGAGAACTGCTAAGAAGGTAAATGCAAAGGCTGCTTTTGCTGCTACCCATCTGCAGAAGGCTGAGCGTGCAGCAGTCGCTTTGCGTGCGCCGCAGGCTAAAAAGGAGAACTACAACGTGACTATCACGAACTACGCTGAGAACTTCTACACTACCGACAACGACGTATGGGTAAAGCTGTACGACGCAGATGAGAACGTTTACTACTTCGACATCGTAGTAGCAGAAGGCACGAATGAGTTGGCACTCGGTCAGACCTACACCTTGGCTGACATGATTGCAAACTATTCCTACATGCGTGGTGCTGACGGCAAGATGGCGTATGCTTCGGCTTCGCTGACCAAGACGGTTTCGATGTACGAGGAGCAGGAGTTGGTTCATTTTGCTGCTACTTTCACCGACACGCTGGGAAACAACTACACCCTGGCTTATGATCAGGCTCCGTTCATCATCACCGGTGACACCATTGACGTTGTCTTCACGGGTAATGCTAACAAGCCGATCTATGCACAGGGTCTGTGCCAATTGGCTGCTGAGAACGAAGATTATGAAATCGCGTTCACTTTCCCCGCTGCTGAGGGTGCTCCTGCAGGTACTTACGCTGAGGAGGATATGAACCTCGACTACACCTACGTGAACAAATTGGAGGCTAAGAGCGCACACTGCGTGGTTACCGAGAACAACGGTACGATCAGTCTGGAAGGTTGGATTCTTGCCGGTGACGGTAACGTTTACCACGTAACGTTCTCCTTCGCCGCTCCGACTCCGCAGACCTATGAGGCCATCACTTGCGACAACCTCGTGCTGGACGACAGCTATGCAAGCTGGTTCGGTATCATCATCGCCGAGGCAAGCAACGAGGACTACACCGTAAGTATGTACCTGTCGTCGGACGACTACCTGGGCACGTTTGATGCAGAGGAGGTTAGCCTGAGCATCGAGGGTGCTGACGGTGAGATCGAGATCTACGAGGGTACGATCACCGTAGCTAACACCGCTGACGGCGTATCTATCACCGGTACCGTACTGAGCATGGATGGCGTACAATACACGCTGAACCTCACCTACGTGATTCCGGACGCTACCAGCCAAGAGACCATCACCATGAGCGGTAAGATTACCAACTATGAGGGTCAAGCTTGGCAGTTCATCGGTTCTACGGCTAGCCAGATGGTAACCATCGCTGCTTATGCTACTTCTATCCCTGGTACGTACGGACGTTCTGACCTGATGGCTGACTACACCTATGTAGTGAAAGTGGTTGGTTCGGACACGCTGTACTACGACATGGTAGATGCGAATGTCGTTGTAGCTGTTAGCGGCCAGAACGCTACCATCACCGGTACGCTGAAGGGCCAGAACTACTACGACAACTCGGATGTCATTGAGTTCACGCTCAACCTCACCGCTACCGTTGAGGACTATGAAGAGGAAGAGCAGGGCAACCAGTATGACAGCCAGGACGAGGGCTTCTACTACAAGTTCCCGACCTATAACATCGACGACCAATATCTGGCAAAGTACAACGTATTCGTCGTTGAGGCTCAGGATGCAGATAGCAACTATATCTCGCTTGAGTTCAACGTAGCTGCCGGTACGACCGAGCTGCCCGCAGGCGTTTATCCTATCAACGAGACTTCTGCTGAGGGTACTGTTACCGCCGGTTCGATCGACCAGTACATCTATGGTTCGTTCGCAGGTTCGCTGGATGCCCAGGGCTATATCAATATCCCGCTGTGGCTCATCGTAGACGGTACGGTTACCGTACTGGAGAACGGTGTGATCGAGGTAGCTGCCACCAACACTTGGGGACAAGGTATCTACAGCCGTCTGGGTCAGTATCCGGAGGCTATCGACGAGGTTGAGAGCGCTGCTACCGCTACCAAGCGTGTCGTTAACGGACAGCTCTTCATCGAGAAGAACGGCGTGAAGTACAACGCACAAGGTGCTGTGGTAAAATAAGGTTCACAGAGCCTGTTTATTAGCAAAAAGCTGCCTTTCGGGGCAGCTTTTTTTGTGCAACCCTGAGTTATCAACAATTTTGCATTTTGGACAACTTTTTCTGTTTATAAATTTTGTAATGTACTGAAAATAAGCAAGAAACGTTTTTGTTTTGGACAACTTTGTAAAATTTTTTTGGAAAATAATTGCTAAAAAATTTGCACAATTCAAAAAAAAGCAGTACTTTTGCACTCGCTTAAGTTAAAACTCGCGTGACTTCGGGCACAGCCCTTGTATAACGATACGTTTTACTCTACGCTCTTCCCGCCGCAAACGCTCCGCTGGTTTACGTCGGGAGGTTGCTTAGACTGGCAATTGAATATATTTTATACTTTATTATGGAAACATACATTATCAAACGTGACGGTAAGAAGGAACTTTTTACCATCGACAAAATCAAAAATGCCATATCGAAGGCATTCTTAGCTGTAGGTGCATTTGCTACCGAGGAGACGCTCGGTAGTATCCTGTCGCACCTGCGAGTACGTAACGAAGCAACCGTAGAAGAGATTCAGAATCAGGTGGAGGTTGCGTTGATGGCCGAGGGCTACTATCAGGTGGCAAAGGCATACATGCTGTATCGTCATCAGCACAACGAGGATCGCGACACGCAACGTCGTCTGGACTTCATGATGAACTACGTGCAGGCGAGCAACGCGGCGGAGGGCAGTAAGTTCGACGCCAACGCCAACGTGGAACACAAGAACATCGCTACGCTGATCGGTGAGCTGCCTAAGCAGGGCTTTATCCGACTGAACCGCCGTCTGCTGACTGAGCGCATCAAACAGATGTTTGGCAAGGAGCTGAGCGACAAGTACATGAATCTCCTGAATCAGCACTTCATCTACAAGAACGACGAGACCAACCTGGCCAACTACTGTGCGTCTATCACGATGTACCCGTGGTTGATAGGTGGCACCAAGTCGATTGGCGGTAACGCTACGCCTCCGAAGAACCTGAAGTCGTTCTGCGGCGGATTCATTAACATGGTGTTCATGGTCAGCTCAATGCTCTCAGGCGCGTGCGCTACGCCCGAGTTCCTTATGTATATGAACTACTTCATCGAGCAGGAGTATGGTCACGACTACTACAAACGTGCTGACGAAGTGGTCGATCTGAGCCTGAAGCGTCGTACTATCGACCAGCTCATCTGCGACTATTTCCAGCAAGTGGTGTACAGCCTGAACCAGCCCTCCGGTGCGCGTAACTACCAGTCGGTGTTCTGGAATATCAGCTACTACGACCGCTACTATTTCGAGTCGCTCTTCGGCAATTTCTACTTCCCCAACGGCGAACAGCCTCACTGGGACAGCCTCGACTGGTTGCAGCGTCGTTTCATGCGCTGGTTCAACGAGGAGCGCACCCGTTGCGTCCTGACCTTCCCGGTAGAGACAATGGCGTTGCTGGCCGAGAACGGCGACATCAAGGACAAGGAGTACGGCGACTTCACCGCAGAGATGTATGCGGCCGGTCACTCGTTCTTCACCTACGTGAGCGACAATGCCGACTCGCTCTCCAGCTGCTGCCGTCTGCGTAACGAGATCACCGACAACGGCTTCAGCTACACGCTGGGAGCGGGTGGTGTGTCGACGGGTTCGAAATCGGTATTGACCATCAACCTCAACCGCGCTATCCAGTACGCTGTACGCAACAATATCCCGTATCAGGCTTATATCGAAGAGATCGTCGACCTGATGCACAAGGTGCAACTGGCGTACAACGAGAACCTGAAGCAACTGCAAGAGCGCGGCATGCTGCCGTTGTTCGACGCCGGCTATATCAACATCGGCCGTCAGTATCTGACCATCGGCGTGAATGGTCTGGTAGAGGCTGCCGAGTTCCTCGGACTGGAAATCAAAGACAACCCCGAGTACGCTCATTTCGTACAGGAAGTGCTGGGTATCATTGAGAAGAAGAACAAGGAGTACCGCACCAAGGACGTGATG
>DEHM01000021.1:15158-15469 GCA_002351925.1 Bacteroidales bacterium UBA2800
ATTCCTGCCGAGAACGTAGGTGTAAAGCATGCTAAGTGGGATCGCGAGGACGGCTATGTTGTTCCGCGTGACTGCTACAACAGCTATTTCTACGTAGTAGAAGACAAGTCGCTCAACGTGCTGGATAAGTTCCGTCTGCACGGTAAGCAGTATATCGAGCACCTGACCGGTGGTTCGGCACTCCACTGCAATCTGGAGGAGCACCTGAGCCAAGAGCAATATCGTCAGCTGCTCCGTATCGCTGCACAGGAAGGCTGCAACTACTTCACGTTCAACATCCCCAACACGGTCTGCAACGACTGCGGTCATAT
>DEHM01000021.1:15701-16063 GCA_002351925.1 Bacteroidales bacterium UBA2800
GTGACGCTTGCGCTCAACCTCTCTGGGTGTCCTTGTCACTGCCCGGGCTGTCATAGTCCGCACCTGGCCGAAGATATTGGTGAACTCCTAACGGAGGGTCTTCTCAATGGTCTACTCGACCGGTATGGCCGCCAGATCACATGCGTGGCCTTCATGGGCGGCGACGCCGAACCCGATGAAGTAGCCCGCTGGGCAGAGTGGGTGAAGAACTGCCATCTGAAGACAGCTTGGTACAGTGGCAGAACAAATATGCCCAATGACGAGCAGGCGTTCGACTACGTCAAACTCGGTCCGTATATCGAGGCGCTTGGCGGACTCAAAAGCGAGAAGACCAACCAGCGTCTCTACAAGCGAGTAGGGGA
>DEHM01000023.1:0-12941 GCA_002351925.1 Bacteroidales bacterium UBA2800
AAACCGCTCAGGAAGTAGTACTTCGTCTGCTCCGGAGTCAGAATCGATACAGGAGGCAGCACACCAAAGGCGTCAGCACTCAGGAAGATCACGTTCTTTGCTGCCGGACCTGCACTGATCGGGCGAACGATCTTCTCGATATGGTTGATCGGATAGCTTACGCGGGTGTTCTCGGTCACGCTCTTGTCGGCGAAATCAATCTTGCCGTTAGCGTCAACGGTTACGTTCTCCAGCAGCGCGTTACGACGGATAGCTGCATAGATGTCCGGCTCGCTCTCNNCAGCCGTGCTCGTCGTCACCGATAAGCAGACGTTTCGGATCGGTACTCAGAGTGGTCTTACCCGTGCCCGAGAGACCGAAGAAGATAGCGGTATTCTTGCCTTCCATGTCGGTGTTAGCCGAGCAGTGCATCGAAGCGATACCCTTCAGCGGCAGATAGTAGTTCATCATCGAGAACATACCTTTCTTCATCTCACCGCCATACCAGGTGTTCAGGATAACCTGCTCACGGCTCGTCGTGTTGAAAGCCACACAGGTCTCGCTGTTCAGACCCAGCTCCTGATAGTTCTCCACCTTTGCCAGCGAAGCGTTATAAATAACGAAGTCCGGCTCAAATACCTCGAGCTCTGCCTCCGTCGGCTGGATGAACATGTTCTTTACAAAGTGTGCCTGCCATGCTACCTCTACGATGAAACGAACGGCCATGCGGGTGTCTTTGTTCGCACCACAGAAAGCGTCCACTACATACAGGTTCTTGTTGCACAGCTCCTTGATAGCCATCTCTTTCACCTTAGCCCATACGTCCTCCGACATCGGGTGGTTGTCGTTCTTGTAACCCTCGGTGGTCCACCATACGGTGTCCTTCGAGTTCGCATCCATCACGATGTACTTGTCTTTCGGCGAACGGCCGGTGTAGATACCCGTCATCACGTTCACGGCGTTCAGCTCGGTGTTCTGACCTTTAGCATAGCCCGTCAACTCCGGTTTAGTCTCCTCAGCAAAGAGGTACTCGTAAGAAGGGTTGTGAGCAATCACTGTCGCACCCTTGATACCATACTTGGTAAGATCTACGTTTTTCATAATTGTTGATATTTTTTTGTGTTTGTTATAATTTTTTTGACACTTTTATTCCCCTCTGCGTACGCGCAGTACATATGGGCGCATATTTAAGGGGCTACAAAAGTACTACAAAATTTGCAAATACGCAAATATATCGCGTTTTTTTATTAAAAAAACATCATTTTTGGCATTTCTATTTGCCAATTTCAAGAAAAAAGAGTAATTTTGCAGCGTAAAATGGAAAATATGCGCTACGATAAGGCAGATCTGGAAAAGGCTTTGCAAGTCCTTCGGGAAGGCGGAATCATCGTCTACCCCACCGACACCGTCTGGGGAATCGGCTGCGATGCCACCATTGCCGAAGCAGTAGCAAAAATTTACAATCTCAAGCAGCGCGAAGATACCAAATCGATGCTCGTGCTCCTCGATTCGCCCGCTAAGTTAAATTACTACGTTTCCGACATCCCCGATGCAGCTTGGCAACTTTTAGACGCCGTTCAGGATACCGAGAACTCGAAGTCTCCAGATGACGAGCCCACCAAGCCCCTTACTATCATCTACCCCGGCGCTCGCAATCTCGCGCCTAACCTCATCGCACCCGACGGATCCATAGGCATACGCATCACACATGAACCTTTCTCTCGCGCGCTCTGCGAGCGCTTACACCACCCCATCGTCTCCACTTCAGCCAACATCAGCGGCCAACCCACACCGAGGTTCTATCGGGAGATTGACGGGGCAATCCTAGACTTTACCCAGTACTGTTGCCTATTCAGACGCGACGATGAGACGCCCCACGAGCCATCGTCCATCATCAAAATCAATGCCGATGGCACTTTCCAAATAATTCGCCCGTAAACCCATCAATCGTTCAAACGCAACGCCCATGACTCTCCGACGCAAACAACAATTATGGTACCTTTTAGCCGACTTCATCAGCAGCGAGCTGGTGTGGCTGTGCTTTCTGATGTTTCGTTGGATCGTCTACGACGGACGTATGGCCTTTCTCGAAGACGTGCTGGTGCCGGCCTTCGACTTCTGGCCACCGCTGATCATCTATCCTTTTGTCTGCCTGCTGGTCTATTACCTCTCCGGCTATTACCTCAGGCCGCTGCAGAAACCCCTCTGGCGGGAGTTCTTGCGCACGTTCCTCTCTGCCATCGTCATCTCGCTCTTGTTTTTCTTTATCATCATCATCGACGATCAGACGGAGAACTACCACCGCTACCTCATATCGCTCGGCGCACTCTTCACGTTCCAGTTCACGCTCAGCTATATACCGCGTCTTACGATTACCCTTCTCTCGCGGAGCCGTGGCATTCTTCGCACACAAACGATTCACTCGATGGAGGAGGCTGAACAACTGATTCCCGGCGAGCAAGACGAAGTGATCATTGACCTGCCCAAGAACTACTCCGACCGGCAACTATACGAAATCATTGCACGTATCTATCCGCTCTCGTGCGAGATAAGTGTTGTCCCGCGCGTACACGATATGCTCACCGGCGCGGCGCGTATCGGGCACCTCGACCGTCCGTCGCTCATTCGTATCACCGATCACAATATGTTGGACACCGAGCTCTGTATCAAACGGGCTTTCGACATCGTCACGTCCGCCATCGGTCTCATCGTCCTCTCGCCGCTACTGGCACTCATCGCCTTGCAGGTCAAGATATCTTCCCGAGGACCTGTTTTCTATAGTCAGGAACGCATCGGCCAATACGGCCTACCCTTCCGCATCTATAAGTTCCGCACGATGATTGACCACGCCGAAGCAGACGGTGTGCCACACCTCACACACGACAACGACCCGCGGATCACACGCGTCGGACACTGGCTCCGCAAATACCGTCTCGACGAACTGCCGCAGTTGTGGAACATCCTTCGCGGCGACATGTCTATCGTCGGACCGCGACCCGAACGACCGTATTTTATCCGACAAATCATGGCCGAAGCGCCTTACTACTGCCTGCTCTACAAAGTTCGCCCGGGACTGACCAGTTGGGGCCCCATTCGCGTGGGATATACCGACACCATGGAGAAAATGATTGAGCGACTCAACTGCGACATCGTCTATGTGGAGAACATGTCACTGCTGCTCGATCTCAAGATAATCTTCTTTACCGCCAGCGTTATTATTCATGGAAAAGGAAAATAAACAACTCTCTTACGACGAGGCCATCCGCCGCGCGGAGACTGTCATCGCGCAACTTGAAGCCGCCGAAGCTCTCAGCATGGACGATTACCAACGACTCGCTTCCGAGGCTACGACGCTACTCCGTCATTGCAAAGAGGAGATAGAACGGCTACAACCAGCCTATACAGGCCAACAGACCCGTTGAGAGCATCAACACCGGCATCTGCAGGTCCAACGCACTACCTTCGTGCGTCCATATGTACCATAGATGCCAGATCCAAATGGGCAAAACACAAAGCGCCCATAGGTGGCCAAACACCACAAAAAGTGTCAGGCAAATCACCAGTAAACCGGTATGATAAATCCGTCCTCCCGTAGGACCTAACAAACTTGCAAACGTGCGTTTACCATGTTTGCGATCGTTAGCCATGTCGCGAACATTATTCAGATTCAGCACACCTACACACGGCATTCCTATCGCCACACCAAGCCACACCACTTCGGGTGTCAGCACTCCCTTTTGCAGATAGTAAGCCCCCAGCGTACTGAGCAATCCGAAAAACAAAAAGACACCTAAATCACCCAGCCCCATATAGCCGTAACTATGCCGTCCGAGCGTATAAGTGACTGCCCCTACAATAGCTAACGCTCCTAAGACGAGAAAACAGATACCTTGCTGCGAAAACAATGTTCCGAACGCATTGTAAATCAGCGCGATTCCGGACACCACAGACAGTCCGACAAACAGCCAGATCATGCGCCGGATATCCGTCTCGGTAAGCGCACCGCTCTGCAGGCCGTAGGCCGCGCGACCGTGCTGATCAGCATCCGTCCCCTTCTGCGCGTCGCCCAGTTCGTTACACAAGTTACTCAATATCTGCAGACAAAGCGTCGTACAGATAGCCAATGCGAACACCTGCCAATTTGTCCAACCGGCCAAACCCGTCCCCAGGATAATACCTGACATCGACAGCGGCAGCGTACGCAGACGAAGCGATTGAAGATACGGATTCATCTTACTTAAAACCGAACACAAAATATACGGCGGCTATGAGCAACACACAAGCCACCATGTGATTCCAACGCAGCGGCATATGAAACGCCACCGCACTGAAGACAACAAACACCACCAACGTGATAACTTCCTGAATAACTTTCAGTTGCATGAGGCTAAAAGGGCCTCCGTTACCGTCAAAACCGATACGGTTAGCAGGCACTTGCAGGCAATATTCAAAGAAAGCAATACCCCACGAAAGCAAAATCACCACAATCAGCGGCGTAGTATGACCGATAACATGCAAGTCTTGCAGTTTCAGGTGACCATACCACGCAAGTGTCATAAACACATTAGCCACCAGGAGCAATGCGATAGTATAAAAAGCACTCATAGTCAATCAACGATTAGAAATAAATAATTCCGGTTGGTCGGTTATGACGCCATCCACACCTTGCGGCACACGCGCTGGATTGTTCACCGTCCATACTTTCACTTCCTTACCCATCTCGTGCACTCGGCGGATAAACCGTTGCGAGGCACATAGGCGGAAGATATTGTACGATGCCACATAATCTGCTTTCCCTACCATAGGAAATATCAGTAGTTTCTCCAGCCTCAGCGTCGGATCGATGGCGTGCAACTTCTCCAGTACGTCATCATTAAACGACTGAAAGACAACATGTTGCTGCATCTCGTGTGCCTTCACTATACTGTCTGCCAATGCCTCTATACCAACATACTGATTGCTCCTTTTCTTCTTTATTTCCAGCAACAACGGACAGCGGTCTTTACATAGTTCCAATACCTGACTCAGCGTCGGGATAACCTCATCCGACACCGATCCGTCCGGACGCAACAGACGCAACTGTTGAATCTCGCTGAGCGTCATCTTCTCTATGCGCCCTTTGCCATTGGTAGTACGGTCTACCGTCTGATCATGACAGACGACAATCGCTCTGTCTGCCGTCAAATGCAAATCCACTTCAATCATATCGGCGCCGGTAGCTATACCTCGGTCAATACAAGAGAGACTGTTTTCTATGCCGTGTAGCGCGCCGCCACGATGGGCAATAATCTGTTGGGGAAGAGTGGTTGGGGTACTCATGGTCTGATGGGTGTTTGTGCAGGATAAGAGTAGCAGACTGCCCCATAAGGCCAATCCGCGCATGTTTTTTCTATTCATTATAATCGGAGATTAAACATCTTGTTAAAGACAATTTTTACCACTTGTTCAAACCATTGATAACTGCCGTTGGCCTTGCCTGCTGCCTGCAGCGCACCTACGACAACATCGTCAATAGCTTGCTCGTGTATCAGGGTGTATATCAATGCGTTACCAAACTTATGGGTAAACAGGTCGGACAACCGTTCGCCACCCGGGTTATAACCCAAGATATCGTCCTTATACTTGTCGATACCGGGGAAGGTTAAGTTGATAATATCTTTGGTCAGGAAGGCATTTACCTGCTGCGGGAAGTAGTTCTTGGCCGTGCCGAGAATCTTGCCTATCAGCGTGATAATCGACTCCTTGGTATCCGGATAGCGTAAGTTGACATTCGTCTCCAGTTCATCCAGCACTTGCTGCGACGGTATCTGTCGCATCACACTCTCCAGCAAGTCGAGCGAAGTATAGATATAGCCCGAGTCGGTTACCAACTCCGAAATATTATTCAGCAAATGTACCAGTAGTTCTTTGTCCCGCTCACGGATAGCCTGGTCTATCAGTTGACGGAAATACGGCACGCTCTGTCGTTCCGGATCACGGTTATCGCCATGACGCACACAGTAGACCATCGAATACCAGGTCATCACATTGCGTTTGTACAGTTGCATCTGATTGGCCTTATAACTGTTGCGACCACGGAACCAACCGCGACAACGCAACGTCCAATCTACACACCACTCACTCAGCATCTCATCTACCTCTTGCGGCAATTCCGGCAGTTTCAAACCTAATTGATAGAGCACATAGATAAAGGACATCTGCGAATAATCGAACCACTCCGACTCCCTATTCCAACCAGCGCGCAACGCACGCACAATAGGAGCCACATTGGCATAGTCCGCCATACCGGCGATGATGAGCAGACGCTCCATCGCAAAATAACTGAGGCTGTCACCTGTCTGATAAGCCGACAATATCTTCGGTATCCATTGTTGCCATTCCTCGTTTGTAGGCGCATCGGCCTGACCGCGTTTCGAATAGAGATACGCAAAGGGAGCTACTGCTGCCAGGTCGTTGCGTCCCCAACGCTCACTACCGCCGTCCTGAGGAATAACATCATTCTCCCAGAACGTCTGATATTCTATCACATTGTTCACATAATCCGATTGGAAAAGCACCTGCCTACGCATAATCAACTGCACAAAAGGCAACAACGCACGGAAGAGCGTGAAGTTAGCCGTCAGGTGTTTCGCCACACTGGTGATATCGTCAAAGATAGTGCTAATTTGTATACCATTATCTCCTTCTTGCGGCGTATCTCCCTCCAGCACACGGTCAATAATCATCAGGATGTTGAGGCGCGTACCCGTCTCCAGATAGGTCACTATCCGTTTGCGACGACGGCCATTGATCAGCGTGATGAGAGGCGAACGATTGATATAGTCGTACATCCGCTTCACAATCTGACGGGTGATATTCTCCCTAAGCGGCGTGTAACCGCTCGTGTGCGTCTTATGCGAAGCATAATAGATCATCAGACAGGCGTTATCACGTATCTCTGTGATACTGTCTTCCATCACGATGTCGAGCAGCGCGTAGGGATCAAAAGCGTACAGGTGCTCATTGTGGTAGTCCGTCATGAACACACCGTTAATCAGTGTGCCTGTCGCCAGACGCTTTCTGTTCATCATCGGCATGATCTGCACCGACAACGCCTTATAGCGATCTATCGTTTCGTCGTTGGCCTTGTTCTTCTCAATGATTTTCCAGACGCGGTTATATTCGTCTATCGTCTCACGTCGATCTTCTTCCGTATAGGTTAACAGCACTTGCAGCAACGGGAAGAGTTGCGCTTCGTAGTTCTCTGTCACCAGCGAGTTGAGCACATCGGCCATCAAGGTCACAATGGAGAAGTTGTCGCTGTATTCACTGGCCAGCCTAAGGATCGTCTGAGGATCAGAGGTGCGCATATAGTCGAGTATCAGCACGTTGCGCAACGTACTCATAAACACCTCGTTCACGGCCGCATGACGCATCGTCTCCACATACACCTCTGCCGCTATCGGTGCGTCACCTGCCTTCGCACGCTCACGATCAAAGAACGCTACCGCCAACATGTACTCCAAGAAACGCTCGTAGATGAACTGTATCTTCTCCTCCTTGATTAGTCGCAATATCGGACGCTCCGGTTTGTTGAGCAGCTCCTCAAAAGCAATCGTCGTACCCTTGTCGTTATACACCAGGTTCGCCGTCTTGTACAGCGGTGCTGTCTCATCAAAACGGGCATTCTTCAGGTCTTCCAGCAACACAGAGTCCTGCGCCACACCCGCCTCATACGAACGTAAGATAACAGCTGTTAACTCGTGCAGAATAGCAGTCTGCTTACCGCCGGCATACGAGTGACTGATATCGTCAATCATCTTTCCGAATAGCGCCAGCGAGGTGTAACGGCTGTTGTCGTCCGGCAGGTTGTGACCCAGATAGTTCGTGCAGACAATCTTCAGAATCAAGGGGTTCTTGATACGGATGATATTTTTTCGTGCAATCTGCTCATACGGCGTCTGCATCTGATACAGATCCTGATAGATCGTGTACGCACGGCTTATCTCCTCATCGGTGAAACTGCGCACGGTTGCTTCCTCGCCCAGCCGGCTGAACAGACTGATGTCCTGCTGTTTCTGTTCGGGACGAAGCTCATTCTGCCACGTGTAGTTACGGCAGGTAAAGAGCACGCGTATCGCCGTCAACTCATGTTTACCGAACAGCGCGTATATATCTCTGTATAAAGCCAACGGACTGCTTCCTACCGCCCCCGGATAGGCCAATACCTCATTGATGGCATCAAACAGAAAACAGATCTGCCTACCCGCTGCAACAGCCTTGTCATTCAGCGAAGCAATAAACCGATGGATATCCTTCTTGTACGACAAACCGAACAACTCACGCAACCGCTGCTCCAACGTACCCTCAGCGAACTCCGAACTGGCAAACGTAACCACCGCATCCTCCGACTGAACCAATTGCTCTGTCCAGTGGCACAACTGCGTCGTCTTACCCTGTCCTGCCTCACCTAACATCGGCAAGAGACGATCTTCCGACGAACGGAAAGAACGGAAAATAGACGACAACTGATCACGCTCCACAAACAACTCCTGATTGTACTTCTTTTCTGAGTACATATGGTGCAGGTATTCCTGCGAATAGTTCGCCATCGTCTGGCGCAGTTCTGACCAGTTCTGTTCCTTCGAGATATCAAACGACGGCACAATCGTCTGCGCCCAGCGGTCAAACTCTGCATTCAGCGCATCAGTAATACGGGTCACCGCGTGCTCGTCCGACGAGATAAAACTAACTTCTTCATCTTTCAGCGACTGAAACACATACGGCTGACCCTTCTCGTTCTGGTGAATCAGCGGATATACATCTACCTCACCATGCGCCACGGTACCTATATAGAAATGCGTCGCCTCCGCACGCTCGGGATACTGCGCCAGCACAGTTATCGCGCCGGCTAACTCCTCTACCCTTTCTTCTATCATCCCTACTACTTCCTCATAGATACTCTCTGCCAGTGTCGTGCCGTGACCTTTGTATTCGTTACGTATCTGTACCAGACTCTTCTCTCTTTTGCTACCCAGCCACAAGTTACGCTTCGGCCCTGCTACCGCACTCATCGCCACCGTCAAAGGTTCGTCCGCGGCCACCTCACGCGCAGCTGCTACAGCCTTAGGCAAGATATCGTTCGCCCAGTCGCCAAACGACAACGGACGCTTCGTGTCTATCTTATTAATCACAGCTACCGCACCGGTCGGCATTGTCTCACTCGCCGCCGCACGCACCATGCCCACCAGCAGGATTGATAGATATTGCGACGCTATCTCCACAAAATCCAAGGCATAGTTCATCGCCTTCGAATAAACACCCGCTTCACGCTGAGCACGATACTGCGCCAACGGATGAGCCAACGAAAAAGGAAGCTTGTTCTCCATTTGCTATCAATTTTGCGACTGCAAAATTACTGCTTTTTTCTGACATACGCAAGTATTTGCCCAAAAATCTGTTGCCAATTCGTCAAAAGAGACAAAATATCCTAAATTTAAGAAATATTTTAACATTTTTATGTTATTTATTTGGATATTCAAAAAAAATGTTGTAATTTTGCGGCGTTTAATGATAAACACTATGATGAAACATTTCTTTTCTTTTCTCTTACTTCTGTGTGGCATCTGCAGCGTGTACGCTGAATTGACGCCGTATAAGGAGGGTAAACTGGTCGGTCTGAAAGATGATGACGGCAATGTAGTGGTGGCACCTAAGTATACCGCTATTGGCGATTACTCGGGTACCTACACATGGATGAACGTGGGCGGTAAAGGTGGTTACGAACACTGTCCGCTGGGTGGCAAATGGGGCGTACTCAACGAACTGGGCGAAGTAGTCTGCCCCGCGGAGTACGACTATGTTGACCTCTGCAACGACCATTACGTGAACGTGAACAAAGGTGGTGTCATGACAATCGACAATCGTACCTTCACCGGTGGTCTATGGGGCATCTACGACCTCGTGGCAAAAAAAGAAGTAGTACCCTGCCAATACACCCAACTCGGTCCTGTCAACCAGCACGGTATATGCTGGGCTCAGAAGGACGGAAAGATTGCACGTCGACTCATCGCCGACCTCGTCAAAGACAAGAAAAGCAAGATCACCGATGCCAAGCTCTGCTTCTATACCCAGAGCGATTTCGAGATGAAAGAGATGTTGCTCCGTCACCGCGATGACGGCCTTTGGGGAGTGATAGATATTACCGGCAAAGAACTCACCGAGTTCTCCTACACCAAGGTCTTCGAGTTCGTCTTTGGCTACTCCATCGTTTACGAACGCCGCAAAGCCGGACTGGTGACCGAGAAAGGCCTGCAGATAGTGCCCTGCCAATTCTTCGAGATCACCAACCCCGGACCGACATCTGTATACTGGGGCATGAAAGATAAACTCTACGCCCTCTACAACCTCAATGGACAACAGCTGACTCCCGAAAAATATCAGGAGGCTCTGCCATTCACCGAAGGTGTTGCGTGGGCAAAACAGGATAGCCTCTTCGCGCTGGTGGACACGCTGGGCGTAGAACGTATTCTCCCTACATTTGGTAAGGTCAATCCCTTCTTCAACGGCCTCGCTACGGTCGCTACCGAACATGTGGGTATAGTCAATACGCTGGGACAGGTCGTTATTCCGCTGGAGTATCAAGATGCACCGGAATTGTTTGGCGACAACCAGTTCCGCCCGGTGGACAAACATAGCGCCGATTGTATAGGCTATGTCAAGGACTATGACGGCGCCTGTGTGTGGTTCGATAGCAAAGGAACGAAGCTGGAAAGAAACGGAAAAGAACTGTACGGTGTGACAGACACTATCCCTAACGCATTGTGGAACTACTAATTACACGACAACGATGAAGACTTTTTCACATATATCTATACTGATCCTGCTAGCGCTGTTCGGCGCGCAGACCGTCACAGCACAAATAGAAGAATACAACCGTAGTTCGCTCTACATGCTGACGATGCTCCATACCAAAGATCGTATGTACAAGGATATCTTCGCTACCATGCAAGATATGCCCATCCCCGACAAATACGAGGATAACTCCCTGAACTTGCGTATCGTGGCTGCACCCAATGCCAAGGGCAAGATGTACGCCTCCCAAGAACAAATGGCGGCCCAGATTGGCCTCTTCTTGCAGGGAAATAACGTCGGACGTCGTATGGTAGCACGCTGGTTCGAACGCAACAGAGAAGATGGCTCGTTCAACACAGCTACCCTCGTGCGCCGTGGTAACTACAACCTGTCGGAAATCAAAAAGCAACAGGGAGCAATGACAATCGCTGGTACGGCGTTCCAAGCCGATGCCGATGTGGAACTGATTCCGCAGACATTCGTCATCGTCAACGATATCACCTATGTCGACAAAGAGCAGAACGCTCAGATAGCCAAGGCCGTATTCCAGGTCATTGGCGCCGTAGCCAGCGCCTTCGGCGGTAGTAGCATCAGCAGCTTAGTCGAGCAGACTTCCAAACTGGCCGCCAATATTTCCGACCTCATCGCCGGCTTTACCGTCGACGTCCGCTCCTATCTCTACCAACTGGAGTGGAATGAAGAGATTGCTAATAAGTTCTATATGGACTATTACTACGAGAAGGACCATATCGACTTGACCAAGAAGGCAGCCTTCGAAGCCGACACCACGACGTTCCGCATGAAGTACCTCGGCACCTACAACGCACGCAGTTCTAAGACATCGCCTCGTGGCGTTCACTCGCCCTCAGATGTATTTAGAAAGGTACTCACGCGCGCAACCGACAAAAACATCGTCGAACTGCAACGCGAGTTCCCGGTCTTCAAGGTGACATCGGTTGTTGCTGGCGTCAACAAGAACGAAGCACAAGTCTACATCGGACTCAAAGAGGGCGTCAACGCCAGCTCCACCTACGAAGTGCTGCAACGTGAGTTCAAAAACGGCAAACTGCAATACAAACGCGTAGCGACCCTCAAGCCCCTGGAGGACAAGATTTGGGACAATCGCTGCATGGCGCTGGAGGAAAAAGCCAAGAATGCAGACCTGGGCTTCACCACCTTCACCATCAATACCCCCACGGGCGAAGTGACGCCGGGAATGCTCGTGCGCGAAGTGAGATAAACACAACACCAAATATCAACTTATTTACTAACTCATTAAAAAACATTACCCACATGAAAAAAATGTTTTTCTTTGCAGCAATGTTATTGGCTGCTGTTACCATGCAGGCTGAGAAAGTGACTCTACAGGCTGGTTCTACTGACTGGATCAACGATTCTAAATCGATGGCTACTATCTCGTTCGACCTGAACGACTGTGTAGTAGTTGATTTCGGTACGGGTAACAAAATCAACAAAGACTTCGGTACCTTGGACGACTATCTGTCTGCTAAAGGCTTGAAGAAAGAGGCTTTCACGCCGCAACCTGCCACTATGGACAACTTCATCGCTCAGTTCAACAAAAAGAACAAAAAAGGCTTGCAGTTGGCTATCTCCGATGTCACAAAAAATGCCATCAAGGAGATGAAACCCAAGCGGCAGAAAAACTACCTCAAGAACGGTTATATCCTCGAGGATCAGAACGTGAAATACAATATCGTCGTTCACGTGGATACCGTTGATATGGGTTCCGGCGCACAAGCTGCTACCTCGCAAATGGGTGGACTCATCGGCCTTATCACCTCCATGCCGGGTGCCGACGGTGGCGCTTCTATGATCGGCTGGGCTGAGGTAATCGACAATGATACCAGAGACGTCGTTTGCGAACTCCACGTATCACGTTTCTACGGAGTAGGTGCTGAGGCTAAAACAGAAGTACGCTTCTTCCGTGCTCTCGGTGCTTTCATCAGCAACCAACTGCCCAAAGCAGCTAAGCTGAAAAAATAATTCGCTTAGCACACCAACAAAAAAATAGACGTCCTCGCGGGCGTCTATTTTTTGTATCAACTATCAGTGGTTGATTACTTCAACTCTGCCAAGTACTTGATCGTACGAACCATCTGGCTGGTGTA
>DEHM01000023.1:13003-13589 GCA_002351925.1 Bacteroidales bacterium UBA2800
AGCTGTTCTCGTTGTCGTACCAGCTAACAACCTGTACCTGATAGGTGTCGTCGTCGATCTTAGCAACCATCGTCTGGGTAGCATCGAAGAGCGAACCGAACTTCATACCGATAACATCGCTCGATACGATCTCATCCTCGGTGTAACCGAAGCTCTCGGTTTGAGCAGCCTTCATAGCAGCGTTGATACCCTCTTTGGTGATGTCTTTACCCTTAACAACTGCAACCAGGATAGTGGTCGAACCGGTCGGAGTCGGAACGCGCTGTGCGCTACCGATCAGCTTACCGTTCAGCTCAGGAATTACCAAACCGATAGCCTTAGCAGCACCGGTGCTGTTCGGAACGATGTTCTGTGCACCTGCACGGCTACGACGCAGATCGCCCTTACGTTGCGGACCGTCGAGAATCATCTGGTCGCCGGTGTAAGCGTGGATAGTGCTCATGATACCGCTCTGGATCGGAGCGTATTTGTGCAGAGCAGCTGCCATCGGAGCGAGACAGTTGGTCGTACAAGAAGCTGCGGAGATAACCTTATCTGCCGGAGTCAGAGTCTTGTGGTTTACGTTGTAAACGATGGTCGGAAGATC
>DEHM01000023.1:13810-41340 GCA_002351925.1 Bacteroidales bacterium UBA2800
AAACCACCCTGAGCGGTGTCGTATTTCAGAAGGTGAGCCAACATCTTCGGGCTGGTCAAGTCGTTGATTGCAACTACCTCATAACCCTCAGCCTCAAACATCTGACGGAAAGCCAGACGACCAATACGGCCAAAGCCGTTAATTGCTACTTTTGTCATAGTGATAATTAAATTTTATTGTACAATAATTGTTGTTTGTTTCAATTGCGGCTACAAAATTAGTATATTTTTTTGATATACAAAAATAAAAAATCATTTTTCTTAATTTTGTAAGCAAAATTTATCATTTTCTGCCAAAATCGGCAGGCACTTCTCCCCAACGCTTCGTATCCCACTTGTAGATCGGCGTCGTCCATGTGTTGTCGTGCAACCACATCTCTGCCTTCCTAACCATGTGGAACAAATCCTGATTCTTGGCGTTCCACTCTATCTTCGTCTTACATCTTTTCTCCCTTACCCAGGCCAGCGCCGTTACACTATCCGTATAAATCACCCAATTCAGGTTATACTTCTTGATATACGCCAAGCCCAACACCAACGCCAGGAACTCACCTATGTTGTTTGTCCCCTCCACAAAAGGCCCGCGGTGGAACACTTCTGTCCCCGTGTCCGCTATCACGCCCCTGAACTCCATCACGCCCGGGTTGCCGCTGCACGCAGCATCGACAGCCAAGGCGGGGAGTATCGGTTTATCGGTCGTTGGTATCTTACTCATAACGCATGATCTTCTTGGTCTCCACTTGGTCACCCGTCTGGATACGAATGATATAGACGTGCGGACTCACGCGGTAAGTCGAGACAATCTGTTGTTGCTCACCTCCTTGACCACCTTGTTCCGCACTGCGCGGGATATTGTCGAAGGTCTGCGGACAAGTGTAGAGCGTGCGGCCGTCCGTCGTCGTCATGCGGCAGTAATACTCGGCCAGCGTGCCTTTCAGACCCGTCGGGTCGTAGTAACGCTGCTTGGTCTCGCCTGTCAACTCTACGCCGTCTTTATACCACTGGTAAGCCGTATACAGATTGCCCTTGTTGCTGATGAAGATCACGTCATTCCACTTAACGAACATCTGGTTGGCTATAGCGATGCGGATGCTTACGGTCGTATCACTCGTACAGCTTACACCCGCCCGTCCTACAGTTAGAGATCCCACATAGTCGCCGGGCTCCAACATCGGATCGATGTTCAGCACCAACTCATCGGTAGCACCATCCATTGTCAGCGGATAATTCTGTCCGCCAATCACGATCGTGCACGAATCGGGATCGCCGATAGGATCGCTGTACGGGAAACGAATAGCCACTTCCTCGTTGCAGGTCATCGCTATCGGTGCGATCGTCAGATGAGGTATAGCCACCACGGTCAGCAACAGCGTGTCATAGACGTTCTCGGGATTGGTAATGGTATCCGTGAGGCCCACGTGGCCCGAGTAGGTATGGCCCATCCACGTAACGGTTTGGCCGTCACAGATGGTGGTATCCAACTTATTGCAGCTGATACGAGCCGGTGTCGCAAACGTGATACTAGCTGATGCGGGGCATGCCGCTCCTTCATAAGCAGCGTCTATCGTCAGATTAGCACCGCCAATCGTGGTCAGCGTGAGAGGCACTGTGGTCTCTGTACCCGTAGCAGCGACGGTAGTGGTTCGGCCTTCGTAACTCAAGATGATATTCTTACCCGTCGCGTCATATGGCGTGCTGACGATGACGTTGATCGGATAATCCTGTGCGTCGCAAAGCACCTTCTTCGGTACATTGTTCGTATCCACCTTGGCAATCAACGGCGAATACGGCACGGCTGGCAGCGTATACGTTGTGTCACAACTGTTCGCGCCGTCCCACCATACATGCAGGTGACGTACCTTTCCGTCGGCAGGGATGCTGTCGAACCGAAGTCCGCTGAGGGTCTGCTCCGTCAGGCTGGCGGTAGTCACTACAGTCGAGTCACCGGTCAGTTCCGCGATCGTATAATGCAACTGCCCTTGCTGATAGGTATAGTTGAGGTCGAATGTCAAGCTCGTCTTCTTGTCCGTACATGTCGGTTCAGAGAATGCTATATTGAGTGTATCCACCGTCGGCTTCACCGGTGCCACTACCGGCAGACTGTCCTGGCAGTCATATTCCGTATTGTTGGTCTTCACCGTCAGCATATGACTCAATCCGTCTGCAGCCAAACCTGTCAGCGTTGTTGAGGCTGTGGCACTCGCGTTGTAAACGATATTCTTTGTCGCTTCCGCATGCAACACGCCGTCCCAATAGAAGAGCAGTTGGTTGCCATTCTGATAGGCATACGTAGTGGTCACGGTCAGGTCGAACGTAGCTGTTTCGCACCCCACTTCCGGTACTGTCGGAACAGCCAGACTGAGCGCAGGTGCACCCGGCGCAACATATGTACCGGAGATCTCACAGCCCTTGTCCACTCCGTGTGCATCCGGCTTCGTGAATACCGCTTTCAGCGTATGGGTGGCACCGTCTGCCTTCAGGTTCGAGATAACTATCACTTTCTGGGTCGGCTCAGTCACTGCGGGTGACGAGAAGACCACCGAGTCGTTATCCGTCAGGGTGAGTGCACCTTGCGGTTTGTCATAGTTCAATGTCACACGCAGACTATATACACTGTTGTCCGCATCCGAACATTTCGGGCGAAGCGTATCGATCTGTATACCGCTGAACACACACGGTGCTTCATACACAGTCACTACAAAACGCTCACAATTCTTGATAGCCTGCGATACGACAGAAATAGGCTGGAAACGAATATCATCCAGGGCAAAGTCATTACCTCCCGGGTTGGCGTTGGTATTCAGGTCCTTCACCGATATACGAACCGAATCGGCATCAGCTACGGCGGCATAGACGAACGAATTCTGATGCCATAGATTGTCATGACAATCGTTCAGGTCAATCGGATTACCCAGTTTCTCCGGTGTACTCCATCCGCTACCAGCAGCTCGGTAACTGATCTCAAACTGCAACTTGGCGGCATTGTTCATTTCGCCGTAGTTGTTAATATTAGCCACCCAGAACGAGAACATATAGTTCGTACCCTTGGCTATCTTCAGGTCAGGTTGGGTAGCACCCGTCACAATCTTCCACGCCGCTTTCTCACCACTGTTGTCTGCATCAAACAGTGCAAAGTGGTCGCCTTGCTTAGGTGATATTTGCTTGGTATAACGTCTCCAGAAAGCATTGGCGTCTTGCACGATCGACATACCTCCGGACAGGAACTGGTCGCCAGCCTTGAAATCATTGTAGAAATTACCGGTAGTAGCCACATCCTTCCCCCAGAAATTGTAATCACTGATCTTCGAACCGGTTACGGCCGTGGTGTACGCTGGTGTTCCATAGTTAAATCCGGCCTGCGAGAAATCGTGGTTCCGAATCAAGTTTCCACCTACCGTAGGCGGATTTTCAAATTCATAATAGATATATGTGAAGGTAGTGTCGAAATTATAGGCCGGTATCGGACGACGAAGATCCGTCGTATTGCCATCACTCCATTTAAATCCATCACCTCCGTCGGTCAGCGGAACAAGCGCCGTGTCCACACCTTGCGTCACATTGATGATTCTTTTTTTGATTCCCGTATCTGCATTGGGCGCATCATACGCATTCGAGATACGCGAATATCCCGTCCCAATAAACTTAGCCGTAGCGGTCACACCTGTTGCACCATCGGCATACAAGCCCGACAGACTGAACAAACATGGTGTGGATGGATTGACGGAATCCACATAATGCGTACCCTTGCTATCCGTCACCGAGATACGAAGTGTATTTCCATTAGCGCTCTTAAAGGCCACTATACCATCCAACGTATAGGTGCTATCATGCGCATTCACACTCGAGGTCACCACACCAAAATCGGTGATCTCACTCGTAGGAGCACAGTGCTCTGTGACTGCCAATTCCATAAACCTACTTTTTCCCGCACTCTTAGAAGAAAGGAAATAATAGGTATGACTGCCTATGGTATCAATGGTTTCACTCAGACCATTCGTATTGGTATAACCCCAGTTGGTTCCATAACGCAATTCCTTCCACTTCGAGCCTGTCCATTTAAACCAGGTATGTTGCTGGTCATATTCGTAACCCGCCGCCGTAGCCGTCGGCTGCAGCGAGAACGGATCGCCCACCGCACTATCACACACACTGATCAACTCTTTAGCCACTCCGTTGATCGATGAGGCGGTAGTCGGATTGCCGGAAGGCTTGGTGAAATACTCACTCCAGAGCCAGTTATCCGAAGTCTGATCCTTCAATTGGCGGAAGTTCTGCAGATAGTTCTGCGTAGCATGAATGGTGATGTCAACACTCTGATTCGACTCGCCCGTTCCGTGATCAAACACATTATCCCAATTCGGATTGCTATGTACGGAGTTTCGGGTAAGAATAATAACATCCCAATTGCCTTTAGGAACCAAAATCTGCAACAAATCATCGCAATAATCCACTCCTATTGCCTCTGTACTCCATGTTTCGGCATGCGTGCTGGAGTTTTTGAAGAATGCGAACTTACCCGCTGCCGGGTCATTGCCGTACCAATTCCAGTACGAAGGATGCTGTTGTATATAGATTACTTCGGTTCCATCGAAATAACGTGCACTCACGCTCAGCGCGAAGGTCATCAACAAGCCTAAAACAATATACTTTTTCTTAGCCATAAAGGCACGATTAACTGCGTTTTTCATATCTCTGCCCTCCTTATTCTATATCACTTTGTTTACGAATAACTTTCACTTCCACACGGCGATCACGCTTCAGCGCTTCGCCCTCCAGCTCCTCGTTCGGGATACGCGATCCGTGACCCAGCACTACCACGCGTTCCGACGAAAGACCCTGGCTCACCAGGTACTTATACACCGCTTGCGCACGGTTGTACGACAACTCCTCGTTGTGTATCGAGTCGCCCTCTACCGACGCGTGACCGTCTATCGCTATCTTCGCCTCAGGCGCATCGTTCAGCACCTTCACGATCGACGACAGGTAGTACTTAGCCTTGTGCGTCAGCTTGTAGCTGTCCAGCGCAAAATAGATCTTGTTCAGCTTCTCTACTTTCTCTGCCGCACGCTGCACACTCGTACGAACCAGCGTCTCCATATACTCGTCTACCACCGTGTCTTGTCTGCTTACCAACTGCACCGTCGTGTCCGGACGCATAAAGTGCTCGAAATAGTCCACTGTCTCGTGCTTGTCCGGCTTGATATAATGCCAGTGCACACCTATCTTCACACCCACTTGCCACGGATGAGAACTACCCGCCTCACGTATCGCATAAGCACCCCGGTAGTCATTCATAAACGTGAACACGTTGTCTTTCCAGCCTACTTCCTGCTTCGTCGAACTGTTCGCGTCATTCAGCGCGCAGTTGAAATAACCGCCTACCAGCAGGTCTATCTGCTTCGTCAACGGTATCAACGCACCCAGATCCGCAAAGATAGCTACTTGCGGACGAACCGACATCGTTCCCTTAGCCGCAGCCTCCTGCGTGAAGTCTTTGTTGCCGAACTCGTGCATGTTGTCCAGTGTCAGGTTCCACTGCGGATAATAAGCCGAATGCGCCAACTCTCCCGCCGTCACCTTGTATTTCTTGCTCACGCTGAACGACGGAGCAATACCCAGCGACGCAAAGATACCCGCTTTCCAGTGCTCTTTCTGCTCGCGGAACTGTATCGAGATAGGAATACCTATGTTGTGTATCGTCTGACGCTCATTCCAGCGGTTCACATCCACACGGTGGTTATACGGCTGCTCTGTGTCCGTATCTGTCAGGCCGTCCCAGCCCGTCATCGTGTGATCCCAGCCGTAGTAACCGCCCAGATGCGCATGCGACGTGTAGTTGGTGAACCACAAACCGGCCCCTACGCCCCAATTCTGATGGAAGAAATAGGCGTATTGTATCTGCAGCAACGCACTGAACGAACCGTTCACACTGTTCGGATTACCGAAATTGGCCGGGTCACTAAACCCGTACCCCAGACTTCCGTAGCCCAGCCCCACATGCGCCTCGATGTAATGACCGCGGCGATCTGCCGAATCTGGACGTATGGTGTCCACACGCTGCTTCTGCACGCTGTCCTCACTGAACGTCACCAGCGACACCGTGTCGGTGTAATAACGAATCTCTCTGTTGATAACACGTACCACGCTGTCTATCGTCTGCTCCTCCGCCGGCGTCTCCACCGGAATCTCCTCGGTAATCACATCCGACGAACTGGGCTCCTGAGCGCGGTGAACAATACGAATCGTGTCCGACTGTGACCACAACATTAGCGGTACACACAGCATCCACACAATGGAGAATAAGTGTTTCATGATAATATCTAAGTGTTTGTGTTTTTTTATAGTCGTGTAGTGTAGTCCCACCGAGAATCGAAAATCGCCTTAGCAATAATCGTGCCCTTTAGGGCTAAGAACCCGGATCTAAGCTTTACTTTGTAGTCCCACCGGGAATCGAACCCGGATCTAAGGTTTAGGAAACCCGTATTCTATCCATTGAACTATGGAACCATTAACTAACATCTATCCGGAAACTCCCCGTATTCCTCAAACGTGTAATTCAGGAAGTCGTTCATCGGCTTGGCTGCCCTCGCTATCTCCTCCAGCCTGTCCAGCAAATCCGGCGAACCTATCTCCTCGTCCGTCAACGGCGTACTGAATGTATAGTCTTTGTGCTTCAGCCAGTCCGCATGCTTAAACTCCGGATCAAAACCTGCCGGCACACGCTTCAGCACTCCCCAGTAATTGTCGAAATCCTGCCCGAAATATTTCTTCCACTCTCTCGTCCCCATGATCGACTCCACTTCCTCATAGTTGGCCTCAATCTCCTTGCGCAAGGCCGTCAGCAATTCCTTACTCGGCTCCCATATACCGCCTGCAAACATACACTGTCCCGGCTGCAGATGTACGTAGTAACCGCCGCGCATCGACTTTCGGCCCCAGGTCTTCGGCTTACCCGGCACACCCGACGCAGGAAACACACCGAACCACTCTTTGTACGGACGCTTGTCATGGCTGAACCGCACGTCTCGATATATACGCCATATACAGTCTTTCGGCTGCAGCACCGCCAGACTCGGATCTATCTTTGCCAGACGCTGGATATACTCACCGCTGAACGCCACAAACTTAGCGTAGCACCGTTGGTACCACTCCTTGTTCTCGGCAAACCACTCGCGGTTATTGTTCGCCCCCAACGCCCTCAAAAAATCCAATATCTCCTTCATCCGCCTGGTTAACGTGACAAAGTCACCATCTTAACTATTTAACGTTCACGCAGTGAACCATCTTAACCGTTTAACGTCTGAAGACACCTCTTCAGACTCTCCCGCCAATGCGGTATTTCCACATCAAACGTCTTCTTGAATTTGCTCTTATCCAGCACACTGTAGTGCGGCCGCGGCGTCTTGTACTGATACTCCTCCGACAATATCGGACGCACCTGACAACCGCTTATCCCTGCCAACTCATGTATCGCCAGCGTGAAGTCGTACCACGAGCACACTCCCTCGTTCGTAAAATGGTACACTCCCGCACGCCATACCGGCGACTCTATCACCGTGAAGATAGCCTCAGCCAGGTCCGCAGCGTACGTCGGTGTGCCTATCTGGTCAAACACCACGCCCAGCTGCTCTTTCTCCTTGCCCAGCCGTATCATCGTCTTCACGAAGTTATTCCCGTAGGTCGAGTACAGCCACGCCGTCCTCAGTATCACCGCCTCCGGACACTCTGCCAGCAGCAATTTCTCCCCCTCATATTTCGTCCGCCCGTAAGCCGTACGAGGCGCTACCGGATCCGTCTCCCTGCACGGCACATGCTCGTCACCCGAGAACACATAGTCCGTACTCACGTGTATCACTTTCACACCCTGACTGCCCAGTATTCCTACCGCCTCCGCATTGATCTTCAGCGCCGTAGCCTCATCCTCCTCCGCCTTGTCCACGTTTGTGTATGCCGCGCAGTTCACAATCAGCTCTATCCCGTTCTCAGCCACAAAAGCGCGCACAGCATCCTTGTCCGTGATGTCCAGTTCCTCCACGTCCGTGAAGAAATACGTGTGCTTCCCGTGCGCCGCACTCAGCACGCGCATCTCATTGCCCAACTGCCCGTTACTGCCTGTTATTAAGATATTCATGCTCCTTTGTACTTTGTACGTTGTCCCTTTGTACATCAAAATGGCGAGCTAAACTCCGCCATAGTGGGATGTTTCTTGTCCTTTTCGCTGATGATCCGCTTCTCCTCCGGCACCTGCCAGTCTATCGCCAGATCCGGATCACTCAGGAGTATCCCGCCGTCTGCCTCTGGATGATACAGGTTGTCACATTTGTACGTGAAGATAGCCTGCTCACTCAGCACAGAGAATCCGTGCGCAAAACCCCGCGGAATGAAGAACTGACGCTTGTTCTCCTCGCTCAGTTCCACGCTGAACCACTGCCCGTATGTCTTACTGCCCTTCCGCAGATCTACCGCCACGTCCAGCACGCGACCTACTGTGCAACACACCAGCTTCGCCTGACTGTACGGCGGACGCTGAAAATGCAATCCGCGTACCACTCCGTAACTCGAACAACTCTGATTGTCCTGCACAAACCTGGCCTCTATGCCTGCTGCACGATAACGCTCCTCGTTATACGTCTCCACAAAATACCCGCGTGCATCCGTAAACACACGAGGCTCTATCACCAGCAATCCCTCTATCGGCGTCTTCAGTATCTCCATAGTCTCTTTCAAAAAAGCGCACACTATTCCAAAAAGCGTGCAAATTTACAGCTTTTTTTTGACATATGCAAGATTTTAATAATTTTTTATTAAAATAGTGTCAAATATCACCTATCTTCAAGACAATGACAAGAATTTGTCTTGCGGTGGGCATCGTATGGCGAGATAGCGTAAGAAATCTTGATGCCTACATCAAACAGCGTACAATCACTGACCAACTCACGGCCCTGGCGAGTGCCGTTCATAACAGGTGTCAACATGCGTTGCAACGGAAAACCGTCACGCGTATCCGTCAACATAATCAGGCTCTCCGCCGAACTGTGAGTAGGCGTATATTTAGAGAAACAATAGTCGAAATACGCACCGATAATCAGGTACGAACGATAATGGTCTGCCCAATGGTTCAGAGGCAGTATATAGTTTAGTTCCGCCGCTATCCACCACTGCACCTTCTCCAGTTGCAGCGAACCGCTGTTCGTCATTTGAAAATCCCGGGAAGCGGCTAAAGGATACGACTCATATACGCGGTTGTCATGGGCAGGATAATACACCGACAACGCAGCGTGGTTGGCTGTCTCTGTCCAGTGGTTAGATATAGGAAATACTACCTTCGGACCCACCAGAAAATAGATGTTCTTACGCGCTAAAGCCAACTGCAGCGGTACGCCTACCGACCACATCGTAGTGCGCTCTGTGAGCCGACCGATCGTGTAGTCTATATCCATCCGTTCGCCCTCCACGTCAATCGTCGAATAACCATCCTGATAGTTACTCTTTGCAAAACCGGCGTTGTGCCGGTCGAACGTCAATCCCGTTCGCACACCCACCACGTGCGACGACAGATAGGCGTAATATAGTTGCCCGCCTACGTGCAAACCCGCTTGTTTACCCACATAAATAGGCTGACTGCTCCAACCGCTCACACCGAGCCGCACACCCGCTTCAAACAGGTGATCCGCATATGCCAGCAGTGGCAGACACAAAAGCCATATCAGCAAACAACGTCTCATCGTATCAGGCGTTTCTCGGTCCAACTCCTATCCCCTTGTTGATAGTGGAAGAGATAAACACCCTGATGCATACACTCTTCCCTTACCTCTCGTCCGCGACTGTCGTAGATACGCACATGCAGCGGTTCTTCCTCTTCCGGATGCACTATCTCCAGTATATTCGACCATATATCCTCTCCGCCATCCAGTGTGATACGCAACTGGAACCTACCGTTCAGGATGTTCTGCTCAGAGTAGTCATCGTCGGTGGCACCCGGTATCGGTGCGTCGTTTTTGTACCATTGGAAAGCCGTCGCCGTCTGCCCTGGGAAAAAATTCCGCAAAGCCACATTGTCGCAGAGTAGTTGCCAGTTATACTTATTGACGATGATGTCATATAACCGCTCACAATGGATGGTATCAAGGTGGAGGGTATAAATAGAATCTATACAATCCCATTGGGGGTGCTGAATTTCCAGAAGGATATCTCCTGCCATCTTAAAAGTCAGTACTGTATCTCTAAAATACAAAGTATATGGGAGCAAGGTATCACATAGAGTTCCTATGGTTATTGTTTTCTCTTTGATTTCCGGGCAACAATGTTCCATAATTATATTCAATATGTAATAAATACTATCTGCCCCACTACTATCATATACCGTGTCGCGTAATTCATTTTTCAATGGATAGATCTTATTTCTCCAAACAATATTATCAATAGTGTCGCAAATGATTGTGTCTTGTACCATCTTTTTGGCTGGCATATAACACAAACGAATCTCGATGTCGTCTATACCAAAATCATTGCCATCATAGGAAGCCACATCATTGTTGATAAGCATTTGAATAGATGAAACCCCTTCTGGCACTACATACTTCATTCCTTTCAATTGCCATAGAGCCGATTTTGCGAGAACACATGGCGTCGTTATGTCCGGCAAAATATTACCTGTAGTATATGTGGCTAACTCTGCATTGGATTCCGCATCCTTCAAAATGAACTTAAATCGCGGATATGTGTAACCGTAGTTCTTCCGCATATTTGCGATGACACATGAATCGTGTAAATTAGCGATATAAGCAGAAAAGGTCAATTCCATCCCTTCATACAAATTATTTACAGTCGTTTTATAGATGGTTCCACCATATCCATCTACTTCAAGAAAATACCCACGAGTATAATCATTGGGATAAGTATGATCATCTTGCACATGCCACTGACGATTTCCCTGCCCTTTTTTAGTGAGCACATAATTCCTTGTGCTCATTCCGTATTCAGGATGTTTTCTTACCTCCTGACATGCATTCGTATAAAAATTTGCGATTCCTGACACGTGTGCGCAACTGATTTCTGAATATCCAGCATCATTTCCTCCAAAATCTTCTCTAAAAAGCAATTCCCCTTCCAGACAAAAGTCTTCGCAATGAAATGTGCTTAACGTGTAATCAATCTCTATACTATCGCAACCCTGTTCATCCTTCAGTAATATGGTTTGTGAACCGGGTTTATTGAACAGCAGTCCGTGCCACGTGAAAGGCATAAGGGTGTCGCAGACGGTAGTATCACGCGTAGCGTAGTGCATTTCGGGGCAAGGCGGAGGTGCACAAGTTTGCACGTTTAACAAGAACGGATCACTCACGGCTCGGCAGTTGATATTCTCAATATTCCCGTCGCTGGAAACGGCAACTTTATACCAGCCGGAATCGGCCTTCTCCACAACCGCCTTCGATAGCACATTCGTCGTCTCGCTCAACGCTGTCCAGTTCACACTATCCGGCGAGAACCACCATTTGTATTCTACCGGCTCTGCAAAAGTGCCGTCATTTGTAAACTGTGCCGTCAACGTTGCCGACTCTGTCCCGCACACTTCTGCCTCTCCCTCAATCGTCACCGGCGGCGCACACAGGTGTATCTCAATATCGTCCAGCGCAAAGTCATTACCGTTACCGTTCTGTTCCACATCATTATAGATGTACATCTGTATCGCCTCCACGCCATCAGGCACCGTGAAATTTATACCTATCAACTGCCACTCTGCCGACAACTGGTTATCCCGCGCATACTTCCATGTCTCCGGTGTTCCGTAACGCCAGTCCGGCTGGATGTCTCCGGTCGATTTCTCGGCCAATACCATTCCCGTCTCCGGATCTTTCAACACAAACTTCATTCGCGGATAGACATAACGGCTTCCGAAATAATCCAGTTGTCCCGCATAATGCACATTCACCACATACGCGCTGAAAGTCAGTTTGCTGCCCGCACATAGCCCGTCTATCGTCGTGCTATAGAACGGTTTCTCTCCGCCTATACCGTCCACCTCCAATAGATAACCTCGTGTCTTATCGCCAAAATACGTGTGGTCATCCTGCCAGTGCCATTGAATACCATTATGCCAGCCCTCCTTACGAAGCGTATAATGCCCGCTTCCTAAGTTATTACCGGAATTATAATAACTCGGATCCATACCCGGCACACTCGCCATGCTGACGGCCGGATCACTCGGACTATTCCCACCGAAATCTTCCCTGAACAGCAACGTCCCATCTACACACAACTCGTCCACGCACTCCTTTACCTTCAACCTGAACGGCTCACTCATCACACGGCAGTTGAGGCACTCTATTTCTTGCAGGCTGGACACGGCTACGCGGTATAACCCGCTGTCGCTTTTCTGGATATTAGTCAAGGGAAGCGTGGAAGAATAATCACCTATCGCGGTCCATCCTTCGCCATCCACATAATGCCACCACTTATAGCCTAAAGGTTCCGTGAATGTACCATCATTCGTAAAATTGGCAGTTAACCTCGTCGCCTCGTTTTCACACACTTCCTCATCTCCCTCTATCGTCACCGGCGGCGCACACAGACGTATCTCAATATCATCAATAGCAAAGTCATTACCCGTCGTACCTGTGACATTATTGTAGATCGTCAACTTGACTCTGTTCTTGCCGGTCGGAACGGTAAAATTCATACCCACCAAACGCCATTCCACCGATTGTTTCCAGCACGCATAATCACCAATAAAAGCAGAGTCAAACGGTATATCTCCTGTATCGTACGTAGCCAACTCTTCATTGGTCACAGGGTCCGTCAACACGAACTTCAGTCGCGGATAAGCATAACGCCCAGGGCTTCCTACATACATACCCCACGTCAGCACATTCGCCACATACGCCGAGAAAGTCAGTTTACTTCCCGCACAAAGTCCGTCTATCGTCGTCGAATAGAAAGCAGAATGATCACCTCTTCCGTCTATCTCCAACAGATAACCTCTTGTCTTGTCACCCGGATAAGTATGGTCGTCCTGTAAATGCCATTGAGAACTCCTGTTTTTCGGCAGATTGGTCATCGACGTATCCCCGTTGCAATAACCCGATTTGGTCAACAGATATTTACCCGACCCCATACTTCTCCATGTATCTGTCAACAACTGCTCATACGTCATTCCCGGCACCGGCATTGTCCCTACTCTCGGATCATCCGGATCATTCCCGCCAAAATCTTCCCTGAATAGCAACGTCCCGTCCATACAAAGCGGTTCTTCACATTGCTTTACGGTTAATTTAAACGGCTCACTTGTCGTGTGGCAGTTCTCGCTATCCATCCTGCCTTCTGTGCCCATCGACACTTTATACCAACCGTTATTCACTGCCCAGGCATTAGCAATAGTCAACTGAGAATGGTCTATCCCATAGTCTATTTCCCTCCAGTTCAAACTGTCCGGCGAGTACCACCATTTGTAATACACCGCCTCATACACCATGTACGGATAATCCAGCTCCGTACCCAGGGTAACCGTCTCGCCTTCACAAACTTCATTCGCTGCCCGCACGTGTATCGGCGGCATACACAAACGCACTTCTATATCATCCAGCGCAAAATCATTACCCGCGCCGGCGGTAACATTATTGTGAATACTCAGTTTTACGGCATTGATACCGTCCGGCACTACAAAGGTCATACCTACCAATTGCCATTCTGCAGACTCCCTCCAGTTTTTCGGATAATTACTCCAGTCATGACCGATAGTGTCCGTGTTATGGCGCGCCAATTCGGCACCTGTCGTAGGGTCGGTAATCACAAACGAAATCTTCGGATGAGCCGTTCCGCGACCTTCCCTTTTCCATTTAGCATATTGGCCGGCCGTCTCAACATTAGCAATATAAGCCGAGAAAGTGAGTCTTGTTCCCGAACACAGGCCATCCATCATGGTCTCATAAAACGCGTGAGTACCGCCCATTCCGTCTACCTCCATTAGATAACCTCTCGTCTTATCGCCGGGGTAGGTATGATCGTCCATGATGTGCCATACAGAATAATCGGTCAGAGTGGAGTTCCTATATCCCTGCTTAGCCACCAGATAATGCCCGGAGCCCATGTCATTCGTATTTCCCTGAGGGGCCAGATTCGTCACTTGGATATAATAACTGCTCATACCCGGCACCGGTGTCGTACTTACTATCGGATCATCCGGATCATTCCCGCCAAAATCTTCCCTGAACAGCAACGCCCCATCAATACACAACTCCTCTGCCTGCACGCACAAACTTGCGCTCATCAATACAAGCGCAACAACAAGAATTCTATGTATGTACCTATTTACCATTTCACGAAAAAAGTGCGAACTTCTGTATATTGGTCAATTCGGGCTTGGACTCCCATAGCATCCAATATAGTTAGAAAGTCCACACTCGTTGTGCAGACATTCGCTATACTTCGGATTGCTATTACAATTGTCCAAGATTGAATTGATCCTTAATAAAGCAAACGCTATCTTAATTATGTCCTTGCTTTTTTATGCTGTCAAGGCCAGCGTTATGTTATTTGTCCTCGTTATATTGAGGCGCATCAAACCCAATAGGTCGCATTGCCTTTTGTTTAGGCTGTGTACGAAGTTCCGCTAACGATTGATTGATCAATTCCAACTGCATATTTGTTTCTTCATTTATTGCACGTTGCGCCTCGTTGATATCGTTCTGATCGTGCATTACTTCCTCTATATACAGATTCAGTTTTTCTATCTTTTCATTTAGTAGTTCTACTCTCGCTTCCGTAGCCGATAAAGCCACTAATGCTTGGCGCATGGCCACGAACGCACGTGTAATTTGCACACTCATAGTAATAGCGATTTCGCTGCGAAGCAGAGAAGCTAACATAATGACTCCATGTTCCGTAAAGGCGTAAGGTAGGTAGCGTTGTCCTCCGTGCCCTCTTGAGATCACAAATTGTGATGTCAAGTTTGTAACGCCCTCATTTTCATCAATTTCCCGCATCTCCTTTCGCGTTAATTGGAACATAAAATCCTCAGGAAAACGGTCGAGATTACGTTTCACTGTCTGATTAAGCACGCGCGTCTCTACTTGATATAGCGCTGCCAAATCTCGGTCAAGGATGACTTTCTGACCGCGAATCTCATAAATCTTGCGCTGTATAATTGCAATCTCGCTCATCGTTTCAAAACCTTTGCGGCTGCAAAGGTACAACAAAAAAATGATATACGCAAAAAAATCTGCACTTTGCATGCAGATTTATTAAATTATTTGTCTTTGTCCATCTCAAACGGCAATTCTTCTGCTTTGCCATCTTCGATCGGTCGGATGTAGTCCGAGGCACGTTCTGCTGAGATGACGCTGCGGCCTAATTGACGTTCCAAATCTTCTCGGCGGCATGTTTTGTTTTTTTATGAGGATAGTGCTCGGTTGGGGGCATATTTGGACGCGGAGCGTCCTCCCGATGAAACGGGAGGAGCGGCCTCCGCCTAGAAGGGTTTGCCAACTCTAGGACAGAGCCTGCATGGGGCCGATACCCCAACGAGCAGCTATCCGAATATCCGCCGGTCCCCTAACGAGCAGCTATCCGAGCACATAGCCACAACGCGCGCTGCTGTCTTCGTCCATTAGCCCGGCATCTTATGCCGGCTCCCTTTTATCTTACAGGTCGAAGGCCGGTCTTACAGCGCAGTGGTCCTACAGGTCGAAGGCCGATCAGCCCGTAGGGCTATTCTTCCTCTCTTTCATCAACACCATCCTTACGAACACAGGAAACATCCCGAACACAACTTTCTCCGTCCGCCCTTCATTCAGCATCGCGTCGCACCCGCCTTTGAACTGTGCGTTCCAACGTGCCCGCAACTCCGCGTACCGCGGATGCTCCGGGTGCTTCACTATCGCACTCGCCTCGCGGCACACCTCTTTCCAAAGGCTCGCCTGCGCCTTCTCCGCCTCCGTACGAGGACTCCGATCATAATCCCGCGTTCTGCGCTTGAACACTTCTTGCGGACCTACTTTGATCACGTGTCCCGTGTCGTCTTTCCATCTTTTAAACCGCGCCTGCATACCCGACCAACCGGCCAGTTTCCCACGCAAACTCTCAATTCCCGGACTCAATTCAGCTCTTGCCATATTCCCTCCTTTTTAGTAAAGTTTTATAAAATTTTTATTAAAGTTTTTCCTTGTTTGTTTTGCCGATTTTTTGCCTTCCTATTTTACATAACTCTTTAGTTCTTCTTTAGTACTTATTTAGTTCTTTTTTAGTTCATCTTTAGTTCTTATTTGGTTCTTCACAGTATAGTTACGGTACGTTCTACCTCTATCCTTCCCCTCTTTCCCTAATAATCTTTCGACAGATTTTATTTATGTTTATTGCTCTTAAATGCTTTTGACACGTTAGTGTGTGGATTTGAGCGATTGAGCAGATAGGAGAATTTATTTTCATAGATGCTCAAGCGATCGAATACATAGGACGCGGAGCGTTGAAAGCATTTAAGAGGGTTTTATATGTCTTTTTCTACTGATCTTCTATCTCCAACCGCCTGTCACCATTCTCTTGCGGCACAATCTTCAGCCAAACTGTATCCTCCGGAAGGATAGGGGACAGCACTTCCGGCCACTCTACCAAACAGTAGTTACCCGAATACAGATACTCCTCCGCACCCAGGTCCAATGCCTCACGCAAATTCTTCAACCGATAACAGTCGAAATGGTACACCTCACCCCGATACGGTTGTTCCACGTCGTACACATTCACAATCGCAAACGTCGGACTGTTCACCACATCCGTCGAACCCATCTCCTCTACCAGCTGTTTGATCAACGTCGTCTTACCTGCACCCATCACACCATCGAACGCCAACACTCGACGATCGCCGCACTCCTTCAACAGCTCCAACACACTCACTGTCTCATTTTTCTCATTCAACAAAAAAATGTTGGAATTGTCGCCTAATTTTATCGTATAACTTGCCATAATCTTGCTTTTCATTCAATTCTCAGAGACTTATTTTTGCCTGTAATTGCTCGTAAATTGCTGATCCACAGGACTTTCCGAGCAAAGCAACCATTTCTTCTTTACTGGCCGTTCTGGCGCGTTTCACGGACCCAAAATGCGTTAAAATTTTCTGTTTTGTGACAGGACCAACGCCTTTAATTTCATCTAACTCGCTGTGTATCAGTGCTTTACTGCGTTTTTGCTTGTGGAATGTAATCGCAAAACGATGTACTTCGTCCTGAATATTCGTCAATAGCCGAAAAACTTCACTCGTCACAGGCATGCTAATCTCCTGTGGCGGAAAACCGAACAACAAAGTCTGTGTCCTATGTTTGTCATTTTTCTTCAGTCCCGCGATTGGAATACGCAATCCCAATTGATCTTCTATCGCTTCTCGTATCGCGTGCATCTGACCTAAACCTCCATCCGCGATAATCAGATCCGGCATTTGCCCACCTTCATCTATCAGGTGTTGATATCGTCTCCGAACCACCTCTCGCATACTCGAATAATCATCGGATCCATCCGCACTTTTGATCTCAAATCGCTTGTAATCACTCTTACTCGGTTTGGCCATTCGATATACTACACATCCGGCTACTGCATTCGTGCCTTGTATGTTACTATTGTCGAAACAATCAATCCATTTCGGTAGAGTAGGTAAGCCCATCAGCTGCTGCATCTCGGTCAATATCCTCACTCCCCTTTGTTCCGGATTCAGTTTATCTTCCTGTTTGATTCGGTCTAATTTGTACTGCCTTACATTCTGCATCGCCAAATCTAACAATTTCTTCTTGTCTCCGCTTACCGCAATATTAACATGCAATGTATCATCAAATACCTCCGGAATGAACGGAACAATTACCTCTTTGGTGTTGCTCTCTAACTGCCGCCTCAACTCCATCATACCAAAAGCCAGAATCTCCTCCTTTGCCTCATCCATCTTCCGTTTGTACTCGATTGTCTGCCCCTGAACGATACTTCCGTTATGGACGTGAAGCATACTTATATATACACGGTCGTCTTGCTCGTCATAACCAAATACATCCACATCTTTTGCCGATGAATTCGTGATAATTGTCTTACTTTTGAATTGCTCTAATAACTCAATCTTGTGTTTAATGTCAGCAGCTTCCTCATATTTCATCTCCGCTGCAAGTCGCATCATCTGTTCCTCTAGCTGCTTCCCGATCTCGTGAGCATCTCCCTTGATCAACTTTCTGGCTTGGTCTATCCATTCGCTATACTCCTCTTTGCCTTTTCCTTCACAGATCCCACAGCAATTCTTCAAATGATATTTTAAACACACCCGCACCTTCTTTTTCTCGATGGAATCGGCAGTAAGCGGCATCGTGCACGTACGAATAGGGTAGAGCTTGTGTATCAACTCCAGTACCAGATCTACCGTGTTGCCAAAACTGTACGGACCATAATACTCTCCCGCTTTCTTGTTGATCGTGCGTGTCTTGAAGATTCGCGGATACGGTTCACGCGTGATACAGATACTCGGATAACTCTTTCCGTCTTTCAGCAAGATGTTATACCGCGGCTGATACTGCTTTATCAGGTTATTCTCCAGCAAGAAGGCGTCCTGCTCACTCTCCACCACTACATAACGTATATCCGCTATGTGGGCTACCAACTGACGCGTCTTGCTCGACACATGGTCTTTACTGAAATAACTGTTCACCCGCCTATGCAGGTTCTTTGCCTTACCCACATAGATAATCTGACCCTCCCGGTCAAAATACTGATACACACCCGGACTCTCCGGTATACGCTTCAGCAACAACCCGATATGCTCATCTACTTTCGCCACTAACCACTAATCACTAACCTCTAACCACTAACCCTTATCTACTCATCCACTTCAATCCCAAAAAGACAATCCACATCCACTGCCTTGCCCTCCAGGTACTCGCGTCCGTGCAAGCCTTCCAGTTCTATTACGCAGTTCACGTATATCTTCTTCACACCCAGTTTCTTTACCAGATTAATAGCTGCCTCCATCGAGCCGCCCGTAGCCAGTATATCGTCGTGTATCAGCACTACGTCCTCCAGACTCAATGCATCCTTATGCATCTGGATCGTGTCTTCACCGTATTCTTTAGCATAGGTCACCGACACTGTCTCTGCCGGCAACTTATTATGCTTACGGATCGGCACAAAGCCCGCTCCGATCTGCATAGCTACCGCCGGCGCCAAAATAAATCCGCGCGACTCAATGCCTACCACCTGCGTGATACCTTTGTCCTTGTACCGCTTCACTATCTCGTCCTTCATCCAGCACAAACAGTCGTGTCTGGCCAAGGCTGTAGTGATGTCCTTAAACTGGATTCCCTTAATCGGAAAATCAGGCACATTACGAATCGCTCTTTTTACGTCTTCTGCTGTCATAATCTATTGCATTATATTTAAGTGTTTCACGTGGAACAATTCCGGTAGTTTGCTTTGCAAACTAAATATACTTATCTTCCCATCAAAACGAGCAGTACACTCACGTCATTCGGGCTCACACCCGGTATACGTTGCGCCTCGCCTATACTCCTCGGTCTAATCCTACTCAGTTTCTGTCGCGCTTCCGTGCTCAAGCTCTGCACACCTGCATAATCGAACCCGTCGGGTATGCGTATCTGGTCCAGACGCTGCAGTTTCTCAGCTTCCATCTTTTCTCGTTTAATATAACCTGCGTACTTCAACTGTATCTCGCAACTCTCTACGATTTCATCCTGCAAATCCTTCATCCTCCCCTTCAGTTCCGGTAGTACTTCCGCCAGCTGTTTCAGCCCTACCTGCGGACGCAATATCAACTCGCTTATCTTACATCCCTCATGTAGCGCCGTGCTGCCTATCTGCTCCAACCAGCCGTCCACACTACCTTTCCTGACAGTTGTACTCTGCAGAAACTCGATGAAATCGGCACAACTCTTTTGTTTCTTCTGCCATAGTCCCTGTCGATAACTATCCGCCAGACCCATCCTATAACTGCGTTCCGTCAGTCGCTCATCAGCATTATCCTGTCGTAACAAGATTCTGTACTCTGCCCTCGAGGTGAACATCCTATACGGCTCATCTACGCCCTTATTAACCAGATCATCAATCAGCACACCTATATAACTCTCGTCTCTACCCAGCGTGAACGGCACTCCACCATGCACATTCAGATGAGCATTCACACCGGCCACCAGTCCCTGACCTGCAGCCTCTTCATAACCCGTCGTACCGTTGATCTGACCGGCAAAAAAGAGATTCCTAATCTGTTTCGTCTCCAGCGTGTGATGCAACTGAGTGGGGTCAAAAAAGTCATATTCTATCGCGTAACCCGGACGATAAAGCACGATATCCTCCAGTCCCTTCACGGTCTTCAGTCCCGCCAGCTGCACCTGCCAGGGCAGACTGCTCGAGAAACCGTTGACGTAATACTCATTACTGTCCACACCCTCCGGCTCTAAAAACAACTGGTGAGCATCCTTGTCGGCAAACGTGACGATCTTGGTCTCTATACTCGGACAATAACGAGGACCTATACTCTGGATTTGTCCGTTGAAAAGGGGAGAATCTTTCAGTCCCGCACGTAGCGTGTCATGCGTCAGCGTATTGGTATACGTGATCCAACAGGGCATCTGTTTCAGCCCCCTATTTACCGTATCCAGATAACTGAACTTGTGCCAGGTCTCATCGCCGTCCTGACGTACCAACTCTTCGAAATGAATCGATCGTGCATCCACACGCGCTGGCGTTCCCGTCTTCATCCTATCGCTCTTGAATCCCAAGGCTACCAACTGCTCCGTCAGTCCGTGAGAAGCCGGCTCCGACGTTCTTCCTCCCGGAATCTGAGTCCTGCCGCAATGCATCAGTCCATTCAGGAAAGTGCCATTGGTAAGTACTACAGCCTCGGCCTGCATCTCTATACCCAACATCGTCCTCACACCGCACACCTTATTATCTTTGATAATAAGACTCGTCACGATGTCTTGCCATATGCCCAGGTTCTCCGTCGTCGAGAGCACCTTGATCCACTCTTCAATAAATCGTTTCCTGTCACTCTGGCTACGCGGACTCCACATAGCCGGACCTTTGCTCTGATTCAGCATACGAAACTGGATAGCACTCCTATCAGTCACCACGCCCATCTGTCCTCCCAGCGCGTCTATCTCACGCACAATCTGCCCCTTGGCTATTCCTCCCACCGCCGGGTTACAACTCATCTGGGCAATCTTGTTCATATCCATCGTAATGAGCAACGTACGGCTACCCATACGCGCTGCAGCACTCGCCGCCTCACATCCGGCATGACCGGCTCCCACTACGATGACATCGTATCTGAAATCCATAACTATCTACTAGTTTCTACGTATACTTCTCTTCCTGTGCTGCCATTTCCACGCACCGTTATAGCTGTTCACGCCTACCGTCTTTTGCTTCGGCACAAAAGCGTTTTCCATATGACAACGGTAAGTAATAGTCTCGCTGGCGGCATCGACCAGCAGTCCGATGATATCAAAACGTGGTTGCTTGTCGATACGGTGGTATTTGACGTAGGCATTCGCCGCAGCCACCATCCTTTTTTTCTTGTTTTCATCGACATATTCTTCGGGCAATCGGTCACCAAAAGTAGTCGTACGCGCCTTCACCTCCACAAACACAATCTCGTTCTTTCCCTCCGCTATCAGGTCCACCTCCAGATGCCCCATACGCCAGTTATGCTCCAGCACGCGTAGTCCTTTCTTCTCCAGCATCTTGGTTGCTTCTGCTTCACCAATGATTCCTATGGGATCGGTTACAAAGGCCATACTTATCGCAATTGCTCCATACGCGCAGCATCCAGCCGCAGCAAGACAAACAACAACATCGTGAATCCCCACAACGAACTACCGCCGTAACTGAAGAACGGTAACGGGATACCTATCACCGGCAAGACACCTAACACCATTCCCACATTAATCGTCAGATGGAAGAGGAAAATACTGGCTACCGCGTACGCATAGATCTGCGTAGATATATTCCGTTGCCGCTCGGCTATCTCCACCAGCCGCAGGATAAAAAACAGATACAATATCAGTACACCTAACGAACCTACAAATCCCCATTCTTCGCCTACGGTACAGAAGATAAAGTCCGTGTCCTGCTCCGGCACAAACTGCAGTTTGGTCTGCGTACCGTTCAGATAACCTTTACCCAGGAACCTACCGGAACCAATGGCTATACGCGCCTGATTGACGTTATAGCCGGCACCCGCCGGATCTTCCTTCATACCCAGCAACACCTCTATACGAATACGCTGGTGAGGCTGCAGCACACGCGTGAAGACAAAGTCGCACGCCTGCGTATAACCCACGCAGAACAGGCTGAACACAGCTACCCACAACAAGGGATAACGGCGGAAATACAGCCCTACCACTGCCGCATACAGACTCAGCAACACTACAATACCTATCGACAACCAGTCAAACGATACGGTCCACCAGATATTCACCAGCAGACCTATGCCGTAAATCAGCACAACACTACCCGCCAGTATCAACATCTGCCAGCGGATAGGGTGCTCCTTGCAGATAAAATAGATAGCAATACCTATCAGCAGCAACATACAACATAGCACACCTACGCTACCCGTACCCAACGGCAACGGTACGGCACCAAAACGGATAGACAGGATAAACAGCGCTACTGCCGCCACGCCACACCAAAGGACATAACCGCTCATTCCCTGACGGTAGAACACCAAGAGAAAAGCAGCGAACACAAGGGCTGAACCTGTCTCTTTTTGCAGGATCATGATGATCAAGGCCGGCACACCGATGAGCGCAAAAGGTACAATCAAATCGCGCCAAGTTCGTAGTTTATAGTCGTACTGACCCATATATTTGGCCACAGCTAGCGCCACAATACACTTGGCAAACTCCGCCGGCTGTAGACTCACCGGCCCTAACGATATCCACGACATCGAACCCTTGATATCATGCGCCAGGAAGGGAGTCGCCAGCAGCAACAGAAGCATCAACCCATAAGCGATATAGGTGAGCACATCGTAGGTCTTATAGTCAATCAGCAGCAACACAATACCCATGCCCAGCGAACCCATAATCCACGCAAACTGCTTACCCGCACGGTTAGAGAAATCCACAATACTCGTCTGGTCAAACGTATAACTGGCTCCGTAGATATTGAGCCAGCCGAAGAAGACCAATCCCAGGAACATGCCTATGGTCGGCCAATCGACATACTGCCATATGTTACCACTTCTTGACGCCCGCATTCAACACACTCTCTCCTATACGTTTTCTTAAGTCCTTACGTTTTACCTGACCGGTCAGGTATTGCTCTATCATCATGCTCGCAATAGGACACGCCCACGTCGCGCCAAAACCGGCATTCTCCACCACTACCGCTACTGCTATCTGAGGATCCTCCACCGGCGCAAAACCGATAAAAATAGCATGATCCCTTCCGTGCGGGTTCTGTACTGTACCCGTCTTACCGGCCATATGCAGCGTGTCTACCGCATAATGACGGCCCGTACCATACACCATCACCCGGTGCATGCCCTCCTTCACCACCTCAAAATGTTGCTTCTTGATCGACAGATTATGCCGATGAATCCGCATAGAATCGTTCTTATTGAGGTGCGGGGAGATATAGTAACCCTCGTTGGCAATAGCCGCTGCCTGATTGGCCAACTGGAGCGGCGTAACGAGTATCTCTCCCTGACCGATACTCAACGAACGAATCGTGATGGCTTTCCAGCCCGTCTTACCGTAGAACTTATCGAAGAGCTTCGTACTCGGTATACTACCGCCCGATTGCTCATTCAGGTCGGTATCCGTAAACTTCTGACCCAGACCGAACGACATCACCGCCTCACGCCACAACTCATAGCGATGACGGAAGTCGGCGTTATCCTTACCATAACCGTCTTTCTGCAACAGATCACGGAAGGCACACCAGAAATAGGGATTACAACTCTGCTCTATCGCCCTATCCAACGCCACGGGCGAACCGTGATGGTGGGTACACTTGATAGGCGTGCTACCCGGACCTGAACAGGGATAGAGCGTATTGGGCGTGATAGCGCCCTGCTCCAGACATACCAACGACTGTATCGTCTTAAAGGTCGAACCAGGCGGGTACATAGCCTGCGTGGCACGGTTCATGAGCGGCTTCGTCGGGTCTTTCAGCAGGGTGTTATAGTTCTTGCTACGCTCTTTACCTACCAGCACTTTGGGATTCCATGCGGGATTAGAGGCCAACGCCAATATCTCTCCCGTCTTGGGCTCTATCGCTACCGCACTGCCTATCTTACCCGACAACAACTCTTCTGCCAATAGCTGCAGTTGTATATCCAGCGTCAGATACAAGTCCGTACCGGCTACCGCCGTTCTATCCAGTTCGCCGTCCTGATAACTGCCCTGTATCCTACCGCGCACATCACGCATCAGCACTTCCACACCCTTCTCACCACGCAGCTGCTTCTCGTAGGTACGCTCCAGACCATCACGCCCGGAGTAGTCACCACGCGTGTAGTAGGCATCCCTGTCCAAGTCGCTCTGATTGACTTCTCCTACCGAACCTAACACATGTGCGGCAGCATTATAGGTATAGTCACGCAGCGTACGCTTCTGGATCTGTACACCCGGAAAGAGAAAGAGCTCCTCTTGCAGCGTTGCGATATCCTCTTTCTTTAGCTGACTCATGAAGACCTGTGGCGTCCAGCGCGAGTAACCGCGGTTCTTCCTTCGGTCCTTGATATCGGCGATACGCTCATCAAACTCCGCCCGGCTGATCTGCAGACACTTGCAGAAAGCCGCAGTGTCCCAGCCCGACTTCATCTCACGCATCACCATCGTAACCTCGTAGATAGGCTGATTAAATACCAACAACTCCCCGTTACGGTCGTACATCAAGCCGCGAGAGGGGTAAATAATCTGCTTGACCAGAGCGTTGTTATCCGCCTGGTCCTTGGTCGACTGATCAATAATCTGCAGAAAAAACAATCGTATCACATACACCAACACAACACCAATAGCAATGCCACTGATGACATATCTGCGTCTATAATACCGATCGTTAATCATCTGTATTTCAAAATATTATAGCCTAAGATAACGACTATCGTCACTATACTGCTCACGATGGTCTCTGCCACTACGAAGCCCAGATGATGCCAGCTCCACGCGGCCAAAAGAAAGATAGCCAGATGATGGAGCAACACCAGAATTACCACATATTTCACCAGCGCTTCCATACCCAGCGTACGCAGACTCAGTTGCTCATTCAGACGGTCACTCTCATTCACCAGCACACTCAGCAGATACGGACGCACGTACATCAGCAGGATACAAGCCGTCATGTGCACACCCAGCGAGTTACAGAATATATCCATCATCAAGCCGATCACTGCTCCTATCAGCATATCGCTGATACGCGGCAGCGTGATAGGCATCATCAGCAGACAGAGCACATAGATATACGGATGGCATATACCCATCAACTGCAGTTGGTCGAAGAGCAACACCTGCAGCAGCATTACCACAACATAACGTACTATCTGTTTAGTCCAGTCCATCCGTCAATGCTTCTATTTGGTTTTGATCGGCATTGTGTATCACCTCTACATACTTCAATCGCTTGAAGTTGGTACTGAGACGCACCCGTATCGTGTAATAGGAATCACCCTCATACAACACGCTATTTTCTACGATTCCAACGGGAATTCCTTCGGGAAAGACAGGACTCAATCCGCTCGTCACAATCGTGTCTCCGACATTCACCACCATGTGCGCCGCCACATCGGTCAACAGGGCAAACCGGTTGTCTTTGCCGTCCCACTGCAGCGTGCCTATATAGTCGTTCTTCCGGAAACGACAACTCAGGTTGTTCTGGGTATTGATAATCGGCATCACTACACTGTAGTGAGAACCTACCGTCCGGACTATACCTACTACTCCGTCCTCGTTACGCACACCCTGACCGAGCTGTATACCATCTTCCGCACCGCAGTTGATAGTCAGGTAGTTATGCAGGCGGTTGGTCGTCATCTGCACCACCTTGGCCGATTGGTAGGACAGTATTTCTGCGCCCTCAGCGGCAGCCAACTGATTACGCAGCGCCGCGTTCTCCCGTGCCAACTGATCGTTCTGCTGACGCAAGTGAAAATAACCCGTTACATTGCTTACCGTCTCATACTGCCACGCCGCCACACTATTAGCCGTACTCAGCACACTGCTCCTCGGCGCCGCGTGATTATAAACAATAAGCATAAAGGCAGCAACTTCCAGGAGCACAAACACCAGGAAGTTGCTATACCGCAGCAGTATTTTCAGTAGGTTCTGCATGCTGCCGGTCGGTCACTATCAACGGATAAGGAAACCGAAGTTATTCACGTTCTTGAGCGCTATACCCGTACCACGAGCCACCGAGTGCAACGGATCGTCAGCCACGTGGAACGGAATAGTGATCTTGTCCGTCAGACGCTTAGCCAATCCGTGCAGCAACGCACCACCACCGGTCAGGTAGATACCACGCTTCACGATATCCGAGTACAACTCAGGCGGAGTCGACTCCAACGCCTGCAGAATAGCACCCTCTATCTTGCTCACACTCTTCTCCAGACAGTGCGAGATCTCCTGATAGCTTACCGGTACCGACATCGGCAGCGCCGTCACCTTGTTAGGACCTACTACCACAAAATCTTCCGGCGCATCCTCCAGTTCCGGCAGCGCCGAACCAACCTGTATCTTGATACGCTCTGCCGTCGGCTCGTCAATACGCAGGTTGTGCATACGACCCATATATTCTACGATATCCTGGTTGAAATCGTCACCCGCTATCTTGATCGACTTATTGCTTACAATACCGCCCAGCGATATAACGGCAATCTCCGTCGTACCACCACCTATATCTACGATCATACAGCCTTCCGGACTCTCTACATCAATACCTATACCGATAGCCGCAGCCATAGGCTCGTAAATCATGTAGATATCCCTACCTCCTGCATGCTCCGAACTGTCACGCACCGCACGTATCTCCACCTCGGTCGAACCCGACGGAATACATACTACCATACGTATCGACGGCGTAAAAAGACGCGTCTGCTTCGGAATCATCTTGATCATGCCGCGAATCATCATCTCGCAGGCATAGAAATCGGCAATCACACCGTCACGCAACGGACGGACCGTGCGAATCATGCTACCGCCCTTACCAATCATCTGTTGCGCCTTGCGACCAACGGCAACCATCTTGTTGTCCGCCATCGAAATAGCCACTACCGACGGCTCGTCTACCACCATCTTATCATCACACATGATGATGGTGTTGGCCGTCCCCAAGTCAATGGCAATCTCTTGAGTAAAAGAAAAAAGTCCCATATGTTTTTGTTGTTTTTAGTGCGTATTTCGGAAAATTGTGCAAAATTACAACTTTTTTTTCATATATGCAAGCGCGCGCGAAATTTTTTATTTTTTTTATAAAGAAAAGAGTGACGACATTTTCTGCCATCACTCTCGCGCTCCCTCTAGGACTTGAACCTAGGACCCCCTGATTAACAGTCAG
>DEHM01000023.1:41379-96854 GCA_002351925.1 Bacteroidales bacterium UBA2800
AACCGACTGAGCTAAGGAAGCATCATTTTTTCGCCCGAAGACGTGCTTCATTTTCGAAAGCGGGTGCAAAAGTACTGCTTTTTTTTTATATACGCAAGTTTTTTTCAAAAAAAATTCGTATCTTTGCAAAGTTTTTTGATATTTAACCCGTTTTTGGTATAAAAAAGAGCAAAATGAAGAAGGTTTTAGGTCTAGGCAATGCACTAACAGACATCCTCTTGCAGGTCAGCGAGGATGACTTGCGCGAACTTGGTTTCCCTAAAGGTAGTATGAACCTCATCACGATGAAGCAGGCGGAAGAGATTCAGTTCCGTTTTGCCTCGGTGCGCAAACATATGGTGGCGGGCGGTTCTGCCAGCAACACCATCAACTGTATCGCTGCGCTGGGAGGTAAAACCGCGTTCATCGGCAAGATCGGTAACGACGAAGTGGGTGATTTCTACCGCGAAGATATGATCAAGAATGGTGTCAAACCTATCCTGCTGCTCAGCCAGAACGCCATGTCCGGTTGTTCGATCGTGCTCATCACCCCCGACGGAGAACGTACATTCGCTACCTATCTGGGCGCGGCTGCCGAACTGTGTGCCGACGATATTCAGAAGGATGCCTTCAACGGATACGACATCTTCCATATTGAGGGATATCTCGTGCAAAACCACGACTTGATAGAGAAAGCTATCCGCCTGGCTAAGGAAGCCGGATGTATGATTTCGCTCGACCTTGCTTCCTATAACGTCATCAACGAGAACCACGCTTTCCTCAAAGGACTCGTCAAACAGTATGTAGACATCGTCTTTGCCAACGAGGATGAGTCGTTTGCCTATACCCACCTCAACCCGCAGGAAGCTGTACAGATGATTGCCGAGCAATGCGACATCGCCGTTGTCAAAGTGGGTAAGAACGGCTCCTACGTACAGCAGGGTAGTACCCGCCACCATATAGGCGCTATAACCACCAGTTGTACCGATTCCACCGGTGCCGGCGACCTCTTTGCAGGCGGATTCCTCCATGCACTCAGCGACGGTTTCGACATCCGACGCTGTGCCGAGATAGGTACTATAGCTGCCGGACGAGTAGTGGAGATAGTGGGTACCAAACTCAGCGAAGAGACATGGGACGAGATACGCCGTATATGCGCACTCTACCGCGGATTCCTCCAGAAATACGATCGACAATAAAACCACAAATCACAAATTACAAATATGAAATTCTTTTACGTACTCTACCAATATCTCATCGCCTGGCCACTCTTAGTCGTGCTGACGATATTTACGGCTGTCTTCACAATCATCTTTGTGCCGTTCCGCAATGCGGAGTTTGTGCATAAGGAGCAGCAGTTCTGGTCACGCTCGTTCTTCTGGCTTATGCTCCTGCCAGTCTCGGTCGATGGCGCAGAGAATATCAAACCCGGACAGAGCTATGTCTTTGTGGCCAACCATCAGTCGATGTTCGACGTGTGGTTGGTCTACGGATGGCTGCCCGTCATCTTCAAATGGCTGATGAAGGCTGAACTGCGCAAAGTGCCGTTTGTAGGAACAGCCTGCAAGGCTGCCGGCCATATCTTCGTCGACCGTCGCAACGCCAAAGCGGCCATGGAGAGCCTCAAAAACGTGGAGAAACAACTGACTGGCGGTGTATGTACCGTCATCTTCCCCGAGGGTACACGTAGCAGCAACGGTGAGACAGGACGCTTCAAACGCGGCGCTTTCCAGATAGCGCTCGACCTCGGATTGCCCGTCATTCCCCTCTCGCTCAGCGGCTGTTTCGATGTGATGCCAAAGGGTGCACTGGCTGTACGCCGACACGCTGTACATATGCATATAGGCCAACCTATCGATCTCAAGCAATATGCCGATCCTAACGAAGCCATCGAGGCCGTACGCAACATGGTCATCTCGGGAATCAAAAAATAGTAAACCGTCAAACCGTTAAGAGATCAGGTGCTGTTCAGCGAGATCATAGGACACGATGTGCTCAAAAGCCAGATGCGTCTCTCCGCACGCGAGGGACGTATTCCCCATGCACAACTGCTGACCGGTAAAGCCGGTATCGGAAAATTGCGACTGGCACTCGCCTACGCCCAGTATATCAACTGCCCTCATCGCACCGAACAAGACAGCTGCGGACAGTGTCCTACCTGCTTGCAATATAGCCGCCTGCAACATCCAGACCTCCATTTCGTCTTCCCTATCGTCAAGACCGATGCAGGCGACACATGCGACGCCTTTATGGAACCCTGGCGAGACATCATCCTCCACCAAGGCTATTTCGACCTCGATGACTGGTATCGCCAACTCGGCGTGGAGACCAAACAGGGTATCATCTACGAGAAAGAGAGTGCAGAGATATTGCGCAAGTTGAGTCTCAAAGCCTTTGGTGACGGCTACAAAGTGATGATCATCTGGCAGCCCGAGAAGATGAACGCCACCTGTGCCAACAAGCTGCTCAAACTACTGGAAGAGCCTCCTCAACGCACTGTTTTTCTGCTGGTTAGCGAACATCCGGAACAACTGCTATCCACTATCCAGTCGCGTGTACAGATCCTGCCCGTAGCTGCACTTCCCGAGTCCACTATCGCCGAATCGCTTATCCGCGACGGCGTACCGACCTCGGAAGCCGGCAACATCGCGCGTATCGCCAACGGCAGTTACCTGCAAGCACGAAAAATAGCCAATCAGACGGAAGAGAACCAACGGGAATTACACGATTTCATCGAGCTTTTCCGCGATGCCTACACCATCGGCGTCATTCGCGATCCGCAGAAGAAATACGACTCCCTCTGCCGCCTGCGTCAGTGGAGTATCGACATGGCAGATAGCAAAGTGGGACGGGAGAAACAGAAGCATTTTCTCCAGTATGCCCAGCAGCAGGTACGCGAGAACTATATCCGCAATTTCGGACAACAGCAACTCAACTACCAACTCAGCGCCGAACAGGAGTTCTCCGTCAAGTTTGCGCCCTTTATCCACAGCGGTAACGTGGAACAGATTATGAACCAACTGGCGCTGGCCGAACGACAAATAGAACAAAACGGCAATGCAAAGATGATTTTCTTTGATCTCTGCCTGCAAATGATAGTACTGATAAAACAAAAGAAAGCATGAAGAAATATACTGTAGCCAACGACAATAATCAACTCGGAGCTGCGGCTACCAAACGCAATTCCGCCCATATGCTGCCTGTCAGCGATTGGCTCAACGACCTGCCGGAAAACACCCAACTGACTGACCTTATCGAGGTGCAGTTTAAGAACACCCGAAAGGGCTATTTCCACAATAGCCAACATCTCCCGCTGGAGAAAGGCGTTACCGTCGTCGTAGAAGCTAATCCCGGACAAGATCTCGGCGAAGTGGTGCTGACCGGAAAACTGGTGGAACTGCAGATGAAGAAAAACAACATCGATTCCTCGCGTTATGAGGTGCGACAAGTGGTGCGTATCGCTACCGAACAAGATTTCGAACGTGCTCGCCAGGCACATGCCCGCGAGCAGGAGACGATGATCAAAGCACGCCAATTGGCCAAATCGCTCGGACTCGAGATGAAGATAGGCGATGTGGAGTATCAGGGCGACGGCACCAAAGCTATTTTCTATTATATCGCCGACGGCCGAGTAGACTTCCGCCAACTCATCAAAGTGTATGCCGACACGTTCCGTATCCGCGTGGAAATGAAGCAAATAGGTGCACGCCAAGAGGCAGGTCGAATAGGCGGAACAGGCCCGTGCGGACGCGAACTGTGTTGCTCCACGTGGATGATGAATTTCTCTTCCGTAGGCACCGGTGCTGCGCGTATCCAGAATATCTCGCCTAATCCGCAGAAACTGGCAGGAATGTGCGCAAAATTGAAGTGTTGTCTCAACTACGAAGTGCCTGTCTACGAAGATGCTGTCAAGCTGCTGCCGTCACGCCATATCGAACTGGAGACCAAAGATGCTACCTGGTATTTCTTCTCGTCCGACCCGCTGGCTAAGACCGTCACCTATTCGTCCGACCCGCAACATGCCGGCAATCTCACCACGCTCAGCGCTGCACGCGCGCACGAGATAATAGCTATGAACCGACGCGGAGAGAAACCCGACACCCTCGAGGGCACACGCGCTGTCTCCACCGAGATAGGCTATCAGACCGGCCACGGCGACGTCACACGTTTTGATAAAAAGAAAAAACACCACAGAAGATGAGAAAACTCTGCTATATACTGCTCCTCTGCACAACGGTCTTGACGGCTTGCTCTGTAGACACCGTCTATAGCCGTTTTGTTCCGGTTTCATCGGCTCAGTGGCATATCGACTCGACGGTATATTTCGATATCCCTGTCACGGATACCACCTTTACCTATCGCACTATCATCTATGTGCGGCATACCGAATGCTATCCCTATCAGAACATGTGGCTCTTTGTAGGCGACAACCTCCATCGTGACACCATCGAGTTCTATTTGGCAGACGACCGCGGACAGTGGTTAGGCGATACACACAACGGCTTTATCGAGATGCCCGTACTCATCGACGAGAACCGCCAGTTTGCGGACACGGGAACATACCATATCGCTATTCAGCACGCTATGCGCGATACATTGTTGCGCGGAATAACGGATATAGGTATTGAAATGATACGTAATGGGAAAAAATAAACTGAAGAAATTTGCTGAGATGGAGACATTTCCCAATGTCTTTCAACCGCCGTACGAACCTATGGCGGGTCATTGGCGTGAGCGTTTTTTCCATAACGACCATCCTATCGTGCTCGAACTGGGCTGCGGACGAGGAGAATATACGGTCGGACTCGCTCGTAAGTATCCCGAGAAAAATTTCATAGGTGTCGATATAAAAGGTGCACGCATGTGGGCTGGCGCCAAACAGGCTGTAGAAGAGGGTATCCGAAATGCCGCTTTTCTGCGTACCAACATCGAGTTTATCACCCAGTTCTTTGCCCCTGACGAGGTAGACGAGATATGGATTACCTTCTGCGACCCGCAGATGAAGAAAGCTACCAAACGGCTTACCTCCACCTATTTTATGCAGCGCTATCAACAACTCGTCAAACCTGATGGCCTGATCCATCTCAAGACCGACAGTCCTTTCCTCTATACGTATACTACTGAGATGCTGCAGCTTAACCAGTATCCTGTTCTCTGTAACACCGCAGATTTATACGGTGAAACCGAAGAAAACAAACTTTTTGTAGATGCAAGAGCACTGCAGACCCACTATGAGAAACAGTGGCTCGATCGCGGACTCAGCATCAAATATATTGAGTGGCAACTCACCCATAAAAAAGAATGGCAGGAACCCACTATCGAAATAGAAAAGGATTCCTACCGTTCTTATGGACGAAACTATACTAGTCCTCAGTAAATCCGCTTAACTCATACGGAGCATACGCTCTATCGAAGAGATAGCTTTAGCGGCTGTTTCTTTGTTTACTATCATCTCCGGTTGCTCATCTCTCAGACACGCATATACTTTCTCCAGCGTGTTCATGCGCATATATTCACACTCGTTGCAACTACATCCTACGCCCTCCGTAATCTCCGGCGGAACTGGAATAAAAGTCTTTTCCGGACACGCTTTCTGCATCTCGTGGAGTATACCGCTCTCCGTGGCGATGATGAATTGCTTTTCTTCCGAACCTATCGCATAATCCAGTAGCGCCTTGGTCGAACCAATCACATCGCTCTGCGCCAGAATAGGCGCCTTACACTCCGGATGGGCCAACACTTTTACGCCGGGATACTTCTTCTTAAGTTGCAGCAATGCTTCCAGCGAGAAACGGCTATGCACGTGACACGCACCGTTCCAGAGCAGCATATTCCTGCCGGTTACCGAATTGATATAGCTACCCAGGTTATAATCCGGGCCGAAAATAATCTTCTGCTCTGCAGGCAACTGGTCAATAATCTTCTTTGCGTTCGACGAAGTAACCACCACATCCGTCAGCGCTTTTACCTCTGCCGTCGTATTCACATAGCTTACCACCATATGATCCGGATGCTCCGCCTTAAACGCCGCCAGATCCTCTGCCCTACAACTGTCCGCTAACGAACAACCTGCTGCCATATCCGGCACCAGCACTTTCTTCTCCGGACACAGAATCTTCATCGTCTCACCCATAAAGTGCACCCCACACATTATTAATATATTCGCACGTACGCGCGTAGCCTGCTGCGCTAATGCCAGACTATCACCGATGAAATCGGCAATATCTTGTATTTCCGGACGAGTATAGTAATGCGCAAAAATCACTGCATCCTTTTCTTTTTTCAGTTGTAGTATTTGCTCCTTCAGCCGCTCTTGCTCTTCGCTAAACATATAAAAATATATATAATTTAATTTTTAAAAATCTAATGGATATTATTAGCTGTTGATAGTGTAAACAACTGTCTTATATTTTTGATTTTCTATCAGTTACTGCCATTTTCCATTCTCAATGCGAATGTTAATGGTTTTGATAACTGCAATGTGGAACACGTTGTGTACTGTGTAACAATCAGCTTGTTAATAATATGTTTATAACCATTTCTTTAGCCTGAAAATCAGCAGAATAAGTACTACCGACATCACCATCAGTCCCAACGCAAAAGCGTATCCGTATTCCCAGTGCAGTTCCGGCATGAAGTCGAAGTTCATGCCATACAGACTACCAATCAGGGTAGGCGGCAGGAAGATGATGTTGATCACGGTGAATATCTTGATGATCTTGTTCTGCTCAATATTGATCAAACCTAAGAATGTATCCTGCAGGTAGTCCAAACGGTCGAAACCAAATCGCGTGTAGTCAAATAGTGAGTTGATATCCTTAATCACCATCGTCAAACGCGGACCCAGTTCCTCAGGTATAAAGTCACATTTCAGCAGATTGCTTATCACGCGCTGTTTATCCAAGATGTTCTGACGAATGATCGTCACTTTTTCTTGCAGGTCCTTTATCTGTACCAGCAAGTCCTCGTCTACGTGGTCGTTGCTCGCCGTGATCTTTTGCGAGAGCTCGGTAATCATATCCGTCGTGTCCTCTATCAAGTCGGCATCCTTTTCCACTCGCGTCTCAAACAACGCTACCAACACATGATATCCCGTCGGGAAATTGCGGGTGTTGACAAATAGTTTCTTAAATGTCTCGTTGAAGGTATCCAGTTCGTTGTCGCGTATAGACACCAAGATCGAGTTCTTGATGATGAAGTTAACGGGCTCCACCTCAAAATTCGATTTCAGGAAGTTACTGTTGGCCACAATCGAGTCATCCGTCTGTATATAACGGCTCGAGAACTCAATCTCCTCCATCTCCTCGTCTTCCTGAATATCTATCTTCAGAAAACCCTCCAAGGTGTCCTCTGTCTTATCCGATACATCCAGCAGGTCAATCCAGATAATATCTTTTTTATTCAGTTCTTTCAGGGCGGAGAGCGCGCGTGCTACTTTTATCTTCTCCTTATCTTTATAGAATATTTTGATTTCCGACATGGCTTTTCTCAATTAAATTGGTTAGTTCAATAAATTCTTCAACACTTAGCTGTTCCGGTCTTCGGGTCAGGAACCACTCCAGTCGTTCATTTTTGTCCATCGTCCATTGTCCATTGTCCAATATCGACTTCAGAGAGTTCCTCATCTGTTTTCGGCGTTGATTAAAGGCAGTTTTAACAACTGTTTTAAACAGCACCTCGTCGCAGTCCAACCGTCGTCGCTTGTTACGCGTCATTCGGATAACGGCCGATTTCACTTTCGGCGGAGGATTAAACACATGTTCATCCACCGTAAACAGATATTCTATGTCGTAGTACGCCTGTAGCAGTACACTCAGTATGCCATACGCTTTGTTGCCGGGCTTCGAGGCCAACCGTTCTGCCACCTCCTTTTGTATCATGCCCGAGCACACAGGTATCCTGTCCTTATAATCCAGCACCTTGAAGAAAATCTGACTGCTGATATTATACGGATAATTACCTATTACGTTGAACTCCCCTTCCGGAATCAGTTTATCCAAATCCAGTTTCAGAAAATCACCTTCTATCAGATTCAACTCCGGATACCACTCACGCAGATAAGCGACTGACTCACGGTCAATCTCTATAGCGGTTAGGTCAATCTGTGAATTTTTGAGGAGATATTGGGTTAAAACACCCATGCCCGGCCCGATCTCTATCGTTCGGCCCGAGCTTATGGTCTCAGCAATCTTCTGGGCGACACTCAGGTCCGTCAAGAAGTGCTGTCCCAAAAATTTTTTGGCACGTACTTGCTGCATTCTCCGCGTGATAATCGTCCATATATTACTCGTTTAGTTCCACTTAACGGGGCGCTCACCCCTTTTGCGGTTGCAAAAGTACTACAAATATTTGGAATACGCAAATAAATTTGCGATTTTTTTGCACAATTCAGAAAAAAGCTGTACCTTTGCGCACAAATCATGCAATAATCTATCCTTATGCAAGGCAATTTTAAGTACCACAACCCGACGAAATTGTATTTCGGAGAAGAGTCTTTGAACTATCTCAAGGACGAGTTAAAGAATTTTGGCAACACCGTGCTGCTCAACTACGGTAGCGGTAGCGTCAAGCGCAACGGTATATACGACCAAGTAGTCGCTATCCTGCGCCAAGGAGGTAAGACTATTGTCGAGAACCCCGGTGTGATGTCCAATCCTACGCTCGAGAAACTGCACGAAGGTGTCCGTATCGCGCGCGAGAACAAGGTCGATTGGATTCTGGCGCTCGGCGGAGGAAGTGTTTGCGACTATTCCAAAGGCGTAGCCGCCTCGGTTTTCTTCAGTGGCGACTACTGGCAGGAGTTCTGGCTCGAAGGGCATCAACCTGCGGCAGAACAACAGATACTGCCTGTAGGCTGTATCCTCACGATGGCAGGTACGGGCTCCGAGATGAATGGCGGGTGTGTCATCACCGATGCAGCCAACAACTTCAAGACAGGCCATGTCTTCGACAGTCGTCTGATGCCTAAGTTCTCTATCCTCAACCCGCGTTATACCATGACCGTACCGCTCGACCAGATGAAAGCCGGTATCTACGATATCATGAACCATATCTTCGAGCAGTATTTCTCCGATTTCGACGACAACACCTCCGACTATATCTCCGAAGGACTGATGCGCAGCCTCATCGTCGCTTCGCGTGCAGCCGTCAAAAACCCGCAGGACTACGAGGCACGCTCCAACATCATGTGGACCGCTACTTGGGCACTCAACACACTCATCAAATGCGGCAAATCGGAAGACTGGATGGTACACATGATCGGTCACTCTTTGGGCGCTTGGACCCACGCGCCGCACGGCTACTGTCTGGCAGCTTGCTCGATGGCGTACTACCGTCGCGCCATGAAGAACGGCTATGCCAAGTTCGAGCGTTTTGCGCGTAACGTCTGGGGTGTCAACACTGCCGAAGAAGGACTCGAAGCCCTCCGCAAATGGATGCTGGAGATAGGTCTGCCGCTTACCATCACCGAGATAGGTGCTACGCCCGAGATGATTGACGACATCGTCTCCACTACGGTCATCTTCCCTGCCGGCTACCTCGACCTCAAGCCCGAAGATATCAAAGAGATACTCAAGGAGAGTTTATAATGGAAATAAAACAATACTTACTAACCCGATGGCAGGCGTTCAGAGCCTGGCAGGAGAATCCGAGGACCTATCGGATGGATGAGACCGAGCACGTGTGCAACAACTGCGGACGTACCTTCCGGGGCAATTATTGTCCGGCATGTTCCCAGCCTGCCCGTCAAGGTCGTATCGGTTGGCTCTCCCTTTGGGAGGGAATAGGGCAGTTATGGGGTGTCGAATCGCGGTCGGGCATCTATACCCTCTGGCAACTGCTTTGGCGGCCCGGCTATCTGGTGCGCGATTACATAAGCGGCAAGCGGCAAGTCAGTTATCCGCCTGTCAAGCTGCTGTTTATCTTGGCGGCAATCATAGCGGTAGTTCAGTTCTTCTTCCCTGTGCCCGTGGAGGAACCTTTGGTCACCGGCTTCCGGTATCTGGACACCGCATTGACGTGGTTGCAGAACCATGAGAATATCAATGCCTTGCTCTCCGGTTGTATCTTCATACTACCGACGTGGTGGTTGTTCCGCAACGCGCCTCGCTACCCGCATCATACCATCCCGGAGGGATTCTTTGTGCAGGTGTATGTAGCGATATTATCGTTTCTCTTCTCTTCTGTTTTTGCCGAATCGGTACCCCTGGCGGTGACCCTGAGTTACGCCTATATGTACATCATCTACAAGCAACTTTTCGGTTACGGTTATTGGGAAACATTATGGCGCTTGGTGGTATGCGCGTTGATGAGTTTTGTGGTGGTGTTTGTGTTTATTATCATCGGCCTGACCGTTAACGAGATGCATCAAAACAGCCTCTATACATGATGTTAGAAGATATAGTCCTTTCTGATTCGCTCCGCTATGAGGGGCACAAACTCATAGCGGATATGCCGTCGGCGGGACCCTTCCGTATCGAAGGCGCTTTCGGTGCAGCCATATTATGTGCCTTGCTCGTCGACACCGAAGAAGGTGACCGTCGTGCGATCGCCATCGATTCCGAGACAGGAGAATTACAAGAGATCAAATAATGGAAATAGTGGATCTGTTGGAATATAGAGAACGGACACAACTACGGGCGTGGTTTGAGCGCAATGCAGCATCGCAAAAATGCTGCTGGATTGCCATGTACCGCGGCAAGAAGAAGCCTGATGGCATATGCCTGCCGTACTTGGATGTGGTAGAAGAATCGCTCTGTTTCGGTTGGATTGATTCGACGCTTAAGCGTCTGCCGGACGGACGATTGGCGCAACGCCTATCGCCTCGCCAGAAACGCAGCCATTGGACCGAACTGAATAAACAACGCTGCGCCGACTTGGAAGCACGCGGTCTAATGACCGACTTAGGAAGAGTAGCATTAGAAAAAGCTAAATAATTAAGCAAGACAATTTTAAGATAACACGATGAAACGAGATTATTCCAAATGGTGTAGTGTGGCGCTGATTGTAGCTATATATGCGATTGCAGGGGTAGCCGGTTGGTTACTATTTGATTGGTTGACGGCACAGGCAATGCAGCCTATAGGAGCTCTGCTTATGGCAGACGTGCTGGCAACGATTGTCGTCTGGGGATTCGGCTTACTATACGAGAATGTGTCGGTTTATGATCCTTATTGGAGTGTATTCCCACCTGTCGCTTTTTTACTCTGGGCATTCTATACCAGTGTGTGGTCGTTGCCGGTCATTCTATTGCTTGTGGCTTCATGGTATTGGGGCTGGCGACTGACACGCAACTGGGCTATCACCTTCAAAGGTATTGGTCACGAAGACTGGCGTTATACGAAGTATCGCGACCGGCATCCACTTGTATTTCATGCCATCAATCTCTTCGGTTTGAACATGATGCCGACGTTAGTGGTGTTCGCGGCTATACTGCCCGGACTGAAACTGTTTGAGACTATCGCTCCGGCAAACATTTTGACGTATTTTGGTTGTGTTGTTTGTATAGTCTCTGCAACAATCCAACTGATTGCTGACAAGCAGAGCCATGATTTCCGTGCCGCTCATCCCGGTAAAGTGTGTAACGTGGGACTTTGGAAACACGGTCGTCATCCTAATTATTTCGGTGAGATTCAGTTCTGGTGGGGTATCTGGATCATGTATGCGTCTCTAAACGGCTTTGATATGTTTATCGGTGGTGCGATTGCCATGACCGCGCTCTTCCTCGGAATTAGTATTCCGCTCATGGAGAAACGCCAACTGGCTAACAAACCCGATTATGCTGAATATCGCAAACAAACAAGAATATTGATATGACGCGCAAGCACATCTATTTAGCCGGAGGGTGCTTCTGGGGCACAGAGCATTTCTTCAAACAAATTGCCGGAGTGGTCGAGACCGAGGTGGGGTTTGCCAATGGGCAGACGGCTAAGCCGACCTACGAGCAAGTCTATACGGACACCACAGGCTATGCCGAGACCGTGCATGTGACCTATGATCCGGACAATGTAAGTCTGGAGTTCCTACTGCGCATGTTCTTTGTGGCGATAGATCCTACCAGTTTGAATAAACAAGGGCACGACGAAGGGACTCGCTACCGCACAGGTATCTATTATACGGACGCGGAAGACCTGCCGACTATAGACAAAGTCTATGCAGAGGAACAAAGCAAGTACACGCAGCCGTTAGTAGTTGAGAAACTGCCTTTGCAGAACTTCTATCCTGCCGATGAATATCACCAAGACTATCTGGACAAACACCCGGACGGCTACTGCCACCTACCCAAAGCCTTATTTGACTTCGCCAGAAAAGCAAAAGATAAAAACGATGACCATTGACACAACCAATATGTGCAGCCATCTGCAGCGGAAGTTATTCACTGAAGAAGGTGAGTATCGTGCCATCCGCGAGCAGATAGAGACTGACCCTACGTTGACGGCTGTCGTTCGTTCGCGGCAGTTGCATATCTACCGTGACGGCAAGAAAAACGGAGTTAATCGTGCCCCTGTGGCTAAGAAGATATTGGTGCTATCCGGTAAGTCTGCGCCAAAAATCATTCGAGAAGATAAATTAAATCAATTGTTATGATAGACCAGATTATTGATTACAACCGCTCCTTCGTGGCGCAGAAAGGCTACGAACAGTACATCACTGACAAGTACCCGGACAAGAAACTGGCGGTACTTACCTGCATGGACACGCGTCTGACGGAGTTACTTCCGGCCGCTCTCGGTCTAAAGAATGGAGACGCCAAAATCATCAAGAACGCAGGCGGACTCATCATCACGCCTTTTGACTCGGCGATGCGTAGTCTGATTGTGGCTATCTACGAACTGGGTGTAGCGGAAATTATGGTGGTAGCCCATTCGCAATGCGGCGCATGTCACATGAGTTATGCGCATTTTCACCATGTCATGAAAGCACGTGGCATCAAAGATGAGACGCTCGACACCATTCGCGAATGCGGCATTGACCTCAACCATTGGCTCGAAGGTTTCCGTGATACCGAGACATCTGTTCGTAAGACCGTCAAGACCATCCAGACCCATCCGCTCATCCCGAAAGATGTGACCGTTCGCGGATTTATCATCGATTCCGTAACAGGTGAACTAAACGAAATAATATGAAAAAACTAATCATCCTTGCATTGGCGGCAATCAGTTTTGCTGCATGCAGTAATCAACCCGTTCAACAGAACAAGTCATTCAACGATTTGGCACGGCAACGTTTTGCGGTGCGTGAGTATGCCAAGACACCGGTAGAGCAGGCTAAACTGGATTCGATTCTCGAAGCCGGACGTCTCGCTCCGACAGCCAAGAATGTGCAACCGCAACATATCTACGTGCTGCAAAGTCCGGAGGCGATTGCCAAGATCAACTCCCTCACCCGTTGTGCGTACGGCGCACCGGTGGTATTCCTTGTATGTTACGACACCGACCTGGTATGGACCAAAGAAGATGGTACGAACTCCGGCGATATGGATTGCTCGATTATCGGTACGCACATGATGATGGAAGCTACGGAACTAGGGCTTGGTACTTGCTGGGTCAAATGGTTCGATCCGGCCGAAGTGGCAGCTGCTTTCGAGTTACCGGCTAATCACAAGCCGTCTTTCCTGATGCCTTGCGGCTATGCGTCCGAGAATGCCAAACCAAGCGACCATCATTTCTCCCGCAAACCGCTCAGCGAAACCGTAACGTATAAATAAAAACACATTCATTATGGCAACAATTTATGATTTTATAGCCCTGTCGAATCGGGGCAAAGAGGTGAACCTCGCAGACTACAAAGGACAAGTCATTCTCATCGTCAATTGAGCAAGACATCGAAGCGATGCTATGAAGACAACTATCACCATCGTTTGTATCCTTGTCGTGCTGAGCGGTATAGTGCTGGCTGTGTTATCACATCCGGCGTTTGGGGTGTGGCGACATGTGTCGAAAGAACGGATACAGGCATCACCGAACTACAGAGACGGGATGTTCCGGAACCAAGAACTGACACCGCAGTTTACCGGAGACACCACAAGCACGAGGGGTACATTATGGCGGTTCCTCACGGATAAAGACACGCTGCGTGTACCGAGCGAACCGATACATGCGGTCAAGACGGATTTGAAAAGCCTGCCGACCGATAGCGATTGGCTGGTATGGTTCGGGCACTCATCGTACCTGTTTTGCTTGGGTGGTAAGCGGTATCTGGTTGATCCGGTACTCAAACCCGAATGGCCTGCAACGCTGATGATGAAAGCCTTTGCAGGCACGGACATCTACCGACCGGACGACCTGCCTAACATCGACGTGCTCATCATCACGCATGAACATTGGGATCACATGGAGTACGCAACTTTGCGTGACATCCGCGACCGCGTGCAACACGTCATCTGTCCCCTCGGCATCGCCGATTACCTGCGCTATTGGGGCTATAAGGATGAGCAAATCACGGAGATGGATTGGTACGAAGTAGTCGAAAGTCAAAAGTCGAAAGTCGAAAGCAGAATTACTTGTCTGCCGAGTCGCCATTTCAGCAACCGATTGTTAGGCAAACGCAACCAGACACTCTGGGCATCATTCATGGTAGAAGCCGGTGGACGTAAGGTCTATATCGGTGGTGACGGAGGCTATGACAAGCGTTTTGCCGAGATATACGAACGCTTCGGATCGGTTGATTTGGCGCTCCTGGAAAACGGTCAGTACAATGCCAATTGGAAATATATCCACACCACACCCGAAGATCTCGAAAAGGTCATCCTCGACCTCCAAGCCAAACAGGTCTTCACCGTTCACCATGACAAGTACGCCCTTTCCGTTCATCCATGGTACGAGCCGGATAGGGTAGCACATGACATAGCAACGAAAAACAATATCAACCTATTGGATGCCCCGATAGGAACTGTAGTAAATTATTAGCCAATAAACGACCAATGTACATCACTATTACCGACCATATTGAACTGGACCGCGAACAGCGGAGTGTGCGCAAGGACGGAAAGGAGATTCATCTGACCGGATACGAATATGGTCTGTTAGATTATCTCTCTGCACGTCCAAATAGGATTTGCACAAGGCAGATGTTGTTAGACCACGTCTGGGGTGACCGTTTTCAGTATGACACCGGTACCATCGATGTGCACCTCAATGCCTTGCGGCGCAAGTTAGGCTGGACAAACAAAGAACCGATAGAGACTATTCGAGGAATAGGTTTCATCTTCCATATTGAGCAGCAAGTGACGCACTATACGATTGACCTGCAGGCATTTCTAATGGAATGGCTACGTAGCCGCGAAACGGATATTCTTGCAAAAGGACTTGCAGCACAAATGCATCTGACACCCTTTGTGAACGAGATTACGATTGAGCCAAAAGCCTTACAACAACTCTTAGACAGCGTGCTGACTGCCCTACTCCCTTCGGCTCAACCGGGTGTGTTACGCCTGAGTTCCAAACTGACTATGCAGCATTTTATTCTCTCGCTGGACCTTAACGGCACTATCAACGAGTTGCGCATCCCTATTTATAGTGATTTTGATGCTTCTTAAGAAAATCTTAAGCAAAGTTTAAGAAAAAAGAAGTACCTTTGTCGGCGATTTTATATGCGAGCAAAGGTACTGCTTATATTATCCCTGATTTGCACTGCTCTTTATGGCACAGAAGCGGTATCCGACACGATTCTGTTGTCGGAAATAGAAGTGTCGGTGTCGCGTATAGCAATGCCGATAGCGAGGCAGCAGTTACAGGTGAGTGTATTGGACGGCAGGCTGATAGAGCAGGCACAAGTGAATACACCCAAAGAAGTAAGCAACCTGGTGCCGAACGTCTATATGCCTGATTATGGCTCAGCGATGACCAGCAGTATTTATATCCGAGGCATGGGAAGTCGTATAAACGAACCGGTAATGGGAATGGTAGTGGATGGTATCCCGCTGCTGGACAAGAATATGTATGACTATGTGCTGCAAGACGTGAAGCGAATAGAGCTCCTTCGCGGTCCGCAAGGCAGCCTTTATGGACGAAACTCACCGGCAGGAGTCATGGAAATACGCACTATTCAACCTTTGGATTTAAGTACACGCACTATACGTGCCCAAGCAACTTACGGTACAGCCAATACCATACGTGCACAGGCTTCGTACTATGAACCGGTGAACGATAAGTTTGGTGTCGGTATTTCCGGTCGGTATGCCCGAACAGACGGATTCTATACCAACATGTTTGACAATAACAAAATTGATTTCGGCCAGCAGGCAGGTGGACGAATTGTGTTGGAAGGCAGGCCTTCAGATGAATGGCGCGTGACGGGAAATATCTTTGCCGATTGGGTACGACAAGGTGCATTCCCTTATGCGAATGTATCAACGGGGCAGATTGCGTACAATGCGCAGGGTAGTTATGAACGCTTGGCGTTTTTGCCTTCCATCCGTGCGGAGTATCTCCATGCCGGCTATCAGCTGCAATTGGCTGTAAGTTACCAGTTTATGCACGATGACATGCGTATGGATAATGATTATACTCCTGCAGATATCTTCACGCTGCAACAAACCCAACGACAACATAATGCTACCTTGGATGCTCTCCTGCGTGCTCCCAAGCCTTGCTCGTGGTACGAATGGACGGTGGGACTAAGCAGTTTTGCGAAAGCCAACACCATGCATGCCCCGGTAGTGTTTATGCGTGAAGGTATAGACGAGTTGATCTTGGGCAATGCCAATCGGGGCATCCAGACGGTTTTTCCGGACGATTCCATTGAGATATCCAACACTACGCTACCTATCCCCAGCTCTTTTGAACTCTTCAACGCCGGAGCAGCGGTGTACCATCAGAGCCATTTTCAGTTCGGCAACTGGCACCTCAACGCAGGCGTGCGTATTGATTATGAACATGCACGCATGAACTATCGGAGTACTGCCGATGTCAACTACCGCTTTACGATGATCATGGATGACTTTGCAGATGTGCATACCGAGATCAAAGGCAAACAAGCAGACCATTTCATTCAAGTACTACCTAAACTTGCTCTATCCTATGAGGGAACATGGGGAACGGTCTATGGTTATGCCGCAAAAGGCTATAAAGCAGGAGGATACAATCCGCAGATCTTCAGTACCATTACCCAAAATCAAGTCATGACTGATCTGGCGGCAGATATGGGGTTGCACCTCGATATGGCCGATCCTCGTTTCATGGATGTAGCTATCACGCGCTATCGACCCGAAACCGATTGGACCTTCGAGATAGGTGGGCATTTTGCACCTGTAGAAGGACTGAAAATAGATGTCGATGCCTTTCATATTCAGTGTTTTGACCAGCAAGTGACCATTTTTCCGAACGGAAAGACCACAGGTCGCATGATGGCCAATGCCGCCCGTTCGCGAATGTGGGGCGCTGAGGCTGCACTCCGGTATCGTTGGAACAAAGGCGCATGGCAAGGTGTCCTCAATGCCTCGTATGGCTTTACCGACGCACGATTTATCACCTTCAACGACGGTATGGGCGATTATTCGGGGAACGTCATTCCTTATGCGCCGCAACATACGGCTCACCTCTTATGCTCGGTAGATTACCAAGTCGGGCATAAATGGCTGGAACGTATAGGAATCACCCTCAAAGGGGATGGAGTAGGGCGTATCTATTGGAATGAACAGAACGATTGTTGGCAACCGTTTTATGGCCTGTTAGGTGCTGCGCTGAGTGTGGAATGGCAGTACGTCAAGCTGCAGCTATGGGGCAGAAACCTGACGGGCACGAAGTATGATGTGTTCTATTTCCGCTCCATGGGTAACGATTTCCTGCAACATGGCAAGCCAAGAGAATTAGGCGCAACTGTATTATTTGAGATTTAAAATTTAAGCTTTAATATTTTTAAGATTATGAAAAAATTATTCTATGTATTGGCAGTCGCTATGATAGTAACGGCATGCAATCAAAACACACCGGAAACACCGGAGGAGCAGAGTAAAACAGCATTTGTAAAGGCTACGTATTTCGAAGCCTTGGGAACCAACACCGTACCGAATGTGGAAGGCGAGAACAAAGATCAGCCTTTCAGTATGGACAGCGTGCGTGTAGAGGCAGTAATTATGACGGATACCACACTCGACATCAACCTCTACGGCATCAATTTCTCCTCTAAAATGCCGGTTACCATCGACATGGTTATCCCGGGCGCCAAGTACACCCGCACCGCTGAGAAGATCACTCTTTACGGTGAAGGCATCATCCCGACTATGGGTGGCAATCCGTTTGATCGTTATGTCATCAATGCGCTGGCAGGCTCCATCACAACCGACTCGCTGGTCTTTACCAATAGTTACGGACAATACGCCGGCTGTACTTACGCGGGTAAGATTACAAAAATAGAAGAGAAACAATGAACTTCGAAGGGATTCTTTTGGGCGCAGGGGCGTTCCTCTGTATCGGACTTTTTCACCCACTGGTCATCAAGGCGGAGTACTATTTCGGTGTCAAGTCTTGGTGGGCATTTCTTGTCGTCGGACTACTGGCGGCAGGCGGCTCGTTGTTTGTGGAAAATACATATATCTCCATCTTCTTGGGGATCTTTGCGTTTAGTTCCTTATGGGGAATCGGCGAGGTGTTTCATCAGCGCGAGCGTGTCCGCAAAGGATGGTTCCCGATGAATCCCAAACGCAAAAACGAGTACTAAGTACTCCAAAATTACTAAAAATTCCTGCATACGCTTGCATATGTGGGAATTTTTTTGTAACTTTGCGCCGTTAATGACGCAAATGAAAAAATAATCGCATATGAATTACTCTCAATTTAAAAACCGTGCGAGGCATTATCTTCGCAAACAACTGAGTCTGACGCATTACATAGATGTAGAGAAGGCGGAAGAGAATATCCGCAAGAATATCCCGTTTCAGGGACCCAATATCTACATCTTGTTCGTGGCGATAGTCATCGCTTCGGTGGGATTGAATGTGAACTCTATCCCTGTTATTATCGGCGCGATGTTGATCTCACCGCTGATGAGTCCGATCATAGGTTTCGGTATGGGTCTGGGTACTAACGATACACAGTTGTTAAGCCGCTCTCTCCGGCATTTGGGCATTATGTTCGTGGTCAGTCTAATCGCATCAACGCTCTATTTCCTTGTCACTCCGTTGGAGACAGAGAACCCGACGGAACTGTTGGCGCGTACAAAACCTTCGGTGTATGACGTGCTGATTGCTTTCTTCGGCGGCATCGCCGGCATTCTGGAACTGTCGCGCAAAGAGAAAGGAACAGTCATGTCCGGTGTAGCGATAGCGACCGCCTTGATGCCGCCTTTGTGTACGGTGGGCTACGGCATCGCCAACTTGAACTGGCAATATGCAGGCGGTGCGTTGTACCTGTTTTTCATCAACTGCGTCTTCATCGCGCTGGCTACCTTCTTGGCGGTGAAATACCTCCATTTCCCGCTCCAAGCAGAGAATAAATCATACAAAAGTCAAATTTCCTATGGTATCTTAATCCTGGTGGTCCTGATCCCGAGTTTCTTCAGTGCCTACAGCATAGTAGGCGAGAACCGCTTTGCGAACGCGGCACGACATTTCGTCAAAGAGAACAAGTCCATCGGCAGCACCTATATCTATGATTACAGCACGGATGTCAAGTCCAAACCATACACGCTGACACTGCGTCTGGCCGGAGAGAGTCTGAGTAATGACCACCGTGCGCAGCTGTACACAAACGCAGAGAAACATGGTATCTCCCCTACACAGATACATATTCTCGAAGACGCCACGATTGAGGTACGCCGACTTAACGAGACGGAGATCATGCGCGATTGGTTAGCTACCAGTGAGCAACAACTCAAGCAACGTGACGATTCGATCCGAGTGCTCAATGCACAGATTGACGGTTTCAAGGCATTACAATTACCGGTAGAACAGATCACATCTGAGGTACAAGCACAATGGCCACAGATTGAATCCGTTACGCTTGCACGAAACGATGAACAGATTGTGTTACTGATCCATGCGCAACCGAAGCTCAAAGAAGATGATCAGCAGCGTATCACTCATTGGCTCGCCGTTCGCTTGAAAGCGGATAATGTATTAGTTGTAGCATTATAAGCAGAACTGCATATGAAGTACGTTGTTTGGACACTCAAACTGTTGCTTGGATTGATCTTCTCGTTCTCATACTTGTGTATGATGAAGGTACTTTATTGCGGATTAAACAAACCTTGCTGAATGCCACTACGGTCGTTCGAACATTGGGCAACGACACCATCGTCATCGCCTTGAATCCGCGACCCACGATGTCCATATCGATACCTTTTGCCGATGGTACCCAAATCCGAAACGCTTATAGCGGTGAAACAACCGTCGTTCAAAACGGTCGAGTGACGCTGCAACAACCCACCGGGTACGTTGCCCTTATTGAGAAATATAATCGTAAATGAATATGCAAAACAACAGACCTATCGTAGCAATGATCTACGATTTTGACGGGACATTGGCGCCCGGAAACATGCAGGAGCATGTTGAAGGACGACGACACTACGAGTTTTAGGTATTAAGATGGTTAATAGCAGTTATGAATCTTCAATCTTTTAAGCAACGCTTGTCGTTGAGAAACCTGAGCGAATCGCTCCTGCGCGTAATTAGGCGTTTCCCGGTAACGTCTGTTTTCCTTTTTCTCGTTACCGCTATACTGTCTTATCTGCTGGTTACTGAGACAGAACCCGGTCGTGTTGGGCTTTGTGTTCTCGCTTTTATGTTGGGAGGCGGGGTCATCTCCCTCGCTACGTCGTTATGGGGAGAAGAGCAGCGTGACAAACGAAAGAGGTGGATAGTAGAAGGCGTTTTGCTTACCGTTTGCGCCGTCTATTGTGTCCTCTTGTTCCTGACGGACCTGATACCCGGTCGAGGGCTTCCGGCGTTTACTATCGCTAATATGGCTTGGATGTTGCTGGTGGTCGTGCTCATTCCGTTTGGCGCTTTCCTCAAGGAAGAGAACGACCTCAAAGCATGGCATTTCATTCTGTCGCTTTGTGGGGCATTGCTCATCAGCGGTCTGGCTACATGGGTAATGTTAGGAGGCTTAGAAGGACTTGTCTTCGGCACAGCGGCGCTCTTCGATTTTGATGCGGGGAAGAAACTACCCGTTCTCATTATGATCGTGTGCGAGGTGTTGCTCTTTGGAATCCTGTTTCTGGCACTTGTCCCGCATTCCGAACGCAAGCACAATGCCTCGGCCGACATGCCGTCCTTCCTTACCAAAATCGTCTCGTGGCTGTTGCTGCCGCTACTGGGATGTTATATCCTTGTTCTCTATGTCTATGGCATCAATATCCTGGTTCATTGGGAACTGCCCAAAGGTATGATCTCGTGGCTCGTATCAGCCGTGATGGGGGCCTATATCCTTTGTTATGTCCTGATTTATCCGCAGGTGACGAACACTGCTTCCTGGCAAAGCAAAGTGCTGACACGCTGGCTGCCAATGGCTATTCTTCCGTTGCTCGTTCTGATGTCTGTGGGCGTTGTGCGCCGCTTTGCGGACTACGGCATCACGCCTCCACGTCTCTATCTGCTGACCTTGTTGCTGTGGTTCTATGCGGTCTGCATCGTCATGCTTGTGGTGCCGCGCAAACGCTTCCGCTGGATAGCTCTCTCGTTCGTGGCGCTGCTTATCTTGTCCTCGGGACATCCGCTCAACTACTACCGTCTCTGCCGACCTGTTCTGACGGCGAAGATAGATAAGATGATTGCCGAGCACGACGAAGAGTTGGAAGCAGAATTGCGGTATATGCGAGACTGTTACGGCAAAGAATATACCAGCCGTTGGGTCGAACAGTACGAACCCGTGACGAGCGATGAGGATCGTGAGCTGGCATGGAAGATTGACTACTATAAACCCGCCGGCGGTAACCTCTGCCCGCAAGGGTATCATCGATTCAACTGGATAGACCGACAAACGGAATATCTACCGGAGAAAGTTACCAAAGACAGTCTGCACGAAGGTATTCTGCATGTTCCCTACCAAGGTACTGTTCTGCTGTTTGATACGGCCGCTATCCGAAAAGCCAAGAAGGATGCAGAACTGCTGCTTATCCCGTCGCAAGACGAGCAGAATGCCTTCTCTGTACAGAGCATCTACATGAAAGCCTATAACGACGGCACAATCAACGTGAGCTACAGCGGATATGTTTTCCACAACTAAAATCATACGGATACAATGAAAATCGTCCACCTCGGCATAGTTCTTACGTTGCTGGCTCTCATGACCGGCATGGGAGTGCAGGCGAATCCGCTCCTGCCGGATAGCCTGTGGACAGTCAAGAACCCCGAGGAACATCATCATGTGACGGAAAACGAGATTTGGCTGAGTGCCGATCGTCCGGGCGAAGGCACCGGTTCCGAGGTCTTGGACAAAGGGTATATCCAATGGGAAACAGGTTTTGAATGTCTTCACACATTGGACATGCACCTACTGACGATGCCGACCACACTCTTTCGTTTTGGTGTGCACCGGCGGGTAGAGTTGCGACTGGAGTACACCGGTGCTTTGACGATCTTTGATCATCCCGATTCCGACCCGACGACTCCGGATGAGCATCTCTATATTCCTACCCCTCTGTTCCTCGGAACGAAGATTCTTCTCTGCGACCATCGTGGTGGTTCGCTCGACCAAGCATGGATACCGCGTACCGCCGTGCTGTGCAATATCGGCCTACCTGTTTCCAATGCGCTGGCTGCAGATCTTCCGATATCGGCTTCGCTGGACCTGCTGTTCGAGAACGAGGTCACAGAGTGGTTTTCCATTGGCTATGACGTGGGTGTGCAATGGAACGAGTGGGCACCCGCACCCGATATCTTTGCTTCGCTGGGTGTTAATTTCGCACCCACCGACCACTTAGGCCTCTTCGTCGAGAGTTTCAATCTCTTCGATCCCGATGCCATCGATTTGAACACCGGCAAGACATACACCCATTGTCATATCAACATGGATTTCGGTATTACCTATGCGGTCCATCCTCGCGTGCAGCTGGACGCGTACGCCGGCTTTAATATCTATAACTCCGAGCCTATCTTATCCTTCCCGCAGAACTACGCTTTCTTCGGACTGGGTGTGACCTGGCTCATCTGGCATCCTAAAACGAAATAACATCCGCAAACGAAATGAACGCTATCTTTATTGTGCTGCCTATACTGACGCTTCTGATGTTCGACTTGGGGCTCACCCTTAAGCCGCAGGACTTCCTGCTCATCGCCCGGCGTCCGAAACCGGTCCTCATAGGCATGGTCGGCCAGATCATCCTGCTGCCCCTCATCGCGTGGCTCATCATCCTATCACCACTCACCGCTGAGCTCTCACCCTTATTCATCATCGGCATCATGCTGGTTGCCTGCAGCCCGGGCGGCAGTTCCAGCAATGTCTTCTCCATGCTCGCCAAGGGCGACGTGGCGCTGTCGGTCACACTCACGGCCTGCAGCAGTATCCTCACCCTCTTCACCCTGCCGCTCATCATGGCCTGGGTAACGGCCAGCGTAGGCGAAGCAACCGATATCCATCTGCCGATAGGCAATCTGCTGATACAAAATATCGTACTGATGGTCGTACCCATCTCTGTCGGCTTTGTCGTCAATATCTATCGCGAGCAGACAGCGGCTAAGATCCACAATGTCCTCCGCCGTATCGCCATGCCGGCACTCGTCCTGCTCGTCACGGTCTTTTTCGTCCAGCACAAGCAGACCATCGTCGCCGAGTTCACCTCTCTGGGCCTCACCATGACCGTGCTCATCCTGGCCACCACGGGCTGCGGCGCACTCCTCGCGTGGCTACTTAGGCTGACCACCAAAGAGCGTCGCACACTCGTCATCGAAATCGGCATGCAGAATGCCGCACAAGCCATCACAATAGCCTGCAGCCCGCTTATCTTCAACAATGAGGTCATCGCCATCCCTGCTATCATCTATGCCCTCATGATGAACCTCATCCTCCTGGCATACGTGGGGCTGACAAGAACACGCGTCGACTAAAAACCACACATGCGGAGGATAGGATTCATAGGGCTGATATGTTGCTGCTTGCCGGTCTTGGCCACCGAGCAGGCCGATACCACCGACCTGCGCCATCGTGAGTTGGACGAGGTAAGTGTGACGGTCCGCAGCGAACATCCGGAACTCAGCGGCTATCGACTCATGACGACTCTTTCGGCCGAGGAGGTGCAGCTCTTTCCCGTCAATACCGTAGCCGACTTGCTCCAGTATATCCCCGGTGTCGATGTGCGCCAGCGCGGGGCAAGCGGCGTGCAGATGGATCCTTCCATCCGCGGCGGTTCGGCTAAGCAGGTCAAAGTGCTGCTCAACGGTATCGACATGACCGACCCGCAGACCGAGCACTACACCATGGACCTACCCGTCGATGCGCTGCTCATCGAGCGTATCGAAGTGCTTCAGGGTACCAACTACGCCATCGACGCCTTCTCCGGAGCTATCAATATAGTAACCAAAGGGGGTACGGACGACAGCCTACGGGTCATAGCTCAGATGACGGCCGGAGAATACGAACTGGTGAATCCCGCTTTGGCCGTGAAAGTACACCGCGCCGATTGGTACCTCAACAGCGCTGCTTCCTACAACCGCTCCCAAGGCTACGCCCACAATACCGACTACCAAATCGCCAACGCCTTCCTCCAGACCGGCTACCGCGGGCTCGACATCCAACTCGGCGCGCAGATGAAAGATGCCGGAGCCAACTGTTTCTACACCACCAAGTACCCCGAGCAGTTCGATGCCACGCGTACGGCCTTCGGTTCTGTGGCATACCAGCACCGCTGGCAAAGCGGATGGGCCATCCACGCCAATGCCTATTATCGCGCCCATTTCGACCGCTACGAACTCTTCCGAGGCACACCCCTCAACCGCCACTGGACACACACCTCCGGCGCTCATCTCGAAGCCGGTTGGTCCAACGAGTGGGCTAAGACGACGGCAGGTATCGACCTGCGCGACGAGTATATCCGCTCATCCAACATGGGTACCCACAACCGTTTCCAGCTGCGCTATTTTGCCGAGCAACGCTTCTACTGGCGCGGACTGAGTGCTGCACTCGGCGCTGCAGGCGTATGGAACTCGCAGTTCGGTCACGACTGGTCGCTCGGGGCCAACATAGGCTACGAGCCGATACGCGGTCTCCAACTCTTCGCGAACATCAACCGGGCTATCCGCGTACCTACCTTCACCGACCTCTACTACCATTCCGCTACCCAGCAGGCAGACCCGCTTACTCGGCCCGAGAAAGCACTCCAGGTCGAGTTGTCTGCCCGCTTCACCCGCGGACACTGGTACGCCTCCCTGGCCGGCTACTACCGCTGGGGCAAAGATATCATCGACTGGATCAAACCTGCCGACCCGGACGTCATCGTCTGGCAAAGCACCAACAACTCCCGCGTCAATGCCGGCGGACTGGAGGCTACTGTAGGCCTGCAGGGCTATCCGTGGATACGTCGCGTCGAACTCAGCTATGCCTTCTGCGACGTGCAGGCCGATGCCGGTGGACTCATGTCGCTCTACGTGCTCGACTATCTTCGCCACAAAGCCACGCTACGTATCGAACACCGTATCTACCGGGGCTTCGGTGCATCGTGGACCCTCTCCTTCCGCCAACGCGAAGGCGAGTATACCTCACTCGAAGGCACTGTCCAGCGCTATCAGCCCGTATGGCTGTTCGACGGTAGCGTCTATTGGCACAATGAGTTAATCAAAATCAGCATCGATGCCCACAACATGGCCAACCAGCGCTACTACGACTTCTCCGGTGTACTCCAGCCCCAGCACTGGCTCAGCGCTACCCTCCGCTTTACCCTCTGAAAAATCTGTATTTTTCTGCAAACACTTGCATATATCAAAAAAAAGCCGTACCTTTGCGGCTGATTAGCAAAGAAACATGATACCCTACAAAGCCATATTCCTGGACTGGGACGATACGATAGGCGACTGGACGACAGCGGAGCACAAAGCGCTGCAGGATATCTATGCCACCTATCGGCTCGATCGCTTGTACGACACCTTCGACGACTACCTGAACGCGTACAAGCCCTACAATCTGGAACTATGGGGCAGGTACGGGCGCGGCGAAGTGACCAAGGAGTGGCTGCATCTGCAGCGGTTTTTAAGACCGATTGAGGGGTTACAGGTTACGGATGACGGGTTACGGGATCTCGCCCACGAGATGGGGGCGGAGTTCTTGCGGCTGACCAACAAGTATTTCTCCGTCTTGCCCGATGCAGACAGAGTGGTGCGCTATCTCGCGGCCAAATATCCGCTCACCATCATCAGCAACGGCTTCAAAGAGGTGCAGTACTATAAGTTCGAGCACTCCGGCCTCGCGCCCTATTTCACCCACACGCTCATCAGCGAAGAAGTAGGAATCAACAAACCGCAGCCCGGCATCTTCCGTATCGCGCTGGAGCGCAACGGTATCTCGGCCGACGAGGCGGTCATGATAGGCGACAGCTACTCCTCCGACATCGCCGGTGCCAAGGCGGCCGGCATCGACCAGATATGGATTAGGGACAAACGGATGAGTGGATTAGCGGATGAAACGGCTACCTATATCGTACAGAACGTAACGGACATCATCAATATCCTATAATTATGGCAACAATCTATGATTTTACGGCCCTGTCCAATCGGGGCAAAGAAGTGAATCTGGCGGACTACAAAGGTCAGGTTATCCTCATCGTCAACACCGCCAGCAAGTGTGGTTTCACGCCGCAGTACGACGGCCTGGAAGCGCTGTACAAGAAGTACAAAGAGCGCGGCCTTGTCATCCTCGGCTTCCCCTGCGACCAATTCGCCAACCAGGAACCGGGCAGCGATGAGCAGATCGAGGAGTTCTGCCGTCTCAACCACGGTGTTACCTTCCCGCTGATGGCCAAGAGCGATGTCAACGGAGCCAACGCCAACCCGATCTTCGACTACCTCAAAGCGCAAGCGCCTACCGAGGACTATAACGGGCTCAAGGCCAAAGCTACCCACGCCCTGCTGAAACGTCTCAGCAAGAGTGTGGAGAAACCGAGCGATATACTCTGGAATTTCACCAAGTTCCTCATCTCCCGTGACGGCAAGACCATCCGGCGCTATGCTCCGGTAGCCGAACCGAAAGATTTTGAACAAGACATCGAAGCCGAATTGGCGAAATGATTCATAAATGACCTAATGGTAAATGACCAAATGAAAAAAATCATCTTGGCACTCCTTTGTGCCGTCTGTATGATCCCCATGGAAGCAAAGACATTAGTGGCCTATTTCTCAGCCACAGGTACTACCAAAGCGGCTGCCGAGCGTCTCGCCAAGCAGCATGACGCCCGTCTCTGGGAGATCGAACCGGCAGAGCCCTATACGGCTGCCGACCTCGACTGGCGCAACGACAAGTCGCGTTCGTCGCTCGAGATGAACGACCCCGAAGAGCGACCGACTATCAAACGTTGCACCGATGTCACCCCCTACGACACAATCTATGTCGGTTTCCCCATCTGGTGGGGTATATGCCCGCGTATCATCAACTCCTGGCTCGACAACAACCTGCCGCAGCTGGAAGGCAAGACGCTGATACCCTTTGCTACCAGCGGTAGCAGCGGTATCGCTGAGGCTGAGGCCTATTTGAAAAAGACCTATCCCTCGCTCCGTTGGAAGAAAGGACTACTGATGAACCATTGAAAATGAATCGAGCCCTTGCGGCGTAGAACCATTGAAAAAAAGAACCACCCGTTGAAGGTGGTTCTTTCGTAGCGGGACCCAGGATTGTAAATGGCGAAGCCATAATCGTTCGAGCGTAGCGAGATAAGAACTTGGGACCTCATGATTCATAATCAAAGAAACGCCCCGAAGGACGTTTCTTGTAGCGGGACCCAGGATTGAACTGGGGACCTCATGATTATGAATCATGCGCTCTAACCAGCTGAGCTATCCCGCCGCGCGTTCGTCTTTTAACGAAAAGCGGGTGCAAAAGTACTGCTTTTTTTTGACATGACCAAATTTTTTTGCCGTTTTTTTGTATTTTTAGGCAAAAAAGTGCAAAATCAGCCTACATTGAACTGACTGCCGCCTATAAACTCCCGCAGGATAGAGGTGCGAGGTATGTAGCGTGCCTCCAGCCCCTCGAAGAAACTTAGGTAGTAGAGCAGTTGTTCGGCTATCTTGTATGCCTCCGACGAGGCGGGAACGGTCTGCAGCGCCGTCTCCACGGTATAGCGAATAGCCGGCAACTCATAGAGCATCGAGGTGTCGAACTCTGCCTCTGCCTCGCCGCGGAAAGGCTCAATCCATTTCTCCTCACCCTCGCGCACCGAGTCCCAGCTGCCGATGGTGTCGAGCGGACTCTTACCGCGGGTACGCAGGTCGCGACTCATGCGACGCAGCAGACGGTGCACATAGGTCGGTATCCATTTCTCGCCGTCCAGCGACACCGGACTCATGGGCGCGGCGTAGATCTTGTATTTCTGCGTATCGTCGATATGACGGGTCAGGATAGGGTTCAGCGCATGAATACCCTCCATCACCAGCACCGCCTCTTGCTCCAGACTCAAGGTCTCGCCGGGATACTCGCGTTTCTCTGCCGCGAAATTGAAGGTAGGTAGGGCTATCTCCTGTCCGGCGATCAGTGCTTTCAGGTCATCTTCCAGTTGCTGCAGGTCGATGGCGTAGACCGACTCATAGTCTTTCGTACCGTCCGCCTTCAGCGGAGTCATCTCGCCGTTCAGATACCAGTTGTCCAGCGACAGCGCCACCGGTCGGATACCGCGTTCCAGTAGTTCCAGACACAGCCGATGACTCGTACTGGTCTTACCGCTGGACGATGGCCCGGCTATCAGCACGACACGCACCGATCCGCGTTTGCAGATATCGTCCGCGATAGCGCGCAGTTGGTCGGCGTGGTATTTCTCTCCCTCTGCTACCAGTTCGGCGGCGTGGCCGCTCTCAATCATCTCGTTGATGTACGCCACTCGGCGTTTCGGTTCTTCTATCATAGCTCTGTATTGTTTATGCTGTCCTGTGTCCTCATTGCGGGTCTACATCCACAATGATCTTGGTGTTTTTGTTCGATGAAATCGAGAAGATATAGTCTATCGCCTCTCTCAGTCGCCGTTTGGCTTCGGCTATGTTAGCCGTACTCTCTATCCGCAGTGTTAGTTCGCGTATCGTATAGGCCTGCACGCGCTCTACTGCCGGTGTGACGACACCCGACACGCGTGTGCCGAAGATACGGGTCAGGTAGCGTTGCAACTCACCGGCTACGCGGTGGACGCGTACGCCGTTATGGTCGCGCATCTGCAGGCGTATCACCCGATAGAATGGGGGATAATGGAAGTGCTGCCGCTCGGCTATCTGTTGCTCGTAAAGCGCTGTGTAGTCGTGCCGACGCACCATGTCGAGAATCGTGTTCTGCGGGTCGAAGGTCTGTATCATCACCTCCCCCTGTTGGCCTTTTCGTCCGGCGCGACCTGCCACTTGCTCCAGCATCTGGTAGGCGCGTTCGTAGGCACGGAAATCCGGCATGTTCAGTATAGGGTCGGCATTGAGTACCGCCACCAGTTGGACGTCGTCGAAATGGAGCCCTTTGGTCACCATCTGCGTACCCACCAGTATGTCGCATTCGTGACGGGCAAAGGCGTTGATGATATCCTGGTAGGCGTTTTTGTTACGCGTGGTGTCCAGGTCCATACGCAGCACCCGTGCCTCGGGGAAGAGCGTCTGTATCTCTTCTTCTATCCGTTCGGTACCGAAACCCTGCACCCGCATCTCGCCGCCGCACTGCGGACAGAGGGCAGGCATCGGCATGTGGTAACCGCAGTAGTGGCAACGCATCTCGCGGGCCTGACGATGCACCGTCATCGGTACGTCGCATTGTACGCAGCGCGGTATCTGTCCGCAGGCTACGCACTGTAGTTGCGGCGCATAGCCGCGTCGGTTCTGGAAGAGAATGACCTGTTTGCGGTCTGCCAGACACAGGCGTATACGGTCTACCAGCGGGTCGGAGAAATGGCCGTACATCTCCTTGCGGTCGTATTGTCGCCTCAGGTCAATAAGCCGTATATCCGGCAGTTGCAACCCCGCATAGCGCTCGTGCAGGTTGACCAATCCGTACACCCCTTTTTGTGCCAGCGCGTACGACTCTATCGAGGGTGTGGCGGTACCCAGCAGCACTTTCGCCCCTTGCTCCTGGGCCAGCATGATAGCCGCCGCACGGGCATGATAGCGCGGAGCAGGCTCCTCCTGTTTGTAGCTGGGGTCGTGCTCCTCATCTACGATGACGAGCCCCACATCCTGCAGCGGCAGAAAGACGGCACTGCGGGCACCGAGGACGACATAAGGGGTGTTTTGTGATTGGTGACGGGTGATTTGCTGATAGCGCTGCTCCCGTTCAGCATCGCTGAAACGGCTGTGATAGACCAGCAGTCGGTCGCCGAAGATACGTTGCAGGCGGGACGTCAGTTGCGTCGTCAGTGCTATCTCCGGCACCAGGTAGAGTACGTTGCGTCCCTGCCGCAGCTGCTCCTGTATCAGGTGGATATATACCTCGGTCTTGCCGCTCGAGGTCACACCATGCAGAAGGACGATCGACTTGCCCGAAGCATGAAAAGTCTCGATTTCATCGGCACTTTTCTGCTGCGCCGCCGTCAGCGGGTGTTCGGGTTCGATAGGGCCGGTGTAGGGCTGCAACAGGTTGCGTCGCCGTTTAGGCGGCGCGATAAGACGTTTGTCGAGTCCACCGGGTAACGCCGCCGCCATCACCTCGCCCAGCGTACACATATAGTAGCTGCTCATCCATTGCCAGAGGGCCAACTGCGAGGCGGTCACCATGGGTGCCTCGTCGATGACGGCAGCTATAGGACGTATCTTGTCGCTGAGAGCCGCCTCGATAGGTTCAGTATGTGCGCGCAATACGACGCCACGCACCTCTTTCTTCATCAGCGGCACTACTACGCGTGCACCGGGTTGGGGCAAAGACAAGTCATCCGGGACGCTATAGGTATAACAATCTCGGATGGCAAGGGGTAATATGACGTCTATATATCTCACTCTTCGGTGTTCGTCGCCTTGGCATAGCAGGCGCGGCACAAGGGCTCATAGCTGTCGGTCTCGCCCAGCAGCACACGTTTGTCGGAGGCTACCAGACGATGGCTCACATAGGCCAGGTCGCCGCAGTGGACGCAGATAGCGTGGGTCTTGTACACATCTTCGGCAATAGCCATCAGTGCAGGCATCGGACCGAAGGGTACGCCGCGGAAGTCCATGTCCAGTCCGGCACAGATGACGCGGATGCCGCGGGCAGCCAGCTGCTGGCAAACGTCCACGATACCCATGTCGAAGAACTGCGCCTCGTCGATACCTACTACGTCGATGTCGTTGGCCATCAGCAGGATGGTCTGACTCGACTCGACGGGGGTCGACTGGATAATGTTGTGGTCATGACTGACGACATCTTCTTCGCTGTAGCGAACGTCGATGGCGGGTTTGTAGATCTCCACGCGCTGCTTGGCAAACTTAGCACGTTTCATACGGCGAATCAGTTCCTCGGTCTTGCCGCTGAACATCGAACCGCACACTACTTCAATCGAGCCGCGGCGTTGAGCCGGTCCTTTGGTGTCTCTTTCTGAAAACATATCTCTTTCAACTTTAAACTTTCAACTTTCAACGAGTTTGATGTCCTGCGCATTCATCTGCAGGGTGGTGTGGCCATGGAACGTGTTCTCCTCCAGATAGAAGCATATGTCTACGCTCCGCCCGTTCTGTAGGTGGTTGGCTTTGTCGCCCTGTCCGAAGGCGATACCGTCCATGGCTGCGATACGGTCGGTCAGGTCCAGATGCAGATGGCGTCCGTCGCTCACCGCACGGGTGTTACGGTTGTTGATCAGGTGGCGCGCCATGAAGAGCGGACGCTCGTTGCCCGGACCGAACGGTTCGAGGCACTGCAGTATCTTGTACATCTTCCAGTTCATGTCGCTCAGCTCCACTTCCGCCTCTATGTCGAGTGTCGGCCGTTGCTGCTCGGGGGTGATATGGGCGGCTACGTATTCCTCAAAACGACGTCGGAACTCCGGTAGGTCACGCCGATGCATGCTGAGGCCGGCCGCGAACTTATGTCCGCCGAAGTTGGTGAGCAGGTCGCGACAGGAGTCGATGGCGGTATAGATGTCGAAGTCGCTTACCGAGCGGGCACTGCCGCTGATGATATCGTCTTCGCCTGCCGTCAGCACGATGGTCGGACGGTAATAAGTCTCGGTGAGTCGGCTGGCGGCGATGCCCACCACTCCCTTGTGCCAGTCGGGCGAGAAGACCACCGTCGTATGCTTGCGGTCGTTCTCCGGATCGGCTTCCAGTTGTGCGAGGGCCTCATCGGTCGTACGGCTGTCGTAGTCGCGGCGGTCCTGGTTATAGCTGTTGATGTCTTGTGCAAAACGCGTGGCCTCTTCCTCGTCGTCGGTGATGAGCAGCCTTACCGCCTCAGCACCGCTCTTCATGCGGCCGGAGGCATTGATACGCGGACCTATCTTATAGACCAGGTCGCTTATCGTCACGGTCTTGCCATCGATGCCGGCCACCTGCATGATAGCGCGTATACCTACCGACGGATGGGCGTTCAGCGCACGCAGGCCATAGAACGACAGCACGCGGTTCTCGCCCGTGACGGGCACCACGTCGCAGGCTATCGACAACGCCAACATCGGTAGCAGCGTGTATATCTCCTTGCTGTCGATGCCGCGGCGCTGGGCATAGGCTTGCACCAGTTTGAATCCTACGCCGCACCCGCTCAGTTCTTTATAGGGATACGGACAGTCCTGCCGCTTCATGTTGAGCACCGCTACCGCCCGCGGTATCTCCGCGCCGGGCGTGTGATGGTCGCATATGATGAAGTCGATATGTCGCTCGTTGGCGTAGTCCACTTTGTCCACGGCCTTGATGCCGCAGTCCAGTGCGATGATCAGGCTGCAGCCCTCGCGCTGCGCCGTGTCGATACCTTCGAACGAGATACCGTAGCCCTCGCGGTAACGGTCGGGTATGTAGTAGATGAGGTTGTCGGTCTGGGTGCGCAGGAACGAGTACATCAGTGCTACGGCCGTCGTGCCGTCTACGTCGTAGTCGCCATACACCATGATACGCTCATGGCGGTCGATAGCTTCACACAGACGGTCAACAGCAGCGCCCATGTCGCGCATCAGGAACGGGTCGTGCAGACTCTCCAGCGACGGACGTATATACGCCCGTGCTTCGGCGGCGGTACGCAGACCGCGTCCGGCCAGTATACGACCGGCCAGCGGACTGATATCCAGTTCCTCGCTCAAGCGCGCGGCAGCCTCTTGCTCCTCCGCACTCGGTTGACGTATGTTCCAGTTAATATCCAATATCCGTAATTATTCCTTCGTACATTGTACATTGTCCCTTTGTACATGTATCTCATATTCGTCTCCCTCTTGCCATTGCGGCAGCACTTCCCGGAAATGACGTAGTTTCTCTATCGACAGGTCCACGATACGGGTGGCTTGTTCGTAGTCCTCAAACCCTGCCACATCTTTCAGCCAGGTGTCGTAGGCTACCGAGTGACCCACATAGTCCATCTGCAGTCCGTCTGTGCCTACCATGTTCACCCCTATGCCGTAGCAGTGGTTCTCGGCGGCTCGGGCCGGCAGCAGGGCGTCCCAGTACTGGATACGCAGCGTAGGCCAGCAGGCTACTACAATCAGGATGTCGTACATGTTCTGTTTGTCCTGGCGCAGCCATACGGGGAAGCGCAGGTCATAGCATACAGCCAGGCGAATCTTCACGCCGCGGTACTCAAATATCGGTCGGGTCTGACCGGCTACGAAATATTCCGCTTCGCCTCCGCTGGCATACAGGTGGTGCTTGTCGTAGTACTGCGGTTGGTCGTTCGGCCGGAACATAAACCCGCGGTTGTGCAGTCCGTCCTGTTCGCGTATGATGAGGCTGCCTACTATCGCCATTTCATATCGGTCGGCCATGTCCTGCAGCGCCTGACAGGTAGGTCCGCCCCAGGGTTCCGCCAGGTCAGGCCTGTCGGTACAGAATCCTGTACTGAACATCTCCGGCACCACAGCCATGTCGGCCTGTCCGGCTATGGCCCGTAGCCGCTCGTCCAGCAGGCCTACGTTAGCCTGCGGATTGGCCCACTCGATAGGATATTGTAGTAGCGCAATCTTCACCTCTAACCACTAACCTCTAACCTATTTCTTCCCCTTCTTCTCTCCGGTGGCGGCGATGTTCTCGCGCATGGTGGTGTCAGCCTGGATATTCTGCATCTTGTAGTAGTCCATGATACCCAGGTTGCCGTTGCGGAACGCTTCGGCCATGGCTTGCGGCACCAGTGCTTCGGCCTCGATGACCTTGGCGCGTGCCTCTTGGGCCTTGGCCTTCATCTCCTGCTCTTGGGCGATAGCCATCGCACGACGCTCCTCGGCTTTGGCCTGGGCGATGTTCTTGTCGGCTTCGGCCTGATCCATCTGCAGTTGGGCACCTATGTTCTTACCTACGTCGATATCGGCGATGTCGATAGAGAGGATCTCAAAGGCTGTACCGTCGTCCAGTCCTTTGCTCAGCACCAGTTTACTGATGCTGTCGGGGTTCTCCAGTACCTGCTTGTGGCTCTCGGCGCTACCGATAGAGCTGACGATACCTTCACCTACGCGCGCAAGGACGGTGTCTTCGCCGGCACCTCCTACCAACTGACGTATATTAGCGCGTACGGTCACGCGCGCCTTCGCGATAAGCTGAATACCGTCTTTGGCCACTGCCGTCACCGGCGGCGTGTCAATCACCTTGGGGTTCACACTCATCTGCACGGCTTCAAACACGTCACGACCGGCCAGGTCGATAGCAGTAGCCATCTGGAACGGCAGGTCGATACCCGCCTTGCTGGCGCTGACCAGTGCGTGGACGACGCGCTCTATATGACCGCCGGCCAGGTAGTGCGCCTCCAGACCGTCACGTTTCACGTCCTGCAGACCCGCCTTGTGCGCCTCTATCATACAGTTGACGATCTTGGTGGGCGGCACCTTACGGATACGCATCAGGAAGAGCTGAACCAGACTGATATGTACGCCGCTCACTACTGCGTTGATCCACAGCATGAAGGGTACATAGTAGAAGAAAATACTCAGTGCGACCGCGATGATCGCTACCAATACAAGGGTGATTGCATCCATAGTCTATTGTGATTTATTTGTTAGCTTGTTCTTCGGCCGCCGGTTTCGACGCAGCCTTTTTCTTTGCCTCTTTGTCTTTCAGGCGGTTGTCCGCCAGGTCCACATGACCGTCAATCTGCGTGTCCAGCGCCATGCGGTCGAGCGCCTTGCTGCGCAGGAAACCCCAGATAGCCAGGGCCGACACTACAACACATGCGCCCAGCGTGATATAGCCGGCTGTCGGACTGATATGCAGGTAGGCCAGCGCTACTGCACCCGCCAGGCTGAGAAAACCACTCACACCCGCGATGCCGAAACCCGGCAAAAGGAACATCTCCAATAATAGTAGCGCGACGCCCGCGAGCACTAATAATACGACTAAAACGGTATTCATGCAAGTCCTTTCTGTAAAAAAATCAAAATAATTTTTCCAATTCGGCTGCAAAGATACTAAATATCTTTGATATGTGCAAGTAAAAAAAAATAATTTGCACAAATAAATTAAATATGCTACTTTTGCAGCCGATTTTTTGGAGTTGTCACTTCTTATTATAGATTATGAGCAAAAATTTGGTTATAGTAGAGTCTCCGGCCAAGGCCAAGACGATTGAGAAGTTTCTGGGCAACGACTACCACGTGTTGAGCAGTCAGGGCCATGTACGCGATATCGAACCGCTGGGCAAGAACTCCATGGGTATCGATTTCGAGCACAACTACCAGCCTAACTACGTCATCGATGCGCACAAGGAGGCGCTTATCAGTCAGTTGCGTACCGAGGCCCGCAAGGCCGACACCGTCTGGCTGGCTTCCGATGAGGACCGCGAGGGAGAAGCTATTGCCTGGCATCTGAAGGATGTGCTGGGGCTGAAGGACGAACATACCAAGCGTATCGTCTTCCACGAGATCACCAAGACCGCTATCCAGGAGGCTATCCAGCATCCGCGTGATATCGACTATAACCTGGTCAATGCCCAGCAGGCCCGCCGCGTGCTGGACCGTATCGTGGGTTACGAACTGTCGCCTATCCTCTGGCGTAAGGTGACGACGGGTCTGTCGGCCGGTCGTGTGCAGTCGGTAGCGGTGCGACTGATCGTCGAGAAAGAGCGTGAGGTAGAAGCCTTCCGCACCAGCTCCCAATATCGTATTTATGCCGATTTCATCGGAAAAAATCCCGGTGACGCTTCGGTGCTGCGCTGTGAGCTGAACCATCGTTTTGGTCATAAGGGCGATGCGGCTGCGTTCCTGGAGACGCTACCCCGTGCACTCTTCGTGGTGCGCGACGTGCAACGCCGTCCTACGCGCCATATGCCCGCTCCGCCGTTCACCACTTCCACGCTCCAGCAGGAGGCCGCGCGTAAACTTAAGTTTACGGTCAGCAAAACCATGCGTCTGGCGCAGTCGCTCTACGAGAGCGGACGTATCACCTATATGCGTACCGACTCGGTCAACCTCTCGTCGCTGGCCCTGGCTACCTGCAAGCAGGAGATAGAGTCGCTCTACGGCGAACGCTACGTCCACACCCGCCAGTTCCATACCAAGGCCAAGGGGGCACAAGAGGCCCACGAGGCCATCCGTCCTACCTATATGAACGTACATACGGCGGGCGAGAACAAAGATGAGCAGCGGCTCTACGAACTGATCTGGAAGCGTACGCTGGCCAGTCAGATGAGCGAGGCGGAGAGCGAGAAGACCACGTTGGAAGTGGGGGTGTCCAACAGCAAATATACCTTCTCCGCTGTCGGTGAAATCGTCACTTTCGACGGTTTTACGCGTGTCTACGTCCAGTCGACCGACGAGGGCGAAGAGGAGCTGCGTCGACTGCCCGCGATGGCGGTGCGCGAGCAACTGAAGCTGCAGGAGGCACAGGCTATCCAGACCTACAACAAACCGCCCTTCCGCTACAACGAGGCAACACTCGTCAAGCGTATGGAGGAACTGGGTATAGGCCGTCCTTCTACCTATGCCACTATCATCGAGACGATACAGAAAGTGCACTACGTGGAGAAAGGCTCTATCGCCGGTAGCAAACGCGACGTGGCGGTACTCACGTTGCGCAACGGACAGGTGACGGAGAAACAGAAGAGCGAGCTGTACGGCAGCGACAGCCAACGACTGTTGCCTACCGACCTCGGCCGTATCACCAACGACTTCCTCGTCGACCATTTCCCCTCTATCCTCAGCTACGACTTCACGGCCCACTCCGAAGAGCAGTTCGACGATATAGCCGAAGGCAAAGCCGATTGGGTAAAGACGGTGGACACGTTCTACAAGACCTTCAAACCGCTACTTTCTTCGATTCCATCGGGAAAAATCGCCGGTCGTGAACTCGGTACAGATCCCGAGACCGGATTGCCGGTAATCGCTAAGATCAGCAAGATTGGTGCGTGCGTCCAGCTGGGCGATGCGGCGAAGGACAAACCGCGTTTCGTCAGCCTCAAGAAAGGACAGTCTATCTTTACTATCACCCTCAAGGAGGCACTCGAGCTCTTCAAGACCTCGCTGCCGCTCACGCTCGGTGAACACGAGGGCAAAGAGGTGGTCATCGGCGAAGGCAAATACGGTCCGTATGTACGCTACGCGGGTGCGTTCGTTAGTATACCGCGCGGTACCGACCCGCTGTCCATCACCATGGAGCAGGCCTTGGCGCTGGTGCGCGAACACCAGGAGGCGAACACGCCGCTCCATACCTGGGGTAAGATTCAGGTGCTCAAGGGACGGTACGGCTATTATATCCACACACCCGAAGGCAATTACCAGTTGCCCAAGGACGTGGAGGCAGAGAAACTGACCGAAGCGGAAACGAAGCAAATAGTGGCGAACGGCACGCCCCTTTCGGCGGCAAAACGCTCTTTCCGCAAAAAAAATGCAAAATAATTGCCTAAAAATTTGGTCATGTCAAAAAAAAGCAGTACTTTTGTCGTCGATTTCGGCTCATCTAAGTGGATTGGCCTTGCCAATCGAGGTGAATCGCGAAATCTCCTCTCCGATTAAAACATCGCTCCGCTAGCGTTTTAATCGGTTTGAAAACGAGAACTATCGAGGGACTCCGAGTTTTTTCGGATCCCGAAAAAACGAGAAGTAGCGCAGTTGGTAGCGCACCACGTTCGGGACGTGGGGGTCGGGTGTTCGAGTCACCTCTTCTCGACCAAACGGGAGAATCATCATCAGATGGTCCTCCCGTTTGCTATAGGTGACTCTCACAACCCTCATCAGGCCCGAACGTGGTAGTTCGGGACGTGAAGGAGTGCCTCGGATGGCACTCCGAGCGCAGCGCCCAAGGACTACCCAGTCCGAGGAATGAGCGCAAGCATAGAATAAAAAGGTCGGGTGTTCTTAGCCCCTGCGGGGCACGATTATCGCCAGGGCGATTTACGAGTCACCTAATCGAACATGACGCCGGGATTCATGTCTTGCGGGCTGTTCCAGTCGATGCCGTGACGGGCGAGTGCTGCTCTTTTCTCTGCCCAGTAGGCGAAGCAGAAGCCCATGCCACGTGGGCAGTCGGTCAGTCGTGCGTAAGCCTCGCGGTCGGCTTGGTCCACCACGTCCTCGTAGGCCCGCGTCCATTCCACGGGGTCGATACGCAGCATGCTGCCGGTCTGTATGTCTTCCCATCGTCCTTCGTCAGCCGCCTGTATATTGGCTTGCAGGCGGGCGATGTCGGCACGCAGTTCGTCTTTGACCTCGAAGGTCTGATGTTCCACTTCCTCACCATGCTCCACGATCTGCAGCGCCAGCTGTTTGAGCTGCAGCAACAGCCGCGGGTGCTCGTACAGGCTGTCGGCGATGCCGGTGCAGGCTATATAGGCTTCGCCTAACATATGGTCGAACTGCGCGAGATGGGCGGCATAGACCAGTATCTCCCGGGCCATGTCGGCGATGGGGCTGGGGTCGGCTTGTTCTTGCAGGATCTGCTTGGCCTGTTGGCAGGCGTCCAGACAGTGTTGCGCATAGCGGTTAAGCGCTTGCTTGGTGGTTTCCAGATGGCTGTTCATAGGGTCTAAGGGTGTTTAGTAGGAGTATAATACACATCTGACGCGGTCAAAACGGTGCGCTTTCAGGTCTTCCGGCCGGATGAGGAAGAATAGTGTGCCGCAGTCGTAGAAACGCAGACCGTGATGGTCGCTCTCGTCCAGCTGCAGCAGCACCTGATAGCCCGGGTAGTCTTGCGCCAACTCGTCTTGCCAGAGGGTGGGAGCGTGCAGCACGTACGACTCTTCTCCGCGACTGGTGGGCGCCGCGAGCGGTTCGGCGGCGGGCACGGCGGAGGTGCCGTCCTCATGGCGTATCTCGTGTTCGTGCAGGTCGTTGCGTGTAGGCGCATAACGCACGCTGAAGAACGTCGCGGGCCACTCACCTATCGGACCACTCTCGGCTTCCGCGATACCGAACCAGTAGTCCAGATCCGCAAAGACATAGAGCAGACCTTCTCCCCAATGAAACTGCGCAATCAGCGTCATCGGGTTGTCCTCGGTGCGGTACGGATAGGCTATGCCGTCGGGCATGGCTGCGAAACCCCACCAGTGTTCGTCAGATAGTGACATAGGCTTAATCTGCTTGTTTTGCGGTGCAAAATTACACAAAATTTCGGACATACGCAAAAATTATTTGCATATTTCAGAAAAAAGCAGTAATTCTGCAGCGAGAATTAGCAATCTGCTGTTCTCTTGCCGCTGCTTTGCTACTTTGCGAAATAATTATTTCGGATCAGTTTATCGGATAGTTGATACGCTTGCTGTGCGCTGACAGGTCGCGCGGCAAGAAGGTAGTTCGCATCGGGAGCAAGCAGGTCGACGCCAAAGCCGCGCCACGTATAGTCGGTTTGTCCGATGGCGTGCAGCACTGTAGGAAAGAGGTCCATCTGTAATGCCTCGGGAAAAGTGATAGAACTGGTTAGTCCTGGCGTCGCAAGGATAAACGGGCAGAGCCCCTGTTCGCCTTGCTGCGGGAAGTGGTTATGGTCGGCTGTGATGACTATCGTGGCGTTCTGCATGTTGGAGGCAGTGTCTGACCACGCCAAGAATCGTCCTATCTGACGATCGAGATAATGGACGGAACGCAAGTAGTCTTGCTCAATAGCAGTATACGAATCCGACAACTCTATATTGTCTCTCCTCGTTTGGAAAGGAGCATGGGTATTAATGGTGAGAGCCAGCACCGCCGTAGGCACTATGGCTTGCGCGAGACACTGATGCGTGCGGTCGAGGATGATGCTGTCGGTCTCATTGTTCGGTGTACGCGCCTTGCGCATGCGTCGAAAACCATAGGAAGTGGTAACTGTTTTTTGGTTCCAGACATTATAAAAATAAGGATTTAGCACAACTCCGTCTTCATAGAAATGGGCAAGGTTCGGATAGGTGTTGTGCCCATATTGGGTGCACGCTACGCCGTTAGAGATGGGCAACAGACCTGTCTGGGTGATGAGTTGTCCGTCACCGCTACGCCCATATTTCTGCTGAGTACGCACGTGCGGCACGTAAAGTACGGGGTGCGAAGCCAAATATGCCGTGAGGCTGGGGCACACCGCTTCTCCATGTATATCTTGTGCTTGTAACGCCCATGTCTCAAAACTCTCCGCTAGGATATAGACCAGATGCCCCTGAGGCAATGAGGGCGTAGCCGGCGCGCGATAGACAGAATCCATAATAGTTTGTTCTTCCGGCGTAAAAGGCCGCGATGCAGACCAAAGGGAAAGCCCGTCTCGCCATGCTCCCTGCACCACCAATCCTGCCTGAGTTAGAGGACTGTGGGTCGTGATAAAGAAATGTTCCTCGGCCCGAAAATCAGCCATTCGCTGCTCCTCAGAAAGCGGATTGAGCATGCGTAATAGTGTAGCAAGAAGGAACAGGCTCATAGCTCCAACCATACTTATCCACCACTCGCGCCGGGTAGCAGACTGATGAGGCAAGAGGTAAAGCACCGTGATAGCAAGTGCCGTGAGCAGAGGAAAGAGCAGTTGCATCCATGAGAGATAGACCGTGATGGACATGGCAAAGCCATTCAACTCTGTGATAGTACGCACCGCTCCCCATGTGAGCCATAAGAGGTTTGTGCGATAATACCATACTCCGGCTAATAACCATAGGTCGGAGAGCACAAGCAACACGACAGTCGGCCAACGGCGGGGGAGCCATACTACGGCCGCCAATAAAAACGCAGCAGCAGCGACAGCTAAATAGGCTGCCGCTACTTGTCCGGCATTGAGGGCACTATCCATCGCCGTCATCCAACGATAGAGCACCCCCTTTAGGAAAAACGCTGCGGTAAGCACCGACAGCGTCACCCAATTAAACTTATTGGCGCTCAAAGAGACCCATGTTCTCCCACTCTTCGGCATAGCCGTCCTCTTGGTAACGGATATAGATGTTGATATTATCGGTTCCGAACCACTCTACGCGGAAAGCATAGGTATAACTATATCCGTAATACGAATCAGTCATTACCACCGTACCGGTGTTGGTGGAGGAGTTGAAGTTATACACCAGGTTCATCGTAGAAGAACCTTCTGAACTGGAGGTGGTAAACGTGCCCTTGTTGTTGGCATTCAGGGTGAAGATGTACGTTTGCGGACCGTAATACGAGTCATTTACCGTCCTTTTCCATGTGCCTACGATAGACGCTGTTTGGTTCTGCCCTCCACCACCTCCACCGATGGGATCATCTGCCCCATTGGATTTTTTCTCGCAAGCGCCAAAAGAAACGGCGATAGTGGCTACTAAGAGCCAACCTAACATAATGTAAAGATATTTTTTCATTGTATCTGACGCCCCTGTTATCCCGTTGAGCATCGGTTTTTATAGTTATTGTCTATGGTACCTTTACCATTTGGTAGCAGGCAACTGTCTTGTTAGTCGAAGTGATAGTTCCATATAGCGTTACCTTGTAGACTCCACCTGCTCGGTAGATATGCACCGGACTAACGGCATCGAGTTGTATACCATCACCAAAGTCCCAAAAAAATCTAGAGACATTACTACTGGATTGGTTCTGAAACTTCACAGTCAGTCCACTGACTGTATAGGTAAATCCGATAGCAGGCGTACCCCATTCGTCCACATGGTCGAATATCTGTCGCAAGTCCTTGGCTTCACAGCTGCAAAGAAGCAGCGCAGAGAGCAGAAGCAAAAAGAAGTGTTTCATAAGTATCCTATTTAAAGTTACTGAGAGGTGAATGTATCTTGCCGGAGCCAGTCGATATCGACTCAGGAGCAGCAGGCGTCGATGCCGGCATCTGGTGCGGCGCTGCTCCCGACGCGTCCGCATGACGCATGAAGACATAATAGGTGTTTTGGGTAGCACTATACCAAATCATGAAGTGGTCGGTATAGGAATATATCGTAAAATCTACCGTGATAGGCGGAGTGGGTGTCACATCGCGCGTAGCGATAACATTATGCGAGTCATCGTATGTCAAGATCGTATATTTCGTGTTGGATAGAGTAAGTTTCTTGCCGCTTATACTCCAAGGACAGTTTTCCGTCGCCATGGTTACACCCTCGTCCGATGCCATTTTACCTTTGGTAACCAACATATCTGCCACCCAGTTTCCCCAGAAGGGGGATGCATAAATACAATGATTTTCCCGAAGACCTATTCCGGAGTTCTCAGGAGAAGCGATGGTCCACCATGCAAAAGTAAGTTTGTCTTGCGTAAACCGGCACGGATAATCCCACTTCCCGATCAGTTCCTGCTCCGTGACATCTTTTTCTTCCTCCAGAAACTCCGATTTCCACGCAGCAGGACGGGTAGACAAACGATACAACGCTGCCGACTCCTTGCCATCATAGCCAATCGAAATCCTATCTTCGCTGACCGATATGATCGGAAGACTCCATTCGCCAACGTAAGTATTGTTGTAAGCCGATGCTATACGTAGCACATTGCTATGATAGAAAAAGACACGGTAAAGAATGTTACGATACATGACGAGATAGCTGTTGCGTACCGTATACTCCCCTCTCTCACATTCATAATAGGTTACATCATCTGTGAACGAATAGAAACAGTCGAAGGTGCCGTTCTCCTTAATATCCATGTAGACTTCGTAGGTCGTTCCATTGTCGGTGGAGTATCCCCATAGACCGACCAGTTGGCTCTTTTCAAACGATGCCGGTTCATTCTTCCCGGAACAAGATTTACATGCGGCGAGCACCATGATCGCCATCGTGAGTACAAGAAATAGACGATAGTTTTTCATAATAATGTTGGGTTAGTAGATTGACGCTGCAAAGGTACTACAAATTTTTTAAATTTGCAAGATTTTAGGCAAAAAAAGTAGTCTGTGCTTGCACAAGTGTGATTTTGTTTGCTTAAAATCTTGGAGTTTGCACCTGGAAAAGCCAATTGACTTTTGGCTTCGAAATAGGGTGGAGAATGTCCGGTGGACATTCGAATAGAGAAGCTGTCGGGGTGGAGAAAGCAGTTGACTTCTGCTTTCGAACGGAAGGAATAGCGGAGAGCGTAATTCCGACATAGAACTACAAGCCGACCGAGAATGCGAACGTAGCTTCGAGGGCGGAGCATCCTTCCAACGGAATGGAAGGAGCGGCCTCCGCCTAGGATAGTTTCTCTTAATATATCTTAATATAATACAAGGGTAGTTGGTCGAAGGTACGAAAAATATTTGAATAATCGGCTCAATTTGTTCAAAAAAATGCAAAAATCGTACTTTTTTGAGCCGATTCGGTATTTTTTTGTACTGTTGTCCCGTTATATACTTAGTACGTAATTTCGGAGCCAGGCATCGATGTCGTCGATATCGGGATTGACGTGTTTGCGGACAATTTGGCGGCGATGATAGACCGTTTGTTTTTGGACGTTCAGTACGATAGACATGTCGTTATCCGACGCGCCGATGATGCTGAGGATGGCAAACTGCATATCTGATTCGGTCAGTTCAGGATAATCTTTACGCAAGCGGCTAATAGCGCCATCCAAAGCTTTATCAATAGATGCAATCAGTTCGTCCAAACTCTCTTTGTTCATTACCAGTTTCTCGTCGCGGTAGGTTTGCAGCCATTTAGGGAATTCCACCTCATTACCTCGCATGTGCTGCAGTTCGATCTCACGGGTGAGGTTCACTTTCTGTTGCAACCGTTCGAGCGCCAACTGCAACTGCTGCACATATTTGTCACGGAGCGTCTCTAACTTCTGTGCCTGCTCGCGTCGGCGTTGCAACCAATAACGCCACAATACCAGCGACAAGGCTATGACTAATACCAATAACAATACCAACACGGACGAAATCTTTCGTTGCCATTGTTTCTCGTTTTGCGCTTTTTCTGCCAACTGCTGTTCTCGTGCTACATCATAATGTAAGGAAAGCGCGTACGTACGCGCACCCGCGTCGCGTTGCAACTCTTCTATCTTACGGTCGTACAGATTGAGCAGTTCTTCATAAGCTTGTGGTGTCTTACCTCGCTGACGCAAGATCTGACAGTGCAGATAGGCGTAGGTCTGTTCAAACCAATACGTATATGCCGAGTCGGTGGGTTGCAGTTGCTCCAGATAATACGCCGCTGAGTCCGTAGCATGTTGCACCAAGAACAGTTCCACTATCTCTGCATAGCGCGTAGGAATACGATAGGTCTCTGCCATTCGTTTGCATACCGCCAAACGTGGAGATATACTATCCGGGTAACAGAGTTGGTAACGATAGGCATCTATATCAAGTTTCAATAACTCATTTTGCGCGACCTTTGCATAGTGCTCTGCTTGATTGAAATACCAAAGAACACTATCCTGTTTCCCATTGGCAATAGCTATTGTACGCGCAATGTCACGATAGGCACATGCTAAATAGACCGCGTTACTATCAGGATCTAACATCGGTATCGCTTTGCGGTAATACGCTTGCGCTATGTCATACAACATCTCACTCTCCGAAGTGTTGCCTAAGTGGAACCATGTCAACCCTAATAACTCATCCCGCCGTGCCAACTGCTGATGGCTGACGGCTGACGGCTGAATGCTCTCCAAGATCTCTTCCGCTTGCTTCAAATAAACGGTAGAAGATTCGTACTGACTGCTACTGTTGGATGAGGTGCCTTGACGGTATAATTCTTCCGCTTCGTGAAGCCGATTTTGGGCGTTTTGAGACTCAAAATTGCAACTCTGAACACAAAAAATCAAGCCCAAAAGAGGCAAAAATTCCAATCGTACAACTTTATTTTTCATACAAAAATATAATTTGCTTATTTACAGCGACTTATAAAATGCCATATACACCCCTCGTACAACTGCAAAATTTGCACATGTCAGGAAAAAGCAGTACCTTTGCACCGGATTTCAAAACATAAATCACGACGCAAAATTAGTAAAACTTTTTAACATATGCAAATTATGAAAAAGAAAAATTGTTTTTGTCTGCTTTTTGTAGCAATTATGTTATTAAAAGGAACGTGCATGTACGCACAAAGGGTTTTTATTGACAGCGTTTATTATACGCTGGATAACACAGCCATGACGGCGCAAATAGCGGTACAGAGTAACAACACCGCTGTTGGTGACATCGTTATTAATGACACAGTGACGTACGAGGGCGCGAATTACGCGGTTACGAGTATGGCAAACAGCGCATTTGCCGACTGCAACCGACTAACCTCCATCGTGCTGCCACAAACCCTGCGTAATTTAGGGAGAGAAGCATTTTTGCAATGCACGAATCTTACATCGTGTATCATTCCGGACAGTACTATTACGGAGATTCCGTTTGAGGCGTTCTTGAAAGCAGGACTCGTTGAGTTCCGCGTGCCGGAAGGCGTGACGTATATTGAGCAGCGTTCGTTTGAACAAATGCCCAACTTGCAGCGCGTTCAGTTGGCTAATTCGGTCCAAAAGGTCAGTCCGTGGGCGTTCTATATATTAGATGCGCTCCAAGATCCGATATACAACGATAGCATGTTTGTGTTGATGCCAATGAATTATCAAGGTACCTATACGATACCGACGGGCATTCAGACTATTTGCAGTAGTGCATTCTACGGCTGTACAAAAATTACGAGCCTTACCATCCCGGAAGGCGTGAAGCGTATTGAGCACTACGGACTGATGTTCAGTCTCAATGCTGTCATTAAAACGCTCCATCTACCGGCTTCGTTGGAATATGTTACTCCAGGGGCGATTTTTGGCGGCTCATTGCGGAAAATCTCTGTTGCGGAAGGCAACACGCACTACACCACTTGGAACAACATGCTTATGACTATCAACATGGATACCGTAATATGTTGTCCGGCGGCAATAAATGCCGCTTACACTTTGCCGGAAAGTGTCGTGCATGTTGCTGCTAGTGCTTTCTCTGTTTCCGCAGTTGATCTGACCATGACTAACGTGCGCTCTATCGGCGAATACGCTTTCGAGGCCAACAGCCTTGGGAAGTATGACAGCAACAGACATTATGTCATACCTGAAACGGTGGAAGAAATAGGCGACGAGGCATTCTTACGCTCTTATGCCATGGAGCAGGTAACGGTACCTTCCTCGCTAAAACAGATGGGGGAACAGGTATTTGCTGATAGTCCGAAGCTCAAGAAAGCAATCATCAACAGTCCCATGATCGGTAAAGGACAATTCCGAATCTGCAATAATCTGGAGATCATTGAGATAGGCGACAGTCTCAGAGAGATAGGCGCTTATGCTTTCCATAAATGTCCCGCACTATGGTACATCCGGATGCCGAAAGCCAACGCGCATTTCCGCGCGATAGACGGGGTGCTCTATTCGGCAGACACGGCAGCTTTGGCACTCTATCCGTGCAAGCATGACGGAGAGGAGTTTGTGCTACCGGAAGAAGTAAATACCTTGCGTTCCTCTTCGCTCAGAGCGGTGAATCTCCGTAAGCTGGTATTGCCGAAAGGTCTGAGTCAAATAGAGAACGAGTTGTTCGGCGGCTATTACTTGGGTAACGATGTTTCGGCGGTGATAGACACGATTGTAGCTCCGATGATGTCTGTTCCTGCGGCACAGAACAATTCGTTCAATCTGCTCAATCAAGCCCAAACCGTCCTTTTAGTGCCATGTGACTCGCTTGCGGAGATCTATCGTGCCAATAGCATCTGGAACGGCTTTAACATCCAAGTGGACAGTACACTTCTGGAGTTGCCGGAAAAAGAGCCGGAGGCAGAGACGCAACCCGACGAGCACAGCGTGCAGTTCACATGGCCGGCCGTGGAAGGTGCCAGTTACTACACGCTCATCATCTGGGCGAACGAGGAGCGTACGGAGAAGATTTGTACGCTGACGTTCAACTCCATGGGACAGCTCGTTGAGATCGACTTCTCCAAGCACGCACCTGCTCGTCGTGCGAAGAATACCACCGGTACCTTCTCGTTCCGTTACAACGGTTTGGATGAGAACACCGACTATTGGTTCACGATGACAGCCTCCGATGAAAACGACACCGAACTCTTCAATGCCTCCGGCTCGTTTGCAACACTTGGGGCAAACTCACCGACAGCTATCGAAGAAATATCCGATGAAACCGGCACTTTTGAGGGTTCGAACGGCAAGATCCTCCGTAACGGACAAATTATCATCCGTCGTGGTGACGCAGAATACAGTATTCAAGGAAACCAACTGAAATAATATACAATCATGAAAACGAAAGTATCAATTATTCTTGTTTGCCTGACGATGATGGCAAGCAGCATGTACGCAACAGTCTATAACGGCGTGTGCGGAGAACATCTGACGTGGAGCTATGACACGGAGACGGCGCACATGACCATTGATGGCTACGGTGAGTTGAAGAATGTCGTCGATAGTCTCTGGTGGAACAAACAGGTACTGCAGGCTTCGTCGTGGTCAACGAGTTATAAGACGTACTATCCGTATAACTCGTGTAAGACGATTTCGTTACCGGAAGGGCTGACGGGATTCAGCGGTGCTACATTCCGGGATTGGTGGAACCTGACGGCGTGCGAGATCCCCGAAGGCGTGACAAAAATACCTGCTTACCTATTTGAGAGCTGCTACCAGTTAAAGGAGATCAAACTGCCTAACTCGGTGGACACGGTGGGACAATACGCCTTCAGCAACTGCACGACGATGGTAAAGTGCGATTTGGGCAAAGGGGTGAAATATATCGGTCAGATGGCCTTCCAGAACTGCTATCACTTGAACTCTGTCCGCTGGTCGGATTGTCTGGAGGTGATTGACGGCAGTATTTTTGACGGCGAACCCGATAGAGCGTCATACGACCAAAATAGTGTAGCCACTATTCCGCTTCGGGACACGCTGTTCTTCCCGGCGACGTTCCGCTCGAACAAACAGATCTCGTGGTGCTACCACGATAGTCCTGTTATTGTTTGGAACGCCAAGAACCCTCCGGCTTCTTCGTCGGTATTTTATAATCTTTACTGCTATTGGAGGGGCGATTTTATCTTCGGCCCGGATGTGGAGTTTGTGCCGTCAGGTCTATGCCAGCAGGTACTCATGAAGAAAATCGTGCTGCCTGAGGGCTGTAAATATATCGGTTCAGGCGCCTTCTTGGGTAACAACAAGTTGGATACGGTTATCCTTCCTTCTACGCTGACAGCCATTCACCAAGAGGCTTTCAAGGGATGTACGAAGATTCAGCGAATCACCATACCTCAGAAAGTGAAAGCCATCAATTCTTCCATATTCAACGGGTGTTCAGCCTTGAGGCGAGTCGAGATACCGGATAGCGTCAGCACTATCGGGGATAATGCCTTCTCGGGGTGTCCTAACTTGGATTCTATCGTACTGCCGAAAGAACTGACGATGATTGGCGGAAGTGCGTTCTCGGGGGTTAAGTTGCAAGATTCGCTGGTTATTCCCGACAAGGTAATCTCCATTGGCACGAACGCTTTTGAGAACTGGAGCGGTCTCAAGGAGTTGTCGATTGGCAAAAACGTCGTTCTCATCGGAGATAATGCCTTCAGGGGTGACAGCGCGATAACACATATTTCCGTCTGGGCGGCTACTCCTCCGGCAGTAAGCGAAGGAACATTGGCGGACATTCCGGACAGCGCTTTATTGAGTGTGTTACCTGATAGCCGCAAACTTTACCGCGAGCACCCGTATTGGGGGCGTTTCCGCATGAATGACACACCTGACTCCGCCATGATTCAGCGCTCCGTGACGGTCGATCCGGGACAGACGACGGCAGACTTCACCTGGCCGACAGACAGCGCGGCGCATAGTTATCAGATAGACATATACAAGGACGGCGCGGTGTTCTGCAAACTGACGCTCGGCAACAGGGGACAGCTGCTGGCGATTAATTTCTCTGCGCCGAGACGAGAAATGTCAAATTTGAAATCTCAAATCTCAAATGCTGACAACAGTCAGCCTTACACCCTCTCCTTTAAGGTGACGGGTCTGGATGAGGCGTCGCGGTACACGTATGTGCTGTCGGTTTTGGATGAGAACAACGCCCCGCTGCACGTCTATGTGGGAGATTTCGCCACCTTGGGTTATAGCGGAGAGTTGCAGTATGACGGCAACGAACTTATCCCGACGCCACCAATCATTCCGGGCAATCCGGATGCACAAAATGTTGCTACGGGGATAGAAAAAACCGATTCGGGAGGAACGGAGCAAAAAGCGATTATTGAAGGACGACTTCTCTTTATTACACCGCAAGGTACCTATGATATAACCGGAAAACGGATCGAGTAAGCAAGAATTTATGACACGCGTATTTATGTGGATAAATACTGTGCTGATAAGCATGGTATTAGGGGCAACCCATACCTCTGCGCAGAGTTTGATACCCTGGAGCGGAGGTACACAAATGCCCAATTTCAACGGAGAAATCTACACCATCCGGACTGCTGAAGAGTTAGCATGGATAGCCGCAGCAAGCCGCACGGATGATTTTGCGGGGAAGACCATTCTTCTCGCTTCAGACCTTGATTTAGGGGGAAACGGCTCTACTCCGCCGAGTTGGGAACCGATAGGCAGCGCAGCCAGACCGTTTCAGGGCGAGTTGGACGGAGCCAACCATGTGATTTATAATCTGTACATGCTCTCTTCGCTCTTCCCTGCTGGCGCAGGACTGATTGCAGAAAGCGGGAACTCAGCGGTCGTTCACCATCTGGGTATCGCGCAGGGACAAATCATGACGGACGCTACCAGTAATGTCGGATGCCTCGCAGGAATCAACCGCGGACAGATACACCATTGTTTTAATATGGCGCAGATTATCGCGCACAACGGTGATAACATCGGTGGTCTCGTGGGGACTAACTACGGCGGAATCAGCTATTCATACAACGCCGGGATCATCACCGACGGCAACAATCATGTAGGCGGATTAGTGGGCTATAACAAAGCCACCGCCGTTTTGAACAACTGCTACAACATAGGGTATTGCAAGGGAACCGACCATGTGGGCGCGCTATTCGGCAAGAACGAAGCGCCGCAGGGGAATCTGACGACGGTTTTCTTCGACCAACAGCTGACACGTATGTACGCCACCGGATACGGAGCCGCAGATCCCATCCTCACAGACAACACCCAATACGCGATTGCCAAATCGTCCGATTTCATCGGGCTTTCAAGTCCTTACTATGAGTATCCGGAAGAGGAATGGAGGTGCTTTGCAGGAGGCTATGAGAGCCACCCGCAGCTGGTTTGTTTTTCCAACCACATTGCCTCGGAGCTTTCCGTCAAGACCGTCTTGCTGGATGCAGAGACCGTACCGATCATGCGTGCGGAAGGAGTGGGAGCTCCGGAAGAAGGAAACAAACCGCGTAATAGTATAGGTCTGGAGAGGATGAATAGTGCGGCCTTTGGTTCCGGAGATTGGTACTCGCCGAGTCCGGATGTTATTTTTATTCCCAATCCCAAGGGTGCGTCGGCAGAAGTGAAACGGCCTTGCGGCAATCAGGAGGTGATCCTGACCATCAGTTGCGGTCCGGCAGTGAAGCAGGTGTACACGATTGTAAAGGGGTATGAAGCCTTCGATGCCGGCATCGTGACCGGAGTATATTCTGCCTGCTGGAATGAGGAGAATGTACGATTTAAGGACAAGAACAACAGCGGAAAGGAAGCCAGCGGCGGAAAAGACGACGAGCAGGACAACGGGAGTCTTTCATACCAATACACCATCATCCGCGATACTGTTTTGGGGCATGATGAGAACGGTTTTCCGAATGATTTTGAACCCATAGATACTTTTTATATGTCGCAGCCGACGTACAAAGATTGGTCTATGCCGACAGACGTCCCGGGAGAATACGCCTTCCGCAGATATGTCCATGATACCAAATGCAAGACCGAATGGACGGCATCGAAAGGCGGGACGGGAGAAGCAGAAGGAAGACTCTGTCTCTTTGTCCGCCGGAGGTTTGATCCGGGAGATTTGTACGAAGAGCCGGACACCCTATACGGATTACCGCAAGTACTGACGATACACAGTAAATCGGATGCTACCGGCGGAGGGGGCAAGTTTGAGTATGTATGGAAGATGGAGCATGCCGTACTGGATACGGCGAGTCAGAGTTGGGATAAAGTAGAAGAAGACACGCGCGAACCGCTTTATATAGGTTCCTCCAAAGTAAGTACAGCTTCTTTTGATTACACCTTCAAGGAAGCCGGAGAATACACATTCTACCGGAAGGTCAGCGAAGCAACCTGCCAAGCATTACCCCTATCATGCGAGCACGCGCACAAAGTAGTGGCCTTTAATACGATCCATCCGGGGAAGATAGAATCCTACGAACGCGAGTTATGCACCCCTGTTTGTACAGATACCGTCCGGGAGACTGAAACTGTAACCGGAGGAAACGGCATTTATACCTACCGATGGCTTTGCAACGACGTCGTTATTCCCGAGAGCGATACCACGGAACTGGAGATAGCACGTATTCCGATGATTAACGGTGAGAATTACGTGTTCCGCAGGGAGGTAAAGGACAATACCGGTTTGATGGACTGGACAGCCGCGGAAGGAGAAGTAGTCATTCATGTGTATAGTGCATATAACGCCGGTTCCATCGGGGAAATAGAGGAGCAGGTATGCCTGGAGAACGGGACGATACAGGAAGTAGAGATGCATATCAGCGATGATGAGAGTGCGAGCGGAGAAGGAGATTTCACGTATTGCTGGTTGTTGTACCGCGGAGGAGACGGAGAAGAACTTCTGGATACCTTACGGGTTAATTCGGCCTCTTTGGATACTACCATTACGCTGAGCCGTTACGGTCTGGCCGTGCCGGTAACGGTTTGCGTCAAGCGGGCCGTACAGAACTCCAGATGCGTGACCGAATGGCAACACTCGGCCAACACCGCCACGTGGAGACTTGGACGAGCAGAGAAGCGAAGAAAGGTTGTCACCGTTTGTATGACCGACATGCCTTACCATGGTATATACTCCTTTGCCGACGGGACTACGAAGGAATACTCTTTCTCCGAGACAGGGGAAACAGTAGTGATGACCGACCGGACAGAGGAAGGTTGTCCGCTGGAAGTGAGTTTGGTTTGCCAAGTTACCCCGGTGCCCGTAGTGGATGTCAAGCCGGTGATCTCTATTTGCGAATCCGACGCCTCTATGGAGATACATTATGACATCCGTGAAGGCCACCCGGACCTATACGACCTGATCGTTTCCGAAAAAGCCGCAGCCTTAGGATTTGTCTCCATCTATGGGGAAGAGTTGCCTGCCGAAGGACCGATAGTAGTACCCATACCCGGCGAATTACCCATAACTATGTTCGATTTCACCGTGCTCTTTTACGCATCATCGGCCGGAGAGAGCGAGTGCAGAGGTCTTCCTCATGAGATACAGGCTTCCATAGATCTGGACGGATTGGTTCATCGTAAAGGAAACGATGTACTCTTCGTAGACAACAGCGGAAAGAATAATGACGCGGGCCTGACTTTTACCGCTTATCAATGGTATCGGAACGGAGAACGGATGGAAAACGCAACAGAGCAATTCTACTATGAGTACCTCGGTTTGAACGGTTACTACCAGGTAGAGATGACCGGGGATGACGGCATAGTCTATCGTAGTTGTGTATACGAAATGCGACCTACCGAAGGATTAGAGGAAACAGCTGTCTTACCCGTCTGGAGCGAAGGAGAGACGGAGATTTATACTATGGACGGCAGGAGATGCGTTCATGCCGATAAAAGCGGAATTTATCTCATCCGATGGCATGACGGGAAGACACAAATACAAATCCGTAAAATACTTATACCATGAAACGCATCGGAATCATCATTTTCTCCGTTTTCATCGCTGTTTGTACCGATGTTTCCGGTAAGCAGAAAGCACCGGAAGAGAAGCCCGTTCGTCATTATATAGATATCTACGGAGCCGGAGGCGTGAGTCATTGGAATTATCCGTTGACCGGAGGGGAAGTGACTATCGGAGGTGCTTTTTCTGCAGGCGCGGGATACACGTTCTTTTTTCTTCCCGGTATCGGCGTGCAGGCAGGATTGTCTTTCAGCCGCATAGCCTCATCAGCCCGACTAACCCAACTGATGGAATGGCGCGAATGGCAGGACGGCTCTGCTCTAACCGACTATATGGGCGAGACATATATCCATCGTACCGAACTTGATCATTGGCAAGAGAATCAGCAGGCCTATTTATTAGAGATACCGGTAGGATTGCGGTTCAGGTATTTCAAGAACCGCGAGAGCCGGATCGGATTGCACGCCGCTGCCGGACTGAAAGTTGCTTTTCCCGTGATAGCGGGTTATACCCGTGTCTCGGGAGATATCACCCACACCGGATGGTATGAGCAATGGCAACTATTGCTCCATGATCTTCCGGGCAGGTTTGAGACCGAGAGGTTCCGCGAACCACAGGAAGAAAGCATGGCTGACAGACTGCATATAATCAACGCAGAGGCCTACGCCGAGTTAGGAACCGCCATCCGGATCAACCCGCATCTTGAACTCTACGTAGCGGCATTCGGGCAGATGATGATCAATGATTTCTGCGCTATTCAGCAAAATGAAAAAACCGCTTTGGGATTTCGAAACGAGACAAACCGATACGCGTTCATGAACGAATACCGGGGACTTATCGGCACGGATAAAACCGGTAGCAGCCACCCCTGGATGGTCGGCGTGAAAGCAGGTCTGTCCATATGGCCCGGAAAGACCGACAAAGAGAAGAAAAGAGAACTGAAGGAACTCCAGAAACAATTCCCGGAAATGGCCGCTAAGGAGGTCGTACATGATACCATCTACCTGCATGATACCATAGTTATCCGGAACACGGGATTGATTCACGACACCATCTGCTCCTCTCCACAAAAAAGATTAGATTCATTGCTGTCGGAAGCAGTAATATGGTTCCATCTGGACGAATATATTCCGATCCTTGAGCCGGCATATATATTGGATTCCATAGCTGCGATGATGCATCGTCATCCAAGCCTGCGTATTCACGTTAACGGGCATGCTTGCCGGCTTGGAACAGAACGCTATAACCAACGTCTGGCCCTCCTGCGCGCCCAAGCGGTAGCCGCATTGCTGGTAGAAAAAGGAATCTCGGGAGACCGGATTTTCGTCTGGTCATACGGAGCCAACAAACCCTATAGATATAATTCCGAAAAACAATTATCCAAAGACCGCCGTGTCGAAATCATTCCCGATTTGAGGAAAAAATGATTTTTAACTCTTGCATATATCAAAAAAAAACAGTAATTTCGCAGGCATTTTTGTAGTAAAATCTGTAAAAAATAAGGTATATAGAATGTTTAAACTTGATATAAATATACGATCATGAAAACGAAAGTATCTATTATTCTTGTTTGCCTGATTTGGATGGCAAGCAACATGTTTGCAACGGAAGGTGCATTGAGGGGTAAGTTTGCCATCAGCGCAACCGACACGATAGCTTTCTCGCGTGGCAACCTTCAGTACCAACCCAGTACGTCCACATGGCGTTTCGCCGAGAACCAGTGGGACTTTGTGGGTACAGCAAACGGACGTATCCGCAGCTACCAATACTCAACCGAAGGTTGGGTGTGGACTTACAAAGGCTGGCTCGATCTTTTTGGCTGGGGAACAGGCAATAACCCTACTGCTAGCACCTCTACCAATAGCAACTACGGCTCATTCACCGACTGGGGAAGAAATGCTATCTCCAACGGAGGTAAGAAAGCCAATCTTTGGCGTACGTTGACCAAAGATGAGTGGGACTACCTTTTCAGAGGACGCGAGAATGCTGCATCGCTTTATGCCAACGGCACCGTGAGTGGCGTGAATGGCTCTATCCTGTTACCCGACAACTGGGTGATACCAGCCGACTTGCATTTCAAGCCTTCCAATAGCACAGACTCCACTGCGGCTCCCAATAACTACACCGCAGATGAGTGGATGTTCATGGAAATGGCAGGAGCGGTATTTCTGCCGATTACGTA
>DEHM01000023.1:96935-102391 GCA_002351925.1 Bacteroidales bacterium UBA2800
AATACTGCCCGTTACTGGACTTCCACGCCCAATGGTACAAACGGCGCATATTACTATATACCCTTGACACCGAATGTTTATCAGGACAACCGCTATGTTGGCAAGGCTGTTCGTCTGGTTCAAAATCATGAAGGCGGTGACCTTTTCCCGGTAGTGCCGAATACCAATAGCGCCATGTTCCAATGGAAATCGGTTCCGAACGCAGAGACCTATACGCTACATGTGTTCAGCGACAGCACACGGACGGAAGAGGTGTTCTATATCACGTTTGACCGAGACGGCAAGGTGACAGGTTTGCATTTTATCCCTCATGCTCCGGCACGCAAGACCGATGCTGATAGTGTATATACGGACAGGCTGTTCTTCTATACGCTCAACGGCTTGCAAGCGAATACGGACTACTGGTACGCTATTTCAGGTGAGGACGCGAACGGTCAGACGATCAGTACCGTTTCCGGCAGTTTCCACACGGCTGCTGTTGAAACGACTCTTGACAAAGTGACGGTTGATCCGGCTCAGACCAGTGCGGTCATGACATGGCCTACGGATAGTGCCGCCGGTTCGTACCAGATTGATATCTACAAAAGCGGTGCGGTCTTCTGTCATTTGACTCTTGGTCCGACTGGGCAATTGCTCGGAATAACGTTCAATGCGCCGCAACGACACGAGCAAACAATTGATAGTGATACAGGAAACAGCACCCAACTGCCTGCCACCCTGTCGTTTAATATCACCGGTCTCGAAGCTGCAACACGTTATAACTACGTCCTCTCTGCGTTAGATGAAAATAGTACGCCTGTCCACGTCTATACCGGTGCGTTTGCGACCATTGGTTACCCGGGAGCACTGGAAGAAGGAGGTGACGAAATAATCCCGACTCCGCCAATTATTCCATCCAACCCCGAAGCGCCATCAGATCCCACCTATCTTGACCAAATCGGAGAAGGAAAAGGAACCAACGGTAAATTGTTTATAGATGGCCGACTCTTCATTATTCGTGACGGCAAGATCTACACCCTCACCGGCCAAGAAGTGAAATAACTCCTTTGTCCGTCAGTAGAGCCATTCCTTACCCGCTACATAATAAATATAAAGAATGACATTTTCAATCCTGAAAAATTGGAGATGTCATTTTTTGTTGTATTTACGTGCATATTCCTTTTTTTTCTTGTCACCTCCACCCCCATAATTTAGCATCCAATAGTACATGATTAGTATGTAGCTAGTAGGTGATTAGTAGGTTATTAGTAGGTTATTAGTAGGTAATAAGCGGTACCTTCTAGCGACCGTCTTATCACGTCACACCAACATCGCACCCCCGTTAAAAATCCGAATAATTGCACTTTTCTTTCCATAGAATTTGTGTATTCCAAAAAAAAGCAGTACCTTTGCAGCCGCAAAGGTTTTTTTGACAGATGAAGCGATTGGCACAGGGGATTACCCGCATCATAGATTTTTTCTATCCGCCGTTTCGGAAACTGATGTCCGAACAGCTGTTTCGTTATGCGGCCTGCGGCGGTGGGAACATGGTGCTGGACTGGGTGCTCTATTTCCTGATCTACAACTTCGTCATCGGCCACGAAAATGTCATTTTCTCATTTTCTCATTTACCATTTAGCCATTTATTTGACCATTTAGCCATTTATTCATTTGAGCAAGTCATCACGCCGCATATAGCGACGCTCTGTATCGTCTTCCCGATCACCTTGCTGACGGGTTTCTGGCTCAATAAATACGTCACGTTCACCCGCTCGAACCTGCACGGTGCGCGGCAGTTTATGCGCTATATCAGCGTCGTGGCGCTCAACCTGGCCATCAACTATTTCGGCCTCAAACTGTGCGTCGAGGTGCTCGGCTGGTATCCTACGCCCAGCAAGATGGCGATCACCCTGCTGACCGTCGCCATCAGCTATCTGGGACAGAAATACTACTCTTTTCGGGTAAAAAATAGCAAATAATGGCGGAATTATTTGCATATATGCAAAATAATTTGTAATTTTGCAGCGCAAAAGAATGCGAAGGCCATAAACAAGCAATGAATACTAATTTATAATTTATCACACCATGTTGTACACACTCGTTTCTAACCTCACCGATGAGGCCTATGAATTTCCGTTTACCCTATCGGATTCATTTGTTGAAGACCACCAAGTAATAGCCATCCTGTCCGGTGGTACGGAGGCTATGTTCGTCGATCTGGTTCGCAGTAAGAAAATCGACCTGCAGAAACCGATCTACCTGATGGTAAGTGATTTCCGCAACTCGTTGGCAGCTGCGCTGGAGATCCTGAGTTTTATCCGTCAGCGCAACGGTATCGCCAAGATCATGCAGCACGCCAACGACATCATCTTCCCGGACCCCAACGAGTCGGCATCGCTCACTCGTATGCCCGATGAGAATGTGATCAAGAGCGACAAGAAACTGCGTCTGGGCGTGGTAGGTCGTCCGTCGGACTGGCTCATCGCCTCGAATGTGGACTACAAAGAGATACTGAAGAAGATGAACTGCGAGATGGTGGATATCCCCTTTGAGGAGCTGTCCAGCATCGGTGTCGTAGATCCCGGCATGAAGGGTGCAGAGGCTATCTACGAGCGCATGAAAGAGATCGTCAAGGAGCACAAGCTCGACGGTGTCACCCTGCGCTGCTTCGACCTCTTCAAGGCAGTGAAGAACACCGGTTGTGTCGCCGTCAGCAAGCTCATTGACGACGGTATACCTGCCGCTTGCGAGAGCGACATACCCGCCCTGCTGACCATGATGGCCTGCAAGAAGATGACGGGTGGCGAGCCGGCATGGGTGTGCAACCCCGTTCGTATCCTGCCCGACGGTCAGGTGCTGCTGGCTAAGTGTACCGTAGCGCTCAAGATGACCGAGAAACATGAGTACACCACCCATTTTGAGTCGGGTATCGGTGTGGCTATCCACGGCGAGTTGCCTACGGGCGACTACACGCTCGTCAAGCTGAGTTCGGACATGAAGCGTCTGCTGGCTGTCAACGTAGAAGTGACGGGCTGCCAGTACGAGAAGGACCTCTGCCGCACGCAGGTATGGATCAAGACGACGCCTATCGTAAGCAGCTATCTGCTCTCCGATCCTATCGCCAACCACCACGTGCTCATCCCGGGTCATCACGCCAAGAAATTCTGGCAGTCGCTGTTCAAATAAGCTATGAGTAAACTGCCCGACAACGCCGCTCGGCCGCTGCAGCCCGGCGAGAAATACCAGCCCCTCCTGCGTCCGGACAAGCAATACCCGGAGGTGACGCCCTACAGCGTCACCATGGGTGTGGTGATGGCTATCATCTTCTCTGCCGCAGCCGCCTATCTGGGACTGAAGGTAGGCCAGGTCTTCGAGGCCGCTATCCCTATCGCCATCATCGCCGTGTCGCTCTCATCGATACTCAAGCGCAAAGATGCGCTGGGCGAGAACGTGATGATACAGTCGATAGGTGCCAGTTCGGGAGTGGTAGTGGCCGGCGCTATCTTCACGCTGCCTGCGCTCTATATCCTGCAGGCCAAGTACCCGGAGATGACGGTCAGCTTCCTCCAGATCTTCCTCTCCTCGCTGCTCGGCGGATGTCTCGGTATCCTCTTCCTGATACCCTTCCGCAAGTATTTCGTGCAGGAGAAACACGGCGAGTATCCCTTCCCGGAAGCTACCGCTACGACCCAGGTGCTCATCAGCAATGAGGAGGAGAATACAGAAGACAGGGTACAGAATACAGACAAGGCTTCGTCGACGGCTAAACCGTTGTTGTGGGCGGCAGCGATAGGCGGACTCTACGACTTTGTCGTCAGCACCTTCGGCCTCTGGACCGAACAACTCACCACCCGCATGACGGGCTGGGGTGAGGCGCTGGCCGCTAAGTGTAAGCTGGTCTTCTCCATCAACACTTCGGCAGCCGTGCTGGGACTCGGATATATCATCGGACTCAAGTATGCCGCTATCATCTGTGCGGGTTCGTTCTTCGTATGGTGGGTGCTGCTGCCTGTATTGGGTGCGCTGCCCGGACTGGAAGCAACCGACCCGCAAGTGCTCTTTACGGCTTATGGCCGCAACATAGGTATCGGCGCTATCGCCATGGCCGGTCTGATAGGTATTGTGCGCTCGTGGGGTGTGATAAAGAGCGCCGTCGGACTGGCTAAGAAGGAGCTGAAAGCCTCTCCTCAGTCCTCCCCTAAAGGGAAGGAAGTGCGTACGGAGCGCGACTTGTCGATGAAGCTGCTGGTGGTGGCTATCGCTGCGGCGCTCATCTGCACGCTGGTCTTCTTCTGGCTCGGCGTGCTCCATAACTTCGCGCAAGCTCTCGTGGCCTTTCTCGTGGTGACCGTCATCGCTTTCCTCTTTACTACCGTGGCTGCCAATGCCATCGCCATCGTCGGCTCCAACCCCGTGTCGGGTATGACGCTGATGACGCTCATCATCGCCTCGGTGGTGTTTGTGGCGGTGGGTATGAAAGGTACGAGCGGCATGGTGGGTGCTATGGTCATCGGCGGTGTGGTCTGCACGGCGCTGAGTATGGCCGGCGGTTTCATCACCGACCTGAAGATAGGCTACTGGATCGGCTCGACGCCGCGCAAACAGGAGACCTGGAAATTTCTCGGCACACTCGTCTCGGCCGCTACGGTGGGCGGTGTGATGATCATACTGAATAAGACCTACGGCTTCACGGGCGACAACGCCCTGGTAGCGCCTCAGGCTAACGCCATGGCGGCCGTCATCGAACCGCTCATGTCCGGTCAGGGTGCTCCCTGGATGCTCTATCTGGCCGGTGCGGTACTGGCCCTCATACTGAGCCAACTGGGTGTACCCGTACTGCCCTTTGCACTGGGTATGTTTATCCCGCTGAGTCTGAACACGCCGCTGCTCGTCGGCGGTGCTATCTCGGCCTTCGTGGGCGAGAAACATCAGGAGAAAGGTACGCTCATTGCCTCGGGCTTCATAGCCGGCGGTGCACTGATGGGCGTCGTTTCGGCTATCGTTAAGTTCTGCGGCGTTGACTGCTACATGGGCAGTTGGGCACAGAGTGGCGCAGCGGCACTCGTAGGCATAGGCGCCTACGCGGCCCTGATAGCCTACTTCGTGATGGCCACCAAGAAGAAATAACTTATCAATCACAAATCATAAATAACAAATTTAAAATATAAAATCTAAAATTTTAAAACTATGGTATCTTACAAAGAATTAGGCCTGGTGAACACCCGTGAGATGTTTGCTAAGGCAATCAAGGGAGGCTACGCTATCCCGGCATTCAACTTCAACAACATGGAGCAACTGCAGGCTATCATCAAGGCAGCTGCTGAGACCAAGAGCCCGGTGATCCTCCAGGTATCGAAAGGTGCACGTAACTATGCGAACCAGACCCTGCTTCGTTACATGGCTCAGGGCGCTGTGGAGTACGCGAAAGAGCTCGGTTGGGAGCATCCGCAGATCGTGCTGCACCTCGACCACGGTGA
>DEHM01000019.1:0-966 GCA_002351925.1 Bacteroidales bacterium UBA2800
GTGCTACGGCAGTTATGTCTTCTTCACCGAAGGCGGTAGTTCCTATTGCCCGCACGAGGGCGAAGAGCGTACCAAATTCTACAATGCCGGTACTTCCGTCGTCAATAACGGTACCCTCTATGCAGCGAAACCCGAGATGTCGATCAATACCTACGAGCAGACCAATGTAGCATCCGACAAACCCGCTATCTTCCGCCTCACGCTGATGAACAATGCGGATATGGAGAGTGCTTTCCAGTCCGGCGAATACATGCATCTCTCGCTCGCGGGCGGCAATCCCGATGGCGCGAAAGTATTCATCGACGGCGTGCCTATCGCAGCAGGCTATCCGCTCTATCTCGTGGCCGGACAGCCCGTTGTCAAAACCATGGAGGTCTATCGCGGACAAGCCGATGATTACAACGACATGGAGCTCCAACTCAGCCTCGATGCATGTGAAAAGATATTCAGTTCGCTCAAGTTCTCCGTGCATTATCTGCCGCAGTCCTCGCCCGTCGAGATCGCTTATCCACGAGACAAATGGGTGATGAACACCCTCTCGGCGCGTGACTCGCTCGGCTACTACCTGCCCATTACCATCGACGGATTCGATATCCACCATAAGAACTTCGACCATATCGAGTTCCAATACAAGCTCTCCACGGAGAACAACGATGCCTGGGTAACACAGTGTTCCTTCTTCGCGGATGACAGCCTCTACAACAAGGCAACGGGTAACAAAGCCATGATCGAGAACGGACGTATCACGCCCTTCCGCTTCTACGGCGAGCGCGATCCGAAAGAACTCAACTACGACCTGCGTGCCGTATCCTTCTGCCGCTACGGATCGGGCTTCGTTACCAAGTCCTCGCCCGTCATCAGCGGTATCAAAGATACCCGTCCGCCGGTGCTCTTCGGCAAACCGCTACCTGCTAACGGCATCCTCAAACTTGACGGGGATATCAAGCTGCGGTTCAGCGAACCGAT
>DEHM01000019.1:1104-1811 GCA_002351925.1 Bacteroidales bacterium UBA2800
CAGACCACCTCGCTCTATTTCGACGGCCAGGCCGACCACTACGCCGCCAGCCAGGCTTCGCGCGAGCTGGCCATCACCGATCTTACCATCGACATGCTCATTAAACCCGCGGAAAAGAACCGCGAGATGATCCTCTTTGCACATGGTAACGAGGAGGAGTCCTTCACGTTCAGCCTCACGGCTGACAACCGACTCAAACTCTCTACCGAGTCCGACGGTAAGCGCAAAGAGTACCTCTCCAAGCAAATGGAAGAATTATCCGCCAATGACTTCACACGGGTGATTATGACCTACGAACTATTCGAGAATGAAATCCATTTCTATGCCGGAACGAAGGATGTCACCGACAATGACTTCATCGGCTGGATACTGCAGGACGAAGCAGCTCCGCTGCGTTTCGGTTGCGGACTGAAGGGCGAGAATCCTTTCCATGGAAACCTGATGGAGGTGCGCCTATGGACGAAAGCACTCAGTCCCGCAGAGATAGCCAACACCCACCTGCGTCGCCTCACCGGCTATGAGCACGGACTGCTGGCCTACTATCCGCTCTCGGAGAGCAAGGGTAACACGATGGACGATCTCGCCTCCGGTGCTACACTTACCGCCAAGGGACTCTCGTGGACCAATCCGCAAGGCATATCGCTTGCTACCAACGGTAACAAGGTGCGCCTGCAGCCGACGCTCTTCTCGCGCACCGAGGCCGAGGA
>DEHM01000019.1:1942-82204 GCA_002351925.1 Bacteroidales bacterium UBA2800
TCAGCGACGGGGCTATCCGCTTTACGGCAGGCGATGTAGATCAGTTCGCTTCGGCGGATCTGACCGACGGCAAGTGGCACCACTGCGTACTCGTCATCAGCAAGACCTACAACAGCGGTACGCTTTATATCGATAACCGACTCATCCTCATGTTCCCCACCATCGGTATCGGCGCACTCGCCGGCACGTCCGTTTGGATTGCCGACGGACTGGAGGGTAACATCGACGATGTATGTCTCTTCGAGCAGGCGCTGCCCGCGGAACTCATCGCCGAGTACGGCAAACAGACGCCTAACGGCGAGGAGATGGGTCTGATCAACCTCCTTACTTTCTCGCGCGTTAAGCGCAATTCCTCGGGTGTGATGGAGCAAGTCTTCAGTCCCGATAACCAACGCGTCTTCCGCGATGCCAATGGCAATGTGGTGGAGAAGATACAACCGCTGCTTGTCGACGATCTCACTACGCAGGCCGACAAGAGCAACTACGCCCCTGTGCGCGACCGCGGACTGCTCACCAACCTGCCGTTCAACTGGACTTATCAGGAATCCGACCTGCTCATTAATATCAAAGCGCAGCCGCGCGAGATCAACAAACGCACGATGTACCTCACTGTGCGCGATGTAGAAGACCTCAACGGCAACCGCCTGCCCTCGCCGGTTATGTGGACCGTCTATGCGAACCTCAACAGCATCGTCTGGAGCGAGCGCTCTTTGCGGATGGTGATGGATTATGAGCAGTCTTCCGCAGTGCGCAGTTCGATCACGATTGCCAACCAAACCGGTATGACGCGGCAATACACGATTGACCACTTGCCGAAATGGCTCTCCGTTTCGCCCGCACAGGGAACGCTCGAAGCAGAGGAAGAGAAAACGGTTACCTTCACCGTAACGGAAGTGCTCAAACCCGGAATCCACAACCATGTGGTCTATCTGACCGATGATCAAGGACTGTCCGAACCGTTACTCATTGAGGTAGAGGTGACGACACAATGTCCGTATGACGAACCCGAAACGGGTAAGTATCCGTACAACATGTCGCTCTGCGGACAGGTCAAGATCGGAGATGTCTTCGATACCGACCCCGAAGACAAAGTGATCGCGCTCTATAATAATGAGTGCGTAGGCATGGCGAATGTGGACTTCGACAGGATCACCAATAAGTCCAGCGTTCACATCACCGTCTTCGGCGATGATAAGATGAACCGCAAGCAGATTCATTTCCGCCTCTGGCAAGCCTCCACCGGTAAGATGTACAACCTCTCTGCCGACAGGAATATCCTCTTTGCCCACGGCTTTGTCTATGGTTGCGACGGTAATCGCGTCGTCTTCACTGCCGGAGGTAGCGAGACCCAGAATATATCCCTCCATTCCGGATGGAACTGGATCTCTACCAACCTCGACCTGTCGGCTACCAAGGGTGATCTCAATACTTGCGTCACTGCCGCCAAACCTTGGAGCGATGCGGACCTCATCAAGAACCCCAACTCGCGGCAGTTCAGCTCCTACGACGCCGCGTCCGATGCCTTCGTCGGCTCGCTCGCAGGACTCCATTTCTCGCAGATGTACATGATGTATGTCGCGCAGGAGAACACGCTCCAGATCGCCGGAGAAAAACTCTCCGCCGACTCCCTCTCTATTCGCGTACGAGGTGATGGACAATGGAGCCCGATGCCCTGTCTGTTCGACGAACCCGTCTCGGTCACCAAGGCCCTCACGTCCTATTACGACTATGCGTCACAAGGCGATATGATCAAGGCCCATAACCGCTTCGCTTACTTCTCTGAAGATAAGAAATGGGAAGGAGACCTTACCTCCCTCCGGCCGGGAGAAGGATACCTCTTCCGACGTCTGGGACTTGGCAGCAAGGAGATCAAGTTCTACCGCCAGTCCAGCAGCGCACCGAAACGGAGTATAGACCGCTACGCTGACAGCGCACAGAATACAGACCTATTCAATAATCCCCAAGCGGCATCGAACATGACGATGATAGCGACATTGGACGATGGACAATGGACATTGGATAAAGGACAATTGAAAGTATATGTGGGCGGTGAGTTATCCGCTATAGCAAGCCCGATCGACTCACTGTACTTTATCACGATCCAGAGTGACCGGATAGGCGAACTGCGCTTCGAAATAGCCGGCGAAAGGCTAATGGTGGATGGCGAAAGTATTCGCTATACCGCAGACAGCCACTACGGCACGCTCAAGGCACCGATCGTGCTCCGCAAAGCGGACGAAACAGGCGTCTATAAGATCCTTGAAAATAACCATGTAGTAATAATTCGAAACAATGAGAAATATGATATCACAGGTAAAAAACTCTAACAGCCCCAAGGGCAGTCTAACAGTAAAACGGTCTTACAGGCTATTTATAGCCGGTCTTACAGCGTTAGCGGTCAGCGCGTTAGCGCTATCCGGCTGCAAGGACAACAGCGATCCGTTCGTCGATCCGGGTAACACTCCCAATCCCAACTGGGTAGTCACAGTAGAGAATGACATGACCTCCTCGATGCTGGCGATAGTGAAGGTGTCGTTTGCTAAAACGGAAGGCACGCTGGCTGCGTTTATGGGTAACGAGTGTTGCGGCGTGGCAACCTACATCGACGGGCTATACCATCTCTATATATCGCCGGCTACGGAAGCAGGCGGAGAGGTGCAGCTCCGGTTCTATTCCCCGGATCTGAAGCGAATCTTCGAGGCAACGGAGACGATTCCCTACAGCAATGATACCAACAAAGGTACGATAGCTGATCCCTATACGCCGGAATGGACGGTGGCTAAATAATGAGTAGAAAAATGAATCGCATCAAACAATTACTATGTGTGTGCGTGGCGGTGCTGTTGGCTACGTCACTGTGGGCCGGTACGCAGCAGCAGAAGGACTTCTGCGGCGTGACATCCGTCACGTGGACGGGTATGGTAGGCACACCTGTTATCGACAATATCAACCTTACCGTCACGGGCAAGGTGCGTTACGGCATCGACATGACGGATATCACTGTGACGTTTTCAGGCACGAACCTTGCTTCGTGGATTCCCGGTGGACCGCAGGACTTTACCCACGGGCCGGTGGAGTATCTGCTGACCTCTACCCCGGGCGATGTGGACAGTTATCTGGTCACTCTCACCCAGGAAGAGATAGGCTCTAACCCGATTCTCTACCTCTACAAGAGCGATGAGGCATACACGAACGACGGTGTGTTCCGGTATCTGCAGTCGCAGGGCAAGAACATCGTCCCCGTGAAGGCGGCCGCGCAACCCCGTTCGCCGGAGGAGTACGCGCAATACGAATGGGTGCTGATCTCCGAAGATGCCGATGGCGATAACGCAGAGATACGCGCGGTTACCCTCGGTGCGTCGGGCCTTCCGGTACTCAACATGAAGTCGTTCTCCTATTCGCCCGACCGACTGGGGTGGGGTGAACCCGACAACGGCAGTCTGACCGACCAAGCCCGCAGCTTCATCGTGCAGCGAGCGGATCATCCTATCTTCCAGGCGCTGGGCAAACAGCAGGGACAGCCGGTGGAGGTGCTCTCTGAGATTAACAAGAAAGGACTCATGCCCGTAGCGGTGCATCTGGATCACACGCTGTGTCTGGCTATCGCCTACACGCGTAACATAGACGACTATGACGCCAATGGTCCGTTGCAGACCTTCCTGCACGAGGTGCCGGCTGCCATGCGTGGCGGGAAGAAATATATCTGCATGCCGATAGCCCTGAGCAGTACGCGCTATCTAACTTCCGAAGGTTTTGCACTGCTCGACGAGGTGATTCGCTACCTGACGGACGATCGTCCCACCGTCGACCTGCCTTTCCTGCAGATCAACAGTTTTCGTCTGAACGGCGTAGCGGCTGACATCGACCAGATGAACAACACCATCTCGCTTAGTTTGGACATCACCAAGCCGGAGAACCGTGACTTGACACATGTAGTGCCCGAGGTGACCGTAGCCGATCCGCTCACTCACGTCGTGCCGCTGGCCGGCGAGGAGGTAGACATGAGCACCGCTACGTTCCACGCGTTTGCCTACGAGGTGACCGACTATATCAACCGCCGCGTCTACGAGGTGCGTATCACTACCTACAACCCCCTCGGCATCGACGAGGTATACCGTGTCGGCGACGAGGTGACGGTGTACGACCTGTTCGGTAGGCGACTGATGACGACGACTGACGATGTGCACACCCTCTCGCTTCCCCGCGGGGCGTATATAGGTGTGACGGCTGACGGCGCATCGTTTAAGTTTATTCGCTAATTCCCCACTTCCCGTATGCGAGATAAGATTCGAGCATACCCAATGGTTGTGTTGCTACTGCCGCTGGTGGTGGTCCTTCTCCTCTGCGAACGGTACGCATCGCGTTGCGAGGCTTTGCGTCATACGCCGCTTAACCTGCTCTACCGCACCGAATACGATGCGCTGGACAGTCTCTGCAACTATACCTTTGTCCTCACCGGTGAACCGCGTTCTACGGCGCGTTGCGAACGCTATGAGGCGCAGATGTTGCCACAGGGGAAGGTGCTCCTCTACCTCGCGCGCGATACTGCGCGTGCGCTCCCGCAGGCGGGCGATACTATCTTGACGCGCACGCGTATACGCCGTCCTGAGGCGCTCGGCCGTTTCGACTACGGTCTCTATCTGCGGCGGAGCGGTATCCTCGGCACGGCGTATGTCTCCCGATATGTAGTGCGTCCGACCAAAGACCATTCGCCTTCGCTGCAGCGCCGTCTGTACGACCGTCTGACGGCGGCGGGACTCAGTGGCCGAGAGCGGGCAACAACGGGGGCACTCACCTTAGGCTACAAAGAAGACTTGGATCCTGCGCTGCGTAGGCTGTTTCAGGCTTCCGGCGCGGCGCACGTGCTGGCCGTCAGCGGTCTGCATACGGGTATTATCTACGCACTGCTGCTCGCCCTCATGACGCTCGGCGGACGGATACGCCCGCGCTATGAGAACAGGGTAGGGCGGTGGATGCTCAGCCTTGTTATCATCGCCGCTATGTGGGGCTACGCCCGGCTGACGGGTTTGACGCCTTCGGTTGTAAGGGCCGTACTGATGGTGACCATCTTCGAGGTAGGGCGAATGGCCTATCGCCAAGCGCTCTCGCTCAACACGATTGCTGCGGCAGCGGTGCTCATCCTGCTGGTGCGACCGCTCGACCTCTGGAGCGTCAGCTTCCAACTCAGTTTTGCGGCTACTGCCGCTATCGTGCTCTTTGCACGAGCTGCGGAACGCCATCTGCATCGCAAAGAGTGGCTTCGTACTACGTGGGGGAAGGCCGTGAGTTGGATAGTAGGTACGGTTATCGTCTCGCTGGCTGCCCAACTGGGGACACTGCCGCTCACGATGCACTATTTCGGGCAGATAAGCAATTATTTCCTGCTTACCAACCTTCTCGTCCTGCCACTGGCAACGCTGCTCGTCCCTTGCGGATTGCTCTGCATCGCCCTGGGCGGTAGCACCTTAGGACTATTGGTCGGCAAGCTGACCTATGGGCTGGCTTGGACGATGAACCACACGGTCGGTTGGCTCGAAGCGCTACCCGGCAGCACCATGCAGGTCAGCATCGGGATAGGAATGGTGCTGATCTACTATGCCATCGTCCTCCTCTTTATCTATCTAATCGAACGAAACTATCGATATGAAACAATACACACTAACTGAACTATGCGCCGAGATAGGCGACGTGCTGGCGGAGAGCCTGTCGCCCACCTATTGGGTGCAGGCGGAGATCAGCAGTCTCAGCGAGAAAGGTGGCCATCTCTATCTCGAACTGGTGGACGGAAAGACCGCTAAGATGCGGGCGACTTGTTGGGCGGGCAACCGTGAGTTGCTTATGGCCTATTTCCTGCAGGAGACAGGTCAACCGCTACAGACCGGCATGGCTGTGCTGCTGGAGACGGAGGTGCAGTACCACGCCGTCTACGGGCTCAGTCTGAACATCATCGGAATCGACCCTTCCTACACGCTGGGCGACCTCGCGCGGCAACGCCAACGTACGATTGCCCAACTGGAGGCGGACGGTCTTCTCGATGCCCAGCAACTGCTGCCGCTTCCTACGCTCATCCGCCGCATCGCCGTCGTGTCCTCACCTGGTGCGGCCGGCTACGGCGACTTTATCCACCAGTTGGAACACAGTCCCTACCGTTTCACGACGCAACTATACGAGGCGACAATGCAAGGCGAGGGTGCGGAGGCCTCTATCCTCGCCGCACTCGAACGGATAGAGAGCGAAGCGGACCACTGGGACGTAGTAGCCATCATCCGCGGCGGCGGTGCGACGACCGACCTGAGTTGCTTCGACCGTTATACCCTCTGTGCCGTCTGTGCCCAACTGCCGTTGCCTATCCTTAGCGGTATCGGTCATACGCGGGACGTCAGTGTGCTCGACCTCGTGGCGCATGAGGCACTCAAGACACCTACCGCCGTGGCCGAATGGCTCATCCATCGGCTTGACGAACAGACAACGCGTATCAACGACTTGTTGCTGCGGCTGCAACGTACTGCCGAACGGCAGATACTGCTGCGCCGGCACCGTGTGGAGCTGCTCGAACAACGACTGGCAGCCTGCAACCCCGAGCGTATCTACCGTCGCGGATACAGTCTGCTCACCAAGAACGGCAAGGTCGTTCGTTCGGTCAACGAACTGCAGGCCGGCGACCAAGTCACTACCCACCTCGCTGACGGCCAAGTACAAAGTACCGTTAACCCCTAATCCCTAATTCCATGCTCTCTCGCGAACAACGTATAGGCACGCTTATCCTTTTCGGTCTCGCCCTGGCGGCTTGGCTCTTCGTAGCTATTCGTTGGCAGCCCGGCGCAGCGCCGCAGTCGGAGATTGACTTTGCGGCACTCGACAGTATCCGTCATGCGCAGGACAGCCTGCGGCGCGACAGTCTCAAGCGTGTCAGGGAGGCACGGTGGGAACAGAAGAAAGACTCTTTCCGTCGCGCCGACGATGCCCGTTTTGCCCGTTGGGCCGCAGAGCGGCAGGAGCGCTTCGACTCCGCTCGTCTGGCCGACTCACTCTGGCGTGACTCAGTAGGGTGGTTTCCGGCCGCACGTCACCGCAAGATCGACACCATCCTAGACTTAAACCATACCGATACCGCAGAGTTGCAGCTCATTCGTGGCATTGGGCGCTATAAAGCGCAGCGTATCGTGCGTTACGGCGAGCAGTTAGGCGGTTACTACAGTCCGACACAGCTGACCGACGAAGCGCTCGCCGAACTCAGGCTGGACACCCTCTTGCGCTATTTCACGGCGCAGCCGCAAGACGTGCGACGAATACCGCTCAACCGTGCCCGCGTCGAACAGTTGGCGCGCCACCCTTACCTTAGGTTTACGCAAGCCAAAGCCCTCTACGAATACCGCAGAGTACATACACGTGTGGATAGTATAGGGCAGTTGAAGGAGCTGAGCGAACTGACGGAAGACGACATCAGGCGTCTTGCTCCTTATCTTGATCTTTCTCCTTGAGTTGCTCCAGATAGCCGGCGGTGATCACACCCGACGGCAGGGCAATAACGGCTACACCAAAGATGGCGGAGAACATACTGATGACGCGCCCCAGGTCGGTTGCCGGATAGATATCACCGTAGCCGACGGTGGTCAGCGTCGTCGTTGCCCAATAGAGCGCATCGAAGAAGTCTTCGAACATCGCTGAGTCCTCGGTGTTGAACATGATAAGGGCGGTGATGAAGATATAGGCTACGGCGATGAAGAACACCGTAAGTAAGATGTGCCGCTCTTTGTGCAGCACTTTCAGCAGCAGTTGTATATTGGTGGAGTAACGAACGAAACGCGCTACGCGCAGGATCTTCAAGAGACGCGTGATACGGAATAGTTTGAATGCGCGGTTGAAGAGCGTGAACGACGGGACGATACTCAGCAGATCGATGATGGCAAACGGCGTGAGCGGGTAGAGCAGAAAAGCTTTCCAGCGCGGCTTGTTCGCCATACGCATATCGGCCGTTAGCCAGCGCAGCAGATAGTCGACGATGAAGACCGATACCGACACTTTGTCCAGCACCTCGAAGAGCACAGTCTGCTCGCGAAAAGCCAGGGGTACCAGACTGACGACGATGAAAAGCAACATCAGCCAGTCGTAGGTGCGGCTGGCCAATGAATGACTCTTCGTCTCGATGATGTCGTATATCTGTCGGCGTGTCATCGCTTAGTCGTTTACGCGGGTGAAGGTGTAGACCACCTGACGGAACGACGGCTCGTAGATCATCAGCGTGTCACGAATAGAGAGCTGGATGTTGTAGGTCTTGCCGATGGGCACATCGCGCGCATCCATGGTGTGCAACTCCATTATCTGCCGTCCCTCTTTCTTCCAGCGGAACCAACCGTTGCCGTGGAACATGAGGTCGTACTCCAGCACGTCGTCCTTCTCGTCCCACTCTTTGCCCCAGAAGAAACCGTCGCCGTCGTAGTCGTCGTAGTAAACTTTGTACCACAACGGGTTCTTGGCGTTGCTCCACTTACCTACTATGAGCGGGTCGGCAGGCGGTACGTTCAGTTCGAGCGTCTGTTCGCCGTTGGTAGCGTAGGGGTCAACGGGTTTGGTGGGTTGCTCAGGTTGCTTCTCTTGGTACACACTGTAGACATACCAAGCAGCGCAGGCTACCAGCAGGGCGGCGGCCAGCGCGCAGAGGACGATGAGGAGTTTGCGTTTCATTTATTTCAGAATAATGACTTTGGCTTCTTTGTTATCCATACCCGGCATCGTCATACCCACACCGGCATTGATATAGGTGGGGTCGCAGACGATGTATTTGCGTTGCTGATAGGTCAACCAGTCGCCGCGCTCCTGACCGGTAAATCCTACGGCGGTAGCCAGGTGACCGGGGTAGTAGAGCAGCACCACATCCAGTCCTACCAGGTCGCGTACCAGACGCGAGAAGAGGATAGCGCGGTCTTCGCAGTCGCTATACGGATAGTACAGCGTCTCTTGAGCAAAGAACGGACGGTCGCCGCCCCATATCTGGTCGTCGTAACCATAGACGAAGGCAGTCTGTACCCAGTTGAGGATGATACCTACGGCATCGCGCTCGCTCATGCCGGCAATCGTCTTCTTCAGCGTCGGATAGATCATGGCTTTCACTTCCGGCTCCAGCGGCGTATTGGCAAACGCAGCCCAGCGCGTACCGAAATCGCCGTTGACAGACGCTTTCGGATAGTTGCCGAAGAAGTCCAGCATGTTCTTGTTGACACTCACCTCTACGCTCACGCCGCGTTTGGAGGTCAGCTTGCGTTTCGGCGTCGGCTCGTTACCCAGTTTAGGCAGACTGGCTATCTGCAACGAGAGCGACTGCTCTTTCTCAAACTTCGCCTTGCACATCTTCAGTTGTGCATCGCCTTTCTTGCCGAAGATATAGTACTTCGTGCCGTCCAGCGTCACGTATCTCATTCCGTAGATATGATACAGACTGGCGATGAGCAGCGTCAGTTTGTCGTCGGCCATACCCATACGGATACGGTAACCCGACTGCGTCATCAGGAAGGCTTGCATCAGCACGGCCTCGTTGGTCTGGCCGTAGTGTTTCTCCGTGATCTGACGCAGCACGTTCAGGTAAGCCCAGTCGCAGAGCGAGTTGGCCTTGCGCGCATCCAGCGCCGTCTTCACGGTGATGTCGTATTTGCTACCCGCCAGCTCTTTCCATGCGTCGGCAATAGCGTTCTCGTTTAGTTTCTTCAGTTTCAGATTGTCCTCTATCGGGAAGCCGATAGTAATCAGCGCACCGAAGTAGGCGATGGTCTCACGCTTGTATTCCTCCTTCTTGGGCTGCACCGGTGCAATAGGTTCGGGAGCCGGTATCGGCGCGGGCACCACGACTACGGTAGGCTGTACGGCGATAGGCTTGGGCGTCACCGTCTTAGGCTTCACTACGATAGGCTTCACGGCAGGTGCTGCCAAGCGGTCTATTTGTTGCTGTACGGGACGTACATCCTCCTCCGGTGCCGGCTCGCCAGCGTTAGGCTGCGTCTCCGGTTGCTCCGGCTGGTCGGCGAGAGTAGGCTCTGCTGCTGCTACCGAGTCCTGCGTAGGATCGGCCTTCGTGTCATCCAGCACGACAGGAGGCATCATCTGCTCTTTCTCCGGCTCATCGGCAGGGCTCGTCTCAAACGATTCCCAGGCTTGACGCAGGAAGTCGGCATACTCGTCGTTCACGCGCTTACGGAAAGCGTCGTACTCGGCTTGCTTGTCTTGCTCAAACTTGTTGAAAGCGGCCTGTTGTTGCTTGCGAAACTCTTCGAAAGCATCGGTCTGTGCCGACACCGTCAGGCTGACCAGCAGCACGGAAAGCAGGAAAAAGGCTTGTCTCATAGTCGTATGGATTTATCGTTTTTTTATCGAATCATATCATCTCCGAAGTAGGGCTGTAGCGCCTTGGGGATACGGATACCCTCTTCACATTGGTTGTTCTCCAGCAGCGCTGCTACGATACGCGGCAGGGCAAGTGCCGAACCGTTTAGCGTGTGGCAGAGCGTCACTTTCTTGTCCTCGTCACGGCGGTAACGACATTTCAGACGGTTGGCCTGATAGGTGTCGAAGTTACTCGTCGAGCTGACCTCGAGCCAGCGGTGTTGTGCCTCGCTGTATACCTCAAAGTCATAGCAGAGCGCAGCCGTAAAACTCATGTCGCCGCCGCTCAGACGTAGGATACGGTAGGGCAGCTCCAGTTTCTGCAACAGACCCTCTACGTGGCCCAACATCTCCTTGTGGCTGGCGTCGGAGTGCTCCGGCGTGTCGATACGTACGATCTCTATCTTCGAGAACTCGTGCAGACGGTTCAGTCCGCGAACATCCTTGCCGTAGGAGCCTGCCTCACGACGGAAACACTCGGTGTACGCGCAGTTCTTGATAGGCAGCTGCGCCTCCTCCAGTATCACGTCGCGGTAGAGGTTGGTCACCGGCACTTCGGCTGTCGGAATCAGATAGAGGTCATCTACCTCGCAGTGGTACATCTGACCCTCTTTGTCGGGCAACTGACCGGTGCCGTAACCCGAAGCGGCGTTCACCACTGTCGGCGGCATGATCTCCGTATAGCCGGCTTTGTTGGCCTCGGCCAGGAAGAAATTAATCAGCGCACGCTGCAGACGTGCTCCTTGACCGATATAGACAGGAAATCCTGCACCCGAGATCTTCACACCCAGGTCGAAGTCAATCAGGTTGTATTTCTTCGCCAGTTCCCAGTGCGGCAACTTGGCTTCGTCGTTGTTCACCTCGCCTACCCATGTACCTACGGTGTCACCACCGTGGTGCGCCACGTTGCTCTTCACCACCAGATTGTCTTCAGCACAACTGCCTTCCGGCACGATAGCGTAGGGCACGTTAGGAATGGTGAGCAGCAGCTTGGTCTGTGCCTCCTCGGCCGCCGCCATCTTCTCGTCAAACGCAGCAATATTGGCTTTCAGCTCGCCGGTCTGCGCCTTGGCAGCTTCTGCCTCTGCACGCTGACCTTTGGCCATCAACATACCAATCGACTTGCTGATCTTGTTCATCTCGGCAGCTGCCGCATCTTTCTTCTGCTGCGCCGCCTTACGTTCGCCGTCCAGACGCAGCACCTCATCAATAGCCTCGCGAGCACCCTGGAAATGTTTCTTCTCCAGACCCGCAATAATCAACTCTTTATCGTCGTAGATTTGTTTGAGTGTTAACATATAGTGTGTGTTTGTTGTTTTCTTTAAAAACCAAAATCTCCCACCTCAAGCCGAAGCCATCGGTAGGAGAATTCTGGTCTTGTCCCCGCCGATTAAGCTTCTGCCACCGGCTGGATGGACACGTACGATTTGTTGTCGCGTTTCTTGCGGAACGTAACGATTCCGTCGCAGAGAGCGAACAGTGTGTGGTCGCTACCCATACCCATGTTTTCACCCGGGTTGTGAACGGTACCACGCTGACGTACGATAATGTTACCTGCCTTTGCGAATTGACCACCAAAGATCTTCACGCCAAGACGTTTGCTTTCTGATTCACGGCCGTTCTTAGAACTACCGACACCTTTCTTGTGAGCCATACTGGTTGTCCTTTCTTTTTAAGCAATAACAATTTCTTTAACTACGACATTCGTCAGATCCTGACGGTGTCCGTTCATCTTGCGATAGCCTTTACGACGTTTCTTGTGGAACACGCGGATCTTCTCACCGCGAGCCTCGTTGTCGAGTACTTCGCAAACCACTTTTGCGCCCTTAACGTAGGGTGCACCTACTTTTACTTTGCCCTCGTTGTCGATGAGCAACACGTTGTCAAACTCAACCGTCGCACCCTTCTCGAGCTCGTTCATGCGGTTGATGAACAACTTCTTGCCAGCCTCCACACGGAATTGCTGACCTTTCATTTCTACAATTGCGTACATCTGTACTTACATGTATTTACGTTACGGCGGTGCGGCGATCGTGCTTCCTGTGCGCTGCTATCTATATGGATTCATACGCGGCGTGACGATACTTATCTGGCCTTTCCGTCAAAAAATCGTGCAAAAGTACTGCTTTTTTTTTATATACGCAAATATTTTCTCACTTTTTTTGCTCATATCAAAATATTTTAGTAATTTTGCAGCAAATTTAATCATTTAATATCTTTTTAGGATTATTGTGAAAAATATTGTAGTTCGTTTTTGTGGAGACTCCGGGGATGGAATACAGCTGACGGGTAACTTGTTCTCGTCGTTGAGTGCTATTCTGGGGCATGAGATTTCCACACTGCCGGACTTCCCGGCAGAGATTCGTGCGCCGCAAGGTACGCTGGGCGGCGTCAGTGGTTTCCAGGTGGAGTTGGGTAGCGAGGTCTATACGCCGGGCGACAAGGCCGACGTCATCGTGGCGATGAATGCGGCGGCGCTGAAGGTGTGCACGCTCGGCAGCCATTTCAACCACCCGCAGGCGCATTTTGACGAGCAGTTCGCGCTCTATCACCGTCACGCTATCGTCATCGTCGATACCGACAGCCTCTCTGACAAAGATCTGGAGAAGGCGCAGTACCACACGCCTAACCCCTTCGAGGAACTGGGTATTCCCGAGAGTGTGCAGATCGTGCCCGTGGCACTGACTACGCTTACCAAGGAGGCCCTCAAAGACTCCGGCATGGACAATAAGTCGATGCTCAAGTCGCGTAACATGTTCGCCCTGGGACTCATCTGCTGGCTCTTCGACCAACCGATGGACGAAGCAATCCACCTGCTGGAGGATAAGTTCAAGAAGAAACCGGCTCTCGTGGCGCCGAACACCAAGGTGATGGTCGATGGCTACAACTACGGTCAGAACCTGGCCCTCAGTATCCACCAGATTCGTCTGGATGGTAAGCCCAACGAGGCACACGGTACCTATACCTCTATCGCCGGCAACAAGGCGACGGCGTGGGGACTGATAGCTGCGGCGGAGAAAGCGGGCATGCACCTGTTCCTCGGCTCGTATCCTATCACTCCGGCTACCGATATCATGCACGAGTTGGCAGGACGCAAAGACCAGAACGTCATGGTCGTTCAGGCCGAAGACGAGATAGCCGGTGTGTGCACCGCTATCGGTGCTGCTTTTGCCGGCGACCTGGCCTGCACCTCCACGTCAGGCCCGGGTCTGAGTCTGAAGTCCGAAGCCGTAGGCTTGGCTGTCATGGCCGAACTGCCGCTCGTCATCATCGACGTGCAGCGTGGCGGACCTTCTACGGGTCTGCCTACCAAGACCGAACAGACCGACCTCTTGCAGGCGCTCTACGGCCGTAACGGCGAGTGCCCGGCGGTCGTCCTTGCCGCTTCTACCTCGGCTAACTGCTTCGACTACGCCTACGAGGCCTGCCGCCTCGCGCTGGAGAACATGACGCCCGTCATCCTCCTTACCGATACGTATCTGGCTAACGGTACCGCCCTCTGGCGTATCCCCAAGATGGCCGAACTGCCGGCTATACGGCCGCAGTCGGTGCCCGAAGAGCTGAAGGGACATTTCAACCCGGCGCTGCGCGACGAACGCGGCGTACGCTACTGGGCTTTCCCTGGCATGGAGGGCTATGAGCACCGTAACATCGGTCTAGAGCGCGACGCGGAGAAGGGTACTATCTCCACCAATCCGGAGAACCACGAGAAGATGGTGCGTGCCCGTCAGGCGAAGATAGCCCAGGTGGCCAACCGGATACCCGACCTGCAGGTGCAGGGCAACGCCGAGAGCGATACGCTGCTCGTGGGCTGGGGGTCGACCGAAGGACACCTGCACGCAGCAGCCAACCAACTCGGTTGTGCGCTCGCGCAGTTCAACTATATCCTGCCGCTGCCGCGTAACACGCGCGAGGTGCTGAGCGCCTACAAGCGTATCATCGTCTGCGAACTCAACACCGGTCAATTTGCCGCCTATCTGCGTGCACAGTTCCCCGATATCCCGATGACGCAGTACAACGAGATACAGGGACAACCCTTCGCCGTGGAGCGTATTGTTAACCATGTTAAATCGATAGCCGACTAGTTAGAGAATTATGGAAGCAAGTCAATTCAAATCCGATCAATATGTACGTTTCTGCCCGGGCTGCGGCGACCACGCTATCTGTATGGCGCTGCAGAAAGCCATGGCGCAGATAGGTATCCCCACCCACCAGGTGGCTGTCATCTCCGGTATCGGCTGCTCTAGCCGTATGCCGCACTATCTGAACACCTACGGGTTCAATACCATCCACGGTCGCGGCGGCGCGGTGGCTACGGGTGTCAAGACCAGCCATCCCGAACTGACTGTCTGGCAGATGTCCGGCGACGGCGACTGTCTGGCTATCGGCGGCAACCATTTTATCCACGAGATACGTCGTAACGTGGACCTCAACGTCTGTATGTTCAACAATCGTATCTATGGTCTCACGAAAGGTCAGTATTCGCCTACGAGCCCCAAGGGTTTTGTCTCTAAGTCCTCGCCGTTTGGTACGGTAGAGCGTCCGTTTGTGCCTGGTCAACTCATCCTCGGCGCAGGCGGCACCTTCTTCGCCCGCACGCTGGATGTCGATATGCCGACCACCGTCGACTGCCTTGTCGCGGCGCAGCAGCACAAGGGCTGCTCTATCGTAGAGTGCCTCGTCAACTGCGTCATCTTCAACAACGGTACCCACGCCTGGATAGCTGACCGTGAGCAACGCGCCGAGCACAGTATCATCCTCCGCCATGGCGAGAAGATGATCTTCGGTAAGGATAACGACAAAGGACTGGCCGTGGAGATCGACCCGCAGACCTTTGTGCCGAAGATGATTGTGGTGGCTGCCGACGACCCGCGGGTGCTGACCCACGATGCAACGCAACCCGATCCGACGCTCCATCGTCTGCTGGCCCTCATGGGACAACAGCGTTTCGTCAGCGTAGACGCCGAAGTGACCGACGAACTGCCGGTAGCACTGGGTGTGATACGCAATGTGGAAGCGGAGACCTACGACGAAGCCGTCAACCGCCAGATAGCGGAAGTGCGCGACAAGGCGAAGGCGAAGAACTTCGACGAGCTCACCGCCACGCTGGAGAGTTGGACCATCTAACGATACTTGCTCTCGGTACAGTCACCGAGCAGCGAGAGATAAGATTCGTAACGGGAGACAGCAATGTCGCCCGTTATTATTTTGTCCTGCACGGCGCAACCCGGCTCGCCGGTGTGGGTGCAGTCGCTGTAGCGGCACTCGCGTGACGCACGGAAAATCTCCGGGAAATAATGACCTACTTCCTCGCGCTTGAAGTCGATGGTACCGAAACCTTTGATACCCGGCGTGTCAATCACGGCGCCGCCGTCCGGCAGGAAATACATCTCTGAGAAAGTAGTGGTATGTTTGCCCGTGTCGTGGGCGTCAGATATCTCTCCGATACGCGTCATCTCCCTGCCAAACAGGGCATTGAGCAGCGTGCTCTTGCCTACGCCGGAGTTACCGCTCAGCAGCGTCGTCTTGCCGGCCAGCAGCTTGCGCAACGCCGCGTGGCTGTGCGTCCATTGGTCGGCAGGTGTCTCCGCCATCTGACGGGCAGAGATAGAGAAGGTGCGGTAGCCGATACCGGAATAGAGTTCTACGTCGAGGAAGAGCTCCATGTGCTCCTCCTCCGTCAGCAGATCGGTTTTGTTGAAAGCCAGGATAGCCGGCACACGATAGGCCTCACAGGTGGCCAGAAAACGGTCGATGAAGGTGAGGTTGGTGTAGGGGTGACGCAGCGTAACCAGCAGCACTACCTGGTCGATATTGGCCGCCAGGATGTGGCTCTCTTTGCTTAGGTTGGTGGACTTGCGTATGATATAGTTGCGCCTGTCTTCTATCTCCGTGATCCAGTTGGTGCCGTCGGCCAGGGTCTGTACCTCCACATAGTCGCCTACGGCCACCGGATTGGTGCTACGGATGCCGCGGATACGGAAATTGCCTTTTATGTGGCACTCCGTATCCCTACCGTCCTCCATGCGGACGATATAGCTGCTACCCGTAGATTTAATAACGAGACCTCTCACCAATTATCAATGATCAATCACCAATGACAGTTATATTGTCATGATCTCTTTTTCCTTGGCGGCGTAGAGAGCTTCTACCTTGGCGATATATTTGTCGTGCACCTTCTGGATGTCCTCTTCGGCATCTTTCTCGATGTCCTCGCTCAGGCCGTTCTTGACGAGTTTCTTAAACTCCTCGATGGCGTCACGGCGGGCGTTACGAATTGACATCTTACCCTGCTCGGCCTCTGCCTTACATTGCTTGCAGAGTTCACGACGACGCTCTTCGGTCAGCGGCGGCAATACCAGACGTATCGTCTCGCCGTTGTTCGACGGTGCCAGACCGATGTTTGAGTTGATGATGGCGCGCTCGATGTCGCCTATCAGTTTCTTCTCCCACGGCGTGATAGCGATGGTGCGTGCGTCCGGCGTCACGATAGTAGCGCAACTGCTCAGCGGCGACATAGTGCCATAGTAGTCTATCTTGATAGGGTCAAGAATACGCGGGTTGGCCTTGCCGGCACGGATGTGTTGAAGGGTGTCGTCCAGATGAGCGACAGCGTTCTGCATCTGCTCTTCGGCAGCGTTCTGATACAATTCAAGTTCGTCTTCCATACTATTAGGGTTTTACGAGAGTGCCAATGGCCTCTCCGTTAATAACTTTCTCCAGGTTGCCGTACTCATCCATGTTAAATACATAGATGGGCAGACCGTTCTCACGAGCCATGGCGGTGGCGGTGATGTCCATCACTTTCAGTCCGCGCCGGATGACTTCGTCATAGGTGATCTCGCTGAACTTCGTGGCTGTGGGGTCTTTCTCCGGGTCGGCGGTGTAGATACCGTCCACGCGGGTACCCTTCAGCATGATGTCGGCTTTGATCTCCAGCGCACGCAGCGACGAACCCGTGTCGGTCGTGAAATACGGAGCACCCGTGCCACCGGCCAGGATCACTACATTGCCTTTGTCCAGTAGTCGTTGCGCCTTGGCGGGGTTGTAGAAGTCGCCTACCGGCTCCATACGTATCGAGGTCAGTACGCGTACCGGCTGACCGATGGCTTCCAGCGCCGAAGAGAGCGCCAGGGCGTTGATGACCGTAGCCAACATACCCATCTGGTCACCTTTCACGCGGTCGAACCCTTTCTGTGCACCGCTCAGGCCGCGGAAGATATTGCCGCCGCCTATCACGATACCTATCTGCACACCGCGTTGCGCGATGGATTTCACTTGCTCGGCGTACTGGCTGAGCCGCTCGGTGTCGATACCTTGCTTACTCGCCCCCGCGAGGCTCTCGCCGGAGAGTTTCAATAAGATTCTCTTAAACATAACAGTTTAACGTTTTTATATAATAAAAACCATTTTAACCGTTTAACGTGACGCAGTCACCATCTTAACGGTACCAAGAGGCGTACATGGCGTAGTTGTTGGCTATTTTTTTGTTAATCTCTGCGGTCTGCGCAGGGTCGGCTTTCTTGATGAACTTCGCCGGCACACCGCCCCATATCTCGTGCGCACCTATCTGTGTGTTGGAGAGCACCAGCGCACCGGCAGCCACGATGGCTCCTTCGCCTACGTGCGCACCGTCGAGTAGGGTAGCGCCCATCCCTATCAGCGCGTAGTCGTCTACGTCGGCGCCGTGTATCGTGACGTTATGTCCGACGGATACGTAGTCGCCCAGACGGATCGTGGATTTCTGATAGAGCGTGTGGAGCACCGCACCGTCCTGTATGTTACAATGCTTGCCGACGACGATGGTGTTTACGTCGCCCCGCAGCACACTGTTGAACCACAGACTCGAGCCCTCGCCCACCGTCACATCGCCGACCACGGTGGCGTTCTCAGCCATGAACACGTCGTCAGCAATATGCGGTGTGAGGATCTCTCCGTTGCGATTGATGGTCTTGACTAAAGCCATAGTTTTCTAGATTTCTAGATGTCTAGAGTTCTAGATTATCGCGCAGCGATGATGGCCAGGAACTTCTCTGCTACCAGCGCAGCACCGCCGATCAGACCACCGTCGATGTCCGGGCAAGCAAACAGCTCAGCAGCGTTCTTCTCGTTGCAGCTGCCGCCGTAGAGGATCGTGGTGTCCTCGGCTGCCTCTTTGCCGTATTTTGCGGCTACGAGGCTACGAATATAGGCGTGAATCTCCTGTGCCTGCTCCGGCGTAGCCGTCAGACCCGTACCGATAGCCCATACCGGCTCGTAAGCCAGCACGATCTGTTTCCATTCCTCAGCACTCAGACCGAACACCGAACCCTCCAGTTGGGCCTTTACTACCTCGTTCTGCTTGCCTGCTTCGCGCTCCTCTTTCACCTCGCCGATGCAGAAGATCACCTTCAGACCGTTAGCCAGCGCCAGACGCACTTTCTCGGCCAACATCTCGTAGCTCTCAGCGTAGTACTGACGACGCTCCGAGTGACCCAGGATGACGTATTCCGCACCCGTCGACTTCACCATCTCGGCGCTCACCTCACCGGTGTACGCACCCTTCTCGTGGTCGGCGCAGTTCTCGGCAGCCACCTTGATAGCGCTACCCTTCAGCAACTCGCTGACCGTAGCCAGATGGATAAACGGCGTACCGATGACTACGGCACACTTAGGCGATTTAACAGCTTCTTTCAACTCGGTAGCCAGTGCTACACCTTCTTGCAGGTTCTTGTTCATCTTCCAGTTACCTGCTACCATTTTTGTTCTCATAGATGTGTATGTATTTTTTTGTTATTAGCAATTTTGCCTGCAAAATTACAAAAATATTTTCATATATCCAAAAATTTGTGAAAATTAATCGAATTTGTTTGCAAATGAGAAATAATTTCACTAATTTTGCAGCCGTTTTTGCAAATCGACTACTTATGGTACAAGTTTTTACGGCGCTGTTGCTGGGTCTGCTCACTATTCTTGATCCGTGCACACTCATGACCAGCATCACCGCTATCGGCTATATCGACAAGGAGATCAACAACCGCCGTCTGGTGCTCACCAACGGTCTGATGTTCGTGCTGGGCAAGCTGGCGACCTATGTGTTGCTCAGTATTCCTTTCCTCATGGGTGCGCAGACCGCCGGTATCCAGCACGTGCTGGGGCATTACGGTGAACCTATCCTGGCTGGCTTCATGCTCGTCTGCGGTGTCGTGCTGCTCTTCAGCGGCCATCATCACCATGAGCATGACCACGGTATCAGCCGCTGGCTCAAGGAGACCGACAGCAAGGAGAGCTGGCTCTGGTCGTTCATCCTCGGTATCTTCTTCGCCATCGCTTTCTGCCCCCACCGTCTCGTGTATTTCCTCACGATGATCGATATCACACTCACGCTGCCGAGCACCTGGAATTGGGTCATGCCCGTCGTCTTCGGCCTCGGCACGGGTCTGCCTATCATGCTCATCGCCTGGCTCGTCAGCTATAGTGCCGTCAGCATCGGCAATCTCACGCAGAAGATGGGTGCCTTCGAGAAATGGTTCCGCCATATATGTGCCGTGCTCTTCCTCGTCCTGGGTGTCTATCTGACTATCCACTGCATCATCGAGTATCATGAGCACCAGCACGGCGGTTGCTGCGACCATCCCCACTATGAGCTTTCGCTTTAAGCAGTTCTATATCGACGACAGCCGTTGCGCCATGAAGGTCGGCACCGATGGGGTGCTGCTTGGTGCGTGGTGCCCAATCACTAACCCCCTAACCACTAATCCCCTAACCCGTATCCTCGACGTAGGCACGGGCAGCGGACTGATAGCCCGCATGTTGATGCAACGCTGTCCGGAGGCGGAGGTGGAGGCCATCGATATAGACCCGGCAGCCGTAGAGCAAGCCCGCGAGAATGGCGTCAATGCCTTCTGCTCCTCCCTCCAGGACTGGCAAATCGTCAATCGTCAATCGTCAAATCGTCAATTATACGATCTCATCGTCAGCAACCCTCCATATTTCCAAAACAGCCTCAAGAACCCGGACAAGGGGCGTCAGACGGCGCGACATACCGATACGCTCAGCTATGCAGAGCTGATACACCATAGTGCCCGGCTGTTGACCGAGCATGGTAGGTTAGCGCTGATACTACCGGCAGAAGCCGAGGCGGAGGTACGTCAACTGGCTGCGGCGGCCAACCTTTTCCTCACGCGTCTTACGCGCGTATATAGTAAGGAGTCGAAACCCGCCCGCCGCGTCTTGATGGCCTTCGAGATGTCGAGTTCTCGAGATCTCGAGATCTCGGTCGACTCGCTCACGCTGGAAGACGAAAAAGGCGGCCGTTCAGCCGCCTATTCGGAACTCTGCAAAGAATTCTACTTATGATCCGCCATCCTTGGCGGATTTATTTTGCCACATTCACGGCGCGCACCTCACGGATGACGGTCACCTTGATCTGTCCCGGGTAGGTCATCTCGTCCTGGATACGTTTGGCCAGGTCGAACGAGAGCAGCTCGGTATCTTTGTCGCTGATCTTGTCGGCACCCACGATGACACGCAGTTCACGACCGGCCTGCAGGGCATAGGTCTTCACTACGCCGGGGAACGACATCGCCATGTTCTCCAGGTCGTTCAGTCGTTTCACGTAGCTCTCTACGATCTCGCGGCGGGCACCAGGACGGGCACCGGAGATAGCGTCGCAGGCCTGTACGATAGGAGCTATCAGACTCTTCATCTCACACTCGTCGTGGTGTGCACCTACGGCGTTGCAGATATCCGGTTTCTCGCCGTATTTCTCGCAGAGTTTCATTCCCAGCTCGGCGTGCGGCAGCTCGACGTCGTCGTCAGCCACTTTACCGATATCGTGTAGTAGACCGGCGCGTTTGGCGGCCTTCACGTTCAGACCCAGTTCACCGGCCATGGCGGCACAGAGGTTAGCTGTCTCACGGCTGTGCTGCAGCAGGTTCTGTCCGTACGACGAGCGGTACTTCATCTTTCCTACCAGTCGTACCAGTTCGGGGTGCAGACCGTGTACGCCCAGGTCGATGGTCGTACGTTTGCCTACCTCGATGATCTCCTCTTCCACTTGTTTGGTCACCTTAGCCACCACCTCTTCGATACGGGCAGGGTGGATACGACCGTCTTGCACCAGTTGGTGCAGCGCCAGACGCGCTATCTCGCGACGTACGGGGTCGAAGGCGGAGAGGGTGATGGCCTCCGGGGTGTCGTCCACTACGATCTCCACGCCGGTAGCGGCCTCCAGGGCACGGATGTTACGTCCCTCGCGACCGATGATACGACCTTTCACCTCGTCGTTCTCGATATGGAAGACGCTGACGGTGTTCTCTGCTGCGGTCTCCGACGACACGCGCTGTATCGTCTGGATAATGATTTTCTTGGCCTCTTTGTTAGCCTCCAGACGGGCGTTGTCCATGATCTCGTTGATGTACGACATCGCGGCGGTCTTCGCTTCGTCTTTCAGTGCCTCCACCAGTTGTTTCTTAGCCTCTTCGGCCGACATACCGCTCAGTTGCTCGAGCTGTTTCTCGGCCTCGTGGTGCATTTTCTCCACTTCCTGCTGCTTGTAGTCGAGCGCCTGCTGACGCTGGTCTACCTGCTGTATTTTCTGGTTCACTTCGTTGAGGCTGCGCTGTACATCTCCCTGTCGCTGGTTGAGCTGCTGCTCGCGTTGCTGCAAGCGCTGTTCCTGTTGCTGTATACGCTTGTCCTGTTCACGGACGGCGTTGTCGTGCTCCAACTTCAGGGCGATGAATTTCTCTTTAGCCTCAACAATCTTGTTCTTTTTCATCACCTCGGCTTCTTCCTCTGCTTTCTTCAGCAGGTTGGTCGCAGCGATACGGGCGATGAGGTAGTAGATGCCGGCTCCGAGAACGAGGCCGCCTACTGCCGCAATAATCAGTAAGATTGCTGTGTTCATAAAAATTATCAATTAGTATTTTAACGGTTTAACTATTTAACGTCGCGCAGCGACCATTTTAACCTTTTAACGCATTCAGCACCTCTTTGTTAAGGTGCTTGAGTGCCGCTTCTACGGGAACGAGACTCTTCTCTCTTGCGTCCGACTGGAGTGCTACGGCTACTTCCAGCGCCGTGTACATCCAGAGTTGCTCGGCCGAAGCGGTGGGACGAAGCTTCAGGTAGTACTGATAGCGCTGGTTGAGCAGCTCCGCTGCCTTGCGGTAGTTAGGCTCCTGCTCACGCGGCACATCCAGCCCCACGGTGTGGGCATCCAGATGCAAGTTGATATGTTGCTTGTCGCTTATCATCTCTTATCTTACAGCGAAGCGGTCTTACAGTGTAACGGTCTTACAGCGAAGCGGTCCTACAGCGTCAGCGGTCAGCGCCGCAAGGCGCTAATGGCCCTATCCACCTGCGCGATGAGCGCGTTGATACGCTTGGTGGCCTCCTCTGCGCTTTCGGCGGAGGTGAGTGCATTGGCGGTGGCTATGCGGCGGTTCTTCTGCTGCAGCTCCGCCAGTTCGCTATGCGTGCGAATCAGTTCCTGCCGTTGGCGCTCTACGTCCTCACGCAGTGCCGCGTTCTCCTGCTGCAACGCCTCATAGCGCTCCAGCAACACGTGCACGTTGCGCGAAAGATCATCGAGAGCCTGCATCTTAGAAACTATATCCTACGCCAATACCGATGACTCCTTTGAACTGCACGCGCTCGGACATCACACCTTCCTTATTGGCAATAAGCGTCCCCGGATAGTACTTCAGGCTGGTTTGCAGCGTCACCTGCAGACATTTCAGGAACTGATAGCTCAGCGCTACGTCCCAGTCGACGTCGAACATACCTATGAAGCGGTTCTTATTCGAGTATTCGAAATAGCGGTCCTCTGCCGGCAGTGCAGCCCAGTCCGCCTCCGTGCGGGTCAGGTCAGCAGCCATCCATGCATCTTTCACCTTGAAGCCCTTACCCTGATACGGGGTAAAGAGTGCCAGCGTGGTGCTCAGCTTGAAGTCCTTGTACGCGTAAGCTATCGAGCCCTTGAGGCTGAAACCGAACTCAGCGCGGTAGTTGCGGTAGTGCTCTGCGCCGTCCGATGCGAAGTAGGTCGTACCTATGGTGCGTTGCAGCTCGCTGCGCACGTCGGCGTGGGTAGCCATCAGGTTGTCGTAAACGGCCGGTGTCCAGTCAGCCTCCGTACGCGTCGGGTCAGCCGCCAACCATGCCTGCTTGGTGTAACGCTCGTTCCAGCTGTTGCCGATATAGGCGGTCGTGATACGACCTGCTACCGGGGAGATATAGAGCGAGAAGTCCGCACCCTTGTAGCTGTACTTATAGTCGATACCGACAGAGATATCGGTGTACGACGGAGCTAACCATTTGGAGATAAGCGGGTTGTGACCCTCCTGGTAGTTGAAGCCCGGAGCGTACTGGCTCTGGAAACCGCCCAATACGGTCAGATACCAGTTCTTCTTGAACTCCCAACCGAACTTGGTAGCCAGCTTGATGTTGTCGCTCGATTTCTGGAAAGCGTCCTCTTTTTGGTCGATCCAGGTGATACCGAAGTCGGTGTCGAAATTGGTATCCCAGGCAATGCCGTTCTTGTGGTAGAGCAGGTGCAGCTTCGCATAGGCGATACCGTTCACGTTGTTCTTACCGCCGGCAGCCCAGTTCACCAGACCCGTGGCTGCAGCATTCAGGCCTACCGTACCGTCGAATTTCCAGGCTTTCTCGGCCTGCTCCAGCTTCTTCAGGTCATCGCCTGCCTTGGCTGCAGCCTCTGCATTCTCAGTCACTACGGCTTTATCTACTTCTTGAGCACTCATACTCAGCGCCGCCATCATACACAGCGCTACAGATAAAAATGTACGTTTCATGTTATTCAAAAAATTGTTGTTTGTTATTGTTCGTTTATGATTTTGCGCTGCAAAATTACTACTTTTTTTTGATATATGCAAGCAAAAAAGAAAAAAACGCACCCGAAGATGCGTTTTGGGAGTCTTTTCCCTTGCCATTTCGTATTAATTACCCGTGCGGATGAATTGCAATGCGCGGTCGATTTGGTTATCGGCCCCGGCACCCTTGTTCCACGTAGCGGCATCGAAGGGGATTTCGATATCTGGCGTGACGCCGCGGCCTTCAATGATTTTGTTGTCAAGAGTGAACGCCACTTCCTGCGGGATATAGCAGAAGACCGAAGTGACATTTTGTTCACCGACAAAGCCGGCGTAGTTATTGGTGTATGTCTCCTTGCCGGATAGTGCACAGAATCCGCCGTACGTGCGTGTGCCGATGAGGCATCCGTTATCAAGCACTTTCGCACTATACGCGGTGTGCTCGCCCATGCTGACGGTAGCGCAGTTACCGAGCACTGCGATAGGTTCTGTCACCGTGACATGCTCGTCAGGGAAAGTATTCATTGTCTGCGGCAGAATAGGCGAGTAGTCGAGCCGTCCTGTTCCGCGTTTGAATCGTGCGTTCGATTCGAGCATGCCGCCAGAGGGTACCAGTGCACCGATGACCAGTTGATAATCGGCGAGCAGACCACCTCCATTGGAGCGCACATCGATGATGACGCCTCCCAGATCACCGGCTTTATGGTGCTCCTGGATGGCATCGAACCACGCGTTCCAGGTGTCGCGTATACCCGTAATAATAGCGAGTGCTGTTGAATCGGCGTCCGGGAACTTCTGCGCCGCAATGTCCGGATCGACATAAAACAAGAGCGAGAAATGATTGAATCCGAAGTAGGCTATATTGTCGTCAAACAGCGCATAGGTAACAGACAGCGGATTGGCCAAGAACGGAGCATAAGAGTATGTCTGGTCGACATCGGTCGTCGAACACTTTTTGTACGCTTTGAGTTTACCGCTTGTTTGGTAATGGTCCAGAATAGGTTCCTTTCCGTAAACCATAGCATGCTCTTCTCCTCGCTCGCGCTGAACACGCATATACCCCGGACTCGAAGTGACGTAAGTGCCCGTTTGATGGTTCTTCATCTGAATAGCGAGGTGTCCGTCGTGCAAGGGTGCTACGACGGAATCCAGCAGCGCCTTGAGCTGCGCATTCGTTACCGGATCTTGCTGTTTGTCCAGCGCCTCGAATTTCGGCAAATACGCGTCATAGACCTTGTCCCAATCGAGCCCTTGTTCGTATTCGTAGTCCCAAAGCGCATAGTTGGCACTCATGCCGCGCCACATGACCTCGAACTTGCCGGCATAACTTCTATTCGCTTCGCCGAAGGCCATATTATCGTTATAGGCATAGCTCAGCACCTCATCGCTCTTCTGACGGCAACCAGCCAAAGCGAGAGCACAAAGAATAAAGAATAAAATATATCTTTTCATACTATCTCTTTTCGCTGTTAGAAAATATAACTGATACCGGCTTGCAGGCCTATCGTGGTGTGATAGCGATAGTCCTTCTGGTGGTCCATATACGGCTTGGTGGCACTGATAACGCTGTAGTAACACACGGCTTCAATCTGCGCCAGCCAGTGCGGATGGAACTTATACTCGATACCCAAGCCGCCGGTGTAACCGAAGTCACCTCGCTGGTCTTTGAGATTACTAAACACAATCTGTTCGCTGATGTTATGCCCCGTACCACTAATGGAGGAGTACTCCTGTCCTGAGCGTTTGCCGGTCAGCCACGCACCTCCATAGACGCCGAGGTCGACGAAACCGCGCACTTTCTGACCGCCGAAACTGAAATTGACCGTCACGGGGAAGAGCAGATAGTTGTTCACATAGCACATATCCAGTCTGTCTGCGTATGCACCGCGCGTATGACGGTAGTTACGCTGCGCAAAGAACGCACCGGCACGAAGGCCGAGCCAGTCGAAGAAGTTATACTGGGCTGTCAGTCCTGCCGTTCCGCCCCATTGTTCGTCAAAGCGATAGTCGGTGGCGTACTGTTTGTCCACTGAATAGTGGTTCCAAGTGGCACCGCCATTAACACCCAAACGCCATTGAGCCTGGGTAGTAATAGCCAATGGCGAAAGGAGCATCAACGCCACGAGAAACAAGAATTTTTGTCTCATAAATCATATTTTACAGATTCTCTTCTACAAAGGTGTACGATGAGAGTTCGAAGTCGCCTTGGTATATGATCAATATTTAAAAGTAAAACTTTGGAAGTTGCTGCAAAAGTACTACTTTTTTCTGTTCATTCTCGTTCCCATCTCGTTCGCATGGCGGACGCTCGCGGTTAGCTACTTTTTTGAAGGCGGAGGAGGCACCAGTCGTTGGTGGAGCGGGTGTCGAGGAGGTGCAGACCATGGGCTTCGGCGGCGGTGATGAGTGCAGGGGCATCGGCCGTGTAGAAACCGCTGAGCCAGAGTTGACCGCCATCGACCAGCGAGGCGGCATAGTCGGGCATATAGTGGAGAAGGATGTTGCGATGGATGTTGGCGAGGATTAAGTGGAAAGATGAAAGATGAAAAATGAAAGATGACGCGTGTTGCACCTCGACGTCTTCGCCATTGAGGGCGGCGTTCTCGCGGGCATTGATGACACTCTTCTCGTCGATATCGGCCGCCACGACACGTGTCGCGCCGAGTCGCTTGGCGAAGATAGCCAGTACGCCTGTGCCGGTGCCGTGGTCGAGGACGGTGTAGGGGGTAGGGGGTAGAGGGTTAGAGGTTAGAGGGGAGAGGTTTATCAATGCATCGATCATCATCGAGGTAGTCTCGTGGTGGCCGGCGCCAAAGGCGCAATGGGGTACAATACGGATGCCGAGCGGCAGCTGTTGCTCGGGATGGTCGGCCTCCCAAGCAGCGTTCCAGTTCTCATCGGGACAAGCCTCGACAGAAAGGAGTTGCGCGGACTGATCCATGGCATATTCAACGCCGATAGTAGCGCGTATGAGTTTTTCTTTCTGCTCCCATATCTCCGAGGGCAGGTAATAGTCGTCTCCATCGATGGTATCGACACCGATATTACAAAGTATCTGGTCGAAGACGGCCTTTCGCCATTCTTCCGGGAAAGCGGTCTTAATGTGTAAAACGTGATAACGCATAACCTACTAAATAATTGCTGCCGCCGATGAAGATAGCGTCTTCGGGTGCGGCGTGGGTTTGTGCATAGCGGATGGCCTCTTCGGGATCGTCGATAGCGAGTCCCTCTTTGCCCCAGAGACGGAGCATCTCTTCCGCGCTGCGAGCACGCGGGGTGTCCGGGCGCGTGAAGATATAATGATAACGCTCGCCGCACGGGAGGAGCGTCATGACGGTTTCGGTATCTTTGTCGTTGACCATGCCGAAGACGATATAGACATGGGGGGTGGGCAGTTGGCTGAGTTGCCGGGCTACATAGCGCAGTCCGTGGCTGTTGTGGCCGGTGTCGCAGATAGTGAGCGGTCGTTCGCACACGATTTCCCAGCGGCCCCTTAATCCCGTCATCGTACAAACTTTCTCAAAGCCCTCTCTGATTGCTAAATCCGGAATCCTGATAGCTCTTAGTGCCACGAAGGCGGTCTGGAGGTTGTGTTCTTGGTAGATGCCTTGGAGTTGGCAGTCGGGCGCTACGCGGAGACGGGTGCGGCGGAGGTATTCGCACTGGTCGGCGAACCAGATAGGCGACTGACACGCCTGTGCGCGTGCGGTGAAGACCGGTTCGGTAGCCGGGGCGGTCTCGCCGATGACGACGGGTACACCGGGTTTGATGATGCCGGCTTTCTCAGCGGCTATCTGCGGGAGCGTCGTACCGAGAAACTCGGTATGGTCGAGACCGATATTGGTGATGACGGAGAGGACGGGCGTAAGGACATTGGTGCTGTCGAGTCGTCCGCCGAGTCCTACCTCGATGACGGCTATGTCAACTTGCTGCCGGACAAAATAGGCGAAGGCGAGTGCGGTCATCGTCTCGAAGAACGAGGGTTGGAGGGCGTCGAGTTGGGAGCGATAGGTCGTGACGAAAGCGGCCACCTCGGCTTCGGGGATAGGTTGTCCGTTGATACGGATACGCTCGCAGAGCGAGACGAGGTGGGGCGAGGTGAAGAGTCCGACACGCAGTCCGGCGGCCTGTAACGCTGCGGCGATGAGGTGGGAGGTAGAGCCCTTGCCATTGGTGCCGGCTACGTGGATAGCGCGCAGCTGACGATGAGGATTGCCCACCAGCTCCATGAGGCGGAGAGTGGTGTTGAGTCCGGGCTTATAGGCCGCTGCGCCGACCTGGTGGAACGGCGGGCGGGAGGAGTACAAATAAGAGACCGCTTCGCTGTAAGACATTAGACCGCTTCGCTGATAGACGTTAGACTTGTTCCTTACTAATCACACTAAAATCGAGGAGGCCTTCGGCGCGGCGTTGGCTGAGCCATTTGTAGAACGGCGGCGTGACGCGGATGGGTAGGGAACGACTGGTGAGTGCCACCTGTTGCCGGTTGATGGGGTCGTAGATGGTTACATGGAGCCGTCCCTGACCTGGGTTGGCGTGTATAGTGTCAGCCAGATCGTCGATGAGTTCGGGCGTGACGGTGTCGAGCGAGAGACGCACCTGGAGTCCCTCGACGCGTTTGGCCTGCGTCTCGTTGAGCATCTCGACGGCCTGTACGACGAACTCGAACTCCGCCTTGTCGTCTTCGGTCTCGCGGAACCATTTCTGTCCGGCCCCTTTCTGCTGGACGACTCCGGAGACAAGGACATAGAGGTCCCTGAGCATGAGGTGCCCGAAGCGGCTGTAGGCGTTGCCGAAGAGTGCGAACTCGTAGCTGCCGGTATAGTCCTCGATGACATATCGGCCGTAGGGGTTGCCCTTCTGGCTGATACGCGATTCGGCCGAGGTGATGAGTCCGCCGATGAGGCAGGGCTGGTTCTTATGGGCCGCGATGAATTCAGACGGCAGCAGGGGTTTCTGTTCCAGCTCGTCGCCTCCTTCGGCTATCTCGATACGGATGCGTTTCTCGGCTTCGGCGCGTTCGTCGGGTTTGCGCCAGTGGTCGAAGAGGGAGAGCTCGGCGGCGTTGACGTTACACAACTCGCGTATCTCGAACTCATACTCGTCGAGCGGGTGGGCAGAGAGATAGATGCCGATGAGGTCTTTTTCGCGGTTGAGTCGTTCGATGGTGTCCCATCGCGGCACGACGGGCAGGTCGGGATGTTTGATCTCAATGGCGTCGTTGAGGTCGCCGAAGAGCGAGTTGGCGTTGTTGGCGCGGTCGGCCTGCCATTTCTGGCCGTAGTTCATGAGCAGGTCGAGTCCGCTGTTGCCGGTTTCGTCCACGCCGAAGAACTGCTCGCGGTAGATATCGCCGAAGCACTCGAAAGCGCCGGCCTGGGCGAGACACTCGATGGTCTTACGGTTGCAGGACTGGAGGTTGACACGCTCGAGGAAATCGAAGATAGTGCGGTACTTGCCGTTTTTCTCGCGCTCGACGATGATGGCTTCTGCAGCGCCTTCGCCGACGCCCTTGATACCTCCGAGACCGAAGCGGATGTCGCCTTTGCTATTAACCGTGAACGATAGCTCCGACTCGTTGACATCGGGCTCGAGCACACTCAGTCCGAGCGCACGGCACTCGTCCATGAGCTTGGTGACCTCCTTGATATCGTCCTTGTGGACGGTGAGGTTAGCCGCCATGAACTCGGCAGGGTAGTGGGCCTTGAGATAGCCGGTCTGGTAGGCCACCCACGAATAGCAGGCAGCGTGCGACTTGTTGAAGGCATAGGAGGCGAACTTCTCCCAGTCGGCCCAGATCTTGTTAAGCACCCGTTCGTCGTGTCCGTTTTTCTTACCGCCCTCCATGAACTTATCCTTGAGCGAGGCGAGGACGGCCATCTGCTTCTTACCCATCGCCTTACGTAGCTTATCGCTCTCGCCTCGGGTGAAGTCGGCCAGCAGACGACTGAGCAACATGACCTGCTCCTGGTACACCGTGACACCATATGTGTCCTTGAGGTATTTCTCCATGACGGGAATGTCGTACGTCACGGGCTCGATACCCTGTTTGCGCTTGATGAACTGCGGGATATAGTCCATCGGCCCGGGCCGATAGAGGGCGTTCATGGCGATGAGGTCGCCGATGACGGTCGGTTTGAGTTCGCGCAGGTACTTCTGCATACCGGCCGACTCGAACTGGAAGACAGCGACGGTGCGACCTTCTTGGAAAAGTTTGTAGGTCAGCTCGTCGTCGATAGGGATATGGTCGATGTCGATGTCGATGCCGTGTGCACGCTTGATGTTACGCAGACACTCCTTGATGATGGTGAGGGTGATGAGGCCGAGGAAGTCCATCTTGATGAGTCCTACGGACTCTACCACGTGGCCGTCGTACTCGGTGACGAGCACCCGTTTCTTGGCGTTCTTATCCTCGACGGACGAGAGGGGCGCGAAATTGGTGAGGTCGTCGGCACCGATGATGACGCCGCAGGCGTGTACGCCCACTTGGCGGATAGTGCCCTCAAGACGCGCTGCGTACTGCAGCATGGTGCGCGTGTTAAGATCGCCCTGCTCGTACTCGCGCTTGAGTTCGTCGATATACCTATAGCAGTTGTTGAGGTTGACCTTAGGCGACTTGCCCTTGTCGTCCTTGATGTTGCCGGGGAACTCGCGGTCGGGTATGAGGCTCTTGAGCTCGTTGACACGGGCGAGGGGTATCTGCTGGACGCGTCCCACGTCGGCCAGAGCCGACTTGGTAGCCATCTTACCATAGGTAACGATATGAGCCACATGGGTCTCGCCGTACTTACGGCTGACATAGTCGAGCACTTTACCGCGTCCGCAATCTTCGAAGTCGGTATCGATATCGGGCAGGGAGATACGGTCGGGATTGAGGAAACGCTCGAACAGGAGGTCGTACTGCAGGGGGTCGAGGTCGGTGATCTTCAGACAGTAGGCCACCACACTACCGGCCGCCGAGCCACGTCCGGGACCTACCGACACGTCGAGTTCTTCGCGTGCGGCACGGATGAAATCCATGACGATGAGGAAATAGCCCGGGAAACCCATAGAGATAATGGTGTTGAGCTCGAACTCGATACGCTCTTTGAGCACCTCGTCGGTGTCGAGTCGCTCTTGTCCGTAGCGCTCCAGTGCACCCTGCATGGTGAGGTGGCGTAGGTAGGCCGACTCGAAGGCGAGACGGTCGGGATAGTCCTCTTCGCGACCGAAACTCTCAGGAATGTCGAACTTAGGCATGATAGGTCCGTGGTCGATATCGTAAATCTCCACCTTGTCGACTATCTCCTGAGTGTTCTCCAGCGCCTCGGGCAGGTCGCTGAAGATAGCGGCCATCTCGTCGGGCGTCTTGATCCACTCCTGCTTGGTATAGTGCATGCGGTTGACATCGTTGACGTAGTGGTTGGTGCTGAGGCAGATGAGTCGGTCGTGCGCCTCGGCGTCCTCCTCGTTGACGAAGTGAGCATCGTTGGTAGCGATGAGCTTGATACCATATTTGCGTGCGAGGTCGATGAGGACCGGGTTGACCTGTTTCTGCCGCTCGTAGACCTCTTGGTCACCGCCGGGTTTCTGCGTCTCGTGGCGCTGCAACTCGATATAGTAGTCGTCGCCGAAGAGGTTCTTGAACCATTGTACCGTCTCTTCCGCCTCAGTGAAGTCGCCGCCTCTGGCGATACCGTCGAGTATCTTCTGCGGCAGCTCACCACCCAGACAGGCGGAGCAGCAGATGATACCTTCGTGCCAGCGCTCCAGCAACTCGCGGTCGATACGCGGGGTATGGTAGAACGCGTCGGACATATAGCCGTGGGAGACGAGTCGGCAGAGGTTGTGGTAGCCGGTGATGTTCTTCGCCAGCAGGATGAGGTGCCAACCGGAGCGGTCGATGGTATAGGTGCGCCCCTCGCCGTTGACGGCTTTGTCGTCGAGCATAGAGTGGCGTCCGCGGCGGGCACAATAGGCCTCAGTACCGACGATAGGCTTGAATCCCTCTTTCTTCTTGCAGTAGTCGAGCAGGTCCTTGATGCCGTACATGTTACCATGGTCGGTCAGCGCCACAGCATTCATGCCGGAGGCGATACACTTGTCGACAATCTCGTCTACCTTGGATAGTCCGTCGAGCAGCGAATAGTGGGAGTGAACATGCAAATGGGTAAAATTCATCATCGTAATCGTTTAGCGGGTGCAAAGGTACTACTTTTTTCGCATGTATGCAAAAAAAAACGCATGTTGGTGCAATTTTTCTTGTTTATGTCAAAAAAATGTAGTACTTTTGCACGCAAAATTGGATGAGGCGAAACACGCCGAATTAGCTTATGATCAAACAGCAAGGAAGCAACCGTGTCTATACGCGAGAGACGAACGCCGCGGGGCGCAGCGTGATACGCGTGGTAGGCACCAATAGGGACGAGAACCGTGCGTTCCTCTATATGGCGCGCCATTTCCACGCCTTGGGACTACCCGTGCCGGAGGTGTACAGCGTGAGTGAGGACGAGATGAGTTATACCCAGGAGGACCTGGGCGACACCCTGCTTTTCAGCCGTCTGGAGCCCACGCTACTGGAGCGTACTATACGCGCGCTGGCACATGTGCAGGTGGAGGGCGCGAAAGATTTCGACTGGAGCGTGTGTTTCCCCGTGCCGGCGATGGACGAGCGGTCGATACGCTGGGATCTGAACTACTTCAAATACTGCTTTCTGAAGGGCACGAAGATCGAGTTCTCGGAGCCGAAACTGGAGGATGAGTTCGACCGACTGGTGCAGGTCATCCTGGCGCAACCGGCCGACACGTTCCTCTACCGCGACATGCAGAGTCGCAACGTGATGATCAAAGACGAGCAACCGTATTTCATTGATTTCCAGGGCGGTCGGCGCGGTCCGACGCAGTACGACGTGGCGTCGTTCCTCTGGCAGGCCAAAGCGAATCTGGCCCCCGCCTTGCGCGAACAGCTGATAGAGGCCTATCTGGACGAACTGCGAAAGCTGCAACCCGAGCTGGACGAAGCCGCTTGGCGTGCGGCGCTGCCGCATTTCGTATTGTTCCGAACACTGCAGGTGCTGGGGGCGTACGGCTACAGGGGCTATTTCGAGCGGAAACCGCATTTCCTGGAGTCGATACCGCTGGCGTTGCGTAACCTGCGAGAGGTGCTTGCCGGCCTAAACGACTACCCCTATCTGCGGGAGTTAGCCGAGAGTCTGACAGCCCAAGGCGGTCCGGCAGTGAAACGGTCTGTCAGCACCAGCGGTCTATCAGCCGCAGGCGGTCTGACCGTCACGGTCTATTCGTTCTCGTTCAAGAAAGGTGTGCCGGCCGATGAATCTGGTAACGGCGGCGGATATGTGTTCGACTGCCGCAGTACGCACAATCCCGGCAAGTATGAGGAATATAAGACGCTGACGGGTCTGGACCAGCCGGTTATCGACTTCCTGGAGCAGGACGGCGAGATACGTACGTTCTTGGAGTCGGTGGATAAACTGGTAGACCACCACGTAGAGCGATTCCTGGAGCGCGGCTTCAGCCATCTGCAGGTGGCTTTCGGCTGCACGGGCGGTCAGCACCGGTCGGTCTATAGCGCCGAACATCTGGCGAAGCGGCTCAGGGAGAAATATGGGGTGCGGGTGCATCTTATTCACCGAGAAAGGGGGATAGAACGATGGTTGGAATGATTTTTGCAGCGGGCTTGGGTACGCGTCTGAAACCCCTGACCGATACGATGCCGAAGGCCTTGTTGCCGCTGGCCGGCAAACCGCTGCTGCAGTGGCAAGTAGAGCAGTTGCGCGAAGCGGGTGTCAGCGACATCATCGTCAACGTGCACCATTTTGCCGACATGATCATCGACACCATCCGTGCGAACGACGGCTGGGGCTGCCGTATCGAGGTGTCGGACGAACGCGACGAACTGCTGGAGACCGGCGGAGGACTCCGAAAAGCGATTACAGGGCAGGGCTTACAGGGCGCGGACGAACCGATACTGGCCTGCAACGTAGATATACTTAGCAATATCCGGATACGCGAGCTGGTGGATCGCTACGCCCGCAGCGGAGTGAGTCAACTGGTGGTCAGCGAGCGCCAGACGCAGCGTTATCTCTGTTTCGACGCGACAGACCGGCTGTGCGGCTGGACCAATATCGCCACCGGCGAACTCAAGGGCCACGAAGGCCGGCATCTGGCATTCAGCGGGATGCAGTTACTGAGTCCCGAAGCGCTGCAGCAGTTGCAGCAGAAGCCGGCGGGTAAGTTCTCCCTGATAGCGTTCTATCTGGACCACATGAACGACCTGCCGCTGCAGGCCTTCGTGCCGACCGACTACCGGATGATGGACGTCGGCAAGATAGACCAATTGGCCGATGCCGAACGGTTCGCGGAGAGCCTCTGACGCAAAAAAATAGAGTAAAAATTTGCATATATGCAAAAAATGTAGTACTTTTGCACGCTCAATTGAAATCATTAACACACAAATACTATGGAATTTAAGTATGCACCGATGTTCCAACTCGGCAAGGACGAGACGGAGTATTATCTGCTGACCAAGGACTATGTGTCGGTCAGCGAGTTTGAAGGACACGAGATTTTGAAAGTGCAGCCGGAAGCGCTGACCTTGATGGCGCAACAGGCTTTTCATGACGTCAGTTTCATGCTGCGTCGCTCGCACAACGAGCAGGTAGCGAAGATCCTTCGCGACCCGGAGGCTTCGGCCAACGATAAGTATGTAGCGCTGACTTTCCTGCGCAATGCGGAGGTGGCTTGTAAGGGCCAGCTGCCGCTCTGCCAGGACACCGGAACGGCTATCATCCATGGCGAGAAAGGCCAGGAGGTCTGGACCGGTTTCTGCGACGAAGAGGCGCTGAGCCGTGGTGTGTTCAACACCTATACCGAGTGCAACCTGCGTTACAGCCAGAACGCGCCGCTCAACATGTACGACGAGGTGAACACCAAGTGTAACCTGCCTGCGCAGATCGACCTGGAGGCTACCGAAGGTGCGGAGTATCGTTTCCTGTGCGTGACGAAAGGGGGCGGTTCGGCCAACAAGACCTACCTCTATCAGGAGACCAAGGCGCGTATCCAGAACCCGGGTACACTGATTCCGTTCCTCGTGGAGAAAATGAAATCCCTCGGTACCGCTGCTTGTCCGCCGTATCATATCGCGATCGTCATCGGTGGTACGAGTGCGGAGAAGAACCTGCTGACGGTGAAACTCGCTTCGACCCATTACTACGACGCACTGCCCACGACGGGCGACGAGACGGGTCGTGCGTTCCGCGATGTAGAGCTGGAGAAACAGCTGCTGCAGGAGGCCTATAAGATAGGGCTGGGTGCACAGTTCGGCGGTAAGTATATGGCGCACGATGTGCGTGTCGTTCGTCTGCCGCGTCACGGCGCCAGCTGTCCGATCGGTCTGGGCGTGAGCTGCTCGGCTGACCGAAATATCAAATGTAAGATCAACCGCGACGGTATCTGGATTGAGAAACTCGACAACAACCCTGCGAGCCTCATTCCCGAAGAACTGCGTCAGGCCGGCGAAGGCGACGCCGTACGTATCAACCTCAACCAGCCGATGGCGGATGTATGTAAGATACTGACGAAATACCCGATCGGTACGCGTCTGAGCCTGAACGGCACAATCATCGTGGGTCGCGACATTGCCCATGCGAAGATCAAAGCCCGTCTGGACGCCGGCGAGCCGATGCCCGAATATCTGAAGAACCATCCTATCTACTATGCCGGTCCGGCGAAGACTCCGGCAGGTATGGCGTGCGGTTCGATGGGCCCGACCACTGCCGGTCGTATGGATCCGTATGTAGACGAGTTCCAGGATCACGGCGGCTCGATGATCATGCTCGCCAAGGGTAACCGCTCCATCGACGTCACCAACGCTTGCCAGAAACACGGCGGTTTCTATCTGGGCTCTATCGGAGGCCCGGCTGCTATTCTGGCGCAGAACAATATCAAGTCGATTGAGTGCGTAGAGTACCCCGAACTGGGTATGGAGGCTATCTGGAAGATCGAAGTGGAGAACTTCCCCGCCTTCATCCTGGTGGACGACAAAGGCAACGATTTCTTTAAACAACTCAAACCCTGCGCGGGTTGCACCATCCTCTAATGGCAGACAGTAGACGCAAATATCGCTTGGCGATGCTGGAAGATCGCACGTTGCGTGAGGTCTTCCACATCCGCATGAGTGCGCTGGGTGCGTTCTCGTTTCTGACGCTGGTCTTTGTGCTGCTCATATGTCTGCTGTCGGTGCTCATCGTCTATACGCCGGTGCGAAATATCCTGCCGGGTTACAGCGAGAGTATTCGTCAGCAACTCATCGATGAGTCGGCGCGGGTGGACAGTCTGCAGACCGACCTGAGTCTGCAGCGCCGTTATCTGGATGTCATCAAGCAGTTGACGGCCGGCGATATCCAGTCCGATAGTGTGCAGAGTCTGGACAGTCTGCAGCGCGTGGAGCGTACGCAGATACTGGAGCAACGCAATGAGGCGACCGATGAGTTTATCTCCCAGTACGAGCAGAAAGAGCGCGACCGTTTGATGCTCTTCGACACCCAGACACCGACGACGTCGCAGACCCTTTTCCGTCCCGTACGCGGCACCATCACCCAGCGCCCGGATTTCCAGCGGCACGAGTATGCACTGGCGTTGCGAGTAGCTAAGAACGAGAACGTGGCATCGGTGCTGCGCGGCACCATCGTCTACGAGGAACGCGCACTGGATAACACCTCTACCATCGTCATCCAGCACCACCAGTACGTCAGCACCTATCGTCATGTGTCCAGCGTGCTCAAGCCGGTAGGCACACGCGTAGAGGCGGGTGAGTCAATCGGATTGATGGACGGCACCCACGAGCTGCTGTTCGAGCTCTGGAAAGCCGGTCAGCCCGTGCAACCCGAAGAAGTGATAATGTGGTAATGATGCAAAAGAAACAACTCTGTATATTAGGTTCGACGGGTTCGATAGGTACGCAGACGCTGGACGTGGTGCGTCGTCATCCCGACCGCTACGAGGTGTACGCTATCTGTGCGCATCGCAGTATAGATTTGCTTATCGCGCAGGCGCGTGAGTTTCGGCCGGATGTGGTATGTATCGCCGACGAGAGTCTGTATGCGCCGCTGCGTGACGCACTGGCCGACATGCCGGTGAAGGTGTGGAGTGGGGCAGACTCAATCGCCGAGATGGTCACCATGCCGAGTATCGACATCGTGGTGGCATCGATGGTGGGCTATGCCGGTCTGCGACCGACGATAGAGGCTATCAAAGCCGGTAAGACAATTGCCCTGGCCAACAAAGAGACGCTGGTCGTTGCCGGCGAGATCATCTGCGACCTGGCGGTGCGTCATCACACGCCTATCCTGCCAGTGGATAGCGAACACAGCGCTATCTTCCAGAGTCTGGTGGGCGAAGACCGCAGCGAGATAGAGAAGATACTCTTGACCGCGAGCGGCGGACCGTTCCGTACCTACTCGCTGGAGCAGATGAAGACGGTCACAGCCGCCGACGCACTCAAGCATCCTAACTGGGACATGGGTGCGAAGATAACCATCGACAGCGCCAGCATGATGAACAAGGGCTTCGAAGTGATAGAGGCCAAATGGCTGTTCGGCGTGCCGGTGGAGAAAGTGCAGGTGCTCGTTCACCCGCAGTCGATCGTCCATTCGGCTGTGCAGTTCACCGATGGCGCTATCAAGGCGCAACTCGGAGCACCCGACATGCGGCTGCCGATACAGTACGCCCTCTCGTTCCCCGAACGTCTGAAGAGTGACTTCCCCCGTGCCGACCTCTTCGCGCTGAAGGACCTCACGTTCGAAGAACCCGACTTGGCGCGTTTCCCCAACCTGGCGTTGGCCTATGAGGCCATGCGGCAGGGCGGAAATATGCCCTGTGTGCTCAATGCGGCCAACGAGGTGGCCAACCTCGCCTTCCGCCAAGGACGCTGCGGCTTCCTGCAGATGAGCGACATCATCCGCACCACGATGACAAGAACCGACTTTATTCACAAACCTACATACGACGACTATGTGGCTACCGACGCTGCTGCGCGGCGGATAGCTGAGGAATTATTATGATTCAAGCACTTCAACTCATACTTGCCCTCGCGTTTCTCGTACTGATACACGAGCTGGGGCATTTTACGTTCGCAAAGATTTTTCGCGTGAGGGTAGAGAAGTTCTACCTCTTTTTCAACCCCTGGCTCTCGCTACTGAGGGCGAAGAAGTTTGACGGCCAATGGCATTTCAAGTTCTTCAACCGCAACGAGGAGGACGAACTCTGGGCACAACATCCCGATGCTACCGAGTGGGGTATCGGCTGGCTGCCGCTGGGCGGTTATTGCGCCATAGGCGGCATGGTCGATGAGACCCATTCGACGGAGGATCTGTCCACCGAGGTGCAGCCCTGGGAGTTTCGTAGCAAACCCGCCTGGCAGCGTATGCTGATCATCCTGGGCGGTATACTCGTCAACTTCATCGGCGCACTGGTCATCTTCACCATCCTGCTCTGGCATTGGGGCCAGGACACCCTACCGCTTAGGAACGTCACCGGCGGACTCTACTATTCGGAGCTTATGCAGGCGGAGGGCTTCCGTCAGCAGGACCGCATACTGGCTATCAATGGTACCGAACCCGTCTATCTGCAGGATGTCATGCAGGCGCTTATCATCGAGGGCCAACGCGACGTGATCGTGCTGCGTGGCAAGGACACCGTCGCGCTGACGATGTCGGAGGACCTGGGTACCCGTTATCTGGCGCTGCAGAACGATTTCGCACGCGCCGAACGCGACAAAGCCCGTGCCGACCGTAACTACCAGAAGCGCAGCTACGTGCTGATAGCCGAGTGGTTGCCGTTTGTGGTGGACAGCGTGCTGCCCGACAATGCCGCGGCCTATGCCGGCATCGAGAAAGGCGACAGCATAGTGGCTATCGACGGCGTGTCGACACCCTGTAACATCCTGCTGACCGAAGAACTGCAACGTCATCCCTGCGACAGTATCACGGTCGACTACTACCGCGCCGGTGAGCTGCAGACCGCACACGCCTTCCTCGGCGACCAGTGCAAACTGGGTATCGTGCCGCGTATCAACTTCCGGTTCGAACATACCGACTACTCGTTCCTGGAGGCTATCCCCGCCGGTATATCCTACGGCTGGAACGTGCTGGCGATGTACGTGAAGCAATTCCGACTGGTGTTCACCAAAGAGGGTGCACAGTCGCTTGGTGGCTTCGGAGCAATCGGCTCGATGTTCCCGGCTACGTGGAGCTGGTATCTGTTCTGGCATATGACGGCCTTCCTCAGTATCATCCTCGCCTTCATGAACTTCCTGCCGATACCGGCTCTGGACGGCGGATATATACTGTTCCTGCTCGTAGAGATGATCACGCGCCGCAAACCCAGCGATAAGTTCCTGGAGAAAGCCAACGAGATAGGCTTCTGGCTGCTGATCGTCCTGCTGGTGCTGGCGAACGGAAACGATATTTTGAAACTGTTCTTCTAAAATGACCAATCATCAATGAGCAATAACCAATCATCAATGACCAATTATTTTGTCCACGAGTCGTCCTACGTAGACGAAGGTTGCACCATCGGTCGGGGCACCAAGATCTGGCATTTTAGCCATATCATGTCCGGCTGCACCATCGGTGAGAATTGCAACATCGGCCAAAACGTCGTTATCTCACCCGATGTCGTACTGGGACGCAACTGTAAGATACAGAACAACGTGTCAGTTTATACCGGCGTGCGTTGCGAGGACGATGTGTTCTTGGGGCCCAGTATGGTGTTCACCAATGTCATCAACCCCCGTGCAGCGGTGAGCCGCAAGGACGAGTACAAACCGACTCTCATCAAGCGGGGCGCTTCGGTGGGCGCTAACGCCACTATCGTCTGCGGACACACGCTCGGCGAGTACTGCCTCATCGGTGCCGGCTCGGTGGTCACCAAAGATGTGCCGGCCTATGCACTCATGGTAGGCAATCCCGCCAGGCAGATAGGCTGGGTCAATGCCCACGGCGACAAATGTGCTTCCCTCGAAGAAGCGATAAAAAACTGAATACTGAATACTGAAAACTTTTTATGATACAGCGAGTTCAGACATTGTATTTATTGGCCATCGTGGCACTGGGCATTGCCCTGATCTTTCTTCCCGTACTCCAACTGGTAACGCCGGAAGATGCGGACGAACTGCGTATATACACCTTAGGCGCCAGCGGCATGGAGCTCATCACCAACGAGGACTGCCAGCCTGTTGTCTGCCTGCAGGGCCTCTGGGGATTGTTGCTCACCACCGCGCTCATACCCCTGTTGGCTTTCGTCGACATCTTCCTCTACCACAAGCGTCTGCTGCAGGCGCGCCTCAACATCTTCCTGGCCTTGCTCTGCCTGGGTTACTACGGCGTGCTGGCTATCTATGTATGGCAGGCTAAACTGGCGCTGGGTGTCGACTGGCATATCCTGCCCTGGGCTTCGTTCCCGCTCGTGTGCTTCGTACTGACCCTCATGGCTACGCGGCGTATACTCAAAGATGAAGCGCTGGTGCGTGCCGCCGACCGTATTCGTTAACGTTTATATCCTCTCCTTATGCTTCTCTTAGACGACCTACAGAATCTGACAGTGGCTGCGGCGGCTGTACAGGAACAACAGAGACTGACTCCCGACTCCGTGCGTCAGGGTGCACGGCAGATGATCGAGTATGCCCGTACCGATCCGGAAGGTTTCTGGCAGATATTCGTAGAGAAAATCACGCAGTTCGGCCTCAAATTGCTGGCGGCGCTGCTGATTCTCTTTATCGGTATATGGCTCATCCGCTGGATCAAGAGTCTCCTCAAGCGGATGTTCGATAAGCGCAATACGGAGCCTACGATCGCTTCGTTTGTTACGTCGTTTGTCAGCATCACCCTCTCCGTCCTGCTTGTCGTCATCTCCATCGGCACCCTGGGCGTAGACACCACCTCTCTGGCAGCTCTGCTGGCAGCCGGCGGTTTGGCTATCGGTATGGCGCTCTCCGGTACGGTACAGAACTTCGCCGGAGGAATCATGTTGCTGGCCTTCAAACCTTTCAAAGCCGGCGATATGATCGAGGCGCAAGGCTGTTTCGGTAAGGTCATCGAGGTCAATATCACGGCCACCAAGATCCTGACGACCGACAACCGCGTCGTCATCCTGCCCAACGGTGCCCTCTCCAATGGCACCATCAACAACTACAGCGGCCGGCCGTTGCGCCGCGTCGAGTGGACCGTCAGCGTGTCCTACGGCGTCGATGCCGCGGCATGCAAGGAGGCTATACTCGCTATCCTCAACAGCGATGCGCGTGTGCTGCCGGCCGATACCGACATCGAGGCGCTGTACCGCGAACTCAATATCAGTGCGTTCCAGCTCTCTACGGTCAACTATCGCATGGACGCTATCCCCGCACCTTTTGTGGCACTCAAGTCGCTTAACGAAAACGATATATCCTTTATAGTACGCGCGTGGGTGCGCGGTACGGACTACTGGGATGTCTTCTTCGGACTGCAGGAACGTTTCTATACCGAACTGCCGCCGCAAGGCTTCACCTTCGCCTATCCGCACGTCGATGTCACGATGCTGAAAGACTAATGGACGTTCTCCTGGGAAAGACACTGGCTGAATTGCAAGACGTGGCGCTGAGCGTCGGATTGCAGCGTTTCGCGGGTAAGCAACTCGCCGAATGGCTCTACGTGCGCCGCGTCACCTCGTTCGATGAGATGACCAATATATCGCTCCGTGGACGCGAAGCGCTCAAGGCCCGTTATATTGTCGGTCGCCATGCGCCGGTCCGCGAAGCCGTCAGCCAGGATGGCACCCGCAAATACCTCTTTGCCGTCGGAGACCAGTTCATCGAATCGGTTTATATTCCTGAAGACGATAGGGCTACGCTCTGCGTCTCTACCCAGGCGGGCTGTAAGATGGGTTGCCGGTTCTGCATGACCGGCACTCTCGGCTTCCACGGCCACCTCTCTGCCGCCGAGATTCTCAATCAACTGTTCTACTTTGACGACTTGACGAACGCGGTTTTTATGGGTGAAGGAGAGCCTATGGATAATATCGACAATGTCCTGCGGGCACTGGAGATCATGACAGCCGACTACGGCTGCGCCTGGTCGCCAAAGCGTATCACCGTCTCTACGGTGGGCATCCCCGCCATGCAGCGTTTCCTCGACGAGAGTGAGTGCCATCTGGCGGTGTCGATGCACAATCCTTTTCCGGCCGAACGCAGTGCTATCATGCCGGCGGAGAAACTGCTGTCCATCACCGATGTCGTGGCCCTGCTCCGCCACTACGACTGGTCCCACCAGCGGCGCGTCAGCTTCGAGTATATCTGCTGGGCGGGACAAAACGATACGCCGCGTCATGCCAAAGAGCTGTTGCGGCTGCTGCGTGGACTCAACTGCCGTGTCAACCTTATCCGTTTCCACGAAGGCGTAGAGACTATAAAAAACGAACGCCGTTTTCCGGCGTCCGATGAGAAACAGATGACTTGGTTCCGCGACTACCTGACCGATAACGGACTCACTACCACTATCCGTCGTTCACGCGGAGAGGATATCCTGGCGGCCTGCGGCATGCTTGTCAATGCCCTCAATGTCTAATCCTTCGTCCATTGTCCTTTGTCCTTTCTATAGCATTCTGCTCAACTGGTCGTAGTATTTCGGTGAAACCGGTACGGGCTTCATGTTAGCCACATCCAGCTCGGCTTGTATCACTCCCTCTTTGTCTCTACGCAGCACTTTTACGTGACGCGGGTTGACGAAGTACGAGCGCTGACAGCGCACGATACCGTGTTTCTGCATCAACTCTTCTATTCCTCTCATCGACTGACGCAGCACGTATTCCTTCACGATGCCGGCTTCCAGATAGTGGATGCTCACGTAGTTCTCTTGCGCGATGATATAGAGTAGCACCTCGCGCGCAATCACCAGTTTCAGTCTGCCGGTGTTGTCGGCAAAACGCACCAGGTCCGCATCGGCCAGCTCCTGCTCGTCCGGATGCGTCGTACATATCACAAAGTCGATGATCAGGTACGGGTAGGCTATCGTCGAGGCCACCAGCACCATACAGCGTCCCAGTGCAGGGAAATAGCCGAAATTGCCGTACAGCAAGGCCATATACAGCGCCATGAAGCAGGCACTCACAACCCACTCGGTGCCCGACCACAGTATATACTGCAACCACGACAGACTGCCGCCTTCTCTGCCCTGCAGCGTCATCGCTATTCGCGAGAGCGCCATCACACCCGCCATGATACTCGCCAGTATCAGCGTATTGATCACCGTACCGTTGATCGGCTCATCCAGAAAACGCAGCATCCATGCACTCTCGTAGAGCAGTATGAAGCATAGAAAGAATATCGGAATCACGATGATATGTAGCATCATCGACGTTACAGATAGTACCGATGAGGGAATTTTAGTCATATTCTTGTCACTTTTTATGGTGTGACGAAATTAGTTTATTCGATTTTTAGTCACTATATAACTAATTTAGTCATCAAATCACGTATTTTAATCATTATTTCTTTTCTGCTCGTCACAAATAGTTGTGTGGGGCGAAAAAATGTAGTACTTTTGCATCGTCAAACAAATAAATCCTATACAGCTATGGACAAAACAATTATTATTCAGCCTGAGAGCGGTTTGCAGTACGACTGGAAAGCAATTGCCGCAAATCCGAGTGCATTACACGAGCCTAAGATGGACCTTGTTGCCTACAAGGCACTTTATATAAATAAGATCGCGCAAGCACGCGCATGTAGTCAAGAGCCCGTCTTGATGAGCCTGCCTATTATCGACGAGAACCGTTACTTTGCTTCTATCACTCGCGGTATGTCTATGCAGGAGCGCAAGAACGTCCTCTACTGGCTGGGCGGTACTACCGAGCGTCTGCGCAATATCCATGCTTTGTACAACTTGGCTCTGTTCCGTCTGGCGGCGCAACACTGTGTTCACATTGTTGATGTCACCAGTCCGATGTTGGCCAGTCTCCGTTACGACACGCTCCTCGAGCAGGACGGAGTTACGCTTTCGTCGGCAGGCAATGCTCTCGTGGAGCGCGAACTGACAAAGGTTCGCGCCCACGAGTCGGCTTAACGCCTACTTGCCTTGGCTTGCTCGCGGGCCAGACGTTGCTGCTCGCGCTGCATCTTTTCCAAGCGCTCCATAAAGCCGGACTTAGGTTTCCCGGCTTTTTTCTTTTTGTTCTCCTCAATCTCCTTGAGCATCTTCGCGTCGTCCAACGACCAGCGGAAGATCATCGTCTGCACAATGGTGATGAAGAGCGATACCAGGTAGTAGTAGCTCAGACCGGCTGCATAGTCGTTGAAGATGAAGAGGAACATGAACGGCATAGCGTACATCATGTATTTCATGAACTTCATGTTCGGGTCCGTCGCTTGCGACTGCATTGTGATATAGGTATAGACGATGTTGACGATGGTCATCAGGAGGCAGAACAAACTCAGGTGGTCACCCAGCAGCGGGATGTTGAAGTTCCAGTGGAACACAGCGTCGTAGGTCGAGAGGTCAGGTGCCCAGAGTAGCGACTTACCACGCAGCTCGATAGCCGTCGGCAGGAACCAGAACATAGCCATCAGCACCGGGAATTGGAACAGCATCGGCAGACAGCCGCTCATCGGGTTGACGCCGGCCTGCTGGTAGAGTTGCATCGTAGCCTGCTGGCGCTCCTGCATCTTCTCCGCCGGATACTGCGCATTGATAGCCTCTATCTGCGGACGCAGCACACGCATCTTCGCGCTCGACTTATAGCTGACGAACACAAACGGCAGAATGATTAGTTTGATGACGAGTGTCATCAAGAGGATCACGATACCGATATGCAGTCCCCAACCGGTGAACAGGTCGAACATCGGGATGACGAGCGCCGTATTGATCCAGCTCACTATCTTCCAGCCCAGCGGCACCAATTTGTTCAGACGCAGACGGTCCTCTTTGGCCACGCCCTCGTCGTACGCCTTGAGCGTGTGGTAGTGGTTCGGGCCCAGGAAAAAACGCATGCCTACCGGTGTCTTGCCGCTCAGGTCGAAGGGAACCGTCGTCTGGGTGGTATATTGCTTGATATAGCCCGAGTATTTGCCTTGCAGGTTGGAGTGGAACTCCGATGAAGAGAACGCATCGTCGGCAATGAGGACGGTGGAGAAGAACTGGTCCTTATAGGCTATCCAGCGCACGCGCGCAGACTCTTTCTCCGCGTCGTCTTTCGACTCACTCAGTTTCTCTATGTCGCCGCCCACCAGCATGTACTGCAACTGTGCGTAGCGCTCCTCGAACTTACGTCCCTGCTCTTGTTGCGGGATCAGCTGTTGCCAGCGCATCTCCATCGAGTTGACGTTCTGTGCCAACTCGGTCTGCATGTTGTGGGGCACCAGACTCAGGTGCACCATGTAGTTGTCCGACAGGTCGTATATCCAGTCCATATACGCATCCGGCGAAGCGGTCTGCAGACGCAGGATAGCGCGGCCGGGCACGTCTGTCTCCACGGGAGTGAAATACAGATTCGAGGTCTGCAGGATACGGTTGTTGGCGGTGATCAGGGTGAAGGCCATCTCCGACTCCTCACCGCGGAAGAGCGTCAGCGGGTTGACGCTGTCGCCGGCAGCATGGTAGCCGAGCAGCTCGGCGCGCTGTATCATCGCGCCGTGCGTCGAGAGGGTCAGACGCAGATGTGCGTTCTCCAGTGTTACCAGTTGTTCCTCGCCCTGTGCGGCCGGCGCAAAACTGCCGTAGGCAGCCTGCAGACGAGCCTGCACTTCTTCGTCAGAGACTTGTTCCGTAGCTTGTTGGGGCGCAGCGGCTACCAACTGCAGCGAATCGCTCAGGCGTTGTGCCTCGGCCTCTGCCATACGCAGGGCCATGATGGAGTCTTGTTGCTGCTGACGACGCGCCAGTTCTTCTTTCGAAGGACGGTTCAGCATCGTAAAGCCCACAATAATTGCGGCTATCAAGAGAAAGCCGATCCAAGTGTTTTTATCCATTCTATTGTGTGTTTGATTCTTTTTTCTTCTTCGTCATGTGTCCGAACAGCAGTCCGATGTACAGCCGCGGTCCGGAGGGGGTGATAAAATTGCTCCAGTTGACATCTTTGGCAATGCCGTTGGCGGTGCCGAACTGCAGCATATAGTCGATACGTATTAGTAATGCCATGCTCTTGCTCTTACCCAGCAGTATCTCCAGTCCTGCATAAGGGTCGAGCAGAAAATACGGGGTGCTGGTGTACGAAGCGTTGTACACCGTGCTGTCCGGCGTGGTCACTATCTGTGCTTTCTCCGGCACAAACAGACGTTTGATGGTACCACCGCCTACGGTCATACCTATCAGCGGACGCACCTTACCCCAGGTGGTGTAGAAGTCGCAGTGTGCGCCTCCCCATATGTTGCGCAGGTTCGAACCGGTGCGCATCAGCGGCATCGTGCTGATGTTGGTCTCTACACCCAGGTGGATATGATCCAGAAAATGTACGCGGAACATAGCGCCTATACCCATACACACACCCGAACGCGGCAACCCTTTCACGTAGTCCTCGCTGCCCAGCCCGTTGTTGCTGAAGAGCTTGTCGGGCGAGTCGGAAAAGAGGTAGCCGCCGTGTATCGTCAGTCCGCTCGAGAAGCCGGTGAAGATCTCTGCGGCCGACTTCTTCTGCTTCTTCTTCTCCGGCTCAGCTTGTTGCTCGGCCTGTTGAGGCTGCTGTTGCTGCTCCTGATAGACGTACTGCTGTTGCGGCTGCTGTTGCTGTTGTTGCGGATAGACGTATTCCTGCTGTTGTTGCGGATAGACGTACTCCTGTGTAGGCTGCGTCGCGGGCGCAGTCTGCGTGGGCTGTTCCGGCGTATAGCCGTAGTCCGACGACGACACCTGCTCCTCCTGGGCGCTGAGCCACAGGGGGAACAGGGTCATCATCAGTATAATGAGAATCTCTCGACGCATCGTTTAGATAATGTCGAATGCTACGTCCATCATATTGGTGAACGAGGTCTGACGCTCTTGAGCCGACATAGCCTCACCGGTCACGATGTTGTCCGACATGGTGATCATCACCAGTGCCTTCTTGCCGGCACGGGCTGCGTTCATATACAGTGCAGGAGCTTCCATCTCGACGCACAGCACACCCATGTTGATCCATTTGTCGTTGTGGGCGTTCTCGGTGTAGAACGAGTCGGACGAGAAGACGTTACCTACGCGGTAGCGGTAGCCGAAGCGCTCTGCGCTCTCTGCAGCCTTGCGGCAGAGGTCGAAGTCGGCGATGCATGCGTACGTACCCGGCAACTCATACTGTACACCGTAGTTGCTGTTGTGGCATGCGCCTTGTGCCAGCACGATGTCTCCCAGGTGCAGGTCTTTGTGCAGCGAACCGGCCGAGCCTACGCGGATGATGGTGTCTACATCGTAGAAGTTGAACAACTCGTACGAATAGATACCAATCGACGGAATACCCATTCCGTGACCCATCACCGTCAGACGCTTACCTTTGTAGTCGCCCGTGAAAGCCAACATACTGCGCACGTTGTTCACCTGTACGGCGTTCTCCAGATAACGCTCTGCCATTAACTTGGCACGCAACGGATCGCCTGCCATGATCACCGATTTTGCAATTTCTCCATACTGCGCACCAATGTGCGGGGTAGGACATTGATTTTTTGCCATAATTGTTTGTGTTTTTTGTTAAAAAGGTTAATAATATAATATGTTGTCTTTAAACTCTAAACTCTAAACTCTAAACTCTCACCCGTTAATCTTATACCACTCAATCGCCCGTGCCAGATCTTCCGGTGTGTCGATGCCTATGGTCTCCTGGTCGGTCACGCCTACGCGGATGCGGTAGCCGTTCTCCAGCCAGCGCAGCTGCTCCAGCCGTTCTTCTATCTCCAACTTGCTCTGCGGCAACCGGGTGATCTCGGCCAGCACGTCTGCCCGGTAGGCATAGATACCTACGTGGCGGTAGTGGCTGCCGTCGGCGCAGGCTATCACCTTACGCGAGAACATCTTCGCCTCGCCTGTCCGCTTGTCCCATTCCACTTTCGGTGTGTTGGGGTTCTCCAGTGCCTCCTGGCTGTCTTGGTCGGTGTACGGCCTTACGAGGGTGGCTATCTGTGTGTCCGGCTGGTCGAAGCACTTCATCAGCGCCTCTATCTGCTCCGGTTGTACGAAGGGTTCGTCGCCCTGTATGTTGATCACCACGGTGTCGGTGTCGTTCTGCGCCCGCCAGGTCGGCGTCGTGATGGCGTAGTAGGCCTCCAGACAGCGCTCGGTGCCGCACTTATGGTCGGGGCGCGTCATCACCACCTTACCGCCAAACGACTCCACGGCGTCGTATATACGCTCGTCGTCGGTAGCCACTACCACGGTGTCCAGCGCTTTGCTGGCTTGCTCGTACACACGGTGCACCACCGTCTTGTGGCACAACTCCGCCAACGGTTTACCCGGGAAACGGGTGGACGCATAGCGCGCCGGTATGATTCCTATATATTTCATATCTCGTTTCTCTCGATCTTCGAGAGCAATGTCGTTGCTCCTGCTATTGTCTTTACGTTTTGTATCGACGCATAGCGTCGTCCGGTCTTCTGACCCTTCTTGTCACGCTCTTCCACCAGCATACAACGTTCCGGTCGGTTCACGGCGTATTGCACAATCTTGCCAAACGCTTCCGACTGCCAGTAGGCATCTTTCTTCTGCACAAAATAGATGGTCATGCGCTCGCCTTTCAGCAGTATCTTCTCTATGCCCAGCCGGCAGCAGAGCCAACGGAGCGGCACTACGCTCAGCAGTTCTTCGGCAGGCTCGGGTAGCACTCCAAAACGGTCGATCAGTTTCTTGCGGAAGTCCAGCAGTTGGTCGTCGCTCCGCAGGCTGTCCAGTTCGCGATACAACGTCACACGCTCGCTGATGTTCTCTATGTAGTCGCTCGGGAAGCACACCGGCAAGTCGGTCTCCAGCTGACAGTCCTGGCACCATAATGGAGCCTCTCCCCATCCCTCCCCTGAAGGGAAGGGAGTTGCGGATTGAGCCCCTCCTTCCAGGGAGGGGTTGGGGTAGGCCTCTTCCTCCTTCAGCTCCTCCACGGCCTCGTTCAGTATCCGCTGATAGGTCTCGTAGCCCAGGTCGGCAATAAAGCCCGACTGTTCTGCGCCCAGCATGTTGCCTGCGCCGCGGATGTCCAGGTCCTGCATCGCCAGGTTGAAGCCTGCGCCCAGTTCGGCAAACGTGCTCAGCGCTTCCAGTCGGCGGCGGGCATCTTCGGTCAGCAGCTCTTTGTCGGGTGCGATCAGGTAGCAGTAGGCTTTGCGGTTGCTGCGGCCTACGCGTCCGCGCAGTTGGTGCAGGTCGGCCAGTCCGTACTGTTGCGCCGAGAAGATCAGGATGGTGTTCACGTTCGGTATGTCCACACCCGACTCGATGATAGTCGTCGAGATGAGGATGTCGTAGTCGTAGTTGATAAACGCCTCCAGCCGTTGCTCCATCTCGTCGGCGGGCAACTGACCGTGGGCTATCACGATACGCGCTTCCGGGCAGAGCCGTCGGATACGGTGCTCTATACGCGGCAACATCTCGATGCGGTTGTTCACTACGAACACCTGTCCGTTGCGGCCCATCTCCTGTTCTATCGCCTCGCGGATGATGTCCTCGTCGTCCAGTGTGATCAGTTCGGTCTGTACCGGATAACGGTTCTGGGGCGGGGTAGTCATCACGCTCAGGTCGCGTGCGCCCAGCAGCGAGAACTGCAAGGTCCTCGGTATAGGCGTCGCGGTAAGGGTCAGTACATCAATGTTCGCACGCATACTCTTCAGTTTCTCCTTTACGGCCACACCGAATTTCTGCTCTTCGTCAATGATCAGCAAGCCCAAGTCGTGCCATTTCACACTCTTGCCCACGATCTTGTGGGTACCGATCAGTATGTCTATCTTGCCGGCTTCCAGTTCGGCCAGCAGTTGTTTGGTCTCTTTGGCGCTCTTCAGTCGGCTCAGATATTCTATCCTCACCGGCATGTTGGCCATCCTTTCGCGGAAGGTGTTGTAGTGCTGCAGGGCCAGCACGGTCGTCGGCACCAGCACCGCCACCTGTTTGCCGTCGGTGGCCACTTTGAAGGCAGCACGCATCGCTACCTCGGTCTTGCCGAAGCCTACGTCGCCGCAGACGAGTCGGTCCATCGGCATCGGACTCTCCAGGTCTCGCTTCACGTCGGCCGTCGCCTTGGCCTGATCGGGCGTGTCTTCGTAGAGGAACGAGGCCTCCAGTTCATGCTGCATATAGCCGTCCGGACTGTAGGCAAACCCTTTCTGCTGCTTGCGCGTGGCGTACAGGCGTATCAGGTCGCGCGCGATGTCCTTCACCTTGTCTTTCGTCCGCTCTTTCAGTCGTTCCCATGCACCGCTGCCCAGCCGCGCTATCGTCGGCTCCGAGCCCTCACGCCCTTTGTATTTGCTGATGCGGTGGAGGTTGTGGATGCTCACAAACACATTCGCCCCGTCGCGGTAGTTTAGTTTGATCATCTCCTGCGGCTTGCCGTTCACCGGCGTCGTCACCAGTCCGCCAAAACGGGCTATACCGTGGTCACTATGCACCACGTAGTCGCCTATCTGCAGCTGATTGATCTCCTTCAGCGTGATGATCGCCTTGCCGCGTCGTGCGTTCTCACTGGCCATCGTCACGCGGTGGTAACGCTCAAAGATCTGGTGGTCGGTGTAGCAGCAAATCTTCAGCCCCCTGTCCACAAACCCCTCATGCAACGTCGCGTTGATGCCTTGGAACCAAACTCCCTTCCCTTTACGGGTGAAGAGCTCTGCTCGATCGGACTGCCGATGGCCGTCCGTAGAACATTGCTGGGGGTAGGCTTCCATAATCGCCTTCAGGCGATCGAGCTGCTTCTGCTGTTCGGCCAGTATATACACCTTGTAGCCCTCTTCTATATGCCGTCTCAGGTCGTCGGTCAGCAGGTCGAACTGCTTGTGGAACACCGGTTGCGGACTCGTCTCAAAACTGATCTTATTGTGCTCCGCAAACGTACTCTTCTCGTTCAGCTCAATGGTCTTCCTCTTTCCTGGGTCTCCTAGGCTCCCTAGGACTCCTAGGCCGTCTAGTTTGAATCGAACGATAGAGAAATCGTTCGACACCCACACCGTCTCCTCGCTCAGATAGTCCACTATAGTTTGTCCTACAGGCGAAGCCGGTCCTGGTCGGACCTGGTTAGCGGTCTTACAGTCGCTCTGCGACGGTCCTACAGCCGAAGGCGGTCCGACAAGGTCGGCCTTCTCGACCTTGTTCTTCGACAATTGGTCTTCTATATCAAACTCCCTGATCGAGTCTATCTCGTCGCCGAAGAAATCCAGTCGGTAGGGGGCGTCGTGGCTGTAGCTGTAGATGTCTACTATGCCTCCGCGTATGGCGTATTGCCCGGGCGAGTACACGAAGTCCACCCGCTCAAAGCCCAGGTCCGCGAGTTGCTGACCCAGCGTGGTCTGCTGGATGGTCTGCCCTGTCTTCACCTGAAAACTGATAGCCGACAGCTCCTCTCTCGCCGGTACGGCCTCTGCCACCGCCTCCGGATAGGTCACGATGATACGGGGCATCGTCGTCAGCGTCTCCGTGCGCTGTATCTGCGCCGCGTCATCCACAGCCCTTCTCTTCTTCGCCGCTGGAAAGAACCCCACTTCTCCTACAGGCGAAGCCGGTCCTACAGCCTTAGCGGTCAGTGATCGTAGATCACTATAAAAGTATTGTGCTGCTTCCGCATTGTCAAAGATCACAAACAGGGGTTTCGCTATGTGTGCGAGTGCTAACGCCCTCGCGCTCGCGTGTAGCCCGCTCAGTAACACATGTGCGTCCCGGTGCGCCAACTCTTTCCTCACGGCGGCCAGCTCCGGATGCTCCCCAAATAGTATGTTCAGTTCTTCTATACTCACACGCACTCGCCTTCTGTACCCACGCGTACATGCGCACTATTCCAAAATTAGCGTGCAAATTTACTGCTTTTTTTTTATATACACAAATTATTTCCGAAAAATCGTCTTTTTCTTGCGCATGTACATTTTTTTTTGTATTTTTGCAAGGTAAAATCGATATACCATGTTAGAATTTGTAGATCGTAAGGGTTCCGACTGCTATAAGTGGGACTCGGAGTGTGCGCAGGGGTGCCTGCCGTTGTGGGTGGCCGATATGGATTTTGCTGCCGCCCGTCCTATTCGTGAGGCCATGCGCCGCCGCCTCGAACACGGCGTCTTCGGCTATTCTATCGTGCCGCAGGCTAACTACGATGCCGTCGCCTCGTGGTTCCAGCGTCGCCACGGTTGGACCGGTATCACGCGCGACAACCTGCTCTATACCACGGCTGTCGTGCCCGCTGTCTCGGCTATCTTTGCCGCCCTCAAGGAGCGCATGCATACCGACTGTCTGCGGGTGCTGACCTTCACTCCGGCCTACAACTGTTTCTTCTCCTGTATCGAGAACATGGGCTGTGCCCTGGTGGCCTCGCCGCTCGTGCTGCGTGACAACCGCTTCGAGATCGACTGGCGCGATGTGGAGGAGAAAGCTGCCGAGGCCGATGTGTTCCTGCTCTGCAACCCACATAACCCCACGGGACGCGTCTGGAGTCGCGACGAACTCGAACACCTCGCCGCTATCATGCGCCGCGAGCACCTCTTCTGCCTCTCCGACGAGATCCACTGCGAGTTCGCCTTCCCCGGTCATGCCTACACGCCGTTCGCCTCTATCGTCATCGACGATACCGACTTCTGCGTCTGCACTTCCGCCAGCAAGGCGTTCAACATCGCCGGCCTGCTCTGCGCGAATATCTACGTACCCAATAAGGAACTCTTCGCCCAGATCAACCATGCGCTCGAGATACACGAGGTCAACGGTCTCAACCCCTTCGGTCTGGTCGCCCAGGTGGCTGCCTACAACGAGTCGGAGGCCTGGCTCGACGAACTGAACGAATATATCTACGCCAATTTCTGTTACCTCCGCGATTTCCTGGGACGTGAACTGCCCATGCTCCGGCTCCACGAGACCGAGGGCACCTATCTGGCCTGGGTCGATATCTCCGCCCTGGGTATGTCGGCTGCAGCGTTCTGCCGCTCGATGGCACGCGAGGGACATGTGCTCTTCAACCCCTCGGAGATGTACGGCGCCGAGCACTATATCCGCATCAATCTTGCCACCTCTAAACAAATACTGGCAGAAGCGCTGCAACGCCTCTGCCAGTATGTAAAAACTCATCCTACCGCTTAGTCCTGACGGTTGTTTTGGGCGAGCCATTCGCTCGGCGTCACGCCCGTCTCGCGAGAGAAGATACGCGAGAACACCGCGGGCGACGAGAAGCCGCAATGCTCGGCTATATCCTGTAGCTTCATATCCGGATGCTCGGTCTTCATGCGCTTGGCTTCATTGATGCGCAGCGTGTTGACCCACTGGTAGAATCTGCAGCCGTATTCGGTGTTGATGAATTGGCTGAGGTAGGTGCGGTTGAGTGGCAGCACCTGGCGTAAGTCGCTCAACTGGAAATCGGGATTGAGATAGGGTTTGTCCTTTTCGATCCACTCTTCCAGAGTAGCACGATAGCCGATGTCGGCAGGGGGCTGTTCTTTCGGTTCGTCCTCTGCCGTACTATGCAAGCGTTTCCACGGATCGGGACGGAAGAGCACACGTTCGGTGGTATAGGCTATGATGAAGGTGAGAAACCATTGTTGCGTGAACGCACGTGCAGGTTGCTTGGATATACATAGCCAGTAGAACACCAGTCCCGCCAATATCACCATTATGATATAGCGCACGATCCATTGTGCGTCTATGTCGTCCAGCGTCGAGAAGTTATCCTCGCACCAGAGGCGGTATTTGCGTATGTGCCGAATCAGCAGTGCCAGCAAGGCTATCGGATACATGCCGATGAGCCATCTGAGGTCAATCGGTACGACGTAATCCACCACGCCTAAAACCACCAATGGCGCTAACTGCATCAAGGAGCGTGGCCAGTTGAGCCAGCCGGGACGCAAGACCTCCGTAGGGTAGATAAACAGCAACCATGCGAACAGACAAGCCAGCACCATCGTCGTGCCGGACATGGTGTTGGTACCCACCTCCATGATGGCCGAGTTGAGCGTAGCCGAAGCCACCACCATCACGATCTCCCATGTGCCCCAAGCTATCAGCATCGAGGCCCACGATCGACGCACTCGGATGCCGTCGTGATGTTTGAGGCATAGCGCTCCGCCGAAGAAGCATATTCCCGCAAAAGCAAGACTCATAGCCGGATTGATAAAAAGGTCAAACAGCGCTGCCGGTATGTAACGCGACAACAGCATACTCACCACCAGTACTGCCGATAGTACCAAGCCGAAAACGACCTCCGATTGGTAGGAAAACCATATGTTTTTGAATGTATTTTTCTTCATCCCACGCAAAAAACGGGTGCAAAATTAATACAAAAAAATGACATATGCAAGAGCGTATGCCACTTTTTCTGCATTTTTTTTCGTGCTTTTAACCCGGAGCGTCCTCCCGATTGACGGGAGGAAGTCCGTGACCGCTCCGCCGAGAAGGGCTTAACCATTGTTCTGGTCGTAAACTGCGAATCGGTGTATTTTTGGAGTGTTGTCGGGAGAATATCGGGGCATGAACGGGGCATGAACGGGGCATGAACGGGACCATTACGGGACCACGTCCCGAGAACGACCTAATCACACCCATACCATACCGCAACCGGTACGCACCGTTAGAGGTCTATAAGCAACTTGACTTTGCGTAAAAAAGTTGTAGCGTAATTCTTGACTTTGCGTAAAAAGTTGTAGCGTAATTCTTGACTTTGCGTAAAAAATCGGACGCTACCTCTTGCATGTATGCAGAAAAATGTGTATCTTTGCGTCTCGTTTGGCAAATGGGCCGAAATGTTTGAATAGGAGTTAGCGAAATGGGAATCCTAAGAGTCACAGAATCAACCTTTTCTGCTAAAGCAGAAGGAAAACGGATGAGTTTTCGGACGTTCTACTCCGACTACGAAACCGAGATTTGGTTCGCTATCTTGCTCTTGGCAGCAGTGGTAGCGAGCGATTGTTTTGCAGGCCTGATACCTGCGGACTTGTATGAAAACGGTATCAGCCAGATACTGAACGGCTGTGTGGCAACCGTCAGTCTGGCGGGTGCATGGCTGGTTGCGCGTCACCATAAAGACATTCGTGCGCGTAAGGTGTGGGCCGGTGTGCTGCTGGTGTGGGCGGTGCTGGCTACCTTGCTGCTAATGCGGCTGATAGTCTACAACAGCGAGCGTTCTGACGTGGGACTGATCAGTCTGCGCGGTTGGGAACTGGTAGTAGGCAATATCTATGCATGGCTTTTGTTGCTCTATCCGGCGGAGGTGCTGCGTCCGGGCAGCCTGACGCTCAAGCGTACGGTGCTGCATATGCTGCCGGTGTTTATCATCGCCGCGCTCAACTACTGGCTGCCGATCGACCTGCGCTGGATGCTGGCGATTTATCCGGTCATGCTGGTGGTCTTCCTGACTTCCCATATACGGGCCTACCGCAGGTGGTGCGAGGAGAACTACTCGAAGATGGACGACATCGACGTGCAGTGGATATGGCGCTATCTGACGATGTTCCTGATATCGGGTGGGCAGTATATCGTGCTCAGTTTTAGTACGACGCAGGCCCATCTGTTTACCCAGCAGTGGCTGTTGCTGCTGATGCTGGCGTACAGCACCGAGCAGATCGTCTTCCGCGCCGATCCTTGGACGATGATGCGTAGTACGCGGCATAAGGAAGAACAGACCGTCGCGAAGCCGGAGGCGTCCGGCGAAGAGGACGGCGATGCCGGGGAATGGTCCTCCTATAAGGCTGCGCTCGAACAGTGGATGGAGCGCGAGAAACCCTATTGCAATCCCGAGTTCCGACTGCTCGATCTGTGCGAAGTGCTGCCGCTCAACCGCACCTATCTCAGCCAATTCATCAACACCGAATACGGCTGCAGTTTCTACCAGCTTGTGACCAACTACCGTATCGAAGAAGCCAAGCGGCTGATGGATGAGAATCCCGAGATGAAACTGCAGGATATTTCCGAACAATGCGGCTTCTCGTCGCCAGTAGTGTTCTCGCGTATCTTCTCCCGCGAAACGGGTATGACACCGCGTGAATGGAATACAAAACTTGATAATTCGTAAATTTTTGCCTGTTTTTCTTAACTCTAATACAAAAATTCGAATCAGTTCTTGCATATGTGCGTGAAAAGCAGTACCTTTGCAGCGTTGATTCGAATTTTGTATGAACAGAGGAATAGGAAACATGTCAACGGTATGTCGTCTGGGAGCGTTCTTTTTTTGTGTGCTCTTGTCTTTAGCGGGCGCCTATGCGCAAGAAAACAGTAGCCAAGAGCCTCAAGAGCAGCTGGCGCAGCAAGAGAAGCAGAAGCGCGAAGTAGTGGCCCTGAAGACCAACCTGCTCTACGACGCTATCGCGACGCCCAACCTGGAGCTGGAGATACGTCTGACGCCTAAGTGGACGCTGGAGCTGGGTGCCGGTTTCAATCCCTTCCCGCTCGACGATACCCATTTCCCCAAGTGGCGCCATGTGTCGGCCTGGATAGCGCCGCGCTACTGGTTCTGCCATGTTTTCCATCGTGGTTTCCTCTCGTGGAACGTAGCCTATGCCCACTACAACGTGGCGGGTAACGCCTGGCCGGTCAGCTGGATGTACAAGCAGGTGAAGGACAGCCGTTACGAGGGCGACGCCGTCATGGCGGGTCTGAGCTACGGATGGCATTTCGCTATCTCGCCGCATTTCAGTATCGAGCTGGAGGGTGGAGTGGATGCCGGTTACTCGTGGTACAAAGAGTACGAGTGCAAGCACTGCGGTAGCAAGAAGGCGCAGAGCGGACGCTGGATGGTGCTGCCTAAGCTGGGCGTCAACCTGTCGGTGCCGCTGGGCGGCGACGAGGCGAGTCTGGCGCGCCGTTGCGACTGCGAGCGGCTGGAGGAGAAACCCGAGGAGCCCGCAGAGCCGCTGATGCCTGCCGAGCGTCTGGAGCCCGTCTGGGAGCAGCCTGCGCCGGTAGTGGCATGGGTGCCGCCTATGGAGGTGAAGGCCGACAACATGCGTCAGCTGCGTAGCCGTCTGCTGCGTGACGACGATGAGTATGAGACCTACGACGCGGGCATGGCCCTGAGCGCAGACCCGCGCAACGTGTTCCTTTTCTTCGATGTCAACGTCACGAAGATGGACCGCTCGTTTATCCAGAACGACCTGCTCATGGATAGTATCATGCATATCCTGGGCGATGCCTGGAACGATCCCGACATCCGTATCACCCATATCCGTATCGTGGGCTTCGCGTCCTTCGACGGTAGGCTGAGCTACAACGAGCGTCTGGCCGGTAGCCGTGCGCAGACCATCAAGGAGTATATGCAGTCTATCTACCCGCTGCCGGACAGCATATTCGATGTCTGCAACGGTGGCGAGAGCTGGGCAGAGCTCAAGTACGGCTTGCAGAACGTAGAGTTCGAGGGGCGTGATGAGGTGTTCGAGATCATCGACACCGAGCCCGATGCCGATACACGTGAGAAGAAGATCAAGGCGCTGCATAAGGGCGCTACCTACCGCTATATGCGCGACGAACTGAAACATATACTTCGCAACCTTGGTTGCATTACCATCTATTGCGAAACGATTTATTAATCAACATAACACAACTAATTAACCCTATTTATTAACCAAATGTTCAAACAAATGAAAAAAGTAACATTTTTTGCTTGCGCAGCTATGCTGGCAAGTGTTGCCCTGACAGGATGTTCGGGTAACGACGCTAACGTATCCGGTGGCGCTAATTATGTTCCGTCGGTAACGACCGACATCAACATCTCGTTGCCGGCCAATGCAACCGGTGGTCCTCGTAAGATGCCGGGAGATAAAGTGCAAGTCACCAATGGTGTAAGTGATTTCCAAGGTATTGGTAGCATCTGCCTTATTCCTTTCGGATTGGCAAAAGGCAATGTCGTTGATGGAGGTGACACAAAGCTTGGTACAAAGCTCAGTGGAATTACCGACATCGCTCTTACCAGTGAATTGGCAGCTACCAGTAAAGCTAAGAAGTACGCCGATGTATCTGTTCCGACCGGAACATCCGCTTTCTTGTTCTATGCAGAATCGAAAGCTACTGGATCAAAGTTCGAGAAAGGTTCTTTGACTTATGTAGAGGCTACAACAACGGCTAATACCGCTAAGTTTGAGTTGGAGGCTATTCAGCCGAACTCTATCGCTACAAATGAGGCATTGGTTGGTTTGGTTGCTTATGTACAGTCTGTGGCTGACGCTACGGATGGCACTAAGGCGTGGAAGAATTATACGACTTCTGACAACGAAGGTTTCAAAAAGTTGTTCGACGAGTACAAAACGACCAAGAACCTCAATTCGTTTAATATTCAGCGCATGATGAACGATTTGTTGGCTACTATCGCTTTGACGGAAAATACTTTGGCAGACAATATGCGTACGGCTATTAAGAGCAGTACCTACGTTACCTACGACGACGGAACGAAAAAGGTTACCTTAAAATCGCCGTACAATGCCTTCCCTGCTTCCCTCAATTTGCCGGACGGTGCTATCGCTATTGCATACGACAACGATCCGACCGATGGTAAGTTCGGTTCCTCTGCGGACAAGAATTTTGTTAATAGAAACGGCGTGGATGCTATGAATGTAGCTCCCACCCTCCAGTATGCATATCCGTCTTCTCTTTGGTATTATGCCAACACGACCATCTATACCTCGAATGAGTCTGAGAATGCGGCTCTTACGGATGCCACTCATGATTGGGCTTGGGTACTTACCCAATATACCACCACGAACGGATCGGTTGATTCCAAAACCCGCTCTCTGGCATTGGTTAATCCGATTAACTACGCTGTAGGTCGTTTTGATGTGAAAGTTAAATTGAGCTCCGCTTCTCTTGAGGATGCAGCATTACCTACTCCCGCTACTATCGCTTGTAACGAAGATGGCAAACGCTTCCAGCTGACAGGTGTATTGGTAGGTGGTCAAAAGAACGTTGGTTTCGACTTCACCCAGGAAACCTATGGTGGTAGTGCAACCAGTGCTTACACGATCTATGATAAGGAGATGACGTCGACGATTAATGTAACAACCTCCTTTGGTTCGGCCAACAGCACCTTGGTTCTGGAGACTCCGACAAGTGGTCAAACAGGTGCTGATATCATGATTGCTATTGAGCTGCTTAACAATACGACTTCTGACTTCATCGGTGCAGACGGTGTCGTTCCTGCAGGCGGCAAATTCTACCTGGTTGGTAAGCTGGTCGCTGCAAATGCAACTACTACGCCGAAGAAGGTGTTCTTGAAGGACTACACTACTACTGCTGAATTGAATATTGTAGACCTGAAACATGCTTACAATGGTATTCCGGACCTCCGTACTCCGACTCTGGAGATTGGTTTGTCTGTTGATTTGAACTGGACGGCAGGTACAACATACACAGTTAATCTCTAATCAATTAGCAACGCGTATAACTTGAAACGGTTATTCGTCATATTATTTCCCTTGTTCTTCGTCGCATGCAACCTGATTGACGACAATCTGAGTGTGTGCGGTGAGGAACTGGTGATCGACTATCAGCTGCAGCTGCGTACCGAACTGAGTACGCAGTTGCAGACTGAGTTGTCGGAAGAGACGGATAGCGTGGTGCGCGAAGCCTTGCGCGGGTGGTTGTCGCCGGTATTTACCGATAAGGCGAAAGATATTGATCTCCATTTCTTTAACAAGGAGACCGATGAGCTTCGTCACCGAATATTGGATGTGATTAACGCGAGCCAGACCAGTTATACGCTTAAGTTACCCAAAGAGAACTACACCCATCTGGCCTTGGCGAATATCGCGGACAACAACCAGATGTCGCTGGCTGATCGCGACCACTCGGCTACGATGTGCTTGAGCCTACCGACCTCGTCGGCCTTGAAGTCGATGAACACCGGAGTGTTCTCGGCGCGAATGGACATGACGGTGGACGACAGCTCCAAGCAATTCAATGTGTATCTGTATATGGTGAATGCCGCTGTGGCGCTTGTAATCGATACTACTGCCTGCGACTCGCTGGTATCGCTAAGCGGAACGCTGAACAACATAGCATGCGGCTTCTCCATGCGCGACAGCGCGTACCGCTTTGATCGCGCCTGCGCCTTCGAACTGGAGAATGTGCCCATCAGTCGTGCAGCCGGTGCTCCGGCAGCGCAGGGACGTGCAAAAGCAGCGGACGTACCAGCTACGACGGCTTGTCTGGCTACAGTGGGAATGCCCTCTCGTGATGATGAGCCCTGGACGCTGACGGTAAAAGCGACATTGATAGGCGACCGCTATACGACGAGTAAACTAACGATGAATGAATCGCTTGGAGCAGGTGAGTTACGTATCATTCGTATACGGATGAATGAAGACGGTTCGTTGATGCCGGTACAACATACAGAGGCAAGCGTGAGTATCACGCTCGACTGGCAGGACGGCGGATCGCATGAGATAAACTTATAGCAGTGAAAAAAATCGCGACATACATATTATTATTGATTCTCCTTGTGAATGTAGGATGTTCACCGGAAGAGAAAACGAAGGTGGGTATGCCGTTCTCATTGTGCCTTCCGGCAACGGAGGTACATTCGGCGAGCCGTGCCCCTATGCGTCGCGTTTTGAGTGACCCGGGTATGACCGAGTATTTTTCGTTGCCGCATTATTTATATATTATCGTTCTTAAAAAGAACGGAGTCAACTGGGAACTATGGAATACAATGGAGCGTACGTTAACAGATGAGGACTGGCTGTTAACGCATTATAATGGTACGCTCGAAACAGAAGGAGATAGCGTATATCAATATTTAGGGCAATTGAATCTCCTGCTGTCCAATGAAAAAATAGAGGGGCGTGTATATGCTATAGCCTCTGCAGTACCTCTGACGCTTAGTCAACCTATAGGTACGATATCCAGCCTTAGTGATGTACTGAATCTTACGTTCTCTACATCATCCGAAACGATGCAAGAGAATTTACAACACATATATACAACACCTTATAACTATAAAGTATCAGGTGACTATTATGGATCTTTTAGTAGCGCAACCCATCGGGTACCGCATGTGAGCCTTATGCTTTACCATGTGGCGGCGAAGGTAGATATCATCTGGAATGTGCCTAATGATGATCGTATAAAAGCCAATCCTGCTGAGGCGGTACGTCTTACTTATATGGAGGTGCGCCGTCTGTACAATGGGGATGCGTATTGCTTCCGCCCGCTCAAAAATGAGATGGCTTCTCTACCGACTTCGGGAGGATACGACATTCCGGATATGGTAAGAGCAAACGATGAAGGCCTCTGGTGGGAAGGTCGAACCTATTTCTACACCATTCCGTATTACGTGGCGGGAGAGGCAAATTATTTTCCCGTTCAAATGGTGCTTTGCACGAATGGCACTGCCAAAGCGGATGGGTATAAACTGACACTGAAACAACCATTTGATACAACGGCAGTTTTTGTGCCTTGGGTAAGGGGAATATTTAATCTCACGCAGCCCTTGGCGAATACAGAAGAAACTAAGACTTGGGATTGAGAATTTGTAGATTTGAAGATTTGAAGATAAGACGTTACATAGTATTATTAGTAATGTTCGTGTGGGCGTGCGCATGTGCGTACGCGCAGACCAACGATACGATTCGTTATGTCCATCCGGATGGCTCTTATAGCAACAACGGACGCAGTTGGGCAACGGCGAAGAACCGCGTGCAGGACGCTATCAACGATCTGCACGAATATATGCTTACCTACGGCAAGACCTCCGGTTCCGTATATATCGCCGCCGGTACATATACGCCGACCGAATCGACCGAGTCGAGTGGTGGTTCGATGCTCAACACGTCCTTTAAGATCTACGCCGGTATCCATGTCTATGGTGGCTTCGACCCCGATGCTCCGGAGTCCCGTCCGGGCCTGCGTATCATGGCCAACGACAAGACCTGCGAGGAGAACTGGTCCGACCCTTCGGGTATCGGTACTACCTCCGGTACGGAGATTGCTTCACAGTGGGATTTGAAGCACAAGACTATCCTTACCGGAAACCACTCCGGTGCAGCCGTTTCCTTTGTGTTCGACTCCATCCGCGGACGATATACCACCACCTATCCGGCCAGCTCCTACCACGTAGTCTGGTTCGCTACCAATGGCAAATACGACACCTCAGACGATGCGCTCAAGGACCATTACAAGCCGCTGCAGTATCCGGCGTCGCTGGACGGATGTGTGATCTCCTCGGGTAATGCTTCCAGCCGTAGCACCACTATCCGCGAGCATACGGCCTACGGTGGCGGTGTGTATATGGTGGGCAATAGTTCGATGCGCGCCTGTATCGTGGAGCGCTGTAACGCTACGCTGCGAGGCGGTGGTATCTACGCCGACGGCGGTGGTGACATCGAGTTCTGCTATATCCATACCTGTCAGTCGCCCGGTGTGGGTGTGGTACAAGGCTACGGTGGCGGTGTGTGTATCGACCATGAGGGCTCTATCGGCCACAGCCAGATTTCCTGCTGTGCCGCTCGTTGCGGTGGTGGTCTGATGATTAGCCACGTCAGCGACGAATATCCGTGGACCGAACGTGTGGCTGCGGCTGTGCTCGGCGTCAACGACACTATCACCAGCAATTACTCGCCTCATACGACCGCATGCGTCATCAATAATAATACCGCCAATGCCGAAGGCGGCGGTATCTATCTCGCCGAAGGCGGAACGGTCAACCATGCCACGGTCTGCGGCAACAACTGCTCCGGTCTGGACGTCACCTACTACGGTCGTCGTCACGGTCGTACGGGCGGTATCTATGTCCGCAACTGCGGTATGATGTTCAACTCCGTCTTCTGGGGCAACCGTTGCGATGCGAACAACGATATCCAGTTCGCTTCCGTGCGTCAGAAGACTGGTGCAGCCGCTGCGGGCTTTGAGATCTTCGCCTACCATACCGCCTTCATGAACCACGATATCTCCGACTGGACCGGCGTGACCAAAGAGGCGGTGTACTCGCTCGATCATAGTAATATGCCGACGCAGAGTTCCAGTGCCAACCACCCCTGTTTCTTCCATCCGACGGTAGACCCCAATAACTGGGACAGCGTGAACACGACGGTAGGTATCTACGGCGCGGGTGTGCTGATGCATATGCGCCCTGTGGACTATCCCGGTCCGCGTATCTGGCACTTGACCTCCTATTCCGGCTTGGACCAAAAGGGCGTGCAGTGGAACGAAGCTGTACAAGGTGCTTCCCCGTGGCTGATTCATGCGCATACGGACTATGGCGTCGTATCTAACCCGTACGAACCGGTATCAACGCTCGGTGCCTTGGTGCGTAAACCCGATCAGTTGAGGTATGAACTTGTCATTCCTCAATCCAAGGAATACGACAGAAACCCGGCGCCCATCCCGACGCTGTTCGTGGATCCGAATAGGAAGGGCAGCTATGATGAGAATGGTAATTTCGATCCGCAAGATCACGAAGGTGACTCATGGGACGCACCTATCAAGGACCTTGGTGAGGCCATCTCCTTCTTCCGCCAGTATCTGGTAGCCGATGAGGATAACCGTGAGAACCACCACTATATGATTCCGGCCTTGGACGAAGACGGTAGGCCTACCGGTGAACCGACACGCTATGACTACGTCCAAATCCTCGTCAAAGAAGGTACGCTGACCACGGTGGGACCGGGTAACTACCTCGACCGTAATATCCGTACGGCGGCTGTTCGTATAGAGAGTCATATGCGTATGTACGGCGGATATCCCTCTACGCTGACCGGTACGAATACCGAGGGACGTAACCCGCGTGAATACAAGTCCATCATCACGGCGAACATCACTGGAAACACGGGAGATGCGGGATACCGCAATAACTCGGCGCACGTTATTGCGATGGTCAATGCCGAACATGCAATCGTGGATGGTTTCACGCTCTCCGATGCCAATACGCATAATGTCTATCTGTCTAATTCGGCCAAAGCTGGTGGCGGTCTGCTGCTCAATAACGCTTCTATCCCTCAAGCAGAGCGTATCGACATGACCGGTAACCAGTTGCGTAATAGCGTCATCAACAACTGTACCTCGCCCAAAGGTGCGGCCGTCTATGTGAATGGAGAGTGGGAGAGATGGGACGGAGAGATCTGTTATGCTGAGTTGATGCTCGTCAACTGCGTGGTACGCAATAATACCGCGGACTATTCGCTAGAAGAAGGAGATTATGTCAACGACCACGGTATCATCACCGCAAACGGTCGTGCCTACGTCCATGTGGAGCACTGTACCGTCGTCAACAACGTGGGCTTTCCTTTCAAGGCCGAGAGTAAAGATACTGAAACCGACGAACCGATTCAATGTCATCATTCCGAGCATGGATTCCAGACGCCTTACCACGGGTATATCCGTGTGGATAACTCGATCATATTCTGTAACTCCGACCGCTCCGTGGAGGACCATTCTAACCTCGGTGAAGTGGCAAACGTGCTGTCGGTAAACCCGGACGGACAGGATCATGTGTTCGGTAAATACAATATGTTCGATGCCGATATCGTGCTGCATAAAAGCGATGTACACAAGCCGAGCGGTTTCTTCCAGGAAGACTATCATGTGCCTATCCCCGGCGATTTCCTCCCGGATGGTATCAGTTCACACTTCACAGATGATATAGCGGCAATCCCTTCCGATAGTGCGGCGCGCGATAACAAATGTTTCTTGACGCGTACCGATATGAACGCTGCTACCTATCCGACTTTCGTCAACCCTTCGCGTAACGTAGGCCATTCTACGAGTGGTGATAAAGCCCTGTATGGCGGTAATGTAGCCTATACGCCGATGACCACCAACCCTGTCGTCAATGCTGCCGGACGCGATGAATACACGACCTATTATGACTATGACCGCTCGGATGTAACAAAACGTGATCGAGGTGGCGCACCGGATGTGGGAGCTATCGAGAATACTGATCTGCCCGAAGCCGGTTCCGTCATTTATGTCACCCCGGAGGGCGCAGGCAAACGCGATGGTTCGTCGTGGTCTAATGCCATCGCCGGAAATACGGTGTATGTGCTGGATAGTATAGCCGGTCCTGCTCTGGCTACCGGCGATCAGATAGATGCGGAACCTACCTGCAACCGCGTGCTTGATAGCGAAGGCAATCCGATTCACACTACCAACGAGAAATACAACGGAGGTTGGGGTAGAGTGTGGTTTACTGAGAAAAAGACAGGTGCTACATCTACCACTACCGTCACCAAGACATGGACAACAGAGAAGAACGTATATGACAATGGAACCAGAGCAGGCGAAGAGGAGTCTATACAAGATAATGTCTATTCCGAGAGTACGAATACGATAAGCACATCAGGAAGTGCACAAGAAGGTTTTGTAGCCGGCTACGATTACGATCCGCGCTATCCGTATGGTGAGATATCCGGTGCTTCGCGTACCTTCTGGCGCGCGAATCCCTATCCGGGGAATGCCAGCTCCTATAACATAAATTCGTTTACGGCCGGTTGTAAAGCAAATGGTTGGATTAACAATACCCGCGCGGAGCGCTATGTCGGCGGTTTGCAGTATGCGGTAGAGAAGGCTTCTGCGCGCAACAAAGCCAACAAGGATTCTGTCCAGGTATGGGTGGGAGCCGGTCAGTATACCGATTATAAGGGTTTCATCATGCGCGATAGCGTATCCGTCTACGGTGGCTTCCCAGTACGTAAGTATCCGGCTCCTGGTATGGCGGAACGTCAGGCCTTGATGTCCGACCCGGACGTAGTAAGTATTCCTAAATCGAAGCCGGCCAAAGACTTCGATGCCACAGACTATGAGACGATACTACAGATTTCGGATGTGAATCCGAAGGGCACTAATACGGCTTTGAATACCGATGCAGTAAAGTATTGGGACGATGACTATTCTTACTCAGAAGCAACACAAACAACTCAGTACGAATACAAAAGCCGCACGATTGTACATCACTACGAATATAACGAAGTGGAACAAGTGGGTGAGGATGTGCAGGATACGTACATGCAGTATGCCAATATGACGAAAAGCGGCGGCACTAATGTAGTAACCACTAAATCTACCTCTTATTCCGGAGACAATAGTACTGTTTTTGTTACCTTTGGTACTGAAGGCGACTTGGATTGTTGGCATGTGTCGTACCCTAATAAAGAGAATTTTGTCGTCTATGTAGAAACGAATAGTAACGCCACCGGCAAGACGAGAGATATATATAATCCATCGAACAACCAGAAAATACCTGCCCCCAATACCTATTCGGGGAACTGGATATTCTTAGGTAATGGCTCCATGGCGGGCTTGAATCTATGGCAGGAGATGCGCAATATGCCTGCTGGCCAATATCGAATGTCTTTTGATTTAGGTGGAGAATATAAGAATAAGATTTTTGCTAATGATCCTCTCAATATTTTCGTATGTGTGGTAGATGGGAATGGGGAGGGCATTTCTGATACAATAAGTCTTAAATCTCGTACCAATAACAAAGATCAAAACCGTAATTCAGCCTATCGCTTTACAGTTGATTTTAATCTGCCTTCAGCGGGAAATGCGGTATTTAAGTTGTTTATAGGCGATGGAAACAAAAATACCAAAGCCAACAATCCCACGTACGGAACAGATACCGGTGTTGACCCTGACGAGATTCCATGTTTGTATGTTAATAAAGAAAATAAGAATGTTTGCCCGTCAAAAGAGGCAGATAAATGGGGCTCGTACAATCCGAATGCTCGTGAGTTCTGGCTCTCCAATATTCATATCAAACCGTTAATCCCTGCCGGGACATACGGACTCATAAGTACCGATGATAATACGGTAGAGAAGGGAGATGTTCCGCACGAAGATCCGGTGATTTCGGAAACAAAAATATATACGCCTCAAACTCATCGTACCACGCTGCGTAAGCGCGTATTGACCATGCCGGATGTGTGTGTGCCTACCTTCGGCGGCGGTGGTATCGGTGACCCTGTGACGATGGCGTATGCTTTCACGCAAGATGCTTTACCGCATACCGATCGTGTAAAAGGCCCGAGTAAAGATAAACGTACAGCGGCTACATTGGCGAAACAAGAAGATCTGCATTATGTAGAATATAATGATGTTAACTGGGATGGTTTTACCATTCGTCACGGATTTTTGTATGACGAATCGATGGCGCATGGCGGTGGTGCAGGTGTCAATATGTACGAAGGAGCTCACCTGCGCAACTGTATCGTCATTGACAATCTGTCAGCCTGCTCGCGTATAAAAGGTGGCGGTATATTCTGTGATGGCGCCACATCCACTATCGAAGGCTGTTTCGTGCTGAACAATGCATCTAAAGGTGGTACTCAAGTCTCCCAGCAACAGGTATTTGCTGGCGGTATGTTCATGTATGAGGGTACGTGTTTCAACTCCCTCTTTGCTAACAACTATAGTTACGGTTCAGCCGGTGGTCTGGGCTTCTGTGTAGGTCGATTCTTCAATAATACCATCGCTTATAATACCGCTACTTTGGTAGAAGCTGGAAGTAGCAGTATCAGCGGTGGTGCCATTTCGCTTGCTACGGCTTCCAACCCGAACCTCTTTGTGGCAAACACCATCATCTTTGGTAATAACGGTATAGCCATCCGTGACCGTAATACCGCAGTTGGCAATGTAAACCCCTTCCTCTATTGCTATATTCAGTCCGCAGCTTCACAGCCGTATAACGCGACCAAGCAAAATGTTACTAACTGGACCCCGTCCGCAACAGGCAACTACGGAATAGGAAATACCTTCCTCAATGGTGTTGCTCCTTCGGCAGAGAACACGCCTTTTGCCGCAGACTTTGACGAGGAAGGCAACTATGTAGCCGGTCGTGCGGCTTCGCTCAATGACTTCCGTCTCCGCGACGATGTGCCGTGTGTCAACAAGGGTACCGAGGAGTTCGCCGCTGAATTCTATACGGCTTTGATACATAAAGGCAAGACTGACAGCCAAATCCGAAACTCCTTCATCTATAAGAGTGTGGAGGCGGCAGTATTGCCGGATAATGATGTGGCGTTTGCACATCGTGTGCAGGACTGCCAGATTGATATGGGCGCATATGAGTACAATGCGGCGTATAATATCATGCCGGATACCACGACCCACCCGGGACACGCTATCTTCTATACTACCTATGTCGCGCCGGGTGGTGACGCGTCGGCTCGCTCGCCGGAAAATGCGGCTTGTATGCAGAAGTTGCAACTCGTGCTCGATGCCGCCGGACGATACAAGAACCGACTGATGACCGAGGCGCAGTACGACAAAGGCAATACGACCGACTTTGTGTCCCAAGATCCGAATAAGTACTGGACGGTAGAGGTATGGCTCGAGGGTAATAACGAGGGTACAACAACTACCAATGAATATAAGGAAGGCTATGTCCCGACCCGCTCGACCCGCCATAGCGAAGCTACCTATCAGGACAATACGCTCGACTACTCCTTCATGGTGCCCCATGGCGTACACGTCATGGGTGGCTTCCAGGATAATTTCTACCATTATGAGGACGCCGCGGGCAACCGCTATACTGCTCCCGGCAAAGGCCGCTTTATCGTCGATGACCGCGACCCGCTGACCTTCCGCACCGTGCTCTCGGGTAACATCACGTCCTCTACCGGCGCGAAGGGTCAGACCTACCACGTCGTCACTTTCGTCAACGACCTCTTCAGTCCGGACGACGAGAAAATCATCGGCGACGGCAACCAACTGGCTACCCTTACCAACGAGCGCGACCGTGCCGTCTTGGACGGTCTGTTCCTCATGGACGGTAAGGCCAATGCCCCCGATCCGGAAGGGCAGATAGGTGGCGCCTGCGTCGTGACCGACTACGCCCACGTGCGCAACTGCGTCATCCAGAACAACTCTGCCGACCTCTATGGCGGCGGTCTCTACCTCAAGCCCCGTGCCCTCGTCAGCGGTACCATCGTCAAATACAACACCGCCAACGTCGGTGGCGGTATCTATGTCGAGGCACCGGCAGTGAGCCCCAAGATGAACGACTCACTTGCCTATGTCTTCTATACCACCGTCTGCGAGAACACAGCTCGTGCGTCTGCCGGCGGTCTGTTCTTCGCCAATACCTACGCGCGTATCAACTCCTCGGCTATCTGGCACAACAGCGCCAACGATAATGCCAACGTAGCGGGTAACTTCGCCCGCTCGGCAGATTCGATTCCTTACCCGCTCAACTGCTGCGCCGTAGAGTCGCGTCGTCTGGAGGGACAGGGCAATATCGAGCTCTCGCCGCGCGAGAAGGAGGGCGTGCGTTGGGATCGTCAGGATCCGTTTAACGCTATCCTCTATTACCCCATCGAGATGTCGTCCACCCTTGCACGTGCGGGTATCAGCTATTCGGAGTGGGACAATTTCTGTGCCACCTTCGCTACACTCGACTCCATCGATATCGCCGGTGTGAGCCGTAAGCGTTGGACATCCGATGGCTCCGAGCGTGGCTTCGCGTGGGGCAGCGATACGCTCGTCACCAAGAACAACGACGTCATCGATATCGGTGCGCGCGCGATCAACAAGGACTTCCAGGTCCATGTTGATACCAACCATGTGATGCACCGTATCTACGTGGTCCATACCGAGCTCATCGACTCCCGTGCCGCCCGTGCACTCCAGGATAACCCCTTGGACAACGATGTCGCCAATATGTATCGCCAGTTGGGTTCGTGTATCTACAATCCCTTCCACCGTCTTAGCGATGCGTTCGAGTACGTCATCGCGGCGCGTATGGCGCAGCCGGATAAATACCGTAACACGCGTTTCGAGATATTCGTGGAGCAAGGTACCTACTATCCTTTCCGCGATGCATACCGCCGTCAGGGTGCCGTACGTATGAATACCTTCCTCGTGCCGGAGGCGGTGCTTGTCGTCGGCGGTGTTGACTCTCGTCCTGCCGACCATAAGTATGGTCAGGAGGGCTTCAAGTCACCGTTCTCTACTGTCCATATGATTGGCGATGGTTCCGATGTGGCGATCGAAGGAACAACCGATCCGTCGACGGGCGAACCGTATAAGATCCATTTTGAGTATACCGATTCAATCCGTCTGCGTGACGCGCGCCACCGTCCGATGCGTGACAACAACCTCAACTCCGTCATCGAACCGTGGGAACTCGAGCGACAGACCATCCTCTCGGGTAATGCCGTGGCCGGTGAAGACTTCACCCACGTCTACCACGTCATCACCTGTCATGCCGACAACCGTTACGTAGGTCCGCGCCCCATCAAGTATGGTGCTATCAATCCTACTTATGGCTATCCGGGACATGAGGATGAGCAGGTACTTACAGAACCTCTTCCGGATGATGTGCCCGAGCGTTGGGTAGAGGAGAACGATCTGTCTATCCTGGCTCGTACCATCGGTTTCGACGGCCTGCAGATCACCGGTGGTTACGCCAACCATATCGACTCTACGGATGCCAAAGACGTGTTCGTAACCAAGACCTACTTCCGTGGTGGCGGTATCTTTGTCGATGGCAACTGGTGGGAAGGGGCAGAAGACACCCCGCCCGATATGACCCAACCGGCACAGAACAATATCCCTATCGTGGTAGAGAACTGCTTCTTTACCAATAATATGGCTGGTAACGGTGGCGCTATCTACTCCAATGGCGGTATCTATGCCTACGGCAACCGCTTCACGCAGAACTACTCGCAGGGCCCGATAACTAAGCTCGACCAGAACTATATCCCCTGGACAGCCGGTGGTTGTATCGCTACCAATGCCTTCTGCGGTGTGTCCAATAGCTTGTTCGACAACAACGAGGCGCGCCGTGGTCTCTATCCGCTCAAAGCCGTATCGGCCGATCCTATCCCCAATGCAGATGCACGTCAGGGATTCGGCGGATGTCTCTCTATTGCCGATAAGTCCACCACGCGCGTCGTCAACTGCCACTTTATGAAGAACAAAGCGGTGGCCTATTCCGCCATGTATAACTTCTATCCCAACAACCGCTATGTGGGCGATGCAGATCATCCACGGTCCGACTCGATGCAGTATGCCTTCAATACCATCTTCTGGGGTAACGAGGTATTCGAGGTGGATCACCTGACCGACTTAGAGCACGGTACGGAGGGCTGGGATGCAGAAGACGATGCCTTGCTCACGGCCTCGAGCGCCACCTTCGACACCAACTACAAAGCGTCTCGCGCCGGTGTGTTCCACTACGACGGCGAAGAGTGGGATAAATACGAGAAACTCTTCCACGAGTACGACAGTATCTACAACTATTGGACCTCGTCCGACCGACCCTTGGGACAGCGAACACCGTTCCATCCTACCGCCTTGGCAAAACTTGCTGAACTGCGAGCGCAGGGAAATAAGATAGAGGGACTCTATTTCTGCTCCTATCGTAAGACCTATGGTCCTACGGGTATGAAGCCGACTTCGGAGGGATACCTGCTCACACCGGAAGAACACGCTGCATGGAAAGATCCGCGAAGCAGAACGGTGAAGACCAAGACCGATGCCAACAACGATAAGGTGGAAGACTATACCGACATGTGGACGCAGGTCAGCGGAAACAACAATACGCTTATCAACCGTATCAATACCGCCACCGACGGACCTAACTTCCGACAACCGTCCTTCGTAGCCGGTATCGATGGCTATATGCAGAATGCCGACTGGCTTCAGGCCCGTATGAACCTCACTACCGACCAAGGCTGGGGATTCCTCAAACAGACCGTAGAACGCGGTATATCCTACTATATCACCCGTCATACGGGTACCACGCAGTTCGATAATGCAGCCGATGCGTTAGAGGCGGCGCAGAAAGCACATCCGGGCGCCACCGCGGCCGACGTCTTCCCTGTCTACGGTCACCCCGTTGCTTCGTTCCGGCCGGCAATAGAGCAGACCGATACGGCCATGTACAACTTCCTGGCATGGCGCTACGGACGTATGATGTCCGAGTCCAACGCCCCGCTGCCGCTGGGCGACCAGTACTACATGAACTATACCCAATCGTCGAGCGACTCGGAGACAAGCGGAAACATGGACCGTATATCCAAACACCCGAAGATGGGCGAGACCGAAGTCTATATCGACCTCGGTATATACGAATACCAGTACGTCCAACTCGATATCAAGGGACAGGAGATCGATACCGTCTGGGTAGCTACCAAAGCCAAAGATCCGCTCCACCAGGACGGTCTGACGTGGGAGACGCCTACTACCGATCTGCAGGCGGCTATCGACCTGCTCATGTCCTCCCACAACAACCACGATAAGTACGTCTGCTTCTTGGGCAACGAGGAAGGCGAGACCTTCTCGCCGCAGAACGTCATCGACAACCGTCGTGGCTATATCATCACCTCTTCGTCCCATTCGCCGCTGCTGCCCGATAGCGCCCAGACCGACTACGACTACGGCGTCAATAGTCTGAACTTCCTCGGCGGATATAGCTTCGATGTCAAGACCGCGAAGCGTGACCCGCAGAGCCATCCCGTAGTCATCGAGATGCCTGATGTCGGCAATGAGAACCAGCGTAACCAGCTCTTTATCATCGAGGATATGACCCGACAGATGCTCCAGGCCAACTTCGTCGGCAAATATACCTCGCGCGACTCCGTCGTCATACCTATCGTCTTCGATGGTATCACCTTCATCAACCCGTACTCCACGAAAGACCCGGCACCGGAAGGAACGCTTAATAACCTCGGTGGTTCGATGAGCAAGAAGGGTGGTGCGGCTATCTACTATCGTTGGCAACGCCGCTACGAGGACGACGGTACCCATACCGGTACGCCTAATTTCCGCTTGGCGCTCCATCCCGACTCGGCCCTCATCGACGGACGTAAGGTCACGCTGCCTAAACTGACGATATCCAACTGTATCTTCATGGATAACGGTAAGCGTACGACGAACCATGCCGAGCGTTCGCCGGCCGTACGTATTGACCATGGTGGCGGTTCCAGCCTTATCGTCAATACCCTCTTCCATTCCAATGCGGGTGCGCCCGTCTATGCGCGTACCTATGATATTCTCGAACAAGAGAACGACCTGGCTGCCGTACCAAACGATGTCGTGATGGTCAACGTGACGTCGGCCCTCAACGACGGACATATACGTCTCGAGTCGGAGAATAGCGAGGTGCACAACTCTCTCATCTGGATGGATGACCTCCATAACGACACGACAATCCAGCTCCAAATGGGTGCTTCCGACCAATGGGATAAGACTACCAACAAGAATCGCGAAGGCATCGACGGACGAATGTCCTATAACGCCGTATGGGGATGCTTCCAGGTACCGGCATGGGGTGAAGAGAATAGTACCGGTGATCCGGTGGGCTTTAACCACCCGCTGTCTTCCGACAACAACGACGTTTATAAGGGACCGGGCTTCCTGTCGCCGCACGTCACGGCTACTACTTCCGAGCAACGGCGCGAGCGCTCGTTCCGACTCAACCCCTCTATCCGTACCCACGAGAAAGCCAATCGGGAGATATACCTCAGCCGTGTCTTCTTCCGCGTTTATCCCGACACCTGCGCCGCAACCCACAATAAGTACTGGCGTCGCTCCAACGGATTCAAGTCGCTCTCATTTACGGGTATAGTCGACGAGCTGGCTAACGACTCCGACCTCGCCTCCAAACCGCGTGTGTCCGGTGAAGGCATGGAGCGTGGTGCCTACGAGTGTCTGGCCGTCCTCCAGCGTGTGCTCTACGTCCGTCCGGAACTGCCTGCCTCCAGCGCTGGCGACGGCTCGTCCTGGGAGAACGCCTTCGGACAAGGACAACTCCAGAACGCCATCGATGCCGCCGCGGTATATACCTATATGTACCAGAATCTGCCGCGGGAGGACAGAAAAGCCTATGTCTTCGTCAAAGGTACCGGTAGTTCCACCGAGCACTACGATATCGTGGCGCGTGATGGCGTCTATGTATATGGCTCCTTGCCCGGCTACTTCCTCGACGAGGCTTGGAAGGATGAGGATAAATTTACCAACGAGGAGTGCCACCGCTATGTCAACTACGTTCGTGCCACAACGCTGGGTGTAGCGGCTCCGAATGCACCGCAGACCAAGATCAACTCTATCCGCATCACCGGTGATGAATTCAAGACAGGCTTCCTGCTGGACGGATTTGTCATCACCAACCCCACCCGCGAGTTGACGATGTCGCCCGTGCTGATCGACAACGATAGTGCGGCTGTGCGCAACTGTCTCATCGTCGACAACCGCATCGCCGGTCCCGACCACCCGATAGCCAATGTGAAGCACGGCTTGCTCTACAACTGCCTCTTCTACAACGACTCCGCAGCGGTGATGGTCAAGGTGGGCGCCGACGGACTGGTGCTCAACAATACCATTGTGACGAATAGTTCGGATGTGACTCCCATGGACGATACCGAGGCAACAGCCGGAGCCGTGCAGAACAACATCAGCGGACGACTGTCGTCGCTCACCTGCTTCGCGCCATACATGACAGCCAACAACCCCTACACGCTGCCCGCATACCTGACCAACCACGAGCCGCTCGCCTTCCAACTCCATGAGCAGAGTATGATGCTCAATAGCGGAACAATGGATACCGCACTGCCGTCCCTCTTCGACGACTATAAGGCGGATAATATCATCAACTTCAAGTGGGACCGCGATGTGCTCGGCAACCCGCGTAAGATCAGCTCGTCGGTCGACAAGGGTGCACTCGAGACTTGGTATGTGGCCAAGAACAAAGGCCAGGAGATAACGGCCATCACCAACCGTGTGCCTTATACCGAAACCGATGACGTGGCGCGCGATACGGCTTACACCAAGAACTTCGGCGGACACTATTATCCGCACGCCGGTTCGGTAGTCTATCTCATGGATAGCAGTGCCATGTCGATGCAGTATGCGACGGCCGATGACTTCAAGGACTTCCGCAATCAGGATATCGTCTTCAGTCCGGGATTCCTGCTGCTCAAACCCGCTGCGTCGTTCTACGGCAACGGCCATCTCGCCCAGATAGAATATATCGCGGCAGAGAAGCGCTTCAAGAACCAGCGCTATTCGATGACTGCCTTCCCGTTCGACTACTCGAAGGCCAATATCACTATGTCGCATTACGATCCGGGAACAGGAGCTCTCAACTCTCAACTCTCAACCTTCAACTTTAATACCTACCGCTACAACGGTGCTGCGCGTTCGGCCAAGGACTATGTCTTCCAGACCGACAACTCCTCGCTCTGGCAGTCGGTAGCTACACCTAACCGCACCGCCACCGACGGCTACCTCATGGACTTTGGTTCCACTCTTACCGATACCGTCCTTCGCTTCAACGCCTTTGCTCCGGTGGACAACCAATATGTCTATACCGAGGGTGAAGATGAGGACTCCGACGGCTATCCCGACGACAAGTCGGTCTACCTCACCCAGTACGACAACCGCACCGCCGGTACCGGCTCCGAACTCAACTTCACCAGCATGGAGAACATGGGCTGGAACATGAAGGGTCTGCCCTGGCTCGTGTCCAACTACCGCACCGATACCATCCTCTGGGCCGATAACTTCCTGCGCCAGATGTATATCCCCCATGTGATCTACCAGATGGACGGCGCAGGCGAGTATATCACCGAGGGCGACAAGGTCTATACCTCGCGTTCGTGGGATCGCGGTTCTACCGTCTCCATGGGTAACGCGTTCTTCACCCAGACGGCTACCAAGCAGGATCAGGAAGAGGTGATCTTCCATCTGCCCTACTATGCACGCAACGAGAAAGCCAGTCGTCCGCTCTTGCGGATGGTGGCACGCCGACCCAATAGTGCGCCGACACGTCAGGGCGCAAGTGCCTCTACCGTGATGTCCGATATCCTTACCGTCATGCCCGATCCCGAGGCCGCTAAGACGGTGGTCTATGCGTACGGTCGTGATGGGGTCAAGTGGCAGTCCGACGCCGGCACCTCCCAACTCTATATGCTCGATTCGAAGCGACAGTCGCGTATCTCGCTCCTCGGTGCTGCGCCGACCGAAGTCGACATACCGCTCGGCGTATCTATACCTTCCGACGGGGCATTCTCCTTCTCGCTGCCCGAGAAAGAGGCCTTTGCCGGCTACGACTTCGTATGGCTCATCGACTACGAGCGCAACCGCTATACCAACCTCATGGACGAGGACTACGAGGTAGCCATCCCGCAGGGCGAGAACAACCATCGTTTTGCCTTGCGTATCGGTGGCTTCCCCAAGACAGACGAGAAGGGACAACGCCAGTATATCGTCTTTGCCGACGATGGTCATCTGTACGTACGCGGACTTGTGCCCGGCGACCGTATCACCGTCTATTCCGCAGCTGGACATCTTATCTGCTCGGCCGTAGCCGGAGGTACCGAGTGGTCCACGCCGCTGGCATGGCAGGTGGGCTACGTAGTACGTGTCAACGAGAAAGCGTACAAAGTGATTTATCGATAAGGATTCTTAGAACTTAGCACGGAGCAGGAGATGGATGTCCGTGCGAGAGAGTGGGCGGTCGTGATCGATCGCCCACCGGCGTGTATAGAGGGTCTCTGAGACGCGCAGATAGAGGGCGAGCTGAGGGATGACCTGCCAGTGCAGGCACAGATAGGCCCGTCCGCCGACGCCATAGACGGCGGGGATGGAGAAGGCGTAGAGGACGTCGTTCTCGTAGCAGTAGATGCGGTTGTCCCACTGCCGGGCATCGAAGAGCTGCAGGCGCAGCCGCAACGAGAGAGGGGCAGGACGGGCCAGCGGGAGGGAAGAAAAATCGAACATCAAGTCCTCGTACACGGTGACGCCGTACTGACGGGTAGCGAGGCTGTCGGAAGTCAGGTTAGCCTCCAGAGTGGTGCGTGACGACCAACCGCTGCCGCCAACAAAGCCTTGCAGTCGGGCAGAGTAGGTAGAGAGCGAGCCTTTGCGGCGGGCACGGGCACGCAGAGAGAGACTATACGGTAGGCCGCCGCGGCTGTCGGAATAGGTGGTCTCCAAGAGGGCATCGTAGCCCCACGAGGGGGCATAGCGGATACCGTATTTGCGGCCGGCAAAATAGAACATATCGGCATAGCCGCGCAACTGCCAATGACGCAGACGGCTGAGCAGAAAACCCAGGTAGCCGCCGCTCTCGTTACCGAGCCGTGAGGTCTCGGAGAAGGCATAGCCAAGGGCGTTGTCGAACCAGGGGGAGTAGTGGCGCGCCAGCAGGGTGAGCGTCAGTCCGTCGGTAGGGTAGAAACGGCTGCCGGCCAGGAGTCCGTAGCCCCATCGGGCATCCGCCACCTCCGACGGTTGGGTGACGGCCACCTCGGCAAAAGCGTCGCCCCAGCCGTAGTGATAGCGTGCGGAGGCACCCAGGACAGCCTGACGGTGACCGCGGAAATAGTGGGCATTGTAGGCGGCGTTCTGATAGGGATGGACGGAGTCGGACCAGAGGTTCTCGATAGCCGTCAGCTCCACCTGCAGCCGGCGATGACGGAGCGTGAGGTTGGCCCCCAGCAGATGGTGGCGCGTGGAGTCGTTGGCGCGGCGCAGCGAATAGAGGGCACTGATATCCAGTCGGGTGTGCGCGTTGAAAGAATGGCGATAGGTAGCACCTGCGCCGTGCAGTCCCGCCCCGTCGACCGACGAGTAGTAACGCAGTCCCTGCCGGTCGAGTCCCACGCCGTTCACGTAGGCTATCTTGCCGAAATGGCGTACCGGCGCCAGCACCAGTCCGTGGCCGAAAGAGGCCTGGAAATTGCCCGCCACGATGGTGTGGAACGGACCTATGTCGTTGAGCTGGAGCCATCCGCCGTACTGCAGCGTACGGGCATCACCGCCAGCCGGTCGACGCAGTTGGAGTCCGAACATCACCCGTCGCCGGTAGTCGAACCGGTAGCGAGTCTGGAGATACACAGGGTCGGTGCCCTCGTAGGCCTCTATGTTGCGCGCATCGGTGCGGAGGATGAGTTCGTGTTTGGCGCCGCGGAACACCTCCTTCGCCTGCAGCTTGTTGTCCGTCACGGACGAGGCTGCCGAGAGCGTGACGAAGGGCAAGAGATCGCGTATCTCATAGTCGGTGAGCGACGGTATCAGCCTCAGTTCGTAGAGGCTGTCGAGCGGGTGGCGGTAGACGTAGAGCAGGATATCGTCAATCTGCCGGGGCGTGAGAAAAGGCAGCTGGGCCAGGTCTGCTTCGGTGGCGCTGTTGAGGTCGATAGGGCACTCGTGCAGCGCATAGAGGTCGCTCTGCAGCTGCTCGAAATCGACGTCCTCCACCTCGGTGGCGGCGTTGTAGATATCGAGGATGATGTCATCGAGCGACAGGTTAGCAATCAGCAATATGGCAGCGAGAAGCGATTTCACGATGCAAAATTACAAAAAATCTTGCGTATATGCAAAAAAAGCAGTAAATTTGCAGCCGTTATGGAGAAAAAAGTCTTGCTTCGTATCTTTCAGTGGGTCGTCGCGCTCCTGGCCTGCGGCTGGTTGGTCTATCGGCTGGTCACGTACGACGCCTGGTCGGCTACGTTGTCGCAACTGGGCGGGATGGGTTGGACAGAATGGCTGGCCCTGCTGGCCTGCGTGGCGCTGATGCCGCTCAACATGACGCTGGAGGCCTGGCGCTGGAAGACCCTCGTGCCGATGAGTTGGCGGGAGGCGCATAGGCAAGTCTATTATAGCAAAATGGCAGGGGTGATCACGCCCTGGAAACTCGGCGAATATCCGGCGCGGGCGATGCTGCAGGGCGAATGGAAACAGACGCTGAGCATGGGGCTGGTAGGCAGCGCCACCATGACGCTGGCTATCATCGGTGCCGGCATCGTGGCCCTGGCGTTCAGTCCCAACGTGCTGGCGCTGCTGGGCGGCAGCTATCTCTATTCGCTGCTGGCCGTCAGCTTCGTCATGGGCGTCGTCGTACTGCTGATGCCGAAGATGCTGCGGCAGTGGGCGCAGGTCAATGGCGGACTACTTTGGACCAGCCTGCTGCAGAGCCTGGTGCGGCTCGTCTGCTGGTGTGTGCAGTTGGCGCTGGTGCTCTTGGCACTGGGCGGAGCGGCCCACCTCAGCCTCCGGGAGATAGCGCTGCTGACACCGGTCTACTACCTGCTGGTGACCGTCACACCTAACGTACCTATCGTTGAGGTAGGCGTACGCGGCGCCTGGGCGATGTGGCTCTTCGGCACACCCAATGCGGCCCTGGCAGGTGTGCTGCTCTGGGCTATCAATACCTTGCTTCCTTGTCTATGGGGAATGCGTGTGACGGTCAGCGCACCGTCAGCAGATCGGCCAGACACAAGGCCGTCATAGCTTCTACTACGGGTACGGCCCGCACGGCCACGCACGCGTCGTGACGACCTTTCACGCCGGCTTTGGGCGTCGAGGGCGTAGGCTTGAACACACAGCGGAAGAAGAGGTCGGTGCCGTCGCTGATGCCGCCGGCTATACCGCCGGAGATAGCGTTGATAGCCGAACCGGGTTGACCCACTCCCGCAAAGCCCGTACCGTATTCAAATCCCTTACATGCATTGATGCTGAGGATGGCGAAGGCCAACTCGGCCTGCAGCTTGTGGAACAGCGGTTCACCCGTACCGGCGGGCAGTCCGCTGACGGTGCAGGCGATGATACCGCCTATGGAGTCGCCCTCACGCTGGTAGCGGGCTATCGTCTCCGGAAAACGCTGCGGGTCGGTCTCTGTGCCCACCTGCACCAGTTCCGCCCGTATCGAGATACCCTGCGCGGCCAGCGTCTGGCGGGCCAGACAACCGGCTACGACCCGCGCCGCCGTCTCACGCGCCGAAGCACGTCCGCCGCCACGCCAATCTCGTATACCGTATTTCTGCTGATAGGTGCGGTCGGCGTGCCCCACGCGGAACGAGTGGCGCAGCGCCTCGTAGTCTTCCGGCCGTGCATCGCGGTTGCGAATCAGAAAAGCAATCGGCGTACCCAGGGTAATAAGGTCTGTACGCTGTACTCCGTCAGCACAGCGGTCTGTATTCACTATAACTCCGCTGAGCCACTCCACCTCGTCGGGCTCATTCTTAGCCCGAACCGATACACCTGTAACCTGTACCCCGTCA
>DEHM01000019.1:82303-107333 GCA_002351925.1 Bacteroidales bacterium UBA2800
TTGTACCCCGTCACCTGTAACCTCTCTCCCCGCGCGTCTATCTAGCTCGCGCCGGATGAGGTCGAAGTCGATATGCATGCCTGCAGGCACGCCGTCCAGCACACCGCCGATAGCGGCACCATGCGACTCTCCGAAGCTCGTGAAAGACCAGTTTTGACCGAAAGTATTCATCGTGATGCAAAAAAATTTGTGCAAAAGTACCATTTTTTTTGCACATATCAAAATTATTTAGTAATTTTGTAGCGAATTTTATGAAAAAGCGAAGAGCGATATGAAAAAAGCAGTTTATTTGATAGTGTGCGCGGCGCTCATGAGCGTGTCTGCTTTCGCACAACAGTTGCCCGATAACCATTTTGAGAACTGGTCTGCGGAGTTCAAGAACGAGCCGCAGTTGAAGGACTGGCATGGCAGCAATGTGAGCCAGATAGGTCTGAAGTTTGTCTTCATGTACGCCAAGCCCGGTCGTACGGGTAAGTGCGCCTATGTGGCCGATAAACTGGTAGGTGCGCCTAAACTGAATCTGGCGGAGGTGGGCCCCGGTTATATCACGCTGGGTCAGCCCTGGCAGTATCTGAAGGGCCTGAGCGTCAACAGTGCTACGGCGGGTACCGAAGGCGGTATAGCCTGGAAATGGCGTCCGGACACCATGTCGGTGTGGATCAAGCGAACCGGCCCGGCTACCGACAAAGAGGATTTCCACCTGCTCTATTACGCATGGCAGGGAACAGCCAAGAGCAGCCAGTATAAGAACAAGAAGGGTACGAGCACAACCACCGAGCGTATCAACGAGGAGAGCGACATCCGCACGGCTACCGACGGCAATGAGTTCGGTACGGAGCAGCCGGTGAAGCAGATAGCCGAAGGCTGGTATCGTGCGCGAGCTAAATACAACGAGTGGACCCGGATCAAGGTGCCCATCTTCTACCTGAGCGACGGCACGCCGACGATGTGCAACGTCATCTTCTCGTCGGGTAACTATCCCGCTTTCCGCGCCAACGACGGTCTCTACGACGGCAACGCTATCTATGTGGACGACGTGGAACTGATTTACTCGTCGCGTATTGACCGTTTGACCATCAACGGCAAGGAGTGGAAAGAGTTCGACCCCAACAGCGAGGCGGTGCAGGTATACAAAGCTGACGGCGCTACCGGCGTGAAGATAGAAGGCTTCCGCGGTATCGGTTCGCTCACCAACATCAAGGGCAAGACCGCGCGTTTCCGCGGACGCAAACTCGGTGCGAAAGAAATGACGGTGGAGCCGGGCGAACTGAACGGCAAACCCTGGGTCATCACCGTCAAAGCCGAAGATGGCAGCAGTACGCACACGTATAAGATTAAGGTAGTAGGATAAATGGTGTCGTTTGAACAACTGAACAATATCGACTATGTGTTGATGGGAGGGCTGGCATTGCTCTTCCTGGTGCAGGTGTACTGGTACGGCCGCTATATGGCCGCCCCGGCACGTCGTCTTCGCAAGAGCAAGAAATCACCAATCACCAATGACCAATCACCAATAGACGCCGCCCCCGGCGTCTCCGTCATTCTCTGTGCGCATAACGAGAGCGACAACCTCCGCCATTATCTGCAGGCGCTGCTGACGCAGGACTGGCCGACCTACGAGGTCATCGTGGTGGACGACGGTTCGCAGGACAGCACGCGCGAGGTGATAGAGTCGTACGCCGTGTGCGACCCGCGTCTGCGCTTCACCTTCGTGCCGGCGGAGACACGCGTGCGCTCTACCAAAAAACTGGGCCTGACCCTCGCTGCGAAGGCGGCGCAATACGACTACCTGCTCCTCACCGATGCCGACTGTGTGCCCGAGAGCAACCAGTGGATACGCAGTATGATGGCGGGCTTTGAGGACGGTACAAAAGAGATTGTGCTGGGCTACGGTGCTTATTTCGCCGAGAAAGGCGTCATCAATCGTCTCGTGCGTTACGACACGCTCTTCAACGGCCTCCATTACCTCGGTGCAGCCCTCTGCGGTCATCCGTATATGGGCGTAGGGCGTAACCTGGCCTACAAGAAGAGCCTGTTCTTCGAGAGCGGCGGCTTCACGCGTCAGATGACCTGCCGTGCCGGCGACGACGACCTCTTCGTCAACCATGTGGCGACACGCCGGAACACCGCCGTGGTGCTCAATACGGAGAGTTATACCTGGTCGCGCAGCAAGCAGACACTCGAGGAGTGGTGGCAGCAGAAACGCCGTCATCTGTCGGTGTCGCCGCAGTACCGCTGGGCGACGAAGTTCCGTCTGGCCATCGAGCCGCTGACGCGGGGACTGTTCTACGCGCTGGTCATCCTGATGGCCGTGCGCTATTGTCCCACCACGCTCACGACGGTGGCTATCCCCTTCCTCGTCGCTGTAGGACTCTTCCTGGTGCGCTGGATCATGCAGACCGCGATACTCAATGTGTCGGCGCGTAGGATGGGGCAGAAACGTTTTGCGATGACCGCCGTACTCTGGTACGACATCGTCCTGCCGCTCGTCAACCTATGGATGCTCGTCATCCCCAAGAAACAAACAAAATGGTAAATAACTAACACCTCTCAATCGGCATAGAGGGTCTCCCCCTCGGGAGGACTGCTAGCGTAGCGATAGTCCGACCGAAGAGTGGAGGCATCGGGCTAGGTTGTTCCCGCTTTTGGGAAAAACCGCTACAGGGAAAAAGGCCTGTAAAGACCGATTGCCGAACACGACATGGAAGAGAAGAAACTGAACATCAACATCGCGCCCGATAAGGCGACGGGTGTGTTTGCCAACATCGCGCTCATTGCGCATACTCCTACCGAGTTCGTACTCGACTTCGCGCAGATCATGCCGGGCCTGCAGCAGGCTAACGTGGTGAGCCGCATCGTCGTGACGCCCGATCAGGCTAAGAAACTGCTGGGCGCACTCCAGAGCAACGTAGGACAGTACGAGAAAAAATTCGGCGTCATCGAGCCGATTGGCGGTCCCATCCCCGGCAACACCCTTCCGCTCACCTTCCCCGGCGGCGAAGCTTAAGAAAAAAGACAATTAATACCATATTATTAACACTTATCCCTCTCATCTGGCTTAGAGGAGCGCCCGCTTAAGTAAACTCGAGACGTAAACCAACGTAGTGTTTGCGGATCGAAGAGCGAGGGCAGCCGAGGACTTAATGACCGTTAGGTCAGTTCGTGTCCGAGGATAGCCAGCAGCGACATGAAGAAATTCCCTGCTTCGCAGTTAATCATCAATGGTGATGGTTCTGCATTCCACCTCCACCTCAAACCTGAGTTCCTGGCCGACAAGATTATCCTGGTGGGTGACCAAGACCGTGTCAACATCGTAGCTTCCTTCTTCGACGAAGGCAGTATAGAGTGCGACGTTCAGAGTCGCGAGTTCCACACCATCACCGGTAAGTACAAAGGCAAACGTATCTCCTGTATCTCCACCGGTATCGGTACCGACAACTGCGATATCGTGATGAACGAGATCGACTCGCTGGCTAATATCGACTACAACACCCGCGAGGAGAAAGCCGAGAAACGTCATCTGGAGATCATCCGTATCGGTACGTGTGGCGGCATGCAAGAGGATATCCCTCTGGGCACATTCCTCGTAAGCCAGAAGTCTATCGGCTTCGACGGCGTGCTGGCGTTCTACCACGACCGCGATAAGATTTCCGACCTCGGCTTCGAGAAGGCCCTGGTGGACTTCATCGGCTATCCGAAGAAAGCGGCTGTGCCCTACGTAGTAGCTGCTAACCCCGAACTGGTAGACCGTATCGCCAAGGACGATATGACGCGTGGTTGCACGATTGCTGCCAACGGTTTCTACGGTCCGCAAGGACGTAACCTGCGTGTGGACATCGCCGTGCCCGATATCAACGAGAAGATCTCTGCGTTCCGCTATGAGGGTCAGCGTATCACCAACTACGAGATGGAAGGCTCCTGCATCGCCGGTCTCGCACTCCATATGGGCCACAAGGCTATGACCGTTTGCTGCGTCATCGCACAACGTAAAGTGGAGGCTGCCAACACCGACTACAAACCGCGCGTGAAAGAACTCATCAAAACGGTTCTGGAGAGATTCTAAACGGTTATGAGAAAACAGATTCTTATCTTGTGCACAGCGCTTCTGGCGCTGTGCGCTTGTCAACACAAAGTAAGTAAGTTCGAGTACACGGTGGATAAGTTCTACGACCTGGAGATACTGCGTTACGACGTGCCCGATTTCGACAGTCTGACGCTGCAACAGAAATCGCTCCTCTACTGCCTGAGTGAGGCGGCTCTCTGGGGACGCGACATCCTCTTCGACCAGAACGGACGCTACAACCTGCGTATCCGCCGCGCCTGCGAGGAACTCTACCTCAACTACCCGTTCGACAAAGGAACACCGGAGTTCGAGGCCTTCGAGCGTTACCTCAAGCGCGTCTGGTTCTCCAACGGTATCCACCATCACTACAGCGAGGATAAGTTCCTCCCTGAATTTGATAAGGAGTGGTTTATCCTGGCATGCGATGCGGCGGGTGTCGTCTACGACGACGATATCCTGCCCGTCATGTTCGACCCCACTGTCATGTCCAAACGGATGACGGCCCAAGACGGTATCGACCTGGTGGCCAATTCGGCCGGCAACTACTACGGCCCGGGTGTCACCCAGGCGGAAGCTGAGGCTTGGTACGCAGCCCACAAGGACGATAGCGCCGAGCCCCTCTGGATAGGTCTGAACAGCCAACTCGTAAAGAACGAAAAGGGTGAGATTGAGGAGCGCGTGTATAAAGTAGGCGGACTCTACGGCGAGGCACTCGAGAAAGTGGTGTACTGGCTCAGCGAAGCACTCCGCTACGCCGAGAACGACCAGCAGCGCGAGGTGCTCGAGAAGTTGATTAAGTTCAACGAGACAGGCGACCTCCGTCTCTTCAACGAGTACTGCATCGCCTGGGTCAAAGACCTCGACAGTCGTGTCGACTTCGTCAACGGCTTCACAGAGACCTATTCCGACCCGCTCGGTATCACCGGTACGTGGGAGTCGATGGTCAACTTCAAGGACCTCAAGGCTACCCACCGCACCCAACTCATCTCCGACAACGCACAGTGGTTCGAAGACCACTCCACCACCGACCCCAAATACAAGAAAGAGGAAGTCAAAGGTGTTACCGCCAAGGTCATCACGGCGGCTATCCTGGCCGGAGACTGCTATCCCGCTACGCCTATCGGCATCAACCTGCCGAACGCCAACTGGATACGCAAAGAGTACGGCTCCAAGTCCGTGACGATTGACAACTTGATGCATGCCTACAACGAGGCGGCCAAGGGTAACGGCTTCAACGAGGAGTTCATGGTCGACGACGAGATACGCAATCTCTACGAGCAGTACGGCGCCCTCTGCGGCGACCTCCATACCGACCTCCACGAGTGCGTAGGACATGGTTCCGGTAAAATGATGCCGGGTGTTACCAAGGATGCGCTCCGCGAACATGCTTCGACCATCGAGGAAGCCCGCGCCGACCTCTTTGGTCTGTATTATCTGGCTGATCCGAAACTGGTCGAGCTGGGTCTGCTGCCCAACATGGAGGCCTACAAAGCCGGCTACTACCAGCAGTTGATGAACGGTCTGATGACCCAACTCGTGCGTATCGAGCCGGGCAAAGATATCGAGGAAGCGCACATGCGCAACCGCCAACTCATCGCCAACTGGTGCTATCAGCACGCCAGCGGTGAGATGGAGCTTATCGAGCGTGACGGCAAGCATTACCTGCAGGTCAACGACTACGAGGGTGTGCGCGGACTCTTCGGTAAACTGCTGGCCGAGATCCAGCGTATCGTCTCCGAAGGCGACTATGCGGCGGCTAAAGAGATGGTGGAGACCTATGCGGTCAAGGTGAACCCGGACCTCCACAAAGAGGTCCTCGCTCGCTATGAGAAACTCAACCTGGCGCCCTACAAAGGATTTGTCAATCCGGTGTACCACGTAGAGCGCAACGCGGCCGGCGAGATCACCAATGTCACGCTCGACTTCAGCGAAGGTTACATCGAGCAACACCTGCGCTACAGCCGCGACTACAGCCCGCTACCGAGTGTCAATTGATAAATCTAAAATATCAAATCACAAATTGAAATTGGCAACCATCAAGTTGCCAATTTCTAAATCTATCGCCAATCGCTTGCTCTTGTTGCAAGCGATTCATGGCGATAGTCTCATGCGGGTCTCTTCGGATATGCCGGATGACGTCCTCGTCCTCCACGATGCCCTACAAAAGATTCGCGATACCTTCGGCACTCCCGGTGCTCGGAAATCTCCCTTCCCTTCAGGGGAGGGGCGGGGTGAGGCTCTTTCCCTTAACCTCAAGAATTGCGGTACGGCGCTACGGTTCTTGCAGGTGCATCTGGAGAAGTGCTATCCCGGCGAACCGATCACGCTTACCGGCGACCAGCGCCTCATGGAGCGTGATGGCAAACCAACGAGCCAGACTACTTCTGCCCGAATCCTCCACGGCGAACAAATCCCCGTAGAGGAAAACGAATCGCCTTACATCACGATGTCCCGCCGCATAAAAGAGATGTATGATAATAATTCCCTTCCCTTCAGGGAGGGGGTAGGGGTAGGCTTTGAACGCTGTTGGAGTTCCGCCTCTTATTGGTACGAGTATGTAGCCATTCATGGTGGCCAGCTTCTCCTCGAAGGTCTCACTTCCGATTCCCTCCAAGGCGACCGCATCGTTGCTGACCTCTACGCCCAACACTTTGGTGTGGAGACGAAGTTTGTGCCCGAAGGTGCAATCCTACAGGCGAAGCCGGTCTTACAGCGCAACGGTCCTACAGCGCAGCGATCCTACAGCGCAGCGGTCTCAATCGATTTTTCGAATTGTCCGGATCTCTATCCGGCAGTGGCACTAACGTGCGAAAAACTGTCGATTGAATTAATCGCCACCGGCACCGACCGTCTCCGCTACAAGGAGTCCGACCGCCTCGAGGCCGTTCGTCTCCACGAGGTACGCAACGACCACCGTATCGCTATGTCCCTCATGGCTGCCGACTATCCGGTGTCGATTGAAGAGCAAGCCTGTATCGCCAAGAGTTATCCGAACTTCGTGCCGCAACATATTACGCCGATTAGGGGCGTCAATGATGACCATTTGGGCAAGAAACATGCTCTGAGCAAACTCATCCATGCCGCTACAAGCGAATACGTCTGGCTCCACGATGATGATGTAGTTTGGCCATCTATCTTACAGCGAAGCGGTCTTACAGCGTCAGCGGTCCTACAGTGTAACGGTCTTATAGGCGAAGCCGATCTTGTAATTCTGCCCCTCCGTATGGAATCTGACTCCTTCCCTTTATGGGTGAAGAGCTCTGCTCGATCGGACTGCCGGTGGCCGTCCGTAGAACAATCGGGGGTAGGCCTACTCGAAAAACTGCAAATCGCCGAATATGCGGCCATTCAGGAACTCACCATGCGTACCGCCAAGCGCGGCCACGCCGTTATGTGTTCCGGCGCGAACCTCATCGTCCGTCGCGATGTCTGGCTTGCCTGCGAGTCGGAGCTCCATCCCGATATTCCTTCCGGCGACGATATGTTCCTACTCGAAGCGGCCAAGCGTCATGGCTATACGGTCTCCGTCATCGACGAACCGGACTATACCGCCATCGTTCGTCCCGCAACTACCTGGCGCGCCTTCTTCCGCCAGCGAATGCGCTGGGCAGGCAAAGCCCCGCACTACACCGACCGCGACATCCGCCGTTGCGGCCTGATAATAACATTAGCGAACATAGCCCAATTGCTATGTCCGCCAATTATCCTGATCAAATTTCCGATTGAATATTCTCTCATCCGCAAGAGAGAAAAACTCTACACCGTACACCATACACCGTACACCAAAAAGCCACGCACTCCGTGGTACGTGGCTCTTTTGTTGGAAATCCTCTATCCTTTTTACCTTCTTATCTGCCTCATCGGCGGACTGTTCCGCCGCGAGTGGTAAACGCTTTTACGCGTGCGCGCGTTTTCTATAAAGGAATAGCGCGTAGCCGATGGCCATCAACGCCATCAGCGGCCATGCTACATCGCCGATGGGATCGGGGAATGGTATACCTGTGGAACCACCAACCTTTCGAGCTTCAGGCGCAGCTGCCGGTTCGGATGTGACAGTAGTAGACGCCATAGAGGTAGCTGTGCTTGCACCTACGGCGGTTACAGCACTCATCGAGGCGACGTAGATAGCGCCGGAGTAGTTGATACCGCGTCCGCTGTTACTACCTCCGCTGGTGGTAGCAATACCCATGCCGCCTCCGCCGCCACCTATCTGGTGAACGGTAGCGTCACTGGTCTGGTGGATACGCATCGACGTGGAACCCATCGAAGCATTAGGCAACAGACTTTTCGGTGTAAACGAATAGCTATAACTGCCGCCGGAGAGGCGCAGACTGCCGTAGCGCATACCGGTATAGACACGCGGCGCAGTAGGTGCCGGCGCATGTACCGGTGCGATGCTGACGCGCGACTCCACCCGCACTTCCTTTACGAAAGGCGGACGGTGGAGGATATAGTAGGCAGAGAAGATCGACAGCGCCAACAGGCCTACCAGGCCCAGGCAGATACATGTCAGGCGAATCTTACGCAGTTTTATTTGAGTCTCGTTTATCATGGTAGTGTTCCTTTCATTAGAGATTCAACAACTGTTTGCCTGTCATATCGTAGATCACGCCGCCACGCAAGATATATACGTGGCCGTTGATAAGCAGCTTGCGTGGCGTCTGTCCGTCTGCGCCTGCAGACGGATCGATGAGGCCGGTAGGAGTTTTCTTTCGATCAACACGTACAAATAGTTTAAAGCGGGTATTGTTGTCGCCCTTAGCAGTGTTGAAAGAGTAGTTGCCTTCCAATAAGTTATGATATTGACCAGTCAAGGCATCAAACAACAATGCGGATTGAATCTTATCTCGGCGATACTTATTGCTCATTGCAAAGGTGTACTCACCATCAGAAGCAGCGAAATAATTGAGATCTACACCGTTCACTGCGCTTGAGTCGGATAGAGCATTAAATACCATCTCCCCTTCATTGTTGCGGCTGGCTAGTACAGGGGCTGTAGAAATAGCCGAGTTCTGATAATATGGATTGCGCATCTTAACTAGATCATCCATCATGTCATAACCATCGGTGAATTTATCGGAGATAAGTAAGGTGGTCTTATCTTCTTCTCCGTTGGGGCTGTTCAGTGTCAAACAGAACCAGATAGGCTTCGTATCTACATCGTTCTCATTGGTACGTTTAGGAGCCGCTAATATACGCCCCGTTTGCTCATAGTCGAATAATATACTTTGTGCGTCGGACGGAGTAAGAGGCGACTCTGCTCCAATCTGAACGAAGTAACTGGTAAACGGCTTCATTGGGTAATCCTCAATAGTCACTTGCAAGTAATCATCTCCCCATCCATGATTGTTGGGCACAACAATGTATCGCGTTGCTGATCCATCTTCAGTCCATTGACCATCCCAAGGATCTGTGGAATGATCTTCTAATAGGAGACCTGTGCGCAGCGGGTTCTCAATATCGGAAGAATATTCCATAAAGTATGGATTGCCCAACAGATTCCAACCTTTATGGTTCGGACGTAAGTTAGCGTCATCTGCTCCATAACCATAAAGCCCGGTCACAGTCTTATTTGTGCTTTCGTCCGTAATGACCTCTTTAGCCATCGGGAAACGAAGTTCTTTCTTAATAATATCGAAGCCAGGGAGTGCCACCACATATCCCAAACCTTTTTTCAGGGTTGCATCGGCAGGTACATCTGTCCAACCTCCTGTTCGATGCGCAGCACGATAAGCGCCATCATACCATTGAATGTAGAAATCCGTACCTATCGTAGCCGGCTCACCTGTCGAGAATGTTATATCGCTTACCTTGCAATCATACGGAAGACTGAAGAAATGCCAGTTAGTGGGATCTATGCGAATATCCAAATATACGCCATCTGTCTTTTTGATGGTCAGCCCACCACGGATGTCAGCAGAAGAAACTTCATCTTCTTGGCGACGGAAGGCAAGCGTGTTCACCGTGTAATTTGTACCTGACGGTATAATTAGTTTACCACCTTGGTAAATCTTTAGGTCGCGTACTTCGTTTATATCGCCGGTAGTGCCATCTGCTTCTTTAGTTAATATTCCGCCATCCAAAACAACCACATCACACGAACGGCAGATGTCCGCATCTTTATAGTTGCTATGGAATATATCATCTGTGGTGTTTTTATTTCCCGAAATCATGATAGGCACTTTCACATCTTTACGAATAACTAGGTTGTCGCTGCCGTCTTTGAGTTCAATGCGCACCAAGGTACATGCTTTGTCACTCAATCCAGATACAGGGATTTCATAAGTACCGTCAAACGGATCGCTCCTTAGATCGTCAAAAGTAGTAGCAGAGCCAACTTCTTCAAAATCGACATAGTAGTCATTGTAGTTATATCCACCAACTACAGCAAATCCGTCGCAAGAATTGGACAGACCGGGCTTTGAACCTTCAGTGGTCGAACCGGGAATCTGGACGCCTTTCCATTCGCCTTCATAATCATCACCCATGTAGGTGTAGTCTCCCAACGTAAGGAAGTCCGTTTGGTTGTGTAGCACGGCATTATATCCGGATTTAACGTGTTTGCGGCGAATAAGCAAGCAACGGTTAGAAGAAAGCGCATAATCAGCTGTTTCTGTATTGTCCGCATTGGCCTTATATCCGTGTGTTGTGTACCAACCGCCCGGATTATCCATAAAATCGTGGTATGAGCCGCTTGAACTTGTGGTTTCGAAACTTGCGCCACTACGATTAGAACCGCCTTCTTTTGTGCCTGCACCAATGAGGTCGATCAAATCACCGTCAGGATTCTTCAAACAGATTACGTCGTCGCCATTAAATTGCAGATTAGGAGTAGATACTCGTATATATGTGCTGAATTTGGAATTTTCTTCATCATCTTTTGCGCACTTGATAATTGCTTGATCCGTTTCTGCACTTGTATAAGTAATGATAATCAACTCTTCATTGGATTTAAGCTGCAGTTCATCTGCGGTCAATCCTCCTCCACTTGATTTTACAAATTCCGAGAACTTCTTATACGCGAAGGAAGTTGTTCCGCTGGTACCAGATTGCGCCAATCCTAATTCGTAATTAGACAAGTCAACGCTATTCATGGTTCCATTAAAGATGGCTAATAGTTTGACACTGGCAGCCGCTTCGAAATACTTACTAAAGAAGATATCATCAGCTACGTTGGCATGCGGATCACCATGCGTCTCTTCTGTGAAGGTAGTCAGCGTAAGGTCGGCATCGCCATTGAAACTAACCACAACGGCATCTGTTTGCCACTCTGCAATATCCAGTTTGATCTCCTCGGTTGTAAACGAGCCTACCGGAGATGGACATGTGCCGCCGGCCCAAACTTTGAAGTAATACGTTGTGTTGCTGGTCAACGAAGTTACGGTGAAAGGAGAAGTACATAGTGTATAATCTCCGCCCACTTGTGTGTTGCATTCGGCGTCTTCATAAACGCGAACCGTAGCTGTAGCCGCCTCGCATGTCCATGAAATAGCCGCCGTGGTGGGAGTTACTGCTACCGTTCCCAAGACAGGCGAGTCTTCGCAAGACGTTGTAGTAAACGAACCGTGATAAGCGGGGAAGCAACTATACGGATCGCTACCCTGTGAACGAATGGTAAAATCATAACTTGTCTCAGCGGTCAGGCCGGTAATAGTAGCGGTTGTACCAACTACGCTAACGGAACCTCCGGTGCAAGTAACTGTATAACCTGTTGCGTCAGGCACAGCCGTCCATGTAATGGTGGCTCTATTCGATTTTGGAGTGACCGTCGGAGCAGTCGGCGCCGGCAGACAGGTTCCACATGTGGTCGAGTAATCGGAATAGGTCGTTCCTCCGCCATCCTTTTTGTATAAACAGACATTTTCTTGTCCTCCATTCTTATAAAAACGGAAATAGTCAGCAGGATTGTAGTGGAAAACAGGTCCGGCGGGAACTGTAATCTCAATATCGCTCGCACTATAAAACGTTATAGTTAGTGGGTAACCTTCTGCGGTTGATTTCGTGGCAGTAGAAGCGAGGCCATTATTATTAGACGTTTGGTAATTATATTTTCCGTCTTTTGTTTGTAATAGATAAGTGTTTGTACTACCAGTTTTCTTGGTGATAGTAACATTGTAAGTGTCACCCCATGAGCTCGTGACAACCTTTCCACTCAAATTATCGCCAGGAGATACACTCGCATATTGTGCGCCCATACCCGTTTCGCCACCCAAACGACCATCGGCGAAGGTGGTTGCATCGTATGCAATCAGATAATCTCCGGCCCAGTTGGTTTCGCCGGGATCGGCTTCTACCAACAAATAGTTTCCGCTTCCTGCGCCGCTACTTGCAGCAGCAAATACGGCATAGAAGGTTTTGTTGGCATTGATATAGACGCTTGAAAGGTCACTCAGTACTTTGTACATTGGCGTCGGTGACGCATCTACCGGATCAGCTATTTCATGGTCCGTCCATCCAATAAATACCTTACCTCCACAAAGTGCATCTCCATTCGGATCTGTAGGGAAGCTGGTTATCTGAGCGCCTTGCGTTGTTTGGGTAGTAGGAGAACCGCCGGTATATTCATCTTCGCCAACTAACCATGTTACTTTGTTGTAGATGGTCAGAGTATATGAAGTAGTTACCTCATTTTGACAAGCAACGCCGGTGTTCTTGGCGGCAAGGGTGGCAGTAATGGTTACAGGGGAGCCACTACCAGTTGCTTGTACTAAAGTAACCTCACCGGTATTCTCATCTACGGTCGCTTTGTCGGTATTGCTACTGCTATACGTGATTGCTGCACCAAGCGTGTTGTCTGGTGAGGTAGCTGTCAGCGTAAATTTACCGCTGCCTAAAACTTTACTAACTGTAGACGTTCCACCAAACGTGAGAGTAGGAGTCGTGCAGACCAGAGCACATGAACCGGACAAGGTGACGGTTTTGGTAAAACTGCCACTAGTAATAGTCAATGTCGCGGAGTGCGTTCCTTCTGCCGTCGGGTGATAAGTAACGGTTACATTGTTAGAACCAGTAATTTCATTACTTCCATTTTTCAGAAGAGTTGTAGGCGAAACAGAGAACATACCTGCGTTTGCTCCACTGATAGATAACGTAGCATTTGCAGTAAGTTCTGTGCCGGTGACAGTGATGGTTAAATCGTTGTTAGTGCCAATATTCTTAGTCCCAAAGTTTAAGCTTGTCGGTGTAACTTGCAAGCCCGTACAGTAGGGGGTACTATGGTAGTAGGTAGTTCCGGAAGAATATGTAACGGTTATAGATTTGAATGAGGTGTTTGCTGAAGGAGTAAATGTTGCCTCTCCATCAGTAATGCTAAAAGACCTAGATGGATTCGAGGAAACGGCCGTCACCTCTCCGTTTGTCACGCTAACGGTAGCAGAACCTCCTGTATATATACGCCAAGTTTTGTCAGACGTGTAATATTTACCATTATTTCCTCCTCCATTCGCAGTTAAGGTGACGTCTCCAATGGCGACAGATGTATAAGCAGTACCATTATTCCAGTCTTCGGCGCCGGCAATTGATTCAAAATTGAAAGTTTGTTCCAGCCCTGAACCTCCACCTTCTGTGCGTTTATAAACAGCATAGAGATTTCTATTAGAAGTTGGGTGATATGTAGAGCCGGCAGCATACAGGGTAGGTTTGACTGTTGTTTCTGTTCCTACGCTTGTCTCAGCCCAGCCTGCAAACGTCCAGTCAACGCAACCATGCGAAGCAGTAGGCAACTCAACGCCATCACCTGCGCTTGTTTCTGTTAAGGATGGGGTCGTACAAATACCGGATCCCTGGTTGAAAGTTACGGTGTAAGTAGGAATAGCCTCGAAGACTACATTGATGGTCGAAGCGCCGGCAACATCCTTCGCATAAGTAACCGTCTTGCTAGTTTGGTTAATAGTAACGCCTGAAGCAATACCCGTTTGGGTAATTTCCTTGAACTGATATCCGTCGGCCGGGGTGATACCCGAAATAGTAACTACCAAGCCTCCTGCCGCACAGTTGTTATGTGCGCCATCTGCTTTGTCAAGCGAGAAAGAACCATGCTCCGGCGTTCCCTTCGTCAGCGTCACCTTATTCATACACTCCGCACAATCCGGTGAACTCGTATAGGTCGTTGTACTTCCACCACCCATAGTAACAACTATTTGTGAAACACGAACTTGAGTGCTATTCTTATTAGTAAAAGTTACAGAGGTTGCAGAACCGGACCAATTCCCATCAGTTACTGTACCGGTAGAAACACTTGCTTGTACAAATTCGCTTTGACTATAGGAGAATTCAATTGCGGTTATTGTAGAAGAAGACGAAATTGTTAACGAGTTGTTTTGATAAAAACGCACAGATGTCCCTGAATTATAGTATTTGGGAGGATTAGTACCAGTATTTTGGGCGAAACTATAGGTAACGTTATCAATATTTTTTGTATCGGCGTTTTCACTATCACCCCATCCTTGCGATGCAGCCACAAAAGTAGAAGTACTGCTTCCGCCACTTGTCTCTGTATGTTTATAAACCGCGTAGGCAGTTCCTGCGCTACTCATAGTGGTTATTACTGTTGATGAAGGCGCAGTAGAAGTCGGCGAACCGGTTGAGTAGGCGGCATTTGCCCAACAATGCCATGCCCATCCTTCACATGCATTGGCTACATGTTCACCCGTCGTAGGCAACGTATAGGTGCCACTACAACCCGTTATGTCGGATGTATTACCATTTTTATCAAGCGTCACTGTGTACGTCGAACCGCCGCCACTAGAATAGGTAACAGTAATAGACGATATTTTTACAGTACCTCCACCAGTGAAAGAGACAGATTCAGCACTACCTTTCCATTGATTTCCGGTAAGTGTCCCGGGAGAAGCGGTTCCAACGGTGCCACTAGTCATCACAAAATCTATTTGGGTAATAGTATTTCCTGATGCTACAGAAAGGGTCATAACATCAGTAGAATAATATCGTACTATTCCTGAACTCGTATAAAATCCGGGTTGGTTGGTGCTGTGTCTGGTGCAAGTACAAGTTACTCCATCAAATTCCAAAGAAACACTTGCTCCCACAGTAGTAGCAACATCCTTAGTGCTGACAGAATTCAATGTTGCTTCTGTTCCCCACACCTGCACACTGAATGCCGTGAGGACCGTCATTAGACTTAAGGTTAAAAAACGTTTAAAAGTTGTCATGATATGTTGTGTTATTATTTTCGGTATTAGTCGGGCGAGGAGTGGTATCCCCTCGGAGGGGGTGCTATCTCGATAATCTCAGGTAAATGTCAGGTGAACGTCTGGTGACCGTCAGGTCAACGATTTAGTGCACCGAATCCCCTCTTTTCCTATTATATAGCATGCGTATACGAGTGCGTCACACGCGCATGAATGCAAAATAGTGTGCAAATATACAACATTTTTTTTATATGCACAAAAAAAAGCGACAAAAAATTTATTTTGTCGCCATTTTGTCTATTTTACGCAGAATTACACTACGCCGCTGAAGCCCATGAAGGCCATTGCCAGGAGTCCGGCTGTGAGCAGTGCGATAGGCGTACCCTGCATCGCTTTGGGCACACGGTTCATCGCCAACTGCTCGCGCAGACCTGCGAAGAGGACGAGTGCCAGACCGAATCCGAGGGCGGTGGCCAGTGCGAAGAGTGTACCGGTCAGCATGCCGTGCTCGGCACCCATCGGCAGTTTCTCCGTACCGTTAGCCACGAGGATAGCTACACCCAGAATACAGCAGTTGGTGGTGATGAGCGGCAGGAACACACCCAGCGCCTGATAGAGCGACGGGCTGATCTTCTTGAGCACAATCTCAATCATCTGCACCAGCGCAGCGATAATGAGGATGAAGAGGATCGTCTGGAGGAACTCCAGGCCCCAGGCTACGAGCAACATCTGCAGCAGATAGGTCACCACGGTCGCCAGCACCAGCACGAACGTCACTGCCGCACTCATTCCCAGCGCTGTGTCAATCTTCTTACTTACTCCCAGAAACGGGCAGATACCCAGGAACTGGCTCAACACAATATTGTTAACAAATATTGCGGAGATAAATATCAGGAAATAAACCATAATTCTAATTTACGATTTGACGATTTACAATTTATTTGTTCTGCAGCTTGTTGACAGCAGCCATGAGATAGGCGAGGGCGATGAAGGCACCCGGCGCGAGGACGAAGATCAACATCGCGTAGTGCTCGCTGTAGATTGGGAAGCCGAACATGGCGCCCGAACCGAGCAACTCACGGATGGCACCTATCACGGTGAGCGAGAGCGTGAAGCCCAGACCCATGCCCAGACCGTCCAGCGCACTCAGTCCCACGCTGTTCTTCGCCGCAAAAGCCTCGGCGCGACCCAGCACGATACAGTTGACCACAATCAGCGGGATGAAGAGTCCCAGCACCTCGTAGATGGCGGGCAGATAAGCCTGCATCACCAGTTGTACCATCGTCACGAACGTAGCTATCACCACGATGAAGGCCGGAATACGTACCTTGTCGGGAATCAGGTTCTTCAGCAGCGAGATCACGATATTCGAGCAGACGAGCACGAATAGCGTCGCCAGACCCATCGACATACCGTTGATGGCGCTGGTGGTAGTGGCCAGCGTAGGACACATACCCAGCACAAGCGCGAAAGTGGGGTTCTCGCGGAGAATACCGTTGAAGAATGTTTTTCCTGCGTTAGTCATGACTTACCTCCGTTTCTTCTAAATTATCCGTTGTACTTTGTACATCGTCACTTTGTACATGAACTTGGCTGGCACCGGTGTGCGCCTCCACATCGTCGTGCAGCGCCGCATAGGCCTTGTTGATAGCGCTCAGGAAAGCGCGGCTCGAGATGGTAGCTGCCGTGATGGCATCTACGTCACCGCCGTCTTTCGAGACGATAAACTGCCCCGTCGCCTGGCGACCCAGGATGTTCTGACCCGGCTTGTCGGCAGCCTTAAACCACTCGACAATATGATCACCCAGACCCGGCGTCTCCTGGTGCTCCAGCACCACATAGTTGATGATCTTGCCTTCGGCATCAAAGCCCACCATGATCTTCTGTGGGCCACCGAAACCGTTAGCCTCCGTCTGTACAGCCGCACCGACATACTCGCCGTCTTTCATGGCGTTGTATACCGTCAGTCCGTCTATTTCTTCTATCTCGTCAATCTCCGCTCCTTCCGGCAGCACAGCCAGGATTGCCTCCTGCTGCTTCGCCTTCTTCTGGGCGTTGATGTTCTCCAGCGTCAGGATATACACGCCGGCCAGTGCGCCTGCTGCCACCATCGAGATGATCACCAGGCTCAGCACCATATTCTTGAATGAACTCTGTAGTTTTTCCATATCGGTACCTCCTTACGCTTTTTTAGGTTCGCCGAAACGTTTCGGACGGAACTTGTTCAACAAAGGCACGCAGGCATTCATGATCAGGATGGCGAACGACATACCCTCCGGGTAAGCACCCCAGGTACGAATCACCATCACGATAACACCTATGCCGACACCAAAGATCAGCTTGCCCCAGGCCGTCATCGGGCTGGTGACATAGTCGGTTGCCATGAAGAAGGCACCCAGCATGATACCACCGGTGCAAAGGCTGTAGGCCACGTAATTGCCTGTCGTCAGGTCAGCCGGAAGCAGACCGAGCCAGCCGGTAGCGGCCGCCCAGAGCGCCACGGTAGCGATGATGCTGACGGGGATATGCCAGGTGATGACGCGGGTGCAGATCAGGAACACGCCGCCGATGATCAGCGCCAGTGCGCAGACCTCACCCATCGAACCGCCTATCGCACCCATGAACGCGTCGTGCAGACTCGGCAACTGGTCGGCAATGCGACCGCCGTTCTTCACCGCCTGCTTCAGCAGCGCCAGCGGCGTAGCACCCGTCTCGGCATCGAGATACGCGGTCTCCATGCCCTTCGGCAGCGGCCAGGTGGTCATCTGCACGGGGAACGAGATCAGGAGGAACACACGGCCCACGAGGGCAGGGTTGAACAGGTTCTGACCCAGACCGCCGAACGTCATCTTACCTACGCCGATAGCGACGATGGCACCGATGACCACAATCCACCACTCGATGTTCGACGGCAGGTTGTAGGCCAGCAGCAAACCCGTCAGCACGGCCGAGAGGTCACCGATGGTGTTGCGGTTCTCCTTGAGGATAAAACGGCTGACAAGCCACTCGCAGCCCACGCAGGCTACGATGCTGATTGCCGCTGTGATAAGTGCTCCGCAGCCAAACTGCAGCACGGCTACGACATAGGCCGGCAGCAGCGCCAGAATGACCAGAAGCATGTTCCGGCGAACACTGTCACCGCTGTGGGCGTGAGGAGCCGGAGCAACAATAAAATTCTTCATATTCAATAATTTTCAAATCTTCAAATTCTCAAATCTTCAAATCATTTTGCAGCAGCAGCGGCAGCAGCACGCTCACGCAAAATAGCTCCTACCTTGGCCTTGCCGGGACGGATACCGTCCAGCAACGGACGATGTGCCGGACAGGTGAAGACGCAACAGCCGCAGTCGATGCAGTCCATGACGTCGTGTTTCTCCATCTCTTCCCAGTTCTCCAGTTCAAAGAGCCGGTGGAGCAGATAGGGCTCCAGCCCCATCGGACAAGCCTGTACGCACTTGCCGCAACGGATACAGTTCTCCGGTTCGGGACGCTGACTCTCCGCCTCGTCCAGGAAGAGGATACCACTCAGGCGCTTGTTAGCCGGCATATTTTCGGTATGGTCCATGGCTCGACCCATCATCGGACCACCGCCAATCACCTTGCCGGTATGTGCCGGCACACCGCCTGCCAGGGCAATCACATCGTCGATAGGCGTACCGAAGCGCACCAGGTAGTTACCCGGCTTCTCCACGTGCTTACCCGTCACGGTCATCACGCGGCTGATGAGCGGTTTGTTCTTCTGCACGGCCTCATAGACGGCATAGATAGTCGCCACATTGTCCACCACGGCACCTACCTCAATCGGCAGTGCACCGCTCGGCACCTGGCGACCGATGCAGGCATCAATCAGCTGTTTCTCACCGCCCTGCGGATACTTCAGCTTCAGCGGCATTACCTCTACACCAAACTGCGTGTTGGCCAGACGCGTCATCCTTTCTATCGCATCTTTCTTGTTGTTCTCAATGCCGATGATAGCGCGGTCCACGCCCAGCGCTTTCTTCAAGATCTGAATACCGATCATGATCTCCTCGCCATGCTCCATCATCAACTGGTGGTCGCAAGTCAAGTACGGCTCGCACTCTACGCCGTTGACAATCAGCACCTCCGCTTTCTTACCCGGAGGCGGCAGCAGCTTCACGTGCGTCGGGAAGCAAGCACCACCCAGGCCCACAATACCGGCGGCGGCAATCTTGTCGATAATAGCCTTCGGCTCCAGCGTACACTGGTGAATAAGGTTCGTCGAACGGTCGATGTCAGGCGACCATACATCGCCCTCTACATCGATGTAAATAGCAGGAACAGTGGCGCCCCAGGCGTCGGTCATGTCACCGATCTTCGTCACGGTACCACTGACGGGCGAGGCGATATTCGCGCTCACAAAACCACCGGCTTTGGCCAGCAGCTCGCCCACTTTCACTTTCGCTCCCACTTCTACCACAGCCTGAGCCGGCGCACCGATATGTTGCACCAACGGGATAATAGCCTGCTTCGGCAGCGGGCACTCCGTGATTGGCTGGTGAGCGGAGAATTGTTTGTTGTCGTGCGGATGAACTCCGCCTATGTTAAATGTCTTCATAATCAACTCTTTTGTGCGAAGCTTGTTACGTTCGGGAAGACGGCTTTGGGCGTCGCCAATGCCTTGATCTTGGCTGCAATAACGGGGTCGAAGCCCTTCTTCTCACCACTCGCTGCTGCGGCCGGTTCGGCTGCTTCGGCAGCAGGACTCAGGATTTTCTTCACCTCGTCCATCGTGGGATCACCGCCTACAGGACACGCCAGACCGTCAGTCTTACCGGCCTTCACGCAGGCTTCCGCAAATGCACGGCAGCCCGCAAAACCGCAGCCGCCGCAGTTAGCACCCGGCAGAACGGCTTGCACCAAGTCGATGCGGGGATCTTCCTCCACTTTGAAGTACAGGCTGACGATGTACAGCAGCACGGCGGCTACTAAGGCGGTCACACCCAGCACTCCCATAGAAATCAGAATCAGATTCATGTGTATTGTTGTTTTTTGTTAGTTTTCTTTCATGGCCGTGAAACTGAACCGCCGCTGCAGCTTGTTGCGGAACAGGCTCAGTATCAGGTAGTAAACGGCAATGCTGCAGAGCGACAAGGTGCCTACAACGGCCTCGCTCCACGTCGTGGCATAGTCCAGCACGGCGATCACCGCCACCATCACTACGAAGGGCAGCACATATGCCAGCAACACCGCACGCCACGCCAAACGCTCGCGCACCATCACTTCTACGCGGTCTCCCGGCTGGAGAGGCTCCAACATCCGGGCGCTGATCCGTCGCTGCTGACTCTCCGACGAGAGACACATGCTCTGGGCCTTGCACGCCTGGCAGGCACTGGTCTGCACAATCTCCACCTCTGCCGTCTCTCCCTCGGTGCGCAGCACGATGCCGCTATGTCGAATCAACTCATCCATACCAATCGGACGGCAAAATTACAAATAAATTTTGATATACGCAAGCGCGTGCGCGTTTTTCCTTAAAAAAATGTGTTTTTTCTTGTTTTTTACGCGTTCCGTTTTCCGCTTTCAGAGATTTGTTGTATCTTTGCACGTTAATTTGAGATATTATGCCCCGTCATTCAAACAAATCAGGAAATAGTATAGAGGATACCGCTCGTGATGAGCGTGCGATTCAGGTGGACAAAGAGAGCCTCTGGGCGGCTACCAAACGTGTGCTGGCAGACCGTCGTACCCAAACGATCATCGGTCTGCTGCTGCTCGTCTTCGCCGTCTTGGCCGCCATCTCCTATGTCAGTTATCTCTTCACCGGCACGGCCGACCAGTCGATTCTCGGCATGGACCGCGCCGACCGTATCAGCAATCGTATCCAGGTCACCAATCTGCTCGGTCTGCCGGGCGCTGCGTTGGCCCAATGGATGATCGACGGAACCTTCGGTTTTGTCAGTATTCTGCTGGCGTTCATGATCGGCCTCTACGGCTTGCGACTCATGCACGCCATCGACAACCTCCGCTGTATTCGTCTGCTCTGCACCACGGTGTTCTGGGTGCTCTGGGGCAGTACTGTCCTGGGCTTTGCCCAGCAGACGGTCCATCTCGGCGTCTATCGCTGGGGTGGAGCCTTCGGTGCCAAAGCCGCCGCATGGCTGACCAGCTATGTGCATATCACCGGTACAATCGCCATCCTGGCTGTGCTGCTCGTCATCTTCCTCATCGTCACCGATCCGAAGTTCATCGACCGCTGCAACGCCTTCGGCGCGTGGTGTGCCGGACTCTTCAAACGCAAACCCAAAGAGGAGCAACAGCCTGCTGAAGAGGGCAACGAACTGACTATTGACATCCCTGTGAACGAAGAGCCGGAGACGCCTCAGGAGGACGAAGAAGTGACCTTCACTATCGAACCGACAGGCGAAGAGCAACCCCTTGATAATGAGACGGAAGACATTCCGCTGACCATCGAAGAGACGCCTGTTGAGCCTGAGGAAGAACCGCTGCCCGATGATGGCGGACCTACCGACGGAACGCTTACCGACCTCATGCAAAAAGAGGCCGAGGAGGCCGAGAAAAAGGACGCCACGCTCGAGATAGAGGATGTCAAAGAGGATGAGATTTGGGACAAAGCGCCGGAGAAAATCCTCGAGAAACTTGGCCCGTACGACCCGCGCAAAGACCTGGAGTTCTTTAAGTTCCCGGGCCTGGATCTGCTTAAGGTCTACGACAACGAGTCGGCGCCCGTCATCAACGAGGAAGAGCAACGTGCCAACGGCGCCCGCATCGTCACCACTCTCCGCAACTACGGCATCGAGATCGACTCTATCAAAGCAACTGTCGGACCTACCGTCACGCTCTACGAGATCGTGCCGAAAGCCGGTGTTCGCGTAGCGAAGATACAGGCGCTCGAGAACGATATCATGCTCTCCCTCAGCGCCACGGGTATACGTATCATCGCCCCGATGCCCGGCAAGGGAACCATCGGTATAGAGGTGCCCAACGAGAAGCCGCAGACCGTCTCCATGCACTCCGTCATCGCCTCCAAACGGTTCCAGGAGGAGGCTAAGATGAAGTTGCCGATCGCCTACGGACGTACCATCACCAACGAGGTCTTTATGTTCGACCTCGCCAAGACGCCGCACCTCCTCGTGGCAGGTGCTACAGGTACCGGTAAGTCGGTGGCTATCAACGCCATCATCACTTCGCTGCTCTATAAGAAACACCCGGCGGAGCTCAAGCTCGTCATGGTGGACCCCAAGATGGTGGAGTTCGCGCCCTACAAACCGCTCTTGAAGCACTATCTGGCAGCCATGCCCGACACCGATCCCGACCAGGTGGTCATCACCGAGTGCGACCGCGTCATCAACACGCTCAACTCGCTCGTCATCGAGATGGAGAACCGCTACAAACTGCTCATGGATGCCGGCGTGCGCAACCTGGAGGACTACAACGACAAGTTCATCCATCGGCGCCTCAACCCCAACAAACTGGTGGCCGACAGCCTCCACCACCAGTTCTTGCCCTATATCGTCATCATCATCGATGAGTACGGCGACTTCATCATGCAGGCCGGCAAACAGGTGGAGACGCCTATCGCACGTATCACCCAGAAAGCCCGTGCCGTCGGCATGCACATGATACTGGCTACCCAGCGTCCGTCCGTCAACATCGTCACGGGTGTCATCAAAGCCAATATCCCGACGCGTATCGCCCTGCGTACGCAGTCCGTCATCGACTCCCGTACCGTCCTCGATGCAAAGGGTGCCGAACAACTCATCGGCCGCGGCGACTCGCTCTATGCCGGCAACGCCAGCATCACACGTGTCCAGTGTGCCTTTGTCGACACTCCCGAAGTGGACGAGATCGTCAAGCATATCGCTAAGCAGCAGCGCTACACCGAGCCCTACCAACTGCCCGAATATGTGGGCGAAGGCGGTGATGCCGAGGCGCTCGCGCCGGGCAGCGTAGACATGAAACGCCTCGACCCGATGTTCGCCGACGTCGCTCGCTACGTAGTAACCAAGCAGGAGGGATCCACTTCCCGACTCCAGCGCGCCTTCGAGATAGGCTACAACCGCGCCGGCAAACTCTCCGACCAACTCGAAGCCGCAGGAGTCGTCGGACCCAACAAAGGACCTAAAGGCCGTGACGTACTCATCACCGACCTCGACCAACTCGACAAACTGCTCGAAGAGCTCGGAGTAAAGTAGGCCGAACACCGACGGTCAACCGACAGTCAACCGACAGTCAAGGCTAAGGTAAGGCTTCTGAAAGACTAAGAAAATGCCGCAGAAATGACGTTTTTACTAACCATATTAACCATCTTAAGTTCGTTTTTGGCGAATCTGGAGACGAAAACACTCCAATCGGACTTCACCGTTACGGTCAGCGAAGAGGTCAATGCCCCGATGAACTATCCGGGCACGATAACCATGCATGGCCGGCATTTCCTCTTGACCATGTTCGGCCTGGAGGCTGCCTACGACGGCAAGACGCTCTATACCTACAACGGCGACATCGACGAACTGACGCTCTCGAATCCTACCGAGGTCGAGCTGCGCGAAGCCAATCCCTTCCTCTATGCCCAAGCCCTCATCCCGGTGTGTAACATCACCGAGCGGCCTACGCAAGATGGCAAACAAACGATAGTAACCCTCACGCCGAAAGACCAATCCATCGGTATCAATCGCTTTGTGCTCAAACTGCGCACGGCCGACCTCATCCCTCTTTCCGTCGAACTCAAAGAAGGGAAGAAAACGACCGTCTTGCGGCTCAAAGAACCCAAGTTTATTACTACTCAACCCGAATATGTTTTGCGTCCGGACAAGGACACTTATGTCAACGATATGCGCTTATGAAAGTGAAATGCTTAATCATCGGCTCCGGCCCTGCCGGCTACACAGCCGCTATATATGCTTCGCGAGCTAACCTCTCGCCCGTACTCATTGAAGGACCGCAACTCGGCGGCCAGCTGACGACGACCACCGAGGTGGAGAACTTCCCCGGTTATCCCGACGGTATCGACCCCTTCACCATGATGGACGATATGCGTCGTCAGGCGGAGCGTTTCGGCACGCAGTTTGTCTCCGGCATCGTAACCAAGGTCGATTTCTCTGTTTCTCCCAAGAAAGTTATCGTTGAGGACGAGCAGGAATACGAAGCCGACGCGGTCATTATCGCTACCGGCGCCAGCGCCAAATATCTTGGCTTGGAGTCCGAACGCACCTATCGCGGTCGCGGCGTCTCGGCCTGTGCTACCTGCGACGGATTCTTCTATCGCAAGAAGACCGTGGCTGTTGTGGGCGGTGGCGACACGGCTTGCGAAGAGGCCAACTATCTGGCAGGACTGTGCGAGAAAGTCTATCTCATCGTTCGTAAGCCCTACCTGCGCGCCTCGGAAATCATGCAGCAGCGCGTACTGAACAATCCCAAAATAGAGGTCCTCTTCGAGCATAACACCCTCCAACTGACCGGTGAAGGCAAGGTGCAAGGTGCCGACCTTATCTACCGCAAAGGTGAAGCCGATGAGGCCATCCGTCATATCGCTATCGACGGATTCTTCCTCGCCATCGGCCATCATCCCAATACCGAACTCTTCAAGGATTATATTGCCCGCGACGCCGAAGGATTTATCCTCGTGGAAGGCAATTCTACCCGTACCAATGTGCCCGGTGTCTTCGCCGCTGGCGACTGTGCCGATCCTTATTACCGTCAGGCCGTCGTAGCGGCAGGTAGTGGCGCCAAAGCGGCTATCGAAGCCGACAAATATATAAAGTCGCTCTAAGGCCTATGTACGATTGTTTTTTGTAAAAAATACAAAAAAGTGCGAAAATATTTGCGTATGTCAAAAAAA
>DEHM01000019.1:107377-122740 GCA_002351925.1 Bacteroidales bacterium UBA2800
AAAAAAAGCAGTATTTTTGCACCGTGAATGATACGAGGGGACCCGAAAAGGTCTCCTCTCGCGTTAAAGATATGGACAAGAATCAACTGCAACAATGGATTGTCGAGTATCTGAAGGATACCGATTATGAACTGATCACGCTGACCGTTTCGGCCGACAATGAGATACTGGTGGAGGTCGATCGCCTTGCCGGAGTAGACGTGGATTTCTGCGCCGAGTTGAACCGTTATCTGGTGGAGAAACTCGATGCCGTAGAGCCGGACTATTCGCTCGAAGTAGGCAGCGTCAGCCTGACCGATCCGTTTAAGACCAAGATGCAATTTGAGAAGAACCTCGGTCACGATGTCGAGCTGCTGGTGGACGGCAAGAAACTGCATGGACAACTTGTTAGCGTGGATGAAGAGACGTTCTCCGTGGATATCGAGGAGAAAGTAGCGGTGGAAGGTAAAAAGCGCAAAGAGACGCAGATTGTGACCTACACGTGGCGCTACGACGAACCCAAATATGTCAAATATGATTTAAAATTTTAAGATAAAAATGGCAAAACAACAAGAGTCGATCAACCTGATTGACATTTTCTCAGAATTCAAAGATTTCAAGAAAATCGACAAACAAACACTGATTAATGTGTTGGAGGATTCGTTCCGCAACGTCATCGCCAAGATGTACGGATCGGACGCCAACTACGATGTGATCATCAACCCCGACAAGGGTGACCTCGAGATCTACCGCAACCGTCTGATCATGGAGGATGACGATGTGGCCAATCCTGAGACCCAGATCTCGCTCAGCGAAGCCCGCCTGCTGGACGACGAGGCAGAAGTGGGTGAGGAAATCACCGACAAAGTGGAGATGGCTTCGTTTGGCCGTCGTATGATCCTCAACCTCCGTCAGACCTTGGCCAGCAAGATCCTGGAGCTCCAGAAGGAGAACCTCTACCTGAAGTACTCCGATATGCTCGGTCAGGTAGTCAGTGGCGAGCTCTACCAGGTATGGAAGAAAGAGATGTTGCTGCTCGACGAAGAGGGCAACGAGATGTACCTGCCCAAGCAGAATCAGATACCTACCGACTACTACCGTAAGGGCGAGATTGTTCGCGCCGTTGTAGTGCAGGTGGACAACAAGAACCAGAACCCCAAGATCATCCTCAGCCGTACCAGCCCGCTCTTCTTGCAGCGCTTGTTCGAGCAAGAGGTACCGGAGGTGAAAGAGGGACTCATCGCTATCAAGAACATCGCCCGTATCCCGGGTGAGCGTGCGAAAGTAGCCGTAGAGACCTTCGACGACCGTATTGATCCGGTAGGCGCTTGTGTGGGTGTCAAGGGTGCGCGTATCCACGGCATCGTGCGTGAGTTGCGCAACGAGAACATCGATGTGATCAACTATACCAAGAATCCGAACCTCTTTATCCAGCGTGCACTGGCACCGGCTAAGATCAGCTCGATGGAGGTGGACGAGGAGACCAAGACCGCAAAAGTATATCTGCAGCCCGATGAGGTCAGCCTGGCTATCGGTAAGGGCGGATTCAATATCAAACTGGCAAGCATGCTCACCGGCTATCAGATCGACGTCTATCGTGAGATGAGCGAGCAAGACTTGGATGATATCTATCTCGATGAGTTCAACGACGAGATCGACCAGTGGGTGATCGATGCCCTCAAGGCTATCGGACTCGACACCGCCAAGGATGTGCTGGGCAAGAGCAAAGAGGAATTGCTCAAGCAGACCGACCTCGAGGAAGAGACCATCGACGATGTACTCCGCATCCTCGCTGCCGAATTTGAAAACGATTAACCTAATCCCTCGCGCGGCGCGAGAATAAACAACGCCGATAGCGTATGGCGATAAAGTTAATTAAAGCATGTAAAGAACTGAATATCGGAATGTCCACCCTCACCGCGTGGTGTGAGAAGAACGGATTCCCCATCGAGTCGGACCCCAACGTCCGTATCGATGACGACCTCTATTTGCGACTCGCCAAAGAGTTCAACAAAGATATGGCCGTCAAACTGGAGGCCGATCGTCAGGCGGCTGAACGGCAAGAGCGTATTGCGGCCCCGGGTGTCAAGATAGAGGTGCCCGAACCGCAACATATCGAGACCAAGGTGCCGCAACCCAAAGTGCTGGGCAAGATAGACCTGGATGCCGAGAAAAAAGCGAAAGAGGAAGCCGCTAAGAAGGCGGCTGAAGAGGCGGCACGTGCCAAGGCTGAAGCTGAGGCTGCCAAAGCAGCGGCAGAGAAAGCCCGTCTGGAGGCAGAAGCTGCTAAGGCAGCCCAAGAGAAGGCGGAGGCGGAGAAGAAAGCTGAGGAACAGGCTGCTGAGCAACCTGCTCCGAAAAAGCAGAAAGAGATATTCTCCCTCGGAACGCCCGAACTAAAGAACGCGCCGAAGGTCATCGGTAAGATCGACCTCAACGCCATCGATACCTCTACTCGTCCGGCTAAGAAGACCAAAGAGCAGAAACGGAAAGAGCGCGAAGAGCGTCAGCAGGCACAGCAGGCCCAACAGCAGGCTGCTGCCGAGAAACGCAAACGCGAGCGTATCAAAGGCGCTGCCAAGGTGGATCCTAACGACAAACGCAACCAGGTAGGCAAGAACAACAAGGGCAAGAACAACAAACCCCGTGAGGCAACGCAGGAGGAGGTGGAAAAAGCTCTGAAGGAGACGCTCAATCGTCTGCAACAGCCGAAGGGCAAGAGCAACACCTCTAAGTATAAACGTGAGCGTCGTGAGCAAGAGCGCGAGAAACACGAATTGGAGGTAATGGAGCAACAGGAGCAATCCAAAGTGCTCAAACTGACCGAGTTCGTGACTGCCAACGACCTGGCGAATATGATGAATGTGCCGGTCAACAAGATCATCGGTACATGTATGTCACTCGGCTTGTTCGTCTCCATCAACCAGCGTCTCGATGCAGAGACCATCAACCTTGTGGCGGAGGAGTTCGGCTTTACGACCGAGTATGTATCTGCACACGTGGCAGATGAGATCAATGCCGACGAGGTGGTCAACGATGCGGATATGGAACCGCGCTGCCCGATCATCACCGTCATGGGACACGTCGATCACGGTAAGACTTCGCTGCTCGACCATATTCGTAACGCGAACGTCATTGCCGGTGAGGCAGGTGGTATTACCCAGCACATCGGTGCCTACAATGTCAAACTCAAAAACGGTCAGCATATCACTTTCCTTGATACCCCGGGTCACGCGGCCTTCACCGCCATGCGTGCACGTGGTGCCAAGGTGACGGATATTGCTATCATCATCGTCGCTGCCGATGATGCCGTGATGCCGCAGACCATCGAGGCCATCAACCACGCACAGGCTGCAGGCGTTCCGATGATCTTTGCCATCAACAAGGTGGACAAACCCGGTGCAAACCCCGATAAGATTCGTGAGCAATTGAGCAACATGAACATCCTCGTTGAAGACTGGGGCGGAAAGTACCAGTGTCAGGAGATCTCGGCTAAACACGGTACCGGCGTATACGAACTGCTGGAGAAAGTGCTGCTTGAGGCAGAAATGCTCGAACTGAAGGCAAACCCCAAACGTCGTGCCAAAGGTTCGGTCATTGAGTCGTCGCTCGACAAGGGCCGCGGCTATGTGGCTACCTTGCTCGTGCAAGACGGTACACTCCACATGGGCGATATCGTGCTGGCAGGAACCTATCATGGTCGTATTAAGGCAATGTTCAATGAGCGTGGTCAGAAAATCACGGAGGTACACCCCGGTGAACCGTGCTCTATCCTTGGTCTGAACGGCGCACCGCAGGCCGGTGACGAGTTCAACGTATTGCCTACCGAGCAGGAGGCACGTGACATCGCTACCAAGCGCGAACAGCTGCAACGTGAGCAATCCATCCGTACGAAGAAACATATCGGTCTCGAAGAAATCGGACGCCGCATGGCTATCGGTGACTTCAAAGAGCTTAACATCATCGTTAAGGCCGATGTGGACGGTTCGGTGGAGGCTATCAAGGATAGTCTTATCAAACTCTCGACCGAGAATATTCAGGTCAACGTCATCCATGGCGCCGTAGGTGCCATCAGCGACAGCGATGTCATGCTGGCTGCTGCTTCCGATGCCATGATTGTCGGCTTCAACGTTCGTCCGACGGGTACAGCACGCAAGATGGCAGAAGCCGAAGAAGTGGATATACGTATCTACTCGATCATCTACGATGCTATCAACGAGCTCAAGGACGCCATGGCCGGTATGCTCTCGCCCGAGGTGAAAGAGGAAGTGACGGCAACACTCGAGGTGCTGCAGACCTTCCATATCTCCAAAGTGGGTACGATTGCCGGTTGTATTGTGCGTGAGGGTAAGATCAAGCGAGGCAACAAGGTACGCGTCATACGTGACGGTATCGTCATCAAGACAGCCGAACTGGCATCGCTCAAGCACGTCAAGGACGATATTAAGGAAGCCGGTGTCAACACCGAGTGCGGTCTGAGTCTTAAGGCTTACGACGACCTGCAGGTAGGTGATATACTGGAGTCGTTTGAGGAAGTAGAAGTTGCTAAAACACTCTGATTATGAGAAAGATAGGTTTACTGCTGTTGGCTGCAATCAGCCTGACAGCTTGCTGGACGAGCATCTATACCGTAGCTCCGACCGAAGAGCCGGTAGTGCCGGTGAAGACCGTCTATACCACTACGGTGACGACGCCCTCTCCGAAGCATACTACGGTAACTACTGTGACGGTGACCAACTATAACAACGATTGGTCGTTCTATCTGGATTTGAATGCGGTAGCGGCTGCTTTTGCCGAGTCGCGTAACGTCAGAGAGTTTGAGCAACTGCTCAACTCCAGCAAGTATATGATCAACAATCTGGATCTGAATCGTGACGGATGGGTAGACTACTTGCGTGTCATTGAGACCCACAAGGGCGTATACCACACGTTCCTTATTCAGGCTTGTCTGGGACACTCGCTCTATCAGGATGTGGCTACGCTGATTGCGGAGCATCGTCCTAACGCCCTCTATGTGGAAGTGGTTGGCGACCGCTGGCTCTATGGACCCAACTATATCGTACGACCGGTGTTCGTCAAGCGTCCGCCGCTCTGGGATGTGTTCGGTAAACCGGGCTATGTGGCGTGGAACTCGCCCTATTACTACGGCTACTGGCCGAGTTATTATACCAAGCCGAAACCGCTGTACCTGAATCATTATCAGGCCTATGTGACAACCTACATGAGCAATCATCACTATTGTCACCACTGCGACTATCCTTCGTCAGTGTTCTATAGCGGTTACAGCCAAATGACGCAGCCTAACGCGCACAACGACTATGCCGTCCAACATCCCGGCGATGCTTTTGAACAGCGTGTGACGCACACACTGACGGCTGCCGGATCGGGTGTGACGGTACGCAACGCCGGTCAGCTACGTACGGAGGTAAACCATGAGAGTGCGGCTCGTCAGGCGCAGGAGAACAAACAGACCACGACGACTACGTCGAGTGCTGCTACAACGCGTCAGGCCACAACCACAACACAGACGACGACTAAGCAGACAGCTTCTACAACGACCAGAACGGCTACATCCGCTGCGACGCAGCGTCAGCCGTCTACTTCTATGGAGACCAAGGTGAATAAGAACGGAACAACCCGTACCACGGTGAAGACCACCGACAGTACGGGTCGTACGACTACTGTTAAACGAGAGTCGACCAGTTCCTCGCGCTCAGCCGCTTCTACGCGTCAGAGCGACGGTGCTACTAGATTCTCTCAAGACACGTCAAGCGAATCCAGCCCTCGTTCTGGCCAACGCGAACGTTAGCCCATTCGCCTATCGTCTCGCGGATAGAGACCTTGGTGCCTTCGTGCACCGTGAATAAGTCCGTTCCTGATCTGTCAGGGGCGGACTTAGCGTTTACAATACCCTGAACGATGATAGCTTCGTTACGCTGTGCGTCGCGGCGATGCAACGAACCGGCATTGAGGCCTGCTACCAAAGAGAAGAGTAGGGCGACCCACGCGAGATGAAAAGCCGTCTTTCGGAGCCACAACATACGCGACAGCAGGAAGAGCAATATACCTACCAGACCGAGAATAAACAGACTGATAGACATCGCCAACCAACTGTGCTCGCTCAGACTGTTGCGCAACCCGCGGGTCCATGCGGAGAGGAAGAAATCCTGCTCAGGGATGTTATCGGTGATCTTGCTCTGTGCAAAAGCCAGGTTATACTTGGCGTCCGGGTAGTTAGGGCGCAGACGCAATGCACGCTCGTAACTCAGTATAGCTTGTGCCAACTCGCCTTGCTTATAGCGCGTGTTGCCCAGATTATAATATACTTGTGCATTCGGTTGCTCGTCGATAATGGCCTGATAGAGCGCAGCCGCTTCGTCGTAACGGCCTTCTGCATACGCGGCATTGGCGGCATCGAAGTCACTCTGCGCAAAAGTCCAATGACAAATGAACAATAATAAATTACAAATTACAAATATCTTTTTCATATTTTCTGATCTTCCAAATTATTAATCAGGTTCGTCGTGGCCGTATAGAGGTCATTCATGGCGTGGTCGGTTGTCGGAGCATAACGGGCAAACTCCGCTGTGCTCAGCACGTTCTTGACTTCTGCAATAAGAGCCTCGTTCACGCCTTTCTGGGCCAGAATAGCTGCGATGTTGTCTTTGTTCAGTTCGGCTGTCGGGATACTCAGGCGGTCGCTCAGGTAGGTCCAGGCGGCTTGTTCGATAGCGGCATAGAACGTATCTTTCTGGTTTGCCTTCATCGCTGCAGCGGCTGCTTTCAGACGCTTCTGAGCAACCTTGTTGGCGCGTTTATAGCGCATTCGGTTGATATCGGCAGCTTCTTGAATCTGCTTGCGCAATACGATGAGTAGCAGCACGGCGATGATGAGGGGCAGTACGTACCAAAGCCATATCAAGTCGGCGTGCTGAACCGTGTGCGCAGCGCTCTTTTTCATCGGCCGTGTGTCGATATAGCGAATATCGGTACCAAGCTGTTTGATATCTTCTTTCTGGGTGTAACGTACTACAGTTCCTTCCTCGCCTTTCTCCGATGCGCCTGCACCGCGTTTGACATGAATAGTATATTCCGGTGTAGAGAGGGTGCGGTAGGCTTTGTCTTCTATGTCGAAATAGCTGAAGGTAACGGCCGGTATCGTGTAGTCACCCGGGTTGCGCGGAATAGCCAGATACTCAATCGATTTAGTACCGCTGAGGCCTGCCGTAGTCGTCGAGAAATTATTCGTCACCTTTGGATCGTAGGGCTCAAAACCTTCCGGCCAGTCGACAGCCGGTGTCTTCAGTAGTTTCATATTACCGGCGCCGGTGATATCCAACTTAATCGTCACGGCTTCGTTAGCCTGCAACTCGGTCTGCGAGATACTCGGTGTCAGCGTGAACTTACCAACGCCGCCGCTGAAACCGGCCGGTTTACCGCTGGGTAGCGGAGCTACGTGTATCGTCACGCCCGGGGCGGTCAGCATCTTCGTGACATTGGTATACGTACCAAAGAAATCGTCGAAGATGCTACGCATCCGTTGTTGGGTTTGTACACGCAGTACTGCCTCAAACTTCGCCGGGTCGATGTTGATGTCGCCGGAATGTTGCGGGTACAGTATCGTGCGGTAGAGCACCGCCGTCTGGTAGTTACGTCCGTTGTAGTGCTCCAGCTCCGTCTGTATCTCACCCTGTTCCAACTCTTGCTTCAAGAAGCCTGTAAACTCCGGAAGTTTGGTGTTATTGGTCAGTTGGGCAACATCGACATTGGCAAAATAGAGTTTGTAGCTCACCATTAGCGCTTCTTGCTCTTGCACGCGCGTCTTGCTGGCGATAGTGCGAACGAAAATGTTCTCGGAATTGACTTGCTCAGAAGAACCGGACTGACTGGACGTTCTGGAATTACCGGGCTGACTCGTTGATTGCTGAGTCGGTTGCTCGTCTTCGGGTAATACCTGTATCCGCACACCATTGGATTGTACGTTGTCTCCATCCACCTTGACGGTAGCGGGACCGATCGTGAACGTACCAGCGCGTTGTGCCATGAGCGTGAAGGTGTAGGTCTGCGTGAACGACGAGGTGCGATGACCGTTGACGAATGAGGTACTGCTACTCGTCGAGGTGTAGGGACCGGCCAGCAGGTCGAAGTCCGTAAACTCAGGTGCTCGTAGATCACGACTACGCTGGTTGACGGAATAGGTCAACTGAAACGGTCGGCCCACAACCACCTGACTCGGTGCTTGTGCCCGAAAAACGACCTCATCGGCAAACGCACTCAGTGCGATGCCGATAAGGAACATTACTATAGATAATTGTTTTCTCATACTACCATTCTTTTTCTACACGACGTTTCTTGCCCTGTTGGCGTTGCATCTTCTCTTGGGTATCTTGTTCGTCTTGTTCCAGGGCCTGCAAGAGTTGTTCGGCTGTCTCTTTGTCCATTTGATCGTTTTGCTGCTGCTCTTGTTGCTGCTGTTGCTGATCTTGGTTCTGTTCTTGCTGCTCTTGCTGTTGTTGTTCTTGTTGTTCTTGTTGTTGCTGTTGCTGCTGCTGATCCTGATTCTGCTGTTGTTGCTGTTGCTGCTGTTGCTGCAACATCTCCATCGCCTTCACCAGGTTGTAGCGTGTGTCATTATCTTTAGGGTTCGCGCGCAAGGACTGTTGGTAAGCCGAAACGGCTTTGTCGTACTGCTGTTGGGCGAAAGCGCAGTTGCCGATGTTATGCATCGACTTGGCGTAACGCTCTTTCTCTTTCTTAGCATCCACCAGTTGTGCGGCGGTCTCAAACTCCGTTTGTGCCTCGGCGTACTTGTCTTGCTTGAACAGCGCGTCGCCCAGGTTATAATGGGCTTCGTAGCTGTTTTTATTGGTCTCCAATGCCCGGCGATAGTCAATCTCCGCTTCGGAGAAGTTCTGTTTCCGGTATTCGCGGTTGCCGCTGCGCACGTCGCCCGCTTCACGTTGGGCAAACATACTGAGGCTGCAGAGAAGGAGCATCGAGACGACGAGACCGCGAGATCCGGAAGTACCGAAGATGTCCAAACGAGTTATCGTCTTGTTCTTGCGGTTGAAGATAAAGAAGTCGATGACCAGCAGCAGTAAGGCCAGAAGAGCAAAACTCTGGAACTGCTCGTTGTAGTCGGTGAATACACTGGTCTCTATCTCTTGGGTAGCCAGGGTGTCCAGTTCTTTCTGAAGTGCGCGCATAGCGGTGTTGGTGTTGTCGCAACGTACGTATATCCCACCGCCGGCACTGGCTATCTCGCGGCACATCTCTTCGTTGAGTTTGCTGACCACTACATTGCCTTGACGGTCTTTGATGAAGTTATTGGTTCCCGGTACGGGGATAGGACTGCCTTCCGGTTTACCGATACCCACTACCAGCACTTTGATGCCTTCTTCTTTGGCGCGTTTGGCGACAGCGACGGCATCGTCCTCATGGTTCTCACCATCGGTGATAAGGATGATGGCTCGGCTGGCATCGCTCTGCTCTCCGAAACAGCGGATGGAGGTGTTGAGTGCCTGTCCGATAGCCGTTCCCTGTGTCTTGATGAGATCGGGTTTGATGGTGTTGAGGAACATTTTTGCCGACACGTAGTCGCAGGTGATAGGCAACTGAATAAAGGCATCGCCGGCAAAAACGACGAGTCCCACTTTGTCGTTCACCATTTGGTCGATCATCTTGCTCAACATCTGTTTAGCACGGTCGAGACGATTGGGGGCTACGTCTTCCGCCAACATCGAATTGGAGATGTCCAATGCGATGATCGCTTCGATACCCTCACGTTTCTCTGTCCGTTCGCTCTGACCAAACTGCGGCCGTGCGGCGGCGATGATCAGCAGGGCGAGAGCTACCATCAGAATGGAGAACTTTATCGTCGGACGCACACGACTTGCATTGGGCATGAGTGTCTCCACCAGTTCGGGATCGCCAAATGCCTCCAACTGCCGTCTCTTGCGACGCGTATACACGATATAGGCTGCTACAAATACCGGTATCGTCACCAGCAGCCACAATAGTTCTATATGTGCAAAACGAAACATAATCAGTTACTAATTGTGCGTAATACAAAATATCTCAATATAATCTCCAGCAGCAGGCAGAGAAGGGCAGCGAAGAGGAACGGCGCGAAGTTCTCCGTATGTTTGGCGTACTCACGCACCCGCAGTTTGGTTTTCTCCAACTGGTCGATCTGCTCGTATATCTGCCGCAGACTGCTGTTGTCTGTTGCGCGGAAATACTGGCCGCCTGTCGTCTCGGCAATACGGCGCAGCGTACCTTCGTCGAACTCCGAGTCCATCGTTACATACTGGCGTCCGATAGGCGTCTGTACCGGTACACGTGTCTGACCGTAACTGCCGACACCTACCGTATACACGCGTATACCGAAGGTGCGTGCTATCTCTGCGGCAGTCTGCGGATCAATATCGCCGCGGTTGTTCGAACCATCGGTAAGCAGGATGACTACTTTCGACTTCGTCTCGCTGTCTTTCATTCGGTTGACAGCGTTAGCAAGGCCAAGACCAATAGCCGTTCCATCTTCCACCATACCGTATTCTACGGACTTGAAGAGGTTGACAAGTACGGCGTGGTCGGTAGTCAACGGACATTGTGTAAAACTCTCGCCGGCAAAGACGACGAGTCCTATCTGGTCGTTCGGACGGGCAATGACGAAGTCGGATGCCACTTGTTTGGCGGCTTCCAGACGATTCGGCTTGAGGTCTTCGGCCAGCATGGTACCGGAGATATCGAGCGCCATCATGATGTCGATACCTTCGGTGGACTCCGACGACCAGCGGTTGGTAAGTTGTGGCCTTGCGAGTGCCAGGCTGAGCAAGGTGACTACGGCTACGCGCAGCACGAACGGAACGTGCAGCAACCAGATTCGCAGGCTCTTGGGCTGAGCTTCGAGCGTCGAGGTGTCGCTTATCTGCACACTTGCATCTGCGTGGCGCAACTCGTAGATATACCAGCCGACAATAGGAATCAGCAGCAGTAGCAAGAATAAATATCCGGGATTTGCAAAACTCATACTTTTTCCTCCTCTTCTTCTTTACTATCGACTACAGCATCTTCACTCTCGACTATCTTGGTCTCGTTGACAAAGTCGTAAGCCGTGGTGAGTGCTTGTTCGTTCTCGTCGGGTGTGGTGTGCCATTTGGCGAACTTCACGAGGTCGGCGAGTTGGAGCATCTTGCTCAGTTTGGCGAACAGGTCTTTCTCTATCAGCGGTTTCATTGCGCGGAGCGTCTCATCGGAAGTCTTCTCCGTACTCTGTACATCGAAGCGGCGACCGATATATTCGCGTACGACATCTGTCAGCTCGGTCTGATACTCTTTGACTTTACCGTCTTTCCATATTTTCTGTGCCTTGATCTCATCGAGTTTTTCCAGGGCTACTTCGTCTGCAGGACGCAGCAGAATAGGATCGATAGGCTCTTCTTCCTGTTTGCGGTTCTTCTCGTACCAGCGCCAGAGATAATAGCCTCCGACGCAGAGGCCTGCTATCATAAGAGCCAAGAGTATCCAGCGGATAATTCCCCACCACCAGATAGGAGCCCGTTCGATATCTTTGATATCGGTGATGGCCAGACTGCTGTCGACCTCGAAGGGTTGTACCACATTCAGTGCGAGCGGTTCGGTCCAGAATGTATCTGCGCCGCGTGTGACAAAGAGCGGTTCGATAGCGAACAGACTGTCTTTGAAGCTGGTCAGCGTAAGATACTGGTTAAGTTGCAGTCGTCCGTCGTCCAGCTTCAGCGTATCGACGATGGTTCGGTCGACAATCTCGATGCCGTCTTGGAGTATCTCCCCGAAGACGGGCAGTTCCAGACGTTCCGACGCGTCCTGCGTTACTTGCAGGTGCAGGTCGGTCTGATCTCCAATCATCAAGGTTGTAGAGTCGATGCTTGCGCTAACTATTATTGCTAATAAAAGATTTATCATTGTTTAAAAAGTCGCATTAATGCTTTCACATAATCTTCATCCGTGCGAATGCTCACGTGGTTCATGCCGGTCTTCGTATAGATGGTCTCGAGGTCAGCCTGTTGATCGTGCCAAGCTTGGGCGTAGGCGTTACGCACATCTGTCAAGGCGGTGTCTGCCCATACGCGCTTACCCGTTTCCGGATCACGCACCTTGAGTAGTCCTACATTGGGCATCTCTGCGTCGCGACGGTCGTATATCTGGATGGCACTCAGATCATGTTTGCGTGCCGCGATAACCACCGGAGCCACTTCTCCTTTCTTAGCAGGCGTTGCCGAGAACTGGCGATCCATGAAATCGCTTATGAGGAAGGCTGTACAGCGTCGTTTCTGTGCATTGGTCAGGTACTGAAGCGCGGCGTTGATGTTCGTACCCGTATGTTCCGGTTCGAACGAGAGTAGTTCGCGGATGATATGGAGTACGTGGGATTTACCTTTCTTCGGCGGGATGAATTTCTCTACTTGGTCGGAGAAGAAAATAACACCCACTTTATCGTTGTTCTCTATGGTAGAGAAGGCGAGTGTGGCGGCTACTTCGGCCGTGGTGTCGCGTTTCATCTGGCTGATGGTACCGAAATTTCGGCTTCCGCTGACATCGACGAGCAACATCACCGTTAGTTCTCGCTCCTCTTCATAGACCTTGATATAGGGTCGGTTCATGCGTGCCGTCACGTTCCAATCGATAGAACGGACGTCATCGCCCGGCTGGTACTCGCGCACCTCGCTAAAGGCCATACCACGACCTTTGAACTGGCTGTGGTATTCGCCCGCGAAGATGTTCCGACTCAGACCGTGGGTCTTAATCTCGATCTTCCTTACCCGTTGTAATAACTCTTCACTTGTCATAATTCTAGGTTTCTAGAGTTCTAGAATTCTAGATTTCTAGTTAAGGTACCTGTACTGCGTTCAGTACTTCGGTAATGATATCTTCGGTAGTGATATTGTTGGCTTCTGCTTCGTAGGTGAGGCCGATACGATGGCGGAGCACGTCGTAGCAAACGGCACGCACATCTTCCGGCGTTACGTAGCCCCTCCTATGAATAAACGCGTACGCGCGGGCAGCCTTAGCGAGATTGATACTTGCACGCGGGCTACCGCCGAAGGCGATCATCTGCTTTTGCTCTTTGAGTCCGTATTCTTCCGGCTGACGGGTCGCAAAGACGATGTCGACGATATATTTCTCGATTTTCTCATCGAGATAGACTTCTTCAACAATCTTACGTGCCTTGATGATGTCGTCGGTGCTCAAGATGGGGAGTACCGTCTTCTTCTCGGAAGCGATGTTCTGGCGAATGATGGCCTGTTCCTCCTCTTTCTTGGGATAGCCGATAACGACCTTGAGCATAAAACGGTCGGTTTGTGCCTCTGGCAGCGGGTAGGTACCTTCTTGCTCGATGGGGTTTTGGGTCGCGAGAACCAAGAACGGATCGTCTAACTTGAAGGTGGACTCACCGATGGTTACTTGACGCTCTTGCATCGCCTCGAGAAGGGCCGATTGCACTTTCGCCGGCGCACGGTTAATCTCATCTGCCAACACAAAATTAGCAAAGATAGGACCACGTTTGATCTTAAACTCTTCGCTTTTCTGGCTGTAGATTTGTGTACCGATAACGTCTGCCGGCAACAAGTCCGGAGTAAACTGAATACGGCTGAATTGCGCCTTGATAAGGTCGCTTAATGTCTTGATAGCAAGGGTCTTGGCGAGTCCCGGTACACCCTCGAGGAGGATGTGTCCGTCGCTAAGCAAACCGATAAGCAGACTCTCAACAAGGTGCTTCTGACCAACAATGACTTGATTCATGCCCAAGGTGAGGGCATCTACAAACGAACTCTCGCGCTCTACGCGCTCTTGCAGTTCACGAATATCCACTGGATTTTGCATAGTATAATGTAATTATAAATTTTCTGCCAACTATACAACAAATTTCGTGCCAAACTGGAGATAATAGAGAAGAACTATGCATAGGAAAGCAAAAAGAGGCCGTTAAGCCTCTTTCTGTGGTGCCACCGAGAATCGAACTAGGGACACAAGGATTTTCAGTCCTTTGCTCTACCAACTGAGCTATGGCACCTCGTCGCAACTCGCTTACGACGAAGTTTGTCGTTGCACGACAAAGGGTCGCCGCGGTTGCTCCTCTCCGATTAAAACATCGCGTTGCTAGCGTTTAAATCGGGCTAGCTGTGCGGGTCTCTTTCGGAAAGCGGGTGCAAAAGTACTGCTTTTTTTTGAATTGACCAAATTTTTTTGCATTTTTTTTTGAAAAACATGCATTTTCGGTATATTTTTTGTAGTTTTTGTGTTAAAATGAGTAGTAATTATGAAATTAAAGGTAATTGCGTACGCCCGCAACGGGCACACGGATAAGTTCGGTATTCCGCGTCAGAGTAGGGAGGAGAGTCCGATAGAGACGAGGATTGTTTTTGAGCCGGAATACTGTATCCCGGAAATGCTCCGAGGTATCGATGGATACAGCCATCTTTGGATCCTCTGGGGCTTTAATACCGAGGACTGGAGTCCGACGGTTCGTCCTCCGCGGCTGGGCGGTAACAAGAGGATGGGCGTGCTGGCGACGCGGAGTCCGTATCGGCCGAATCCGATAGGGTTGAGTAGCGTAAAACTGATTAAGGTACAAAGGAACAATGTACAGGGAACAAAGGAATCTTTGGAACTGATTGTGAGTGGGGCGGACGTGCTGGACGGGACTCCGATTTACGATATCAAGCCGTACCTGAGTTTTAGCGACAGTCATGAGGACGCGAAGAACGGTTTTGCCGAGGAGACGAAGGACTATCGATTGGCTGTTGATTGGGGTGAAATAAGCGCGAAGGTCGCAGAATCACCTACTAATCACCTACTAACCACCTACTATTCACCTACTAATGACATACTATTGGACCGACGAACGAAGGATGAAATAGAGTATATACTGGGTCAAGATCCGCGGCCGGGTTATCAGGATGATCCGCAGCGGGAGTATAAGATGGATTATGCCGGTTACACAGTCACCTTCACTGTGAAAAAAATGACAGTAATTGTTAAAAAGATAGAAAAAGGCGGTAATTGTCAAAAAGATAGAAAAAGACGGTAATTGTCAAAAAGATAGAAAAAGACGGTAATTGTTAAAAATATTGTAAAAAAGAAGCACTTAATATTGTAAAAAGAAGCACTTAAGAGAGAAACAACAATGCTTAATAAAAGGAAACTCATAATATTGAGAAGAAGCACTTAAGAGAGAAACAACAATGCTTAATAAAAGGAAACTCATAATATTGAGAAGAAGCACGTAAGATAAGGAAAGCAATGCTTGGTATAAAAAAGTAGCTCATAATATATTGAAGAATAATAATGATGCGATAACTTTAAGAAAAAAACAGACAAAACACTTTTGAATGATTAAAA
>DEHM01000019.1:122782-132226 GCA_002351925.1 Bacteroidales bacterium UBA2800
AAAATATATTTTTAGATAGTTTTTACCACCAATTCCCCCAACTCTTCGAGTTAAATCATTCAAAAGACCGCCAAGTGGGCACCCAAAAAACATATTTTTTTCAAATCGAAAAGTCCGAATATATTCATAAGTTGCTGAATATAAACAATATACAGAGTAAGTTACTTAAGTTAACGCATCAGTAGTAATTGAAGAAAAATTATTAAAAGAAAAAATACATAAAAAAATTGATGATTGATTGTCGTACTTTGTGCTTGGGAAGATTAAAATCTTCCAATTCTTCGAAAAACAATCCATCATCACAAAAATACCCAAAATAGATTGTCTCACAATCTGAAATGCCCCCAAATAGTAAAAGTGGGCGGAAAAAATGTGAAATATTCGGAAAAAGGTATAAAAAGATATAAAAATATTCAAAAAAGTACGCGCGCACTTGCATATATGCGAAAAAAGTGTTATCTTTGCAGCCGTTTTTAACAATGTTAAACCATGAAAAAGGTTATTTTATTAGTCATATCGTTGTGCGTACTCGCGAATGCGGGAGTGTTCGGTGCGCCTAAAACGAGCGAGTATCCGTATAAGGCGGGTGTTCCGGCAGAGTGTGAGGACGTGATGTTGCAAGCGTTCTACTGGGATAGTTATAAGAATCAATCGAGTACGGATAGCAAGTTCGGTCGTACGAGGTGGATTGATCTGCTCAAGGATACGGCGGCTATCAATGCGAACTTTGACGTAGTATGGTTTCCACCGAGTGCGGGACCGACGGGTTGCGGCGTGGGCTATTCGGCGAAACAGTATAGTAACCAAGAGAGCGACTGGGGAACGAAGACCGCGTTGACCAACCTGATTAATGCGCTGCACAAGGGCAATACGAAAGTGTTGGCGGACGTAGTGCTGAACCATCGCGGCAATCTGACCAATTGGTGTAATTTCTTTACGGATTATTTTGGAAGTTACGGTACGTTTACTTTGACGCAGCAACATATCTGTCGGAATGACGAGTGCTTTACGGATGCGAAATCGTCGTGTTACGGAGCATCGACATCGGAGCGTGGAGCGAACGATACGGGCGATAATTTCGACGGTGCGCGCGATCTGGATCATACGAACGAATATGTGCAGAACTGGTCGAAGGCCTATACGCAGTGGTTGCTGGGCACGATGAAATATGATGGTTTCCGATATGACATGACGCTGGGTTTCCACGGCCAGTATCTGAAGATGTACAATGAGGCGGCGCAACCGTACATGTCGGTGTCGGAGTTGTGGTCGAGTATCGATCGTCAGAAGCAACACCTGCAAGAGTGCGAATACAACACGATGGTGTTTGACTTCCAGGCAAAGTACTCGATGAGAGGAATTGTGGACGGTTCGTACGGTAAGCTGAATGCGAATAAGACGTTTGTGGGCTTGCGCAAGGAGGGCTTGTCGCGTTATTCGGTGACGTTTATTGATAACCATGATACGTTTGATCGCGGGAGCGCGTATGGCGACAACCAGTATACCAAGACTACTGATCTGACGACTGCTACGAACAAGGATGTTGTTCTTCAGGCAAGTGCGTATATGCTGATGCTGCCGGGTGTGCCGTGTGTGTTCTATCCGCATTGGGCAAGTTACAAGAATGAGATCAATGAGTTGATCGCTGTGCGTAAGCGCGTGGGTATCCACAGTGAGTCGGCTGTGCTGGAAGAGGCCAGCGGGCAGTACCAATACAGCGCGACGGTACAGGGGCACCGCGGCAAGGCGATTGTGCGCGTGGGAAAATACCGCAGCACGAGTGTGCCGGAAGGCTATGTGCTGGCTGTAGAAGGCGGCGAGAGAGGCCAATATACGGTGTATGTGAAGATGGAGAATGAAGGGATAGAAGATGTACAAGGGGACAAGGTACAAAGTACAAGGGGCGTGAAGTTCATTGAGAACGGAAAGCTATATATACGTGTGGACGGACAAGTGTTTGACATGTTAGGAAACAAGATAGAATGAGGAAAAGTATCTTTTTGTTGATGCTGCTGTGGACGACGTTGTCGTACGCGAACAGTTACGGAATTCTGGTGAACGGTCAGATCTTTTTTGCTGCGGAGTATCGCGGCAAGGACAGCAATACCGGCACGTATGACGAGTATCTGGCGCATGTAGCGCTGAAGAGCGGCGACACGTTCCAGCTATATGACGTGGAATATGATGCCCGTTGGGCTGTGGATCTGGACACGTGGTCGATAGCCGGTTTTACGCGAAGCGGCGACCATTATACCAGTTCGGTGACGGGTTGCTTTGACTGCTACATCAAACTGAAATACGGCGAGGACCAACTCTATATCGGTAACGGCTCGAATTGCGGCAGCGGAACCAACATAGATGATATATACCGCGGCGCTGTGCCTCATGAGTGTGAGGCTGTGCTGATGCAGGCGTTTTACAACGAGTCGTACAGTGCGACGGCGCCGGGCGTGAGTGAATACGGCAATACGAAATGGACGACTTTGACGCCGCAAGCTCCGGAGATAGGTGCTTATTTCGACTATGTATGGTTGCCGCCCAGCGCGAATGGTGACGGCATGGGTTATCACCCGAAGCAATACAGCAACCAGAACTCGAATTGGGGCACGCGTGCCGAGCTGGATGCGCTGATTAGTGCGCTGCACGCGAATAACTGTAAGGTGGTAGCGGATATCGTGATTAACCACTGTACAGGTTGGACGACTTGGTGTGACTTCCCGACAATGGATTTCGGTGAGTACGGTGTGTTCAATCCTGACGCCAGCTATATCTGTCAGGACGACGAGGTGAACGCCGAGTGGAACAGACCGACAGAGGATAATCCCGGTTCGGGTGCTTGCTGGGGCACGGCGAGCGGTAGCTACGACGACGGCGAGAACTGGGACGGTGCGCGTGACTGGAGTCACGACAACGTATATGTGCAGCAGATGTTTATCGCGTACCTGAAATGGATGCGGAACGTGATGCATTACGACGGTTTCCGTTATGACAAGGGTGACGGTTTCAACAACTGGCATCACTGGCATTATAACTCGGAGGCACGGCCGGAGATTGCGTTCATGGAGTGCTACAAAGGCACGGACGATATATGGTCGCGTATTCAGGGTGCGCAATATGACTTGATGGCGCTGGATTTTGACCTGAAGTGGCACGTGTTTAATTCGATAGCCGGCTGGGATTACAGTCGCGGTCGCGGTGATTGTATCATGAGTCGCGGAAACGGTCGTCATTCGGTGACGTTTATCGAGAGTCACGACTGGTTCTTGCGTCCGGACAACGAGAATGAGTTCGGCGGACGGGGTAACTCGATGACGCCGGCGCTGAAGGCTCGTCTGCTGCAGGCGAATGCGTTGCTGCTGTCGATGCCGGGTGTGCCGTGTGTGTTCTATCCGCACTGGCAGAGATATAAGGCGGAGCTGAAGCCGATGATCTTAGCTCGTAAATGGGCAGGTGTTCATAGCGAGAGTGAAGTGAAGGATGAGTACGCCACGGCGACGGGTTATCAGGCAACGGTTGTTGGTAAACACGGCTGGTTGATTCTGTGCTTGGGCGATAAGACCGGTCAGACGTTCCAAGGGTTCACCTTGGCAGCCAGCAACTATAGCACGATGGAGGGACATAACGAGAGTTTTGAAATCTGGGTATTGAGCGATCAACCGAGACCGACAGGAGTGGAGCAGCCTACCTCCGGCTCCTCCCTGAAGGGAAGAGGGGAGAAGTTCCTCAAGGACGGAAAACTCTATATTCGTATGGGTGATAAGACCTACGACATCATGGGACAACTGATTAACAAATAATACAATGAAAAAGATTTTTACATTTTTTGCTGCCGCGTTGATGACGTTGAGCATGTCGGCCGCAAGTTATGGCATTCTGGTGAACGGGCGGTATTATTTCGCCGCAGACTACAAAGGACCGGACGCCATGGGCGAAGGTTTTGAGGAGTATCTGGCACATGTGCAGGTGAATAGCGGTGACTACTGCCAGATGTATGATGCAGAGAACAAAGCTGCATGGGCAAAGCCGTTGAACACCTATTCGGTGGCCGGTTTTACGTACGACGCAGCGAACAATCGCTACAACGTGACGACGAGCGGCTGCTTTGATTTCTACATCAAACTGAAATGGGAGGCCGATGAGTTGTATGTTGGTCCAGCCGGAGAAGGCGTAGTGTGCGGAGAAGGTATTGATATCACGAAGGAAGATCCGCAGCCGGGTTACAGCGGTTCAGCTCCGGCTCAGTGTCCGGATGTGATTCTGCAGGCGTTCTACTGGGATAGCTATGACTCCCAGAAGGCTACCACTAAATATGGTCGTACGAAATGGATTGATCATATCAATGGCAACAACGGCTCGAATGCCGTAGAGATGGGACAGTGGTTCGACATGATCTGGTTGCCGCAGTTGAGTAAATCGACCGGTGGTATGGGTTATCTGCCGACCAACTACAGTAATTTGGACAGTGATTTAGGAACCAAGCGTAAGTTGGAAGAACTCGTAGGTATATTCCATCAGAACGGAGCACGTGTGATTGCCGATATTGTGATCAACCATGCTGTAGCCGGCCAAGGTTGGTGTAACTACAATCAGACCTATAATTTCGGTGAATACGGATCATTCAAACCGGATGGATCGTATATCTGCAATACAGACGAGATGAACACGTACGCGCCTGAGACGGCATGTCGTGGTTATGCTACCGGAAACGCGGATGACGGTTATGGTGATGAAGCCAACTATCCGGATGGTCGCGATTGGGATCATACAAACACAAATGTCCAAAACATGTTCAAGGCGTATCTGAAATGGCTGCACAACGTGATTAAGATTGATGGCGTGCGTTATGACTACTGCAAGGGTTATCATAACTCACATATTAATGATTACAACCGTGCGGCGGAGACATATTTCAGCGTTATGGAGTACTGGGACGGCAATGTGAACACGCTTCAAGCCCGTCTTGAGGATGCCGGTTGGAATACGACTACGTTTGACTTTGCTACCAAATATACTGCGTTCAATAACGGTATCGCTTCGGATTATTACCAAGGCTTGAAGGGTGCCGGTCTGCCGGGAGCAGGCAAGGCGCGTTATGCCGTTACTTTTGTGGATAGCCATGACAGTTTCCAACGCGACAATAACGAGTTGTGCGGCGAAGGCAACTCCATGTCGCTCTGCCGTGACAAAGTGCTGCAATGCAACGCATATATGCTGTCGATGCCGGGTGTTCCTTGTGTCTTTTGGCCGCACTGGGTAACCTTCAAAGAGGAGATCAAGAAAATGATCAACGCACGTTATAAGACAGGCGTACATAGTGAAAGTTCCGTAAGTGATGAAACGGGCAACGGTTTCTACAAAGCTACCATCACCGGAAAGAACGGTGAGATACGTCTGTTATTAGGTCCTAACTCGGGTTACAACAGCACGCCGAGTGGATATACCTTGGCGGTGAAGGGTGTTAACTTTGGCGTTTACTACAAGATGACCAGTGCGCGTGGCGATAAGGACACAGAGCGCACACCGATCACCGAAGGTATTGAGGATGTAGAAGGGGACAACGCGCAGAGTGCAAAGGGTGTGAAGTTCATCGAGAACGGTAAACTGTATATCCGTTGCGGCGAGCAGGTATATGACGTGATGGGTCGTATTGTGAAATAAATGTTAAACTAACTAAATAGATTAATACAATGAAAAAGATTTTTACAGTTTTCGCAGCCATGTGTATGGCATTGAGTATGTCGGCTGCAAGTTATGGTATTCTGGTGAACGGCAATACGTATTTTGCCGGAGAACCAGCCGGTGAGTTTGAGGGTTTTCAACAGTATTTGGCCCATGTGTAACTGAATGCGGGCGACTACTGCCAACTATGCGATGCGGAGAACCAGGCCGTATGGGCTGTGGATATCAACCCGGCTTCGGTTGCCGGTTTTACCCGCAATGGTGATCGCTATGAGGTGTCGGTAAGCGGATGCTACGACTTCTACATCAAGCTGAAATATCAGCAGGACGAGCTCTATATCGGCCCGGGCAGCGACTGCGGCGAGGGTATTGATATCTCCGGTCAAGGCGGCGGCCAAGGTGGCGGAGGCGGAGAAGAGGTAGATGATGTTAACTACTACGCTATGGGATGGATCAATGCTGCGGATGCCGGTGAAAAAGCCTATGACACGTATGATGATAATCTCTTGTTTGTAGATGGCAAACTGACCATTAATTGTCAATATGGTAGTTATATCGGAATTAAGGATCACATGTGCAATTACTACTATTTCCGCGGAACTGATGATTGCCACGAGGACATGGTGACGCTTGAATGGGCGAACGGATGGTCTCCCTGTAAGAAATGGGCTATTCCGGAGGGCATCAACTACATTATTATGCGCAGTGCTTCCTATAAAAATCAGATTGTTTTGGAGCGCGTAGACAAAGCAACCTACGATGCTTATCACTACGGAAGCAGCCAGGATATTGAGAACACGACGGTAACAGAGAAGGCCTACAAGAAGATTGTTAATGGTCAGTTGCGTATCGTTCGCGGCGACAAGGTGTTTGACGCTACGGGTCGAGAGTTGTAATTTTAGATTTTAGATTTTTATGCGCAAGTTGTTTTTTAGTCTGATCGGTCTGTGTGTGCTCTGCTGGAGTGCGCAGGCCGCCAACTGGAATACGGTAGCCGGATTGACGCCTACAGAGAAGGCCCGTCCGGCGGGAGTGAGTAACGGTATCTATTACGGAGCAGATGGTACGTCGGTGACGCTGTGTACGTATGCGGCCAGCAAGACGCAATCTGCCAAGCGCGTGTTCTTGTTGGGCGATATGACGAATTGGCAACTGAGCGGAGACTATCAACTCTATAAGGACGGCAATTATTTCTGGATCACGTTGACGGGTCTGACCCCCGGTCAGGAGTATCGTTTTCAGTATGCTGTGGAGCGTGCGGATGGCGTGAAGAAGCAGATCTCGGATCTGTATTCGGAGAAAGTGTTGCATCCGGACGATCAGTATGAGCCGAAGAAAGTGGATCCGGACCTGCTGGACTATCCGTCGGGTGCGGACGGCTATGTGACGGTTATTCAGCCGGGTAAGCCGAAGTACCAGTGGTCGGAGGCGACTCTCAATTTCCAACGTCCGAACAAGAACAACCTGGTGATTTATGAGTTGTGGATATACGACTATACAGAAGGCCGTTCGCTGAAGGGCTTGATGAAGCGGTTGGATTATATCCAGAACCTGGGTGTGAACGCCGTGGAGTTGATGCCGATTTGTGAGTTTGACGGCAACTACAACTGGGGTTACTCGCCGAATCACTATTTCGCGCCGGACAAGGCGTATGGTACGGAGACGATGTACAAGGAGTTTATCGACGAGTGCCACAAGCGCGGTATAGCCGTGATTCTGGATATGGTGTTCAACCATGCGACGGGTCTGAATCCGATGAACAAGCTCTATCCGTACGGTACGGACTTGGCGAACAACCCGTGGTTCAATGTGGAAGCCCCGCACAGCGACAATGTGTACGAGGACTGGAATCACGGTTTCGCGCCTGCGAGAGAGATGTTTACGCGTGCGCTGAAATACTGGTTGACGGAGTATAAGGTGGACGGTTTCCGTTTGGACCTGAGTCATGGTCTGTGTTCCGACCAGCCGAACACGTCGGTAGCGAACCTGAAATACTACTACGACAACGCTATCAAAGCCGTTTCGCCGACAGCCTATATGATTTTGGAGCACTGGGGCGGCAATATGGGCACCGAGCGTCCGCAGTTGGTTAGTTATGGTATGCAATGTTGGAACAACACGAGTAATGCGTATTGCCAGACAGCCATGGGATGGCTGAAGGAAGGTGACGGTTTTGGAGACGCCAATAAGGACGGCTATGTAGCTTATTGCGAGTCGCACGACGAAGAGCGCATGCAGTATAAATGCAAGGCGTACGGCGCCGGTGACCTGCAGAGCAATACCTCTGCGCGTCTGGGACGCGTAGCCGAGAACGTAGCGTTCAACGTGCTGCTGAACGGTTCGCACATGTTGTGGATGTGGGAGGAGATCGGTTATGACTTCTCTATCAACAGCGATATCGACCATCCGAATGGCAATAACAGCAGTTATCGTTGCAACAAGAAACCGCGTCCGGAGATTCGTGGCTATTTCACCAATGCGGATCGTGTGGCTGCTTTCACCAAGTGTGCTCAGGTTATCACGCTGCGTACGCAGTTGATGCCGAGCGTGTTTGAGGGCAATCCTACGAGTGTTACCGTTGGCACGGGCGCCAAACTGCGTAAGATACAGTGGGGTAGCAATGTGTTTGTAGCAGCCAACTTCGACGTGAGCAGCAATCAGGCAGTGACGCTTCCGTCGGGCACGTGGTACGACTATCTGAACGGTGCATCTCGCGCGACGGGTACGTATACGCTGGCGCCGGGTGAACTGAAAGTATTTACGGGCAGTCCCGTAGTGGCACCTACGTTTGAGGATATCCAGAAACGTGACCACACAGGCATTGAAAATGTACAAGGGGACAAAGTACAAAGTACAAAGATCCTGATTGACGGACAAATCTACATCCTGCGAGGCGATAAGATATATGACCTCAACGGTAGAGTAGTACGATAAAAAAAAGCGGCGCGTGCCGCTTTTTTTTTATTCGTTGGTGTCCTCCAGTGAGTCACCCACTATCTTACGATAGAGTTCTTTGGGATCGGTTGCTTTGCGAATGATCTCGTGGAGATCTTCGATACGCACGCGATCTTGGGTCATGTTGTCGCGATAACGAACGGTGACACAGCCATCGTTGAGCGTGTCGTGGTCGACGGTGATGCAGAACGGTGTGCCGACAGCATCTTGGCGGCGATAACGCTTACCGATGGAGTCTTTCTCGTCGTACGCAATCTTGAAGTCGAACTTGAGAAGGTTCATTATCTCGCGTGCTTTCTCGGGCAGGCCGTCTTTCTTAACGAGCGGCATGACGCAGGCCTTAACGGGTGCGAGTACCGGCGGAAGGTGGAGAACGACGCGGGTATCGCCGCCTTCAAGGGCTTGCTCTTCGTAAGAGGAGCACATGACGCTGAGGAACATACGGTCGACACCGATAGAGGTCTCGATGACGTACGGCGTGTAGGCCTGGTTGAGTTCCGGATCGAAGTACTCAATCTTCTTTCCGCTGTATTTCGCGTGGGACGAGAGGTCGAAGTTGGTACGACTGTGGATACCCTCTACCTCCTTGAAGCCAAATGGCATCTTAAACTCGATATCGGTAGCAGCGTTGGCATAGTGGGCCAATTTCTCGTGGTCGTGGAAACGATACTTCTCGTCACCCAGGCCGAGGGCCTTGTGCCAGCGCAGACGCGTCTCACGCCAGTAGTCAAACCACTTCAGCTCCTCGCCGGGACGTACAAAGAATTGCATCTCCATCTGCTCAAACTCGCGCATACGGAAGATGAACTG
>DEHM01000003.1:0-14655 GCA_002351925.1 Bacteroidales bacterium UBA2800
GTCTGCAAGATCAACATCGACTCCGACAGCCGTCTGGCCTTCACCGCTGCTGTTCGCAAAGTGCTCACCGAGAAACCGGGTGAGTTCGATCCGCGTAAGTACTGCGGCGTAGCTCGCGACTTCATGGAGGAGCTTTACAAACATAAGATTATTGACGTTTTAGGTTCTAACGGTCAGGCTGAGTAATTATGGCACTTCCGTTTATGACAGCCGAAGAGGCCGCCGAATTGATACAACATGGTGACGTCCTGGGGCTCGGTGGTTTTACCGCCACCGGAGTGCCCAAGGCGGTGCCTTTTGCGTTGGCGCAACGTGCTGAGCGTCTGCATGCCGAAGGCAAACCCTTCCGCGTAGGACTGGAGACCGGTGCGTCGATGGGTGACAGTTGCGACGGTGCACTCGCACGTGCTCACGCCGTAGAGTTCCGTACGCCGTATCAGTCCAACAAGTCGATGCGCGAGGAGATCAACGCCGAGGGTACCCACTATTTTGACGGTCACCTCAGTCATATGCCGCAAGATTTGCGTTACGGCTTCCTGCCCAAACCCAAATGGGCCATCATCGAGGCCTCGTACGTAGGCGAAGACGGTACGATCGTGCCGGCTGCCGGTATCGGTATTATGCCGACTATCTGTCGCTTGGCCGATAAGATCATCGTCGAGCTCAACGAGATGTTCCCCGCTTCCATGCGTGGCATGCACGATCTCTACGAACCCCTCGACCCGCCTTACCGCAAAGAGATACCTATCTACAAACCCTCCGACCGCTGCGGCGCCGACCATATCAAAGTGGATCCCGCGAAGATTGCGGCCGTGGTGAAGACCAACCGTCCGAACGAGATACCGGCCTTCACTCCGGTAGACGAGACGACGGCGAAGATAGGTGCCAACGTAGCTGCTTTCCTGGAGGCAGAGCTGAAAGCCGGACGTATCCCCGCTTCGTTCCTGCCCATCCAGAGTGGTGTAGGCAACGTGGCTAACGCCGTGCTCGGTGAACTCGGTAAGAACCCCCATATCCCGCCGTTTGAGATGTACTCCGAAGTGATACAAGACTCCGTGGTCGACCTCATCAAGGCCGGACACTGCAAGTTCGCCAGCGGTTGCTCGTTGCGTCTCGTAGAGAGCAAGATGGCCGAAGTGCTGGCTGACCTCGACTTCTATCGCGACAAGCTGTTGCTTCGTCCGCAGGAGACCTCGAACAGCCCGGAGATAGCCCGTCGACTGGGTATCATCGCCATCAACACCGCCCTCGAGGCAGACATATACGGCAACGTCAACTCGACGCATGTATGCGGCACGAAGATGATGAACGGTATCGGAGGTTCTGGTGACTTCGCCCGCAACTCCTACCTGAGTATCTTCACTACCGCTTCGACCGCCAAGAACGGTGCTATATCGTCTATCGTGCCGATGGTGACCCACCAGGATCACAGCGAGCACAGCGTCAAGGTGCTGGTGACCGAACAGGGCGTAGCCGACCTGCGTGGCAAGAGTCCGCGTCAGCGTGCCGAGGAGATCATCAACAACTGCGTGGCACCCGAGTACCGCCAGATGTTGCGTGACTACCTGAAGATAGCTAAGCACGGACAGACCCAACATAACCTCTCTTGCGCGTTCGCCATGCATGAGGAGTTCATGAAGAGCGGCGACATGCGCAACACCAAGTGGGAGAACTATGTGCGCTGATATCATTCAGGCCATACAACCTCTCCTTGTTTCCTATGACCCGCAGCAGATAGTGGTGGTCACGACGACTGCCGTGTCTGCTGCGCGGTCGGAGGTGGCGGCATTGGGCTATCCTGTACTGACGTTGCCGGACGGTGAAGCGGCTAAGTCGCTCGCCACGGTGCAGCAGATATGGGACTTCCTGCTCGACCGCCGTATCACCCGCCGCGGACTGCTCATCTGTATCGGCGGCGGCGTGCTGACCGACCTCGGAGGCTTTGCCGCCTCCACCTACAAACGCGGTATAGCGTTTATCCATATCCCTACCACCTTGCTCGCCATGGTCGATGCCTCCAGCGGAGGAAAGACCGGTATCAACTACCGCGGACTGAAGAACGTCATCGGCACGTTCGCTATGCCGCTCTCTACCCTCATCTGTCCGTCCTTACTCTCCACGCTGCCGCCGCGCGAGATGCTCAGCGGCTTTGCCGAGATGCTCAAGACAGGCCTGCTCGATAGCGGTGACCTGTGGCAACGGCTTCTTCGCTACGACCTGGAGACTCTGCCTGTCGAGCCGCTCCACGCGCTCATCGACGACTGCCTTGCCGTCAAACAGCGTATCGTCAGTGCCGACCCGCACGAAGAGGGGCTGCGCAAAGCGCTTAACCTCGGCCACACTTTCGGCCACGCGCTGGAGGAGAAGAGTCTCGACGAACCGCTTCCTCACGGCTACGCCGTGCTCTACGGACTGATAGCCGAGCTGTATCTGAGTGTGACCAAACTCGGCTGTCCGCGCCAGCCGCTGCAACAGCTCACCCAACTCATGCTCCACTACTACGGCCGACCGCAGTGTAAGTGCTCCGACCGTCAGGCGCTCATCTCGCTCATGCAGCAGGACAAAAAGAACGAGCGCACAGCCGAGATCAACTGTACGCTCCTTTCCGCTATCGGTCAGCCGGCCGTCAACACGGTCATCACACCCGCTGAGGCCGACGAGACATTAGAATATCTTTTCTCCCTGTAGGGTATAACGGCCGTTCTCGGTCTCTACTTCCACAATTCCGTTCCGTATTACCAGACGACGTCCGGACTGCTCCGTTGCGCTGTCCAGTCCCTCGGTGCTATAACGCTCCTGCTTGATCAGATAGAGCGTCAGCACGTCGCGGTCCCAACTAACTATAACGAACGCGCGCGTACGCACGCCCGTATCGAAACTGGGCAGGTTGAACTTGTTATCCACGGCATAGGTGCGGCCGTTGTAGGTCAGTTCGGTCCAGTTGTTCACTACCACGCTGTCCATCACCAGATAGCGACAAACATCGATGGAATCGACGATTTCCGGTGCTTGCTCGGGCTGTATCTCACGATTTTGTCCCACGCGGAACGCCGCTGTCGGCGTGATCTCCGGTACACCGAAATAGTTGATAAACCGTCCGGTTACTCCCGTCAAGGGGTCACCGCTTTTCAGACCAGAGCCGTACCAACTGCCTGTTCCGTTGCCGCGGTCGAAGAGCAGCATGCTGCCCGTCTCGTCGCGCACGTAGATATACTTGTCGTATTTCTTGGTCACTACCACTTCGTTCAGGTAGACGGTCGCGTTGTCGAGCGACTGCACCGCCTCGGCTACCGAACGCGTACGCTCTACGTGCAGCAGGACGACGGCTTCTGCGCGCACCTCACCCGAAGTGAACACCAGCGTGTCGGTATAATGGCCTGTGGGGTCGCAATCCACGCAACCGGGTATCTGATAGCTGATGGTCAGGTTGTCGCCGTCGCGGTCCAAAAGTGTCGATGAAACCGAGAAGATCTCGGGGTTGGAGTGGCTCACCGTGATATCTTCCGTCAGCAGGTTGGCGTTGACCTCGATAGTCTTTGCGCCGTTCAGCTCCAGCGTAGTGCCGAAGTTGACCATAGGTGCCACGATAGCCGGCACATCGCCTATCGCCTCGGTCTTACGGTAGAGACATACAGGTGTCTGCGAGCGGTCTTGGTAGCAGGCAAAGAGCGTCGGGTTGTTGCTGGCGTTATACTGGATAATCTTCGCCCGACTGTTGCCCAGATTGGTGATCACCGCCTCGCCGCCGTTCTCGATGGCTATCGACCAGTAGCCGTAGTTGCCGTAGGTCTTCTCGTCCACCACGTCGGTCCAAAGCGCCAGACGGTTCTTGGTCTGACCGCCGCTGGCTACCAGATAGGCTTCCTCGTAGCGCAGCTCATCCTGGAAGACATAGGCCGGCGCACCGTTGAGCGTACGGATACGCAGGGTGTAGATAGCGCGGTCGTCGGCATCGACCTGCATCCGGTCGGCGGAGTAACGACCCTTGATGGCGTGGATATTATTCACGCTCTCCCACTCGTCGAAATAGCCCATGATATAGTTCACTCCTTCCTGATAGACGCCGAAGATGACCTGGTCGGAGTCCTGCAGCAGGTTCACATCGGTAACGAGCTGGTAGGTATCCATCGTGAAGGTAGAACTGCCGCCCGAAGCCGAACGGATAGAGATGGTGTTGATATAGATACCGTTCTCCTTGCAGTCGACCCAGAACTTGATATGACCGCTTTGCGGTGTCTCAAAAAACACGATGGAATCGCGATTATATACACCTTCGCCACTCGCCGCAGGGCGGTTCACGACGATGCTGTCCGGACTGTTGTTGCCCACCTGCACATAGATTGTTCCTTTGCCCTTGCTGCTGTTCTGGCAGAAGTTGATGGTTACGCGCCGTACATCCGTAAACTCTATGACAGATGTAGCGCCGGCGCCGGTAGTGGTTGTCTTCACGCCTACGCCGCAGGAGTAGAGCCGACCGGAGGCATCTGTGCGTCCTGCCGTGTATTCATAGGCCGCTTTGTCGCAGATCCAACCGTCGGTTGTGCCGTCGCACACCGTTGCGCCTACCTTACTTGCCCAGGTCTTCGACGTGAACGTGTAGGTAGTTACTCCCGCCATCAGCCACAATGGCATTAGCGCACTCAAGAAAAGAAGAGAAAATCGTTTCATAGTATCTGTTTTTTCTGTTAGCGACTGCAAAAATACTGCTTTTTTGCGAGATACGCAAATAATTCGCGTAATAATTTGCCCATATCAGATTTTTTCTGTACCTTTGCGGCCGTAAAGGACAATCCTGCCGCTATGTTGTATCAATGGATCATATCGCTTCCGATGATGGTGTGCCTGTTCTGGGCCGTCTTTTTCCTTGTGCGTTTCTACAGGGGCAGCGACGAACCGCGTGTCACAAGCGCGATAAGCCTTTTCTATATCGCCTCCACTATCCTCTACACCGACCACTGGCTCTATTTCTCCGACTGCCCGAGTTTTCTTGGCGAATGGAGTTACTTGACCGTCAACCTGTGCGTCTATCCTTTATACTTTGCGTACCTGCGCGCACTCACGCGTACGAAGATCGACTATGAGGTGGCCCTTTTGCTCCTGCCGGCGGCCTTCATCGCCCTCTTCTTCCCGCTCAATACACGTTACGGTTGGATGGCGAGCGACATCCAGTTGCTCTGCACGCGTGTCTGTTTCGCCGTACAGGTCATCTGGGTATGGGTGCGAGGCTGGCAACTGCTGACCGCTACGCGCCAGCGTCTCGACAATACCTACGCCGACAACCGTAGTTACCTGCTCGAGCCGACACACATACTATTGCTCCTCATTGGTATCACCGCCGTCGTCTCCACGCTGCTCAATGCGCTGGGACGCGAACTTTTCGACGGCAGCCTGCTGGTCGGAATTCCCGCCGTACTGATGTCTATGCTGCTCTTCAGCCTCGGCTACGTGGCCGCCCATACCACACTGCCGCAAGAGACGGTCGCACAAGAAGAACCGCAGGAATACCGGGCTACTACAGAAGAGACCGACGCACTCATGCACCGGATCGCGACGGCGCTGCGCCAAGAGCAGTTGTTCGCCAATCCCCACCTGACCATCCAGGACCTGGCTACCGCCGTGGGCAGCAACCGCACCTACGTCTCCAACTGTATCAACCGCCGTACGGGACTCAGTTTCTCCCAGTACGTAGCGCGCTACCGTGTGGAGCATGCGCAGACCATCCTCTGCTCCAACGAATACAGCTCCGACCACGAGGCCGTTGCCAGCGCCATGGCACTCAGCGGTTTTGCTTCCGACCAAACCTTCTATCGTATCTTCAAAGACCTTACAGGCCTCACTCCTCTCCAGTATCGTCAACGAAATCGACAAAAATCGTAGATTTGTACGATTTGAGAACAGATTTGTACGATTTGCGAATGCTTTTTAGTAAAAAAGCAGTACTTTTGTGCGTCATTTTGAATATAATACAATTAAATGATTGCACAAATGAGAAAATTCTTATTCTTCGCCATGGCGCTGGTAGCCGGCGCATTGGCACTCACCTCTTGCGACAGCAAGAAAGACAAAATTGACAGCCCGATCGTAGGTACTTGGATGCGCGTCGCAGGCGAGTCTGACTTTTTCTACACCTTCGGTGAAGACGGTACGTACCAACGTGTCGAGGATTATTACATGAACGGTCGCGACGTAGTAGCTCACGAGCATATCGTCGGAGACGGTACGTTTAAGATTGACGGCGATGTAATCGATGCTACGCTCAATTCCATCCTCGTCTATATGGACGGCAGTAAGGACGGTGATGATTTCAGCGAGTTCTGGCCGAAGAATGAAAAACTGAAATTCAGCCTGAAAGATGACTACCTGACGCTGATTCATAACGCCGGTACAGAAGAAGAATGGCCGGAACTATTACTCAAGCAATAAATAATTCCCTTATGAAAAAATTCTTATTCTTTGCCCTTGTGCTGATAGCAAGTGCTTTGGTATTTGTCGCTTGTGACAAGAAAAACGAGCCGACTAACTCGGAAGAGATCACAACGGATGTAAATCCTGCTGATTACATCAACACGATGTGGCGTATCGACTCCTGCTTTATGGAGGGAGAAAAAAGTCGTCCGCCTCACGGTATCATTCGCGTATTGGATAACACAATGGTCGTTATCAATGGTGATACTACCAGCTACGCCTTCCAAGATGGTAAACTTGTTATCGGTGGAGGTGATGGATTTGATATAGCGGGTGTCAAGAAAGGCTGGGCGCATCTGTCTGACCGCGGTGGAGATATCTATCTGAGCCAACTGCCCGCACTCGACATAGAGAACCAGATCTATACGCCCCAGGCTTCGGACTTCGTTGGCACCTGGAAACATGCGTACTACGTGGGGGATAGCCATATTCCCGGCGAGCCGGTATGGCACAGAGAGGGTAGCAACCCGTGGGTAGAGACTTGGGAGTTTAAGGAGGATGGCACCTGTATCTACAAAGATTGGTTCTCCGGAGAAACTAAGACCGGCACATGGCTTTATGACTACGGAATTCTCTTTGTTAATAATCCATTGGAGTATTCGCTTGTAGACGAGAACGACCGTATCACCGTACAGCCGCTCACCAAGAACTGGTTCCAGATCCTTCGTGGCGATGGAACGAACTATAGTTACTGGTGGTTCGTCCGCGTACAATAAACAATACCATCTAACAATCTCCTTTTGGGCTGCACTCCTCGGGGGTGCAGCTTTTTTTTAAAAAAATACAGATTTGTACGATTTGAGAATAGATTTGTACGATTTGCGAATGCTTTTCCAAAGAAAAGCAGTAATTTTGTGCGCAAATTTGAAACTAAAAACATATGAAGGTTCGTGCAAGTCGAGTGTAAGCTCGCTTACGTTACTCGACGCAGCCGAAGCTCCAGAAATTTAATTTATTAAATTTATGAAGAAAATCTTATTCTTCGCCATGGCGCTGGTAGCCGGTGTACTGGCATTTAGTTCTTGTAATAGTGACAAGAACGACCCCGACATGTCAAATCCGGTAGAAAGCATCAGCATCAATCCCGAAGATTGGCACGCTGTGCCTCAAAGCGGTTGTACCATAAAACTTGACGACATTTCCCTGACAGTGCCGGCGAACACGTTCTCCGAAGACACCAAGCTGTCGGTCACCCCACTGAAGAAAGGTTCCTCTTACGCCGAATATGAAGCATCCAACTTCTATTATATCACCGTTCCGTCGGAGGTGAACCGCTCCATTACGGTGAAGCTGACGCCAAGCGAGAAGGGTGCCAAGGTACAATACGCCGCACGTGCGCCGTTCCACAGGAAATCGACCAATGAGAACATAGTAGGCGACATTGAACTGGAGTGCTCTTATGACAACGACGAGTGTACCATCATGCTGCCTACCTCCGAAAACGGTAGCGGGAACGCGGACCTATGGATTATTGTAGGACTGGTAAAGGACGATAGCAGCAAAGGATCTGCCATCCGGAAGATGACAGACCTTACGGTGACTCCTGCGGGGCAAGTGAGGAACGTGAAGTGGCACTACGCAATGGACACATGGTTGTGGCTCAAGAAATCCGATAGTGAGACGGTCAAAATCAATAATCTGATGGACAAACTCACCCCTATTGTTGAGGACGCACTTACCAAAATCCATGACTTAGGCTTTGCGCTCGACGAGGAACGCAATATACCGATATGCTTTATCAGAGACGAAAAAAACAAAGAGTCCTACGGATTTTTCTGTCAAGGCTTCTGGAGTGACAAAACCAGCACGGTGGAGCTCAACTTGTCGACGCTGGAGAAGAGCGATGATCCCAACGTATGGGGGAGAACTTGTATTCACGAAATCCTGCACTATTTCCAGGCGAACTACGACAAACGTATTCCTGAGAAGAAGTATTTTGGTGGAGAAGAGGACATACTGAACGAAGCGACGGCTGTCTGGGTGGAGCAATTTATGAACGACGGGAAGTTGGATGCTTATTTCGTAGGTACGCATATTAATCCTTTTTTGCGCGGATTTCAAATCTCCGAGAACGGGAACAAAGCGTCTAACCAGGGCTACGCGATGTCTTCGATGCTGTACTATCTCACTTCCCCAATAAGCGGGATGGATATTTACGGAATAAACAAAAATTCCATCGTAGAGCTTTTCCAGATTTGGAAAGACAACTCCTCGTACAGAGGCACCTCCTACGCCACGCTCTACAAATGGTTTTCCGACCATAGCTGCCCCTTCATGAGCATATACTACAAAGATTTCCTTCTGTCCCTTTTGAGTGGCAAACTGATTGATCTGAAAGAAATGGGGAAAGATCTCGCGGGACTGGATGATAGGCTCAATCGCACCACCTTTAATACCGACCGCACGTATACCTATCCTAAACGCACATGCTTGTCGAACGGTTGTGCGCTGGATGCCGGCAATGTGCACTTGCGCGAATCTTTTGCGGGAAAGGAGATCACCATTACGCAGAACAAACCGGACGTGGAGACATACCTCGTCGTTGCAGGAGATAATGATAAGTATGATTATTACAAACAACCTGCCACTCTTGATAATCCGCTGGTGATTAAAGGCGAGGAAATAGATAAAATGCTTAGCGGTGCGCACAAAACGGATTTCTATTTCGTTACGATCAACCAGTTCAGTTCGAAGAAAGACTTTGAGGTAAGCTGTACCATTAAGGACGAAGAAGCAAAACCTGCCGTACCTAATATAACCGCAGTTACTATTGAGGCAGAATTTGTAGTGGGCACAGAAGATACACATGGTGACTACTACATACTCCGCACATATGATAGCCCTACTGTTACTAAGACCGCAACGGGTTATACGGTATCGGCTTCAGAAGTGGTTAATGGTTATACGCAATCCCTCTATGCAGAGGTGAATACCAGCGGTGCCTCTCCGGTGGTAAGCCAAATGACAGTACACGCCCATTATTCTGACTACGGTGAATTGTCTGCCACGCTGACCAATATGCCGTGTACAACCAGTTCGTCATTTTTACAATACTTTAGTGCATACGAAGACCAAAACACTCTCCATGTGAGCAGTTTTTCTTACGACGGTCCCTATGGTACATTCAACCATATGCTGAATGGTTACTACCCTTATGCAGAACTTAGATTCTACATTGATTAGTAAATCTTAACATCAAAACGTATATCTTATGAAAAAAATCTTTACTTTTTTTGCTGCCCTGCTGTTTGCAGGCAACATGCTGGCTGCTAACTTGAATCTAACCTACGCGAAAGCAGTTCTTGATCAAGAGATCAACAACTGGCTCTTCCTCTTGTACGAGACGAAGCCGGCCACCGTTTATGACGATTCCTACCCCTATGTGTATATCCAGGTTCCCGCCCACAGCGAGACAGCCATAGCGGGTACGTATACTAACGTGGATCCATATAATGTGGAATACGACACCAGCGAGGAAGATTTCATCCATGCCGATGAGGTATCCGACCTTGTTATTACCTTTATTGAGAAAGGTCTCTACCATTATGCGTTTACCTTTACCGGTGAAGACGGGGAGGAATATGTCATCGACATCGACCTGCCTACGGAGGCGTACACCAACTATGAAGTCGTTGATATTGACCTGACTGATGCCATTGAGGATATCCGCGTAGATGGTAAAACGGCCAAAACGATTGTCAATGGTCAACTGATCCTCGAGCGTAACGGCAAGACGTACAATGCCCTCGGCACAGAAATCAAATAAACATAAAACATCATGAAAAAGATTCTATTTTTCGCCATGGCGCTGGTATTCGGCGCATTGGCCTTCACCTCGTGTGACAACAAAGACAATAACGGCGCAGAGCCCGCATTGATCGGCAAAGTGTACCACTACAGAGGTACGTCGGACGTTCGCAGCGGCTTGTCTTACGAGCACGATGTCTTTGTCGCGTTGCAGGACAATGGCAAGATGACGATGAAGTGGGTAGGAGTGAAGCCGTCGGCAGATGCGGAATCTGTGACCTTCTATCTATACAATGGCGAATGGGAGGCGGACGGAGGCGGCGGATATTATATCCACTGCGACGGCACGCCTCAACTGCCCAACGGCAAACCGTTTAGCCAATGGGAGTCGTTCGACATAGATGGTGGGTGTGATGAAACCAGCTGCGATTTCGACTACCATATCAATGGCGCTACCGGTGCTATCTTCACGGGTGAAATAGTAAAAGAGCCGTCGGAGAATCCGCTAGTAGGTACCTGGGAGTTCCATCGGACAGATGTACCGCATTTCCTCCAAATCAACTTCACGGCCGACTACAAAATCGACTTCCGTGAGTATATGGAGGATAGGACCTACAACACTATGGAAGGCACCTATACCCTCCAAGGCGATATCATCTCCGCCCACTTCACCAGACATGGTTGGAACTACGGCGAGGGTGTGGAGTACATTCCCGATTGGGAAGGTCAGGATGAACAGATGAAGTATTCCATCGCAGACAGTACGCTTACCCTCATTCGCTACTATGGCACCGCGGATGAATATACGGAGACGTATGCGAAAAAATAATTAACAAACAACTGCACCTCGGGTAGGGGTGCAGCTGTTTTTTTTTACTCCTTGGATGGACTCTCAGCAGTCTTCTTGGCGCGGCGAGTACGACGCCGTTTTTTGATTCGTTGGATCACTGTCTCCGGACTCTTGCCTTGTTCGGTGGCAAAGGGTTCGTGTAGGACGTAGTGCTTGTAGCAGGAGATTCCCAGCGTAGTGAGCGGCAGGGCGATAATCATGCCGATAACGCCCATCAGCGCACCCCAGAAACTCAGACTGAGCAGAATAGCTGCCGGGCCCATACCGGTTACTTCACCCATGATCTTAGGCACAAGGAACATGTCCTGGAAAGTCTGCACGACGATGAAGACAATAGTCATCAACAGTAACGTGAGCCACACGGGCTGTCCGGTCTGCGCCGATTGCACGAGGCACAGCAGGATACAAGGCGGTATACCGAGTGCCTGCATATAGGGCACAAGGTTCAGCACGCCGATAATAAGGCCCATGACGAAACCCATCGGCATACCGATGATGGTGAAGCCTATTGCAAAGAGGATACCTACGCAGAGCGCTACGAGGCCTTGGCCACGGAAATAGGCATTCATGTTGACGCTTAACTCGTGGACAATCGTCGTGACCTGGGTATAGTATTTCTGCGGGATATACTTCCGCCAGTTGGCGCGAATACGCGGGAAGGCAATCATCAGGAAGATAAGGTACATCAGTCCGATTAGCAGTACGACCAGTTCGCTCAACCAACTCAGTCCGCCGGTAATCCAACTGCCCAGTTGCGGGATAAAATCCTTGATGGCGCTGCGCACTTCGGGATAGGACAAGAGGGACTTCAGGTTGAGTCCGTCCAGCGTACTCTGGATCTTCTCCTGTTGCTCGGGCGTGAAATGCCTGTCCGCGTCAAAATGTGCGAAATACTGCTCAACCGCAACGGCAGCCGACTTCACCTCCCGCCCCATGGCAGGAATAATCAGATAGATAGCCAGCGAGAGGAGCCCGACAAACAGGATGAGGGTAATAGCCACCGACAGACCACGATATCTGATGCGGCATTTATTCTGAATAAAACTTACCAGCGGGTCGAGCAACCACGCCAAAAGAAAGCTGACGAAGAACGGCAGCAGTACACCGTAGAGACGCGACAGCATAGTTTATTTCTTTTTCAGTACACTTGTAATCACCTCCCACGCACGCGAGACGAGTCCGGCATAGAAGTCCATCTCGCGGATAGCACCGTCCACCTGGCACTCCATGCGTACGCGTTGCAGTTCCGCCTTGTGCTCCGCCTCTGCCGTCTTGAGTTGCAACTCCTCTTCGGTCTTGATCTGCTCGGTGAGCTGGTGGATAAACGGATTGATAAAGAGCTGCTTGCGACACGCGAGTGCGACCGCGATAATAATGATATAGGTGCTGCCTATGAGGAGCGCGGCAGCCCATACCGGCATGTATTGCGCCAGGATGTCGATGATGGCTACTCCGGCGAAGGTAAAGAGCGCCAGGCCACACAATACCACCGTAAAGATAAGGAGGAAAAGGCCAAGGACATGGCTCACCAGACTTACCAGACGCAGTTGGCCCACTTCGCCAACCGACTTACCGTAGTCCGTCAGTTCGGTTTTCACTTGATTGAAAAGATCCATATTAAGCCTCCTTTTCCGTCAGTTCCGACAAATCTTTCTTCACTTGCTCGCAGTAGTCCTGCGCGCGTTTCTTAGCCTCTTCGGCCAAGTCTGAGAGTTCCTTACGTACCTCTTCGCCCGTCTTCGGGGTAAGCAGCAGAGCCACTGCGGCGCCTACGATAGCTCCGCCTACAAACAATGCTGCACCTCTGAATAAGTTGTTCATATGAGTATTAGTATTTAGTATGATTCGCGGTTTCTCGCTTGCAAAAGTACTACATTTTTTTTACATATACAAATAATTTGTCGAATTATTTGCGTATCTCGCAAAAAAGCAGTATTTTTGCACTCGCTGAATGTCCAAATATATGCCCTTATGTCGCCGCTGCTGAGTCTTTTTTATCCCCGTTGCTGTTGCCTATGCGGTAACTATATCGGCGATTCGGCCTCCTCTTCGCCCGCGATCAACGCGATCCTGTGCCCGAAGTGCGTGTGCACCCTGCCGCGCACCGAGCAGGCACAGGTGCGCCAGAACAGTACGGAGATGACGCTGCTCCTTAAACCCTCTCCTTTTGTGCGTGATCAGGGACAAGCGATGTTGGCCGCCCAACGGGCGATGCATTTGGAGCGTGCAGCCGCCTTTCTTTTCTTCGAGAAAGATCATCCGATACGCGAGGTGGTTCACCACATGAAATACAGCGATCAACCCGAGTTGGGTTACCTGCTCGGACGACAAGCCGCCACAGAGTTCCTCTGCACGGATTTCTTCGATGAAATCGAGCTAATTGTGCCTATTCCCCTCCATCCGAATCGTCTCCGCAGCCGCGGTTACAACCAGTCGGAATATATTGCTCGCGGCATCAGCGAGGTGACGGGTATCCCGCTCGATACGACCCATGTATTGCGTGTTAAGGACACCCCTCAGCAAGCTCTGCAGAGCGGAGACGACCGCCATCATAACGTGGCCGACGCTTTCGCGGTAATTCATCCTGAGCAACTCTACCGCAAGCACATCCTGCTGGTGGATGATCTGCTGACGACCGGTGAGACCATGAAGAGTTGTATGCGCGCCATGCGCAAGATTCGCGGCGCACGATTCAGCGTCTTTGCATTATGCAAAGCATGATTAATGGCCCTTTCTGACAAAATTTGCAGATTTTTTTGTATATTTCAAAAAAATATAGTACCTTTGCGGTCCGTTCTGTTACGAACAACAGTATTATGACAAAAAAGTACGATTTCCTAATTATCGGCGGCGGTGTAGCCGGTATGAGTTTTGCGCTGAAGGTAGCGCGTTCCGGCAAGTACTCCATCGCCTTGTGTTGTAAGACCACGCTGGAGGAAGCCAATACGGCGAAGGCGCAGGGAGGTATCGCTTCGGTGACCAACCTGCTGGTGGACGATTTTGACAAACATATCCACGACACGATGGTGGCGGGCGACTGGCTCAGCGACCCCGCGGCGGTAGAGCAGGTGGTGAAGAACGCGCCGGCCGGCATCCGCGAACTGGTGGAGTGGGGCGTTAATTTCGACAAGAAAGAAGATGGCGCCTTCGACCTGCATCGCGAGGGAGGACACTCGGAGTTCCGTATCCTGCATCACGCCGATGATACCGGTGCGGAGATCCAACGCGGACTGATGGCAGCCGTGCGCAATAACCCGCAGATAGATGTGCTGGAGAACCATTTCGCCGTGGAGATCATCACCCAACACCATCTGGGTGTGCGTGTCACTCGCCGTACGCCGGACATAGAGTGCTACGGCGCCTATATCCTCAATCCGAAGACCCAGAAGATCGATACCTATCTGAGTCGTGTCACGCTGATGGCTACCGGCGGTACCGGTGCGGTCTATGCTACCACGACCAATCCGGAGATCGCCACGGGCGACGGTATCGCCATGGTCCATCGCGCCAAGGGTATCATCAAGGATATGGAGTTCGTGCAGTTCCACCCGACGAGCCTCTTCAACCCGCAGGAGACGCACCCCGCGTACCTC
>DEHM01000003.1:14680-57191 GCA_002351925.1 Bacteroidales bacterium UBA2800
GAGGCCATGCGCGGCTATGGAGGTATCTTGCGTTTGCCTAACGGCGAAGAGTTTATGCAGAAATACGACCCGCGTCTGAGTCTGGCGCCGCGTGACATCGTTGCCCGTGCTATCGACAACGAGATGAAGATACACGCTATCGACCATGTCTGCCTGGACGTGACTCACAAAGATCCGGAAGAGACCAAACACCACTTCCCCAATATCTACGCAAAGTGTCTGAGCATAGGTATCGACATCACCAAGCAGTATATCCCCGTGGCACCGTGTGCCCACTATATGTGCGGCGGTATCAAGGTGGACCTGGACGGTCAGTCGTCTATCCGTCGTCTGTATGCCGTAGGCGAGTGCTCGTGCACTGGTCTGCATGGCGGTAACCGCTTGGCTTCCAACTCGCTTATCGAGGCGGTGGTCTATGCCGATGCGGCAGCCAAACATAGCTTGAGCGTGATAGAAAACTACGATTTCAACGAGAAAATACCCGCTTGGAACGACGAGGGCACGCTGAGCAACGAAGAGCGTGTGCTCATTGCCCAAGATGTCAAAGAGGTGGGGCAGATCATGTCCACCTATGTCGGTATCGTCCGGAGCGACCTGCGTCTGCGTCGTGCGTGGGAGCGTCTCGACCTGCTCTATGAAGAGACCGAAGACCTCTTCAAACGCGTGAAGGCCACCAAGGAGATTTGCGAACTGCGTAACATGATCAATGTCGGTTACCTCATCACCCGTCAGGCTATGGAGCGCAAGGAGAGTCGCGGACTGCACTATTCGATCGACTATCCCCGTACCGAGAATAACCATCCGCAGGAAGTATGGTAGCCATCGCTCTACATAGTGTCATTCCCGTGCGGGCTGAGGCACGCGAAGGAGCCGAACAGAACACGCAGATGCTGTTTGGAGAACTCTGCACTGTGCTCGAAGAAAAACCCCGATGGAATCGCGTCCTTTTGGAGTCGGATGGTCAGGAAGGATGGGTGGACGCGAAGATGATTACCCCGATGAGTGACTCAGAATACGCTGCCTACCGCGAAGCCTATGAGGAAGCGGCCATTGTGGCTTTCCCGATGACCTATGCCGTCAGCGAGAATAATGGACAGACTATTCCGCTGAGTGCCGGTACACGTCTCACCCATTATCAAGACGGTCATTTCTCCGTGCTGGGTGTCGGTTTTCGTATCGACCCTTCGATGGTCATCACCGCTCCGCGTGAGCTGAACAAGGAGAACCTGCTGCAGACCGCCCGTTTTTTTCTGAACACCCCTTATCTCTGGGGCGGCAAGAACGCGCTGGGTATGGACTGCTCGGGCTTTACCCAGGTGCTGATGAGTCTGTTTGGCAGGCGCCTGTTGCGTAATGCTTCCGAGCAAGCGACGCAAGGTCAACCTGTTGCCGATCTTAGCCAGGTGCAAGCCGGCGACCTTGTCTTCTTCGACCATGAGGACGGCCGAATCAGTCATGTAGGTATTGCCCTCGACAGCGGACGCGTACTCCATTGTTCGGGGCGCGTGAAAGTGGAAAAACTCGATGAAACCGGTATTTTCTCACCCGAGCAGGGTGGTTATACCCATCATCTCATACAGATACGTAGAAACTAAAAATCATTCTATACCATGTCAGACATTCATTCGATTGTTACTTCTCGTCAACTCAGTTACGAACAGAAAGTAGTGGCGCTGGCCCATGCGGCAGAAGACACCCTCTCTGTGTTGCCGATGCCGGAGCGTACCCGATATTATTTCGACAAAGGGGTGATCTGCAACCTCAACGAGGGCAATGCGCCTTATCGTCCGCGGTATATCATGCCCGACTACGCCAAGGCGGTCAAGCAGGGTGTGAAGTTCCTGCAGATGGCTCCTCCGCAGGATTTTGATGAGTTGCTGACCTTCCTTCAGGTGCTCTATCGCCATGTGCCGTCTATTACCACCTATCCGGTCTTTCTTGGTGACCTGGATGCACTGATTGAGCCTTTCATCACCGATCTGAGCGACGAAGAGGTGAAGCGCAAGTTGCGTAATTTCCTGATTTATCTCGACCGTACAATCACCGACTCGTTCTGCCATGCCAACCTCGGTCCGCAAGCTACTCGTGCCGGTCGTCTGATTATGGAGGTGGATCGTGAACTGGAACAGGCAGTGCCCAATCTGACCCTGAAATACGATCCGGCTATCACGCCAGACGACTTTGCCGAGCAGGCTATCTATACCTCGCTCTGCGTAGCCAATCCCGCTATATGCAACGACGTGCTCAACCGCGATACCTACGACCGTTACGGTATCTCGTCCTGCTACAATATCCTGCCTATTGCCGGCGGCAGTTATACGCTGACGCGTCTGGTATTGCCCAAACTGGCTGCACTGACGGAGGATAAAGAGGTGTTTATGACTCAACTGCTGCCGGAGGCAATGCGATGCATGGCCGATTATATGTCGGCGCGTATCCGTTTTATCGTCGAGGAATCGGGTTTCTTCGAGAGTCATTTCCTGGCTACCGAAGGACTGGTAGAACGCGATCGTTTTGTAGCGATGTTCGGTCTGGTAGGACTGGCTGAGGCAGCCAACCATTTTGCGCCGGGCAAGAAATACGGTACCGACGCGGAAGCCGATGCCGTGGCCGAAGAGATTATGGAGACCATCACGGCCTTTGTCGGTCAATACGAGTGCCCCTATTGCGAGATAGCCAACCACAGGCTGTTGCTCCACGCCCAAGTGGGTATCGATACCGACTACGGTATCACTTCGGGTATCCGTATCCCGGTGGGCGATGAACCCGAGTCGATATACGACCATCTGCGTCATTCTTCCCGATTCCATCGGTTTATTCCTACGGGTTGTTCGGACATTCTGCCCTTCGACATCACCGGTAAGAAGAACCCTGCTGCGGTGCTGGATATCATCAAAGGGGCTTTCTCCTTAGGGCAGAAATATATCGCTTTCTACGCATCCGACTCCGACCTGGTACGTATCACCGGCTATCTGGTGAAACGTTCGGAGATAGAGAAATGGAACAACGGTCAGGCGGTACTGCAGAACACCACCCAACTGGGTGCACCTACCTATGCCTCCGCTCATCTGGCTAACCGCAAAGTGCGCGGCGTATAGGGTTTATGGGCTTGGTACGTAAGATAATTCCCCAATCTACGGTGGACGGTCCGGGCAACCGTGTCGCCATCTTCCTGCAGGGCTGCAACATCCGTTGCGCCTATTGCCACAATCCCGAGACGCAGGCTATGCACGACGACGAGGCGCGCGAGATGAGCGTCGGGGAACTCATTGCCGAAGTGCGCAAAGGTATACCTTTTGTCCGCGGCATCACCGTCTCGGGCGGGGAGTGTATGTTGCAAGCGGATTTTCTTACCCGCCTTTTTGCCGCTGTGCGGGATCTATCGCGAGAGACCGGCCATCCGTTGACCTGCCTGATTGACAGCAACGGTACGATACCCTTTGCCGACTATCCGCAGTTGATGGCGCTGTGCGACGGCGTGATGCTCGATGTCAAGGCCTGGGATACCGCCGTCTACCATCGTCTGACCAAGGCACCGGATAACGAGACGGTAAAGGAGAACCTGAGATGGTTGCTCAGCCACGACAAGCTGACGGAAGTACGTATTGTATGTCTGCCGGAGACGGCCTCGGTGACCACCGATGTGGAGAACAACCTGCGGCATATAGCGGAAATCCTCGATTCCATCGGCAAAAAAGTGCCGGTGCGACTGCTCCGCTTCCGTCCGTATGGCGTAGTAGGAGAGTTGGCCGATACACCGATGACCTCCGAACAACAAATGAGCGATTATGCATCGTTAGCACAATCGCTCGGTCTGTGACCTGTACCGCGAGCCGGGATCGAACCGGCACAACCATCACTGGTCAAGGGATTTTAAGTCCCTCGTGTCTACCAATTCCACCATCGCGGCAGACAAATCGGCTGCAAAATTACTACAAAAAAATGACATACGCAAATTATATGTCATTTTTCTTTGAATTTTCATATGCCGCCACAATATGTTTGACAAGCGGATGGCGTACTATATCGCGTTCGTTGAAGGTGATCAGGCTGATGCCTTTGACGTCGCGGAAACGCTCCATTGCATCGCGCAGACCGGATTTCTGAGAGGGCGGCAAGTCTATCTGCGTCATATCGCCCGTAACAATCATCTTACTGCCGAAGCCGAGTCGGGTGAGGAACATCTTCAGTTGTAGCGCTGTGGTGTTCTGTGCCTCGTCCAGTATGACGACGGCATCGGAGAGCGTACGTCCGCGCATGAAAGCCAGCGGGGCTATCTGGATAGTTCCTTTCTCCATATACTCCGCCAGTTTGGTGGCAGGAATCATATCCTGGAGTGCATCGTAGAGCGGCTGCAGATACGGATCAATTTTCTCCTTCATATCACCGGGCAGGAATCCTAGTTTCTCGCCGGCTTCTACGGCCGGGCGCGAGAGGATGATACGGCGCACCTCACGGTTCTTGAGCGCCCGTACCGCCAGCGCGATAGCCGTATAGGTCTTTCCGCTACCGGCAGGTCCTACGGCGAACAACAGGTCGTTCTCTGCGTAGGCTTTGACGAGTGCCTGCTGATTGACAGAACGGGCGTAGATGGACTTACCGTTCACGCCATGGAGGATGAGGTTGTCGGTAGCCTGTTCCTGCGGGCGGTCGCCGTGCAGCAGCATGAGGATGTCTTGTTCGCTCAGTCGGTTGTTGCGGATACAGAAGTCCTGGCACACTTGCAGCGAGTGCTGGAAATGGGCAATGGCTTTCTCTGCGCCCGTGACCTTAATCTGATACCCGCGCGCGACTACGCGCACGTCTGGGTGTTGGTTCTTCAGACAGAGTATGTTCTGGTTATTCACGCCGTAAAAGGTCGGCGTATCGAGGGAGTCCTGAAGGGTTAGTATTTGTTCCATGTATAAAAACATTCTGCACCCCGTTGCTCAGTAGCACATAGGGTACGTTGAGTTTACGATTGTACGTAATAGCTTGATCCAGGGTCTTCTGGGTGATAGGTACGGTCTCCGCCTTACACTCGATGAGTACCAGCGGTTGCATCGCCGTGTCGTAGACGACAGCGTCGCAGCGTTTCTTGGTCTCACCTACCGTGATGGCGGTCTCCACGGCAATGAGCGAAGCGGGATAGTCCAGTTGTTCCACCAGTCGGTGCAGCAACTGTTGACGCACCCACTCTTCCGGCGTGAGGCGCACCCAGCGGTGACGCCACGCGCAGAAGATCTGCTCTTTTCCGCTATAGACGCGTGTCCTCATTCGGTTTACTTGAGGTAGTTATCCTTGAGCGAGCAGGTGCGGTTGAGAACCAGTTTCTCTGCCGTCGTATCCGGGTCGACTACGAAATAGCCCTGCTTGAGCAACTGATAGTGGTTCTCCTGTTCGATACCGTCTACCAGCACCGGTGTGTGCAGTTCGCTACGCAACGAACCTTCTACCTTGGCCGTCACCACTCTGAGGCTTTCCGGATTCAGCAAGTCACGGAAGTCGCCCTCTTCGGCAGCCGGGTTCTCTACGGCGAAGAGACGGTCGTACAGACGTACTTCGGCATCGAGACAGCTGTTGCATTCTACCCAGTTGATCGTAGCTTTGGTCTTACGGTTGCCACCTTCGGTACCCGATTTGCTATTCGGATCATAGGTGGCATAGATGGTAGTGATACGGCCGTCCGCATCTTTCTCACAGCCCGTAGCCTGGATGATATAGCTGCTCTTCAGACGTACCTCGCGGCCGCCGGGGCTGAGGCGGAAGAACTTATTGTCGGCCTCCTCTAGGAAGTCGCCGCGCTCTATCCACAGTTCACGGCCAAAGCGTACCTCGCGGGTGCCGAGTTCCTCATGACCGTCGATGTTCTCTGCCGTCAGCGTCTCGCCCTCACCGTCGTAGTTGGTGATGATGAGTTTAACAGGATCGAAGATAGCGCACACACGCGGAGCGGTCTCCTTGAGGTTCTCGCGGATGACGTGCTCCAGCAGACCCTGGTCGATCGTTCCCTCCACCTTGGTATAACCGATACGGTCCATGAAGTCGCGGATAGCCATCGGCGTGTAACCGCGGCGACGCAGACCGCAGACGGTCGGCATACGCGGATCGTCCCATCCGGCTACCAGACCCTCCTGCACGAGCTGCAACATCTTGCGCTTCGACATGACGGTGTAGGTGATGTTGAGTCGGTTGAACTCACGTTGTTTCGGACGATAGTCCGGTCCGTAGGGACTCAGGCCGCAGAAATTTTTTCCGCTGAACTGGTCGATAAAATAGTCGTACAACGGACGGTGCACCTCAAACTCCAGCGTACAGATAGAGTGGGTCACGCCCTCAAAATAGTCGCTCTGTCCGTGTGCGAAGTCGTACATCGGGTATACGTTCCACTTGCGACCGGTGCGGTGATGCGGGTGGGTGGTGATGATACGGTAGATGATCGGGTCGCGGAAGTGCATGTTAGGGTTGGCCATGTCTATCTTGGCGCGAAGGACCATCTTACCGTCCTCTATCTCGCCGCGTTGCATGGCTTCGAACAGACGCAGGTTCTCCTCTATCGGACGGTCGCGATACGGCGAAGCCACACCGGGTTCGGTAGGTGTACCTTTCTGTTCGGCAATCTGCTCAGCCGTCTGCTCGTCTACGTAGGCCTTGCCCTCTTTGATGAAGCGGATAGCCAGGTCGTAGAGTTGCTGGAAATAGTCGGAAGCATAATAGATATTGCCCCAACGGAAACCCAGCCAGCGGATGTCGCGCTCGATGGTCTCCACATACTCGGTATCCTCTTTGGCGGGGTTGGTGTCGTCGAAACGCAGGTTACAAACGCCGTTGTATTTCTCAGCAATACCGAAGTCCATGCAGATAGCCTTCACGTGGCCGATATGCAGGTAGCCGTTCGGCTCTGGCGGAAAACGAGTCTGTATACGTCCGTCGTTAACTCCTTCTGCTAAGTCTTTTTCTACGATTTGCTCAATAAAATTGAGACTTTTCTCTTCTTTAACTTCTGTTTCCATATGGTTGTTATCCTTTTACTATTCCTCGTGTTGACTGACGCACAAAACTGAGTATGGCGTCCCGCTCTGCCGATGCCGGCAGGGTGGCCTCTATCTGGTCGAGTGCTTGGGTGGTGTTCATGCCGCCCTGATAGAGCAGGCGATAAGCCTCTTGTACGGTGTGTATCTGTTCGGGGGTATAACCGCGTCGGTTGAGTCCGACGGAGTTGATGCCGCAGTAGGCGATAGGATCGCGGGCCACGATGATATAGGGCGGTATATCCTTGTTGATCTTCGAACCGCCTTGTATCATCACGTGTCCACCGATATGGGTAAACTGGTGTACTAGCGTGCCGCCGCCTATGATGGCAAAATCGTCTATCTCCACCTCGCCTGCCAATTGCGTAGCATTGGACATGATGATGTTGTTGCCTAACACGCAGTCATGTGCCACGTGGCAGTACGCCATGATGAGGTTGTTGCGCCCGATGACGGTCTTGCCCTTGCTGGCCGTGCCGCGATGGAGCGTGACGCACTCTCGCAGCACGCAGTGGTCGCCCACGATGAGCCATGTCTCCTCACCGCGGAACTTGAGGTCTTGCGGTATAGCACCGATGACGGCGGAGGGGAAGACGTGACAGTGGTCGCCCAGTTGGGTATAACGCAGGATGGTGGCGTTGGCATCTATCACGCAGTGGTCACCTATGATGACATCGCGGTCGATAAAGACGAACGGACCTATCTCTACGTCCTGGCCTATCTTGGCCTCCGGATGAATACTGGCTAATGGACTTATCATTTCAATCTAACGTTTTTATTCACTAAGTATTTGGTTCCTGAGTCGGCGGATACACTGGGTGTTGAAGGTGTGTCCGGGTTTGACGGCGATGACGCGTCCCTGCAGCCTGAGTCCCAGCAGCGAGATGTCGCCGATGACGTCCAGCAGTTTATGCCGCGCCGGTTCGTTCAGGTAGTTCAGCGGGGACAGGTATCCCAGTTTGGTGGCATCCATGTGGGGCTGACCCATCTTGTCGCAGAAATAATCCATTCCCTCTTGCGACATCTCGGTCTCGTAGATGACCAGCGCGTTCTTCAGGTCGCCGCCTTTGATGAGGCCGACGCGCAACAGCGGCTCTATCTCGCGAACGAAACAGAACGTACGTGCTGCGGCTACCTCACGCGGATAGTCGTTCAGATTGGTAAGCGTGGCGTGCTGCTCACGCAGAATATTGCTCTGGAAAGCGATGGTGACATCCACCTCATAATGGTCGCAAGGTTCGATGCGCATGATATGACCGTGTTCGGAGATATACTCGATCGGTTCGCGGACGATATATACCTGTTGCTCGGCATCTTGCTCTTCCAGTCCTACGCGTTGTATCTCGCGTACAAAATAGCGGGCACTACCGTCCAGAATAGGCATCTCTGGTGCATTCACTTCGATGATGCAGTTGTCTACGCCGAGCGCATAGAGGGCACTTAGGGCGTGCTCCACCGTACTCACTTTCCATCGTCCGTGCTCCAGCACGGTGCCTCGTTCGGTAGCGGACACATAGTCGGCCAGCGCCTGGTAACAGGGCTTGTTAGGTAGGTCTACGCGTCGCAGCCATACACCGGTATTAGCCGGAGCAGGCAAAAAGGTGGCGGTGACATCCAGGCCTGTGTGTAGGCCTACGGAACGAAGGGTGAACTCCGATTTTATCGTGTGTTGTTTCATATCTACTGTTTGGCGGCTTGTTTGAACTTGACCACCGCGCGACGCCATAGCGCGGCATCGATAGCCGGGTAGCCCATGTACATGCCGGGTTTGCGTATCGAGTTGGGCACGCCGGTCTGTGCACCGAAGACGCAGTGGTCGGCTATCTCTATATGTCCGGCTACGCCTACCTGGCCGGCCAGGACGCAGTGGCTGCCTATCTTGGTCGAACCGGCGATACCCACCTGTGCGCAGAGAAAAGTGGACTCGCCTACTTCCACGTTGTGCGCCACCTGGACGAGGTTGTCTATCTTGGCGTTACGGCGAATGATCGTGCTACCCATCATTGCCCGGTCGATCGTAGTGTTGGCGCCTATCTCCACGTCGTCTTCTATGATGACATTGCCTATCTGCGGAATCTTCCGGTTCACACCCTGTGCATCGGGTTCGAAACCGAAACCGTCGGATCCTACCACAACACCGGCATGTAGGATGCAATGAGCGCCCACGCGGCAGTGGGCATAGACGCGCACGCCCGCGTAGAGGACGGTGTTGTCACCTATGGTGACATTGTCGCCTATATACGCTTGCGGATATATCTGCACACCCTTTCCGAGATGCACGTTTTTACCGATGTAGGCAAACGCACCTATGTACGCATCTTCCGGTATCTCCACGCCCTCGCTGATATACGCCGGTTGCTCAATGCCTCGCTTAGCCGGGTTCATTGCTTTCGACACCATCCCCAGCAACTGTCCCATCGCGCCGCGGGCGTTCTCCACCAGGATGATTGCCCGGCCGTTCTTGCCTTCTCCTTCCGGGAACGTGATCTTGCCTTCCACCACGCTGCGCGTGATAAGCAGAACGCCTGCTTTGGTCTGTTGCAGGTACGGCAGGTATTTCTCGTCGGTCAGAAACGACAGGTGTTTCGACTCGGCACTCTCAATTGGCGCCACGTCGCTTACCATGGCATTGGCGTTGCCATACAATTGTCCGCCCAGGAGGGCGGCTATCTGTTGTGCACTAAATTCCATCGATGCGATATTTGAAGAGATATAGTTTCTTGGGTTTGCGTGTCAGGGCTTCCAGGTCGAGTATCTCGCTGGCTTCGGCTATGTCGCGTACCGTGCCGTCAGAGTAGAGAATGTCGATGGAATCGGCTTTTTCCGAATAGGTATTGCTCGTCGACACATGTTCCGACCAGCAGTAGGCGGCATCGGTCTCACTGACTTGCAGTGCCTCGGCATACTGCCGGTTGAGTTGCTCTTTCTCTGCATCCGTTAGCGGTGTACTGAGCAGTTCGCCACGGAAGAGCTGGCGGTTGATGAAGCTGCGGCTGAGCAGACTCAGCACACGGTCGTCGCTGCTGATCCAGGTCTTGATGGCCGACAGCACGTCGTTGTCGTCGAGCAGGGCATATTGCTCCAGCGCCTCGCTGGTAGGACCGAACATACCGAAGGTCACGTTCTGGTAGAGGAAATAGTGCAAAGCCGGCGAACAGAACAGTTCTTTACCGCTGCGCGCCAACTCCTTGGCACGACTCAGGATTTTTATCAGGTGTTGCTCCGCCGCTACCGAAGTCTTGTGCAGATAGACCTGCCAGTACATCAGTCGGCGAGCCACCAGAAATTTCTCTACCGAGTAGATACCCTTCACCTGTACCACCAGTCGGTCGTTGCGTACATCCAGCATCTTCAGCAGTCGTTCGCTGGCTACGCGTCCTTCCTGCACACCCGTGAAGAACGAGTCGCGGCAGAGGTAGTCCATGCGGTCTACATCCAGTTGACTCGATATCAGCTGATGCAGAAAATGCTTCTTGTACTCATTCTTGAAAATCGCTATCGCCATAGCCAGTTGTCCGTTGAGATCCTCATTGATCCGCTCCATCATCATGAGCGATATATCTTCGTGGGCTACACCGTCGACGATGGTGTGTTCCAGCACGTGGGAGAAAGGTCCGTGACCGATGTCGTGCAGCAGGATAGCTATCATCGCGCTGGTCTCCTCCTCCGGCGTGATATCCACATCCTTGAGGCGCAACGAAGCGATTGCCTCGTGCATCAGGTGCATCGCACCTATCGAGTGGGCAAACCTACTATGCATTGCACCGGGATAGACCAGATAGGACAGACCTAACTGACGGATACGACTCAGACGCTGCACATACGGATGTTGCAGCACATCGTAGATGAGTTCGTTGGGGATAGACAGAAACCCGAAGACCGGGTCGTTGATTATTTTGCGTTTGTTGGCCATTCAATATTAAAAAGCGTGCAAAGGTACAACATTTTTCTCACATACGCAAATATTTAGTACTTTATTTACTTAAATAACAAAAAAAGTCGCCAATTGGCGACCTTTTTTGAGGTATATGTCCCGGAAAGGGATTTTAGAAGTGCTTGGTCTCCTTGCCCACGATGGAGCTGAGCAGGTTGTTGGCCAGACGGCTGGCGCCGAAACGGAACCACTCGTTGTTGAGCCACTCTTCGCCCAGAATCTCTTTCACGAGCGTGAAGTGCTGAACAGCCTCGTCGGTAGTCGATACACCACCTGCCGGCTTGTAACCCATCTTGATACCGGCTTTCTCTTTCCAGGCCTTGATAGCGTGGCACATTACGAACGTAGCCTCCGGGGTAGCGTTCACGGCAATCTTACCGGTAGAGGTCTTGATGAAGTCGCAACCTGCAGCCATGCTCAGGATCGATGCTTTCCAGATGTTCTCTGCGCTCTTCAGCAGTCCCGTCTCGAGAATCACTTTCAGGTGATGCTCTTTGCAAACATCCTTGATCTCGCGGATCTCGTCGAAGCACTCTTGGTAGCGTCCCTCGAGGAACTTACCCACACTCAGCACGATGTCTACCTCGGTAGCACCTGCCTTGAGAGCCATAGCGGTCTCTGCCACCTTGATCTCCGGGAAAGTCTGTGCAGCGGGGAAGCCGGCGCAGCAGCAAGCAATGTTGAACTTCGGGTCTTTCAGTGCCTTGCGAACAAACTCAGCCATAGCCGGGTACACACAGATAGCGGCTACGTTCGGAACGCCCGGGAACTTGTCTGCGAAGGTGTTCACGGCGTTGGCCATCTTCTCCACGCGCTCGATGGTGTCGTCTGCACTCAGCGTCGTGTAGTCGATCTGGTGGAGACACTCTTTCCAAACCTCCACGTTGTTGTTCTCGGCAAAATGTTTTGCTTCGATGTCAGCTACTTGAGCTTTTACTTGCTCATCGGTAAACGGGCAGGGATACTGCGCAAATAATTCTTCAAAATTCATGGTTTCAGTTATTTTAGTGTTAAACAATATTATTCCTCGTTGGTGTTGATGGTCGGATCGTCTTGCAGGCGACCGATGATGGTTTCATTGCCGCGTACGGCTTCGCCTACCGAAACAAACATCTCCGTGTTGAGCGGCAGGTACATGTCGACACGCGAGCCGAGTTTGATAAAGCCCAGATGGGTGTTGCGGTGTGCAAAATGTCCGGGTTTGGCGTAGGTGACGATACGACGTGCCATGGCGCCGGCCACCTGACGAACCGCTATTTGTACTTTTGACGGAGTCTCGATGACGACGAGCGAACGCTCGTTCTCGGTGCTCGACTTAGGCAGCCACGCACCTTTGTGACGGCCTTTCTGATGCTCGCTCACCAGTACGGTTCCCTCGATGGGATACCAGTTGGCGTGCACGTTAAAGGGCGACATGAAGATAGATACCTGCAGTTTCTTCTCATGGAAATACTCGTTCTCCTCGGTCGGCTCGATCACCACTACGCGTCCGTCGGCAGGGGCGATGATGAAATTGGGATCATCTATCTCCAGCACGCGCACGGGGTTGCGGAAAAAATAAGTAACGAAGACCAACAGCAGGGCGGTGAGAGCTAAGGAGATGCCGAAAATCCATTTCATATGCGTCTCTGCGGTCAGCATATACACCGGAACGTTGATCAGGAACAAGAGCAGCACGGTACCTACTATCAGTCCGCGACCTTCTCTGTGAATACGGGGATGTTTCATATCTGTAGCTTACTGTTTATCGATTTATTGCCAAGCGGCATAGGGGAACTGCGCCAACATATCGGCAGCCTGGTCGAGCCCCTGCTGCAACTTACCCTTAATCATCATGCGGAACATAAAGGGTATCTCCGCTTTGACGGTCAACTTCAGCCGTGTATCGGTAGGCGACACCTCTTTCATCTGTATCCAGAGGTTCGCATCCATGGGAATTCCCTCCACGCCGAACTTGACGGTGTCGTTCTCGATACGATCGACGATGACGATGGTAATTTTCTGACCCAACCCGTCCACTTTCATGCGGACGAAGTCGGTGTCTATCTCCATCTCTTGGACCTTATCCTTCGGAATCAGGTCGCGCACCTTCTCCAGGTTCTTCAGGTCGCTCAGCACACGGTAAATCTGCGCGGCTGGATAAGCGGCCGAAGTGATTTTACTCTCGTATTTATCCATTTGGCCGCAAAATTACAAAAAATAATTGACATACGCAAATAAATCGGCAACTTTTGCGAAAATATTGGTCTTTTTGTTGTGTATGTCAGAAAATAGCAGTACCTTTGCAGCCAAATTTCGAATCAGTTATGCAAATCATTACTACTAAAGAAAGCCTGCAGCAGGCGGTAGCTGCTTGCAAGCAGGCGGGTCAAACCATCGGTTTGGTTCCTACCATGGGTGCGCTGCACGCCGGTCATGCCAGTCTGGTACACCGTGCCGTCGCCGAGAACGATATCTGTATAGTGTCGGTCTTCGTCAATCCCACGCAGTTCAACAACAAAGAGGATCTGGCCAAATATCCGCGTAACATCGAGCGTGACGCCGAGTTGTTGCGCGGCATCGGAGCCCACTTCGTCTTTGCGCCTACGCCGGAGGAGATGTATACGGCCGAGGAGATGAATAGTACGTTTTCTTTCGATTTCAACGGGCTGGATCAGGTCATGGAAGGTAAGATGCGTCCGGGCCATTTCAATGGGGTGGTACAGGTGGTGAGCCGCCTGTTCTATCTGACGCAACCCGACAAAGCCTATTTCGGCGAGAAAGACTACCAGCAGTTGGCTATTATCCATCATATGGTGGAGCGCAGCAGTCTGGCCGGTACGTTCGGTAGTCTGCAAATCGTAGGATGTCCTATCGTGCGCGAAGATTCGGGCCTGGCGTTGTCGAGTCGCAACGAACGGCTCTCGCCGGCCGAGAAAGAGACGGCGCTGGGTATCTCGCGTACCCTTTTCGAGTCGTTGAAATGGGCAAAAGAGGCCGATGCAACAGTCAAAGAGGTGGAGCAACGCGTGGTGGATGCCATCAATGCCATCGACGGACTAGAAGTGGAGTACTACGAGATAGTCGACCAGTCGACGTTGCTGCCCACCGATACCTTTAGTCACGCCATCGGCTGTGTGACCGTCTATTGCGGACCGGTTCGGCTGATCGACAATATCAAGTACGCGTGAAAATCGTCAGCGACATAGCGATTCCTTTTCTTGCTGAGACGGTCCAAACGGGCTGGCCGGATGTCGCGATTTGTCCGATGAAACCGGAAGAAATCGACCGTTCTGTGCTGCTCGATGCCGACGTGTTGGTCGTTCGGACGCGAACGAGAGTGGATGAGCAGTTGCTGGCCGGCACAAAGGTGCGTTTGGTATGTACCGCTACGATCGGTTACGACCATATCGATACGGCGTGGTGTGAGGCGCACGGCGTGCGCTGGACTGCCTGCCCGGGATGCAACGCGCAAGCTGTGTGCGACTATATCGAAGAAGTGCTCAATGAAATTACAAATCACAAATCACCAATGACCAATACGCCGACTATGGGCGTAGTTGGTGTCGGTCATGTGGGTGGTCTGGTGGCTCGGATGGCGGAGCGTAGAGGGCTGCGTGTGTTGCTGAACGATCCGCCCCGAGGGATAGGCGAAAACATCGATGAAATCGCGAGAAATAGCGATATTATCACTTTCCATGTCCCGCTGGACGAGAGCACGTATCATCTCTGCAACGCGGCCTTGCTGAGTCAGACCCGACCGGGTACACTCATCATCAATAGCTCGCGTGGCGGGGTGGTCGATGAGGTGGCGTTGCTCCGCTCCGGCCGGCCGTTTGTGCTCGATACCTGGGAGGGCGAACCGCATATTAATCCCGACGTACTGGCAAAGGCACAATTGGCTACCATGCATATCGCCGGCTACTCTCTCGATGGCAAAAAACGGGCTACACAGATGTGTTTGGATGCAATTTCGAAAGAATTTGGGCTTCCGATTTTGTCAATTGACAAAAAAGTTGTATCTTTGCAGCCGATTTTGGGAGACAGTGCTCCCGGATGGGTAAAAAGGGTGAGCGAGCTGCTAAAGCAACGCCCCCGCGATTTTGAAGAACTACGCAAACATTATATATTACGATAAATGGCTAATTTTCAGAAACTGACCTCTCGCGCAGAGGATTATTCTAAGTGGTACAACGAGCTGGTTGTGAAGGCGGATTTGGCGGAGCAGAGTGCTGTCCGCGGTTGTATGGTCATCAAGCCGTACGGCTACGCTATATGGGAGACGATTCAGCACGAACTGGATCGTCGGTTCAAGGAGCAGGGCGTGAAGAATGCCTATTTTCCCCTGCTGATCCCTAAATCGTTCTTGAGTCGTGAGGCGGAACACGTAGAGGGTTTTGCCAAGGAGTGCGCGGTGGTGACCCACCATCGTCTGATGAACGACCCGAACGGCAAGGGTGTGGTGGTTGATCCCGAGGCACGTCTGGAGGAGGAACTCATCATCCGTCCGACATCGGAGACCATCATCTGGAGCACCTATAAGAACTGGATCAACAGCTATCGCGACCTGCCTATCCTCTGCAACCAGTGGTGTAACGTGATGCGCTGGGAGATGCGTACGCGTCTGTTCCTGCGCACGGCCGAGTTCCTCTGGCAGGAAGGTCACACCGCCCATGCTACCAAGGAGGAGGCCGAGGACTACGCTCGCCGCATGCTGGATGTCTATGCCGACTTCGCCGAGAACGTCATGGCCATCCCTGTGGTGAAGGGTGTGAAGAGTCCGAACGAGCGTTTCGCCGGTGCACTCAATACCTATTGTATCGAGGCTATGATGCAGGACGGCAAGGCCCTGCAGGCCGGTACCAGCCACTTCCTCGGACAGAACTTCGCGAAGAGTTTCGACGTCCAGTTCCTCACCAAGGAGAACAAATATGAGTATGTATGGGCCACCAGCTGGGGCGTGTCGACACGTCTGATGGGTGCACTTATCATGACCCACTCCGACGACAACGGACTGGTGTTGCCGCCGCATCTGGCGCCGATACAGGTGGTCATCGTGCCTATCTACAAGAAGGAGGAGCAACTCAACGAATTGCTCGACAAACTCAACCCGATAGCCGACCGCATGCAGCAGATGGGTATCCGCGTCAAAGTGGATACGGAAGACAAGTACACGCCGGGTTATAAGTTCGCCGACTATGAGATGAAGGGTGTGCCCGTTCGTCTGGCTATGGGAGGACGTGACTTGGAGAACAACACCATAGAGATCGCGCGTCGCGACACACAGACCAAAGAGACCATTTCTCTCGATGGAATCGAGGAAAAAGTGGCTTCGCTGCTCGAGGAGATACAGAAGAACCTGCTCAAGAAAGCCCTCGACTTCCGTATTGCCAACACCCGCGAGGTGAACAGCTACGAGGAGTTCAAAGAAGAGGTGAAGAAAGGCGGTTTTGTGCTCGCTCACTGGGACGGCACGGCCGAGACGGAGCAGAAGATCAAGGATGAGACCAAGGCCACGATACGTTGTATACCCTTGACCGACCTGCCGGGTCACAAGAGCGAACCGGGTGCGTGTATGGTGACCGGTAAGCCGAGTGCCGGTCGTGTCGTGTTTGCCTTAAACTACTAAGGAGACTTACAGATGGCGTATACGCCACTCGTTGGGGTAGAGGTTGTTCTGGCGGTTGCCGACATTCTTTGCAAAACCGAGTGGCACGCCCTCATAGGTCAGCAGCAGCAAGCCGAGCGGCACGTCGTTCAGCGTCAGCGCTTCGGTACGCAGATACGCCAGCGCTTGTTCACGCGTAAGCGCCACATTGGGAAAGGCCTCTTTGCGGAGGTCTTTCGCCATACTTAGGCTGTGCTGAGGCGCAATACCCTTGCCGCGCTCTTCACCCAGACCGAAACCGGTAGAGATACAGGTCATCTGAGCGGACATATGGTCAATCAGTTCGCGGAACTTATTCGGATAAGCGGTAGCAAAACGGTCGGTATAACGAATCGCCCAGTCGTCGGGGTTCTGCAGCCAGGAGCGCATCTCGCGCATATATTCAGGCCGCGGTTCCGCATGGGTGTTCTTGGCGCTCTTCAGGCGTACGGGCGCATATTCCTCGTTCTCGTATTTGCGTAGTGCGCAAAGGTAGAAACCTTCGCCGCGTGTCTTGTGCGGATAGAAATGGTAGCCCACCGTCCCTTCGGTGATACCCCACGCGGGATCATAGTCGATAGGCAGCACTTCTGCGCCGAGACTCTCTGCCAGCCATTCTACGTTTTTCTCGTTCTCCTCCTGATTGAACGTGCAAGTCGAGTAGAGCAGTATACCGCCCGGGCGGAGGGCGTCCCATACATCCATCAGGATACTGCGTTGACGCTCTGCACACTGCTTCACGGCGCGCAGACTCCACTCGTTGCGGGCTTGCTCGTCCTTGCGGAACATACCCTCTCCCGAGCAGGGAGCGTCCACCAGTATACAGTCGAATAAGTGGCGACATTTCTCGCTGTATTCGGCGGCGCTGTTATGGGTGACGACGGTGTTGCCGTTGCCCCATTTCTGGATATTCTCGCTCAGTATGAAGACGCGCTGACGTACGACCTCGTTGGCTATGAGCAAGCCGTCGCGGCCCAGATATTCACTTATCAGGGTCGACTTACCGCCGGGCGCCGCACACAGATCCAGCACAACCGACGAGGTGTCGACATATTGCTCCAGCGCCTGCTGGATGAACATCGAACTGGCCTCCTGCACGTAGTAGCAACCGGCGTGCAGCAGCGGGTCGAGCGTGAACTGCGGACGCTGACTCAGGTAGTAACCGTCCAGATGCCAAGGCACTTCGTCGGTGTCGCCTTCAAAAGTCAGGACATCGAGCTTGGTGTTCAGACGAATAGAGGTCACGGGCTCCGTCTCCAGCGCCCGTAACAGCTGCTCGGCCTCGTTGCCTAACTGCTGCCGCATACTCTCTATGAAATCTACCGGTAACATCCTTGGTCTTCCGTACTTCAAACCTTTGCGGCTGCAAAGGTACTGCTTTTTTTTGATATACGCAAGATTTCCGTGTGAAAAACTTTATTTTTGGTATTCCAATGCCATTACATTTACCCTCATTTATCCCCTTTCTATTTTACATAACTCTTTAGTTCTTCTTTAGTACTTATTTAGTTCTTTTTTAGTTGTTATTTAGTTCTTCTTTGGTTCTTCACGGTATCCTTACGGTGCGTTTAGCTACTGCTCAACCCCTCTCAGTCCAATGCCCTTTGTCTATTAGCGCGGGATTTTATTCCGTTTTTATGTCTCTCTCTTTGGTTAATTTGCAAACACAATCAGGGCGACTCATATTTCGAGCCGCCCTCATTGTCTGTCTCTGAATAGGATTTATTGTTGAATATGCTCTTTGATGATTGCGCTGACCTGCGGGGTGAGTATACTTCTATTTTTTTCTTCCGTCCCAGTCTTCCCATGGTGAGTGAAACATTTGGAAACCACGTTGTTCCCATTTGGTACGGATGGCTTTCATTTTAGACTGGATATTTCGACGTGTAGCATCGTTGTAGCGATCCGCATAATATGTATTCATCTGAATCAGCTGTGATTCATAGTCGGAGTATGTACGGGCATCGGCATTTTTGTTTGTCGCATCAGACGACGAATTGGACTTGGCGGAACTCTTGGACGAAGCAGCAGATGACGAAGAGGTGGCTGATCCACTATCCACAGAACTGCTTGCAGAGGGCTGCACAGTCTGGATGACTGAACCTGCGCTTACCATGACCGAGCCTACGCCGCCAAGAATCTGTGCTGCGGTCTGAAAACCGGCTTGGCGCTTTTGTCGATTCGATTGCTTGACAGCCAAATTAATTCGATCCCGATTCAGTTCTTCCCACATGTCCTTCGAATTGTCTCCTTTGGGTTTAGGCGTATGTGTCACATAGTTGTATTCGCAAGGCAGAAGTACTTTCTTGGTGGAATATAATCCCCATTTCAGACTATCATTCTCATTGTATCGGGCTACATAGAAATATATCTTGGGGTACTTGAAGGTACACGTGATATAGTCAAATTCGCCGTCATTCATGAGTACTTTCTTGGCATCGATGGAGTATACAGCTGCACAATTGCCGACGGTCATACGTCGTGTGGTTGCATAACTGGCTCGAATCTCATCAAAAAAGGCTTCCCATTCGTCGTTGGTACTCTGATCTCCCAATACAACAAAATTGCCATATCCAAACAGTACTCGAGGTTTTCCCTCCAAAAACGGAAGGAGCTGATTGCCATCTTTGTCAAACAGCGCAACACGATCCTGATCGTCTACCACAAAAAGCAGATTCTTAGCCCAAGCGGACTTGAAGACGGCAACATATTGATCCAACAATTGTTGTTCGGTATAGGTGCGGCTATACCGATCCATCAAACTGACATCAATATTTATCGGTGCCCTGCTCGGATGCTTGGAATATTCAGGTTTGCTTAGAATGTGGGCATTCACGATTCCCACTGTCAGGCACAAGAGCCAACTTAAGGTAAGTAGTCTTTTCATTTGTGTTTTTTTTATTAGCGTTAAACCTTTACGCCCGCAAAGGTACAACAAATATTTGGAATATGCAAATTTTGTTCCAAAATCCTTACTTTTTACCTGTCCCGTAGAAGGAAATATGGTGGGTGTTGTGTACCCCATTTCAGCCCCATGTCCTTTGTCCGTTAATGCGGGATTTCATCCCGTTTTATGCCAATCCCTCTTTGGCTATTTTGCAAACACAATCAGGGCGACTCATATTTCGAGCCGCCATCATTGTCTGTCTCTGAATAGGATTTATTGTTGAATATGCTCCTTGATGATTGCACTAACCTGTGGGGTGAGCTCGTGGTAGGCTTCGTAAGCTGCTTGTTCAAAAGAACGGGTGTCGCCACCTTTTTCGCTAAAGGAATTTTGATAAACTCGTTTGCCATTAGCCGTTTTGTCGATAGACAAACGCAAGTCTACATAACTGAAGAAGGTTGTGAATTTTCCCGAAGTCATTTTATTGCCTTCTCGAGTTTTGGCATCGATATATATAGCCCAGTCAGCACTTTCAATACTATCGACAAAGGCGCATCCTATTTCGGATAAATAGCCTTGAATTTCTTCTGTGAGATAGCGGTATTCTTCCTTAAAAAGTTGAGCGTTACAATGAATATAAACATTGATGCCATTACGTAATTGATTTGCCTTATTAATCAGAAAACGTTTAGCTTCTTGCGTTTGCGGGATAAAAAGATCTTCTTCATCAACATCACCAATTAGCGATGCTTCTTTTTGCTTTTCTTCGATTTTCTCTATTTGTAGGAGGGCGGCGTTAACCATTTCTCTTGCCTGTACTTTCTCTCCCTTCTTGATGAGCATATTAATCTGTGGGAAAGAACCTTCTACTTTTCCTAATTCGTACGAAATCCGACGCACAAGTTTGTCGGTCTGTGCGAAAGATGTTAGCGAACAAATGGAGAGCAGGATAATTAGTAGCTTTTTCATTTAATGTATTGTGATTAAGGAATACAAACTACGCGGAAGCCTATTGCATAACTGCGAATATTGGGGTACTCGCTACCGCGGCTGGAGACCCGACAATATCGGGCGGCATCTTCCCAACTGCCTCCACGGCGCACACGCTTTGTGCCGGAAGAAACGCCTTGGGGATTATTGATTTGGTTGTTGGGATAATCGCCAGCATACCAATCTTTACACCACTCAGCCACGTTGCCGGACATATCAAAAATGCCTAATGCATTTGCTTGCTTTTCTCCACATGGATGCGTGGCAAATCCGTTTTTGGAGTACCACGCAATATTTTCGAGCATATCGCTGCCTGCGAAAATATTTCCTTCTGGAGCAATACCTCCGCGCGCGGCATATTCCCACTGCGCCTCAGTAGGCAAGGTGTAAGTTTTTCCCGTTTTTAGGCTTAAGATGCGACAGAATTCCATCGCTTCCGACCAGTTAATATAGTACATCGGATAATTGGCTCCTACACTGTACATACGGCTGTAGTTTGTCTTATTTTTTTGTTGTGCAATTGATGTTCCCATGATTTTTGCCCATTGGGCTTGTGTGACTTCAAACATACCCATATAAAAGCCATCAATGCTGATGCGTCGTACAATTTGCTCGTCTTCTCTACAATCGTTTTGTTCGGCGGTACATCCCATTTGAAAATCTCCACCATCCACCCATACCATTTCCATATTTATATCCATGGCCGTTTCCGTATAGTTCTTGTCCGAACGTGTAGGATAGTTAATGCGGGATGGTTGATGGCTACTCTTGCTCATAGAGGTTGGAGCAGCAGATGCGGGACGCTTGATGTTAAGAAGAATCTCCGCCAAATAGGAACAAGATTTAGCCATGTTTTCTGGATCAGTTCCTGCTACGACTGGAATAGAAGAGTTTTCTATTTGTCCTGTTTCTACGTTGACAAGGTTGGCGAGGATGACGATGTGTTCCTTATCATAACCAGCCGCCTCCGCGATAAGCACATAAGCAGCTCCCGTCATTCTTCCGAGTTTTTTTATCTGTGCATCGCTTACATATCCTGTGCGTTGGAACTCGTGTTCGCCAAGCATCTGCGCCATGTCTACACGGTTGTAACCCTCATATCCTGGAGTCTGCGTGATGGCATAGGTGATACTTTGGCGCAACAAAAGTTTAGTGCCATAACTAACAGAGCCCGTTTTGTCTACGGTCTCTAAAATAGCGACACGTTTGACACTATTCTGCGCAAACCCAATTACAGTGCAGCTGATAAGAAATAGAAAAATTATGACTTTTTTCATGCTATACGAATATTAATCATCATCCTGATTTGCTTGTTCAATGATTATTTCATCAATCTTTAACGTTGCCTTATTATGAAGTTGGAAACCGAAGCCGGCTTCTGTAAGTTTACACTTATCATTGAGTATCTCTATGCCATTCAATTCTATAATGATTCTATCATTCTTTCTTTCCATGTACAATGTCATGGGAGATCCTTTGGATAATTTTGTAGGGAAATTACCTGATTTAAGCACTTTATTAGTCGCGTCTTGATAACTTATGCAGTACCCAGTATTACTAATAAGAATGCGATCGTATAAACATGAAATTGGGTCGTCATCATTATTTAAGCAATCTCTATTAGCATTAAATAATATTGCATATATGGGGAATGAAACAGAAGGCTGTATATATGTGACTGTAAGTTTGAAATTTGCACTTGCATTAATAGGCAATTTTGCAAATGTCTTTACGGAATAGAAACCTTCTGGGAAATAATAACCACTTATGTATGTACCTCCATATCCCACTTCGTCGAAAAGTCTTTGGCTCTCATCGTGTGCTCCTTTCTTGTCATTTTTTGTAAATTCAGACATATGCTTGGCCCAAAAGACTATTGCATTCTTAATATTCTTTTGTGTCGTCTTTGTGGGTTTTGGAAATTTCTTGTAGCTTATAATCATAAGGCCATCTTCAATATCAACGGAATGGAATTTATCGGCTTCTACAATCCAGTTCCATGTGTTCTTATTGAATGTCTCAATTTTTTTGCTTTGCGCAGAGACAAGTAGGCATACGCAGAGTGCGCAAAAAATAAAATATAATCGTTTCATCATAACATTAAATTTTCGACGACTTGTAAAAAATAGAAACATCTTGCGTGCAACTAAATTCACGCAAGATGTTTCCTGATAAGGAGAATTATTCTTCCTCTTCTACTTGCTCAACAACGACCTCATCAATCTTAAGACTCGCCGGCTTTTTGCCAAGAATCAATGGTACTCCAAATCCGATGCAGGGACTAGTAATCTGGCATTCATCATTAAAAATTTCAACACCATTGAGTTCTACAACTAGTTTTTTATGCTTCTTTTCAAGAACCAACTGCATGGGCACATCTTTCTTTTGTTTGAATTTTCCAGGCAATTTGTTAGTGAAACCACCACAAGGACCTAAGTTCAGACCCCAAGTAGAACCACCCATGGACAATACATAGGTGCCAAATTCGCCTAGGGCCTCATCGTCTTGTAAGCACTTTTTGTCTGTGTTGAAGTAGATAAAATATAGAGTTGCAAAAAAATCAGGAACTACGTATTTGATAGTTACTTTGAAATTGTCATTAGGATGTAGAGGAAGTTTGGCATATGTCTTGGCCATGTTTTGATAAGCATTAGCCTTTTTATTGGCTTTCATGGCAGAAAGAATCAAATATCCATCCTCAATGGAGATGGATTGATATTTATCTGCCTCTTCAATCCATCGCCAAGTATTTTTGTCGAACGTCTCAACTTTCGTTCTTTGGGCAGATATTAGCATGCATACGCAGAGGGCACAAAGAATAAAAAATATTCGTTTCATATTAATCGCTGTATTAATTATTAGCGCCAAGAGCACTTTGCATATCGTTAATGACATCGTAGAACTTGCGGAGAACACGAGGATACTTCTCGTAGCATTGATCACCGAAGCAATCGGTATCCTTAATTTCTGAAGAAACGCGAATCTTATACGACAATTCGTCTTCATCATCTCCACCAACCATAATGCGCACTTCCAAACGTGTGCGTACCGTTAATCCACAAGTAAAGTTGGTATCTTTCCAAGCGGTCTTAATCCAGCCGGCTGCTTTGTCGCGCACCTCGACATTTTCAAAATTATCTACGGCAACACTCATCAAACGACGCCAAACTTTGTCTTCAGTCATACCTTTTTTACAAGTAATGGTCATCCATTTATTGGCAATATCTACACCATCACTACTACCTACAGATTGTTTGAAGGCCTCATCCTCAAATAACGTATATGCAATTGTTTCTTTGGGATTATCCTTCATAAGTTTCACGGTTTTTGTAATGTAACCAGGAGCAGTAAACTTCAACATGATGAAGTCAGTGTGCTTGTCAAACTTGTAGGTGTAACTACCATTACCAACTTCATTGCCATTCACATAGATAGTTGCATTCTCAGGAACAACATGAATCGTTTTGACATTCTTTGCGGCAAACATTACCACAGAACTTGCCAAAGCAAGTGTAAGGAAAAGAATTTTTTTCATTGTGTTTTTAAAATTTGTGATTAATAATAGGGTTAATTATGTTTGTTATATTATTCTTCGGCACATACAAAAAGCGCAGACCTCGCTGTTGCTCATTACAGTTGAGGCCTTCGCATGCCGTTGGAAATAAACAACAATGAAACCTACGCCGATATGACAACATGCCCGCTAAGAAATAGCAAGGCAAGTACGAATGTCATACCCGTAGGCATCTATCGTTACTTTGGCTTTTCCAACAAGAGATAGTTTGCGAAGCTTTCAACTGTTAAGCGCAAAGCGTCAATAAACGCCATTCAATATGTCAAGAACCCACGACCATCCACCGTTAATACGGCATCGGCGTAAATTCGGCCGCAAAATTACACAAAAAAAATGACATATGCAAGAGGAAAGTAGTTTTTTCGGGAAATGCCATAAAAAAAACAGCACAACCCTACTGGATTGTGCCGTGGTTAACATAACTATAGCAAGGGAGGTTAAGCACCTACTTGCATACATGTTTTGCCAATTTGGTGAATACCGCCGACAATACGTTCTCTCTGAGCGGGCTTCGGGCGACGTGTACCGCAGGCGTACTGCGACAACATAGCCTTACTGATTCCTGTCAGTTGCGACAAATAAGCAAAGGAGATGTACTCTTTACACTCTTGGAGTACAGCCGACATATCCTTTATAAAAGAGAACTCTGCTTGAACATCCTCTCCCGTGCGCTCTTTATGCTCGGCGCGAAATGCATCAAACGTGGCTAAAAAGTCACGCTCTGCTTCCTCAACCGTTGCGCCTTCTCCAAAAAAGCCAAACGGAAACTCTTCGTTGCAAAATACGCTGTACCAACCAGCGCCGTTGCTCTCTACATGTGCTTCGTACTTTTTCATAACAGATTCATTTATGCGATACCTGCATCGCGGATAATGTTTCGCATAGAATACAAGCCCTCTTAGTTGCTAATCTGTTCTCAGAAGAGCGAGAGGTCGGAGGGGGTAATGGTGGGACGGGTGCGGCCTGCGGATTTCTTGCCCCGGCTGGGCTTGGGAGAAGTAGCGGATGAAGGGGCCTGGGATGAGGGGGGCTGGGTTGTTGGTAATGGGGTATGGGGTGCAGGTTTGCGGCCGAGGAGGGGGATGATGATATCGCGGGTCTGTTGGTCGGTCCATTTGCACTTGTCGATGATCCACTCGAGGTAGGAGCGGTCGATACGCAGCATCGACTGGATAGACTCGCCTTTGTGGGCACCCTGGCTGAGATAGTAGAACTCGCCGCGTCGGATGAGCCATCGGTCGAACGAGATGAAATGGAACTCGTCGCGTTGTGCCCATGCCCAGTCGTGCGCCTCCACTTGTGCGCGGAAGACCTGGATAGTAGCCAAGACATCGTCGAGCGAGTTATGTGCTCCCTCAAAAGGATGGCCGTAGTAGCGGGTATAGGAGGCGGTGAGGTTACAATGGTAGCGTTCGCCAGTCTCCGGGTCGATCTTACCGGCCATATGGATACGCTCGAGTGTGAGCGCATCGTACCAGGTGCGGTTGTCGAAGTCGAACGGGAGACCGAGTCGCTCGAGGTTATAATGGAGGATAGGCGCGTCGTAGTTATTGCCGTTGTAGGAGAGGATGTCGCATCCGTTTGTGAAGGCGATGAACTCCGGATAGATGTCGCGCAACGAGACGCCGTTGTCGAGGAGGAACTGCCGGGAGATATGGTGTACCGCCTCCGCCTCTGCGGGGATGGTGAAGTCGCCCTCGGGCAGGATATACCAGTCGCGCTGGTCGATGGTTTGCCAGGTTTCGGTATCGAACTTCACGAGCGAGAGTTGGATGATGTGGTCTTTCTGTACGTCGAGGCCGGTGGTCTCGGTATCAAAACAAACAAGGTTCATAATGGCACGTTATATAGTTACTCTACATATAAGACGAGGCCTTTGAGGTATTCGCCTTCGGGGTGGTAGATGTTGATAGGATGGTCTTGGGGTTGATGAAGTTGATGGAGTATGCGCACGTTGCGTCCCACCTGGGCTGCGGCCGAGAAGACGGCGAGTCGGAAGGCCTCTTTGTCGACAGCCTGCGAGCAGGAGAACGTGAAGAGTATGCCTCCGGGACGAATCATCTCGATGGCCTTGGCGTTGATACGCTGGTAGCCACGCAGGGCATTGCGTACAGCGTCACGATGTTTGGCAAAAGCCGGCGGGTCGAGAATGATGAGATCGAAAGTGCGGTTGGCCGTTTTTTGTGCCGTGAGGTATTCAAAGGCATCTGCCGTGACGGCTGTGTGGTTGTTGGCCTTAGGGAAGTTGTGCGCCACATTGGCGTTGACGAGATCAATCGCTTTCTGGCTGACATCGACCGAATCGACGCTCTTGGCGCCTCCACGCAGGGCATAGAGCGAGAAACCGCCGGTGTAGCAGAACATATTGAGCACCTCTTTGCCTTTGGCATAACGCTCGACGAGTGCGCGGTTCTCGCGCTGGTCGATGAAGAAGCCGGTCTTCTGCCCGCGCAGCCAGTCGATACGGAACTGCAGGCCGTTCTCCATGGACCAGAACTCTTCTGCGTGGGAAACAGGAGACTGGGCGTCGGATATCAGGTAGCCCACTTTGTCTCCCTGGACGGGCGCCTTGAAGGGCAGGGTGTCGTCGGACTTATAATAGACGTTTTTGACCTCGGGAATGCCGGCGACGATGGCCTCCGCGACAGCTTGGCGACAACGGTGCATGCCGACGGAGTGCGCCTGCAAAACGGCCGTGTCGGCATAGATGTCGACGATGAGTCCCGGCAGGAAATCACCTTCACCATGGATGAGCCGGTAGGTGTCGTTGTCGGATCGGATGAGTCCCAGCGACTGCCTGACGGCGTAGGCGGCGCAGATACGTTGATGCCAGAAATCGGCAGGCAGGCTGTCGATGCCAAACGCCAGGATGCGAACGGCGATAGATCCTATCTGCCAATGGCCGATACCCAGCAGTTGGTCGGCCGCGGAGCGCACCTGGACGAGATCGCCCTCTTGGGGCTCACTGTGCGGGTCGTCCCGATCGAGCGTGACACGTGCGATAGCCCCGCTGAAGACCCACGGATGGCGTCGGAGCAGCGATTCTTCTTTATGAGGTTTTAGATAGATTGTAGTCATCGGACAGGAGAATTTATTCTACGCCATGTGTGAGGTCGTGGTAGGCATGTAGCGAGAGGTTGTCGCTGACATACTTGAGGCTGGTGAGATGGCGGAAACCGAGTGCGGCGATGAAAGCCAGTTCCATGTCGAAGACGCAGTCGCGGTAGTCGGACTGGAGCACGAAATCGGTATTCGTGTAACAGATAGCTTGTTTCACATTGGGTATTTGGCGTTCGTCCATCGGAAGATGGAGTTCCGGCTCGGGATAGGTGACGTTGGGGTGGTTGAGTCGCACTTCGCTCACCTGTACCCATGTGCCGATATCGAAATTGGCACTTCCGGCATAACCGATATTGACGAGCGGCGTGTCGAGGTCGAGCGACCGGAGGCTGCGGAGAATGTTGATGGCTCCTACTCCGGTATAGAGGATAGTGGCGTCGGAGAGGTCGAGCCCCAGTTCGGTACGTGCTTTTTCGAGTAGTGTCAGTTCGCCTTCTTCAGCCAGGAGAATGGTGGTCTTCATTGTTTTTGTGCGATTAAATCGTGTGTTTTTTGTGGAAAACTTTCTTTTTCGGGTGCAAAATTACTAAAAATTTTTGCAATGTGCAAAAAAAATCGTATCTTTGTCGCGATTTTCTCAGTCACGCAGCATGTAGACTGTAGAATTTCTTTCGCGCGCGTAATATATATAAGGAGTATGAGACTGGTTTTTGCGAGCAATAATGCCCATAAGTTGCAGGAAGTGCAGGCGATCATGCCGGCAGGTGTCGAGGTGTTGAGTCTTCGGGAGATAGGTTTTGAGGCGGAGATAGAGGAGACCGGCACGACGCTGGAGGAGAACAGCGCGATAAAAGCCCGTGCGGTTTGGGATTTTGTCAGCCATCAGCCCTCAGCCGTCCGCCATCAGATAGATGGTGTGTTTGCAGATGACACGGGTCTGGAGATAGATGCGTTGCACGGCGAGCCGGGTGTGTTCACCGCCCGCTGGGCTGAGCGCGAGACGGGTGTACACCTGCCGGAGATGGCGACGTATGCTGCCAACAGACAGAAGGCGTTGCGTGAGTTGGCCCATCAGTCTAATCGTGGTGCGCAGTTCAGAACGGTGGTGACGCTGATACGCGGCGGCAAGGAAGAGCAAGTGGACGGAGTAGTCCGCGGCCGGATGACGACAGATGAGCGTGGCGAAGGTGGGTTTGGATATGACCCGCTCTTTATGCCGGAAGGGTACGAGAAGACGTTCGCCGAGTTGCCGTCTGAGATAAAGAACAGCATCAGTCATCGCGCCAGAGCGATGCAGGCATTAGTGAAGATGTTGAATGAATAGACTACGAACCATATGGATGCTGGTGCTCTGTTGCTGTGCAGCAGGGATAACGGCTCAACGCTGGACCACGCATTTTGCGTATAACAACGTCACGCAGATAGCGATGGCATCTGATCGTGTGTATGCGTTGTCGGACGGCAGTTTGTATAGCGTGGACAAGTTGTCGGAACAGATACGCATCTACGGCCGTCAGTCGGGGCTACATGCTACGGGTATTACGTGTATCGGCTACGACGTGTACAGAAGCCAACTGATCATAGCCTATGATTTCGGTAAACTGGATATCCTGACGAATAATGGGGTGCGCTATATAGGCGACTTGTACAACAAGGATATGACGCAGCGTAAGACGGTGCATAATATCACTATCCACGGAAGGACCGCGTACCTGTCGACGCACTATGGCGTGCAGACGCTGGATCTGACGGAAAACAGACTGGTGGACAGCTACTGGCTTCGTCCAGACGGAGCAGAGACGCCGGTGATGGATGTGCTCATCAATGGCGATAGTATATACGCCTTTACAACCGACAGTCTGTTCTGTGCATCTCTGAGCGATAACTTGGTGGATTATCATGTATGGCAGCGCGAGGTAAGAAGCGGCCGAATAAGTCCGGACAGTGAGAAGGGTAAGCATTATCAGGACGCGTTGGATAACTGGTATGCCGGAGGAGCAGAAGGAATCATACGTTTTACGCCTACGGAGAGGTTGAGCTACAGACCGGAAGGGCCGTTGACGAACATTTCGTATCGGGTGATGACCCATGGTGAGGAAGTGTATGTGCTTCCCGGCGGTCGATGGACCAACCAGAACAATACTTCCGGAAATATCATGCGTTTTGACGGCATACATTGGATGTGTATTCCCCGAGACTCCATCTATGCGCGAACCGGAAAACCGGTGTTGGATATGATGAACGTGGCGGTGGATCCGCAAGATTCGTCGCATCTGTTTGTGACCAGCTACGGAACAGGTTTGTATGAGTTCCAGGGCACTCAACTGCAGCATCATTATTTGCCGGCAGCGGATAACACCTTAGAATCAGCAGTGCCGAACAATCCGACGCATTATACGCGTCTGGATAATGCGCTCTATGACGCAGACGGCAATCTATGGCTGACGGTGGCAGGCGATGTAACGTATCCGCTGGTGTGCAAAGACCGGCAAGGCGTATGGCACGGACTGCCCATAATCGTCAATACCGTGGCCGTACCAATCCATACACCGACAGGCCTGCTGGTGGACCGCCGTAATGGTCATCATAAATGGTTAGCCGCAGGAAGAGCGGGGACCGGACTATACTGCATAGACGACCGAGGCACGTGGGATGCCTCTGACGACCATATATGCAAACGTTCGAAATGGCTGGACCAACAGGGAGATGAGTTTGAGCCGCAGAATATCTACGCCGTGCTTCAGGACAGCGAAGGGCGCATATGGATGGCAACGGAGCAGGGTATAGCCCGGATAGATACAGAGGATTATTTTTCGGATGAAGATTGTGTGCGTCCCGTGCTGACGGATAATAACGGCGAGAACCCTATGCGTACTTTGAGCGTGAATGCCTTGTGCGAAGATGCCGAAGGCCAGATATGGGTTGGCACCCTGGATTTAGGTGTGTATGTGCTTAACAGTGAAGCGACCGAGATAGTAGCACACTATACGACAGACAACTCGGCTTTGCCGTCCAACAGCATCCTCTCGGTGGCATGTACTGAGAGTGGAGGGATATATGTCGGTACGGCTGAAGGACTGGTGGCATATGATCCGCAGGGGGGAACAGAGCGTATTGAGTCCGAAGAGGAGGAAGAAGAGCTGCATATGGGATATATGCAGCAATGGCGCTTGCATCTCTCGTACGCTGAGCCGCAAGAAGTGGTGGCAACCCCGGGACATATCTATGCAGCAGCCAACGGAACGCTGTTCTCCGTCAATCGTCAAGACGAGACGATAGAGTATTGGAACAAAGCAACAGGCCTGACCGGTAACCGTATTGTTCATATCGCCTATGATGTTGCGTCGGAGCAACTTATCATCGCTTACGACGACGGGCGTATTGACCTGCTGAGCGAAGACGGCGCGGTACGTCAGATGCCTGACCTCTATATGAAGGCCAGTTCGATGGCTATGAACATCAACTGTATTGCCATTGGTTCGCGCTATGTCTATTTAGGTACTACCTTCGGCATTTTGGCGGTCAATCCCCGCAAAGCGGAAATAGTGGATACCTACTATATCGGTCAAGAGGCGGCATCAGTGAATGTGCAGCAGATAGTGGAGCACAACGACTCGCTCTATGCGTTTGCAGACAATCGCATGTATTCGGTTGCACTCAAGGATAATCTGGTAGACTATAATTACTGGCACGCGACACCTTTGGACGGAGATGGGTTGACACATGCTTGCGCATGGCGTGACCGACTCTATGTGTTAATGCACGATACGTTGTATAGTCGCTCCAACGACATGTGGCAACAAGTTAGCCCTGAGGCCGTGAAATGGATTCATGCGTCGGGAGGTCAGTTGTTGGCTTATCGCGAAGGAGTAGGAGTGTTGTATATGGGTGATGATAACCAGTGGCATGGATTAGCGGGTTATAGTGCAGTGGATGCTGTTTATTCCAAGGGCGAATGGTGGCTTGGAATTTCGGAGAAAGGACTTATTCGCTTGAATAGTAGCGGCGATGATGTATTCCAACCAGAAGGTCCTAACTGCAATTTCGGCTACAGGTTGCACGCTACCGATGATCATGTGTATGTTGCTTCGGGTGGCCGTTGGGCAGAGCAATTCATGCGCTATGCACATTTGAACATCTACGATGGCGCCCAATGGCGCGGCATCACGCCGAGTGATATCGGTTCGCGTGTCGGTAGGCCGGCAATAGATGCAGTGAGTATAGCTGTGGATCCGAATAATGCCGGACATTTCTTTGTGGCTACTTATGGCACAGGAGTGTTTGAGTTTAACAACTATGAGGCAGTAGCGCATTATACCGTCAACAACAGTACCTTGCGTGAAGCGGTAAACGGGATAGATCCGAATTATTACACCCGTACGGATGGAGCGATGATAGACGAGCAGGGCAATCTGTGGGTGCTGAATGCAACAGAGATAGGTGCACCTGTGCATATCCGTACCAAGAACGGAGTCTGGTATTCGCTGAAATTGACCAGTTATGGTGACAGTCTGCATTTTGTTACACCTGGCGAGATATTGGTGGACAGACGCAGCAGTCAGCGCAAATGGATGATCAATCAGCGTGTGTCGCCGGGCATCATCTTGTTGGACGACGGCGGAACTCCTACTCGTTCGAGTGACGATCGTTGCCTCATGCGTTCATCTTTTGTTGACCAGAACGGTAAGCCACTGTCTCCGGATCCGATCTATTGTCTCGCCCAAGATCATAAGAACAGGATTTGGGTGGGTACGCAGGCCGGTGTACTGTTGATACCTGCAACGACGGATTTCTTCACCAGCAATGCCTGTCAGCGTATCATTATTCCGCGTAATGACGGAACGGGGTTGGGTGATTATCTGTTGGCCAATGAGCAAATCAACTGTATGGCTGTGGATGGAGGCGATCGTATGTGGATAGGCACGGCCAATTCCGGTTTGTACTTGATAGAGGACGATACGATTACCGTAGCACATTTCACCGAATATAATTCGCTGTTGCCATCGAATGTGATACAATCGATTGCTATCATGCCAACAACCGGTGAAGTGTTCGTCGGCACAGACAAAGGTATCGCTTCTTATCTCAGCGATGCCAGTGAGAGCCGTTCGGATTTCTCCGGCGCTTACGCCTATCCGAATCCTGTCCGCCCTGACTATGACGGCATGATCAGTATCACCGGACTGATGGAGAACACGGTTGTCAATATTGTAGATGAGTCGGGCAACTTGGTATGCAAGACCCGTAGTCATGGCGGTACAGCCGTCTGGGACGGCAAGTCTGCCGATGGCCACAGAGCCTCTGCGGGTGTCTACACGGCACTATGTAATGCCGATGGTGGTCATACCGTAGTAAAGATATTGGTAATACGCTAAAAAGAAAAAGCAGGTCTATCGGCCTGCTTTTCTTTTATCAGAAGGAGTACTATCCTTTTATCAGTTTCATAAATTCCTCTCGGGTCTTGGCTTGCTGGAAGACGCCGGTGAAATCCGATGTCACGGTCATGGCGTGCTGTTTCTGTACACCGCGCATCTGCATACATAGGTGCTCGGCTTCGATGACGACCATCACGCCGAGCGGATCGAGGGTGTTTTGGATGCACTCTTTGATCTGCGTCGTGAGGCGTTCTTGCACCTGCAGCCGGCGGGCGAACACATCCACCACGCGGGCTATCTTACTCAGACCGGTGATGCGACCATTGGGGATATATGCCACATGTACTTTGCCGAAGAAGGGCAGCATGTGATGCTCACAAAGACTATAGAAGTCGATATCCTTCACCACCACCATCTGCCGGTAGTCTTCTTCGAAGAGCGCCGAGCGCAAGATGGCCTCGGGATCCTCATGATAGCCTTTCGTAAGGAACTGCAACGCCTTGCCTACACGATGCGGCGTCTTTTTCAATCCTTCGCGTTGCGGATTCTCGCCTATCTGACGCAGCGCTTTCTCCACACTCGCCGCGATAGCTTCGGTCACTTCCGGATTACTATGAAACTCTTGCAGGTCCATTATTGCATTACCATGATTTTATCACGTACGACATAGGTATCGCCTTGCATCTCCGGATACTGCTGCACGAAGAGACGCTTGTATTCCTTGGCATCTTCGTAGTCGCGGAAATCGCCTAAGCGTACCTTCCAGAACGGCGGCAGATACTGCACGTACAAGGTTTGACTGATCTTATCTTTTAGTTTGGTTTCCAGTTCCAAGGCTTCCGCTTTAGCGGTCTGCTGTTGGTTGGACGAATAGATCTGCACACGGTATCCGTCGATCTCCACGAGTTGCTGCTGACCATAAATGGCAGTACGCAGCAACACGTAGACCGACGAGTCTTGCTTTACTTCTACGCCCGGCATGGAGTCGAGCAGGTTAGGACGCATTGTTCCTTCCTGTTCGTCGGCCCACATCGTGATGGCCGCCAGCACAAAGCATATTATACTGATTGTTTTTCTCATATCTCTGTTTTCTACAACTATCGTGCCATTAATAATGGAACGAACTACCACCCACGAACTCACGCAAGAAGGATGTAGGCGGAATCTCTTTCTCGGGTATCGGAACAAAATACTGCAGGAACTTCAGCAGACGGTGTGCCTCGGTATACTCCTCGCAGAACTTAGGCACCTCCTGCAGGATGGGCTCCGCATGACGTTTCAGAACAGCGAACTCGAAGATGAGCGCTGAGTTGAACATCACATCGGCCTCCTCCTGGAACGGATAGACCCACTTGGTCTCGCCGCGTACTACCGAAGGACAACGGGCAATAGTCTCTTTGGCCGAATAACCGCGGTACTTGTAGTCACGTACGATACGGCGCAACAGACGGATGTCGGTCGTCGGAATCCAGTTGTGGTTGTCGATGTTGATGGTGGTCAGTGCGGAAACGAAAATCTTGAAGGTCAGGTCGTGCGGCACGTCAGGCAAGATACACGGATTGAGTGCATGCAGACCCTCGATGACCAGGACGGAGTCTTTCTGCAGTTTCAGTTTGTTGCCTTTGAACACACGCTCACCTTTGGTGAAATCGTAGGTCGGCAGTTCCACCTCTTTGCCGTCCAGCAAATCGTGCATCTGCTGACGGAAGAAAGGCAGGTCCACGGCTTCTACATGCTCGAAGTCCCACTCTCCGTTCTCGTCACGCGGTGTATCCACGCGGTTGACGAAATAGTCGTCCATCGAAAGCACTTGCGGTTTGATACCGTCTACCAGCAACTGGATCTGTAGACGCTTGGAGAAAGTGGTCTTACCGCTCGACGACGGACCGGAGATGAAGACTATCTTAGGCCGTTTCTCGGCTATCGCATCGGCTATCTGCGCAATTTTCTTTTCGTGCAGCGCCTCAGCCAGCTTAATCATCTCAAACGACTTCTTGTCCTTGCAGGCTACGTTGAAATCGCTCACATTGTTGATATGCAGCAGTTTGTTCCAGCGGTTGTACTCCTGGAAAATAGAGAACATCTTCTCCTGCTGAATGGAGTCTTCCAGTATAAGCGGATTGCTACGATTCGGGATGCGAACCAACATACCATCTTTAAAGGGCGTGATGTCGAACAGTGTGATATATCCTGAACTGGGCAACAGCACGTTGGAGTAGTAGTCGATGAAATCGCCCATGCGGAAATAGCGGCAGTAGGGATTACCGAGTGTCTCGAAGATGGAGCTCTCGTTGTTGTAACGCGCAGCGAACATCTTGATGACCTCTTTGGTCTGCTTTTCCTCTTCGTATATCGGACGGTTCTCGGCAATGATTTGCCGCATGCGCTCCTTGATGGCGTTAATCATCTCCGGCGTTACCAGCGGTGCTTCCCGTTCGTTATCTGGTTCCTCATCTTTGTCTATATGCCATTGTAGCGTGCAGTAATAGCCTTTGCTAATCGGGTGCTCTACACGCAGGTCCATACGCGGGTACAACTCATTAACCGCGCAGGCCAACACCATACCCAGTGTACGCACGTACACACGCATACCACTTGGCGAGCTGGCATCCAGAAACTCAACATCTTTTGGCTTGTACAAGAGGAAATCCAGGTTCTCCACTTTGTAGTTGACATGCGCCGCAATGATGGGATAGGGCAGCTGAATACCCAGCAACTCTTTCAACTTAATGAGCGAAATGCCACGCGGTACCTCATGGTAGGTGTGGGTGTTTTTGCAATAAATAGTGATGGTCGGTTCCATATAATTCTGGTTTTCTAGTATACTAGTAGTCTAGTGGACTAGTTGATTAATCTCCAGTGCTTGCTCCAGCAGCGTGCGCATGTCTTCCAGACGCACCTGGTTTGCAGCATCCGAGATAGCCTGTTCCGGATGGGGATGAGTCTCTATGAACAGTCCGTCCACACCGACAGCTACAGCGGCACGCATCAGGTAGGGTACCATCTGACGGTTGCCCCCTGTCACGCCGTTTGCTGTGCTGGGTTGCTGTACCGAGTGGGTGGCATCGAACACGATAGGACAGCCCCAACGGCGCATCTCTACCAGCGAACTCATATCCACTACCAGCCGCCCGTAACCGAATGAGCTGCCACGTTCGGTCAACCATATACGACCCTCTTTGGCTGCATCGGGCTGTACCTGCTCGATTTTCTCTATCGCGCCGCCCATGTCCCACGGAGCCATGAACTGTCCTTTCTTGACATTCACCACTCTCCCCGTGCGGGCTGCGGCTTGCAGCAGGTCGGTCTGCCTGCTCAGGAAAGCTGGTATCTGCAGCACATCGGCCACTTCCGCAACCGGTGCACATTGCCAGCACTCATGCACATCCGTCAGGATAGGCAACCCCCATTGCTCCTTCACTTCCGCCAGGATACGCAGTCCTTCGTCCATACCTACGCCGCGCGCCGAAGCCGACGTGCGGTTGGCTTTGTCGAACGACGACTTGAAATAGAGCGTTATGCCCAAATCGTAACAGAGACGGTTGAGCGCCTCCGCCGTCTGCAGCACGACATCTCTACTCTCAATGGCACATGGACCGGCAATCAGGAACATGGTTGCAGTTTATTAGTTACTGACGATTTAATCTACAGCGCGGTATACGCGTGCCCACTGAATCTTCAGTTTGCCTTCTCCGCCTTTCTCGGTCTTCGGTAACCAGCTCTGTGCAAAGAAGAACATCGCCTCTTTGGGCAGACGATTCGGCAGACGCAGTATCTCCAGGTTGTTGACGTACCAAACCAGTTCGTTCTTCGTCCAACGGAAGGTATATACATAGTACATCGAACGCAACATACCCGTCAGGTCGGCCATCTGTGTCTTGTTGCCGTTCACCAGACCCATCTGGTGGATATCGCCATTGTAGTGATAGAGCGCTACCATCGGTGCATTCAGCTTGCCGGTAGACAATCCGAAGAAATGACGACCGGAACCCTGACTACGCACTTTAGCCATAAACATACCCGACTCTTGTGCAAAGGCCTCCTTGGTGTTCATCACATCCGAGGTGTACTCGAAGACATGCTCCGTAAAGCCCTTCTTCTCGTCCCAGGCAATCGCTTTCTTGCTCTCCTCACGTGTTTCCAGGTCCATACGACCGTCCACAAAGAAGGTGTTCTTGCCGCCATTATAAGCCTGGTGTTCCGAGGTGCGCGAGAAACCGTCTTTCATCGCCGGGTTGGCAAAACCGAAGCCGGCTTTCCAGTTCTTGCTGCTCGACATGTCGTCGTCGAAAGCGGGACGGAACAACTCAGCCCAGTCGATTTTCTCTTCACGTGACTCGTAGAAGAACTTGATATCGTCCGAGTTGGCCAACTCCAGATATCGCTGCTCGGTCTTATACTCCTCCGAGTGCTGCCAACGCTTCGTGTCTGCCCAGAGCGCGTGACGCTTCTGGAAAGACTCGGTGCTTACCTCTTTCTCCAGTTCGGCCAACTGCTTCAACTCCGGCGAGTTGAGCACCTTGGTGTAGTTCTTGTAGAACGAGGAGTAGTACAACATATTGTACGTACGTATCTTGGCATTTGTCAGACACTCTTTGATACTCTTGATCTTCGAGAACTCCTCCGTCTCACGGAACTTCAGGAAGTCCTGGAAGATAGGATCCTCCAGCGCTTTCTTATAGCGACGGATACTGCGCGAAGTGCGAAGACGCTCAAAAGCCGTCATCTTACGACCCTCGTCGGTGTCTTTGTACTTACGGGTGACCAGTTCATTCTTCTTTTCCTGGAACGCACTGCTCTCCACAATTTTCTTCAGTTTTAAGTACTCTGCCAATTCGGGGGATTTCTCAATCTGACGCCAACGCTTCACACGTTCTTGCATCTCATGGATAGTTTTCTCGAACGCGTCGGTCGAGAGCATCTTTCCGGTTAATCTGGCCGTAAATAGGTTCATAATGTATAGATTTTAAATTTTCAATTCTTTATTTGTTCAAACAACTCGTCCAGCGTGTCTACAAAAATCGGTTTGTAGCTCTGCTGCTCAGGGATAAACTGCAGCCGCTGCATCAGCGCTATCTGTTCTTTGAGTGGCTCATAGAAACCCTTATAGTTCAGTACATAGGTCGGTTTCTTATGTTCACCCACGATGGCACTACTTGTAGCATCCATCATCTCGTCCAGCGTGCCGTAACTGCCCGGCAGGCACACTATCACATCCGCTTCGTCACGCATGCGTTGCTTGCGTGTGGACATGTTGTCCACCTCTATCAGGTAGTCGCAGTTGGTAGCTAAACGTCCTGCTGCTTTGATACGCGGAGGGATGACTCCTATCACGTGTGCACCGGCTTGTTTGGCTGCATCACTCGTGCGGGACATCAGCCCGCCGGTAGCACCGCCGTACACCAAGGTGTGCCCCTGTTCGCCGAGCCATCGACCCAATGCGTCACCCAATTTGAGATACTCCTCGGGTATCGCATCTTTCGCTGAACAATAGACGGCTATCCGCATTAGGCGTCGATCTTTGCGTACGTAGCGTTCTCTTCAATAAACTCACGACGCGGTGCCACATCGTCACCCATCAGCATAGCAATGATACGATCGGCCTCTGCTGCGTTCTCTATCGTCACTTGTTTCAGCAGACGACGAGCCGGGTCCATCGTGGTCTCCCAGAGTTGTTCGTCGCTCATCTCACCCAGACCTTTGTATCGTTGCGTCTTGATTTGTTTCTCGTCGCCGTTACCGTAGTTCTGGATAAATGCCTGACGTTGCTGGTCGTTCCAGCAGTATTCGCTGTAGTTACCCTTCGAGCATTTGTACAACGGTGCACAGGCGATATAGAGGTGGCCTTGCTCAATCACTTCTTTCATATGACGGAAGAACAATGTCATAATCAGAGTGGCGATATGCGCACCGTCCACATCGGCATCGGCCATGATAATCACCTTGTGATAACGAATCTTGCTCAGGTTCAGTGCCTTCGGGTCTTCTTCTGTACCGAACGTGATACCCAGCGCGGTGAAGATATTGCGTACCTCCTCACTCTCGAACACCTTGTGCTCCATGGCTTTCTCCACGTTCAGAATCTTACCGCGCAGCGGCAGAATGGCCTGGTGTACACGGTCACGACCGGTCTTAGCCGTACCACCGGCCGAGTCACCCTCTACCAGGAACAACTCACATGCCTCGGCATCTTTGCTCACGCAGTCGGCCAACTTACCGGGCAGACCACCACCGCTCAACGGACTCTTGCGCAGCACGCTCTGACGTGCATTACGGGCCGCAATACGTGCCTGAGCCGCCAGAATGACTTTCTCCACAATCTTCTTCGCGTCATCCGGGTGCTCCTCCAAGTAGTTCTGTAGCGCCTCTGCTACGGCCGCACTAACCATACCGGCCACTTCCGAGTTGCCCAACTTCGTCTTCGTCTGGCCCTCGAACTGCGGCTCTGCCACTTTCACGGAGATAACAGCCGTCAGACCTTCACGGAAGTCGTTCGGGTCAATCGTAGAGTTACCCTCTTTGTCTTTCAGTTTGGCTTTCTCCAGCATCTTGCTGTCCTCGGCGTATTTCTTCATCACACGCGTCAAGGCAGCGCGGAAACCGGCTACGTGCGTACCACCCTCGATCGTATTGATATTATTGACGTACGAGTGTACGTTCTCGTTGAAATCGGTGTTGTAGATCATCGCTACTTCTACCGGTGTACCGTATTTGTCGGTATTCAGGTGAATCACCTCGCTGATGAGCGGTGTACGAGTGCCGTCGATATAACGAACAAACTCACTCAGACCCTTCTCCGAGTAGAACTCCTCGCGCTTGCACTCCTTCACTTTTGTGCCATCCTCCAGGGTCTTCTCCTCCATCACGCGTTTGTCCTTCAGCACAATCTTGATGCCTGCGTTCAGGAACGCCAACTCGCGCATACGGTTGGCCAGTATCTCCCAATGATAAACGGTCTCCGTGAAGATCGTGTCGTCCGGCCAGAACTGCACAAACGTACCCGTCTTGCGTTGCTCCCAGTTGCCTATCGCCTCTGCCTCGGTAATCGTGTGCACCGGTGCCAACGGTTTACCCTTGGCGTAGTCCTGCGTATGAATTTGACCGTCGCGGTATACCTCTACGTGCATCTTGGTCGACAACGCATTCACACAGCTCACACCTACACCGTGCAGACCACCCGACACTTTATAACTGTCCTTGTTGAACTTACCACCGGCGTGCAACACGGTCATTACCACCTCTAGCGCACTCTTGTGCTCCTTCGGATGCATATCTACCGGAATACCACGACCGTTATCCTGTACGGTAATCGAGTTGTCCTCATTGATGTGCACGGCTATCTCATTACAGAATCCCGCCAATGCCTCATCAATCGAGTTGTCGACCACCTCGTAAACCAAATGGTGCAGACCCTTCAGCGAGATATCTCCGATATACATCGCCGGGCGCTTACGCACCGCCTCTAATCCCTCGAGCACTTGAATACTCGATCCATCATACTTTTCTTTTTGTTCTTCCATTATCGTTGTGATTTATATATTCTTATTTAATGTTTTGGCGCGTGTATAAGGGGCGTGCTCGCGAGCGCGCATGAAAAACGGTGCAAAGATACTGCTTTTTTTTGATATACGCAAGAGTCTATTGCATTTTTTTTGTAGAAAAATAACGCAAATGTAAAAAAAAATACATTATTTCTTGCGTATATGCTTTTTTTGTAGTAATTTTGTAGCCGATTTTGATATGTAGCGCTTTTGCGCGAAGGAGAGATGCTCGAGTGGTTGAAGAGGCACGCCTGGAAAGCGTGTAAACTCCAAAAGGGTTTCCGGGGTTCGAATCCCCGTCTCTCCGCAAACTTTGACCAGGTTTGCGAGTCCAAGCTCGCTTGAGTGAGCAAACAAGGGAAAAGGTTGCAATGGATGCCTCTGCAGACATTGGGCGATTCGGGGGAATTGCGAAGCAAGGCGGAGTCCGAATCCCCGTTGAGCCGGAGAAATCCCCGTCCTGAGAAAATCAACAAAACACAATAACATAATTAACAAATTTTAGATCTCATGAAAAAAGTATTTGCAACCCTTACGGTGCTGGCTATGCTGACCTTTGGCAGCGCAGCTGTGTATGCACAAGAGGAAGCTGCTCCCGCACAGGAAGCTGCTGTAGAAAACGTAGATGAAGTAGCCCCCGAGGCTCCGGTAGCCGAAGAAGTTGAGGCTCCCGCTCAAGAAGATGGTGGCATCGTGGCCCTCCACAAAGTGCTCAAAACCAAATTTATCGAAGGTGGCGCAGGCTTCATGGCCCTCACCCTCGTCTGCTTGGTCTTCGGTCTCGCTCTCTGCATCGAGCGTATTATCTATTTGTCGCTCAGCAAAACCAACACCAAGGCGCTGCTTGAGAATATAGAGAAGGCGCTCAAAGAAGGTGGTATCGAGAAAGCGCTGGACGTTTGCCGCAACACCCGTGGCCCCGTCGCTTCGATCTTCTATCAGGGTCTGAGCCGTTACGATGAGGGTATCGACGTAGTCGAGAAAACCGTTGCTTCCTATGGTGGCGTTCAGCTTGGTCTCCTCGAGAAGAACCTCAGCTGGATATCCCTCTTCATCTCCATCGCTCCGTCTCTCGGATTCTTGGGTACCATTATCGGTATGATCGCTGCATTCGATAAGATTCAGCAAGTAGGTGATATCTCAGCTACCGTTGTGGCTGGTGGTATCAAGGTCGCTCTGTTGACCACCCTCCTCGGTCTTATCATCGCTATCGTGCTCCAGTTGTTCTACAACTACATCCTCAGCCTCATTGAGGGTCTCGTTAACGAGATGGAGGACAGCTCGATCAGCCTGCTCGATATCGTAGTAGAGTACGACGCTGCTCAAAAGAAAAAGTAATAAGCTGAAGGCTGATGGCTGAAAGCTGAAAACTATTGTTTAACACAAACAATTTTGAGCAATTATGAAAGATTATAAAATGATACCTAAGGTTACCCTCTGGTCGCTCCTGGCCCTGGGCATTGTGGCTATCGCAATGTTCTTTGCCGGCGGTTCCAACGGTAGTCTCGAGGTGGCCGGTGACTTCCTGGATATTCCTCGCTTCACCGACCTGTTCCTCACCTGGAACTATATTCTCTTCGGGCTCGTAGTACTCGTTACACTCGCTGTAGTCGTAATGGAGTTCTGCAAGAACTGGAAGGACGACCGTCGCAAAGCCTATACCACCCTCGGTGTTGTATGCGGTTTTGTAGTACTCGCACTCCTCTGCTGGTTCCTCGGTAGCCCCGAGAAAATCGACATCATCGGTTACGAAGGCACCGATAACCAAGGCGCATGGGCACAACTCTCCGACGCCGTTATCTATGCCTGTTATATCCTCGTCATCGCTACTATCGGTACGATGATCTGGGGTATCGTACATACCAAACGTCTGAAGTAAAAACACAACTGTCATGGCAAAGAAAATCCCACAGATCAACGCCAGCTCTATGGCCGACATCTCGTTCCTGTTGCTGATTTTCTTCCTCGTTACCACCTCTATGGATGTTAACCAGGGACTGGCTCGCCGTCTGCCTGCGCCTATTCCTCCCGATCAGAAAATTGAGGATAAGGATATCAACAAACGCAACCTGTTGGTCGTTAAGATCAACTCGGCTAACCAGCTGATGGTGCAAGGCCAGTTGACGGATGTGAAGCAACTTCGCGAGAGGGCTAAAGAGTTCATCAAAAACGAACAGAATGCCGACTACTATCCGAAACTCGTTGAGGAAGATTTCGGTGCTCCCTTCGGTGTAGTGCGCTATACCAAGGATCACGTCATCTCCGTTCAAAACGACGTCGATACACAGTATCAGGCTTATCTGGACGTGCAGAACGAACTCGTAGCTGCGTACAACGAACTGCGTGACGAATGCGCGCAGAAGTATTTCCACAAGGGCTATAACGAACTCGAAGAGGATCAACAGAAACAGATCCAAAAGATCTATCCTCAGAAGATTTCCGAGGCTGAACCTAAAAATTACGGTAACTAATATGGCTAAGATACGTAGAAATGAGAAACGTGAGATGCCGGCG
>DEHM01000003.1:57275-75651 GCA_002351925.1 Bacteroidales bacterium UBA2800
ATGAAGGAGGTGACCTACAAGGTGCAATTCAAGAACCCGCAGGCCACTGAGCTCACCAAGCTGGAGAAAAAATCCCTTGTGCGCTATATCTACGTTGGTACTCCTACCGCTGAGTTCCGCAAACAGTACGGTGCTGAGACACGTATCCAACTCGACGACGCTTTCGCTGAGGTTAGCGAGATTGGCGAGTATATCGTCAACGAACGCTCTTCTATGAAAGAGTCCGACCAGGGTCTGATGACTGTGTCTATCAAGGCCGACAAGGAAACGCGAATGGGTATCATCGCAGATATCAAGCAGGAGTTACGTCGAGCGTACGCACTGAAGATCAGTTATGCTGCTACGCAACGTACCAACTACTAATCTGTTCGAAAAGAGCCGCTTCACTGCGGCTCTTTTCGTAGGATTATCGCTTCTGCTGAGCGCCTGTTCCCCCGCACCGCAACCACTCGATCTGTCCGTTTCCGACGAGTGGCGCGAAGGCGATTTGGCACTCCGGTGCGGATGGGGCGTCGAGAGTAGAATGGTCACCATGCAGGGTTCCTACTATTCCCACATCGGTATCCTCCACTACGACACCCTCAGCGCACAATGGCAGGTCATACACGCCGTTCCGGGAGAAGATGAACCCGAATACCTCAAGGCCGAACCAGCCACCGTCTTCTTCTCCGCCGAACGAGCACAACGCGGCGCATGGATGCGCATTCGCTGCAACGACTCCGTCGCACAACACGCCGTACAATACGCACTCACTAAAGTCCAACAGCATATTGAGTTCGACAACAACTACTTGCTCGCCGACACGGCACAACTCTATTGTACTGAACTGGTTTGGCTGAGTTATCTCCACCAGGGACTCGACATCACATGCGGACGACGACAAACCGTCCCGACCATATTTAGCAAAGAAGGGGAATGTATCTTCCCCAGCACTATAGAAGAGAGTGAAACATCTCTATTTGTTAAACCCTTAAAAACACAATCATTATGAAGAAAATCTTTCGTTTGATGGCTATCGCTATCGTAGCATTCGCTTTTGCTGCTTGTGGCGGCAATGCAACACCTGAGAAAGCTGCTGAGAAGTTCCTCAAGACCTATCAGAAAGGCGACTATGTAGGTATGGTTGACCAAATGCACTTCTCCCAAGAGCCTACCAAGGAGCAGAAAGAGCAATTCGCCGGCATGATCGAGCAAAAAGTGGCTTCCGAGATTGCTAAGAAAGACGGTATCGCTTCCTTCGAGGTAAAAGAGGCTGAAATCGCTGAGGACGGACAGAAAGCTAAGGTGGAGTATATCCTCCATTTTGGCAACGGCACCGAAAGCGACGACACGCTCAAACTCGTCCTCGTTGACGGCAAATGGATGGTTGACGGCGGCAAATAACGCCCTCTTCCTTCCCTCTAATACAACCAGCGGCATGCATCCTTCGCATGCCGCTTTTCTTTTCGTTTATTGTGCCGGCTGGTAGCCGGCTGTCTTCTTATTCTTTCTCTTCTTTTACGCCCGAATCTGATTCGGGCATGTTCCACCCTTGGCATACATGCCAGCCCTTCTTTTGTTGTTTAATGGGGATTACCTAATTACGATAAAATTATCACTTTTATTTGTTTATATCCGAAAATTGTTGTACCTTTGCATCGCAAAATTGTTTAAATATGAAAATTTTCTTTAGTATGAGTTCACGCTCCTTTTTATGGGTTGGCTTAATCATATCACTTGTTAGTTGTGCATCTAATTCAAACAAAGTCGTGTCCGAAGCACAGACAGATTCCATACAAACAACCGTTATTCACTTGACGGATTTGCCGGCAACGAATGATGTCCTGCGGAAAAATACAGCACAAGATTATTTTGAATACTTGGATTTTTTTTGATGAACGTTTAGTGGTGATTTCCACGCTTAAAGACAGCCTTACCTACGCTTCCCATCCGTTTCTTACCAGTGCTCGTTTGGCCTACGCACAACACCGGCCACTCGTCATATCTCCGGATATTGTCTGGCTGGTGATTGAACGAGGCTTTGCCACGCATATAGACATCCATGCGGAAGAACTTCGAAGTAAGTTTGTGCCCTTTGAGGGAAAGAAGGAACTGGAGATATATGCTGAACCTGGACTGATGAATAAATCTGCAGAAGAATGGGAACCTCTTTTCGCGCAGTTCAGCGAACAGATCGCAGTATGGACTGGTTCGGAATTAGTGCAAACGCTTAAATCAGACTTCTCTACCTCTACTCCAACATCAATCACGGCATCGGAAATCATGATCATGTCTGCAATGCAGCATTATTTTGATTATCATGTTACTTCTATCTGTGGTATTCCAGACATTTATCTGGAAGGAACAGCACAAGACTGGAATCATCTTATAGAAAAAGCCAACGCGCTTCGACAGTATAACCTCGATTGGTGGATAGACGAACTGGAACCGGTTCTCAAAAAGATAGCTGCCACAGCGAACGGAGAATGCGATATTGTCTTCTGGCAATCCATCATCCGCAAGAAAGATATTCCTGTAGAAGGAGAGGAGATGTGCGGATATAGACCACCTCATGAGCAAATTGACGGATGGATTGTAAAATTCTATCCCTATACCCGATATTCAAGGCGGACACTTGATTTTCTATATGATACCGATATTTCGGAATTGCCGGACGAAGAAAGTGCTGCTCCGCTCAAATATACTGACATTGACAATACGGTTTACAATCTTGACATTCACGCAGGACTTGTTGGCATAGAGGAAGATACCACCACTCGTGCCTTGCGTCCGGTAATAGCGTGGTGGGTTACTGAACAGCTCACACAGCGGGAACGCTATAAGTAACCTTGGGGGATTTATCCCGATTCGCTTGTTTATATACCGCCACGCCATCCCGCGTAGCGGTTTTTCTTTCTTCGTATTTCAGGCGATTGTCAATCGCCTCCCACCTTCGTCGGTTTCCAGAGATTTTATCCTGGGTTATTTCTCTTTCTTCTTTTTCAGGGCAATCTGATTGCCCGCTCAAACAAACCGCCTATGCTCTCCCGCGTAGCGGTTTTTTCTTTCTTCTTCTTCAGGTCGATATTATCGCCCGCCCAAAAAGATAATCTGCACGAAAAATCACTCTTTTATTTGTATATGTCAGAAAAATTGTGTACCTTTGCAAAAGGAATTAAAAATCAACATTATGGAAACACAAATTAAATCATTATTAAATCTTGATGAGATCATTAAGAAGGATAACGATAACAAAGTGCTAGACCTCAAGTCTCTTGCTGAAAGCATCATGAATGAAGTTTGTATCTTCAACGGGGTGCACTCTTACCATCCCATTGAGATAGAATTTTACATTTACGATAAAGAACATCATGCTGACATTCTTGTTTATCCACGCGATAATAAAAAAGCAGGGGATATCTTCTTCCATCAAAGTGGAATAGATATTTGTTTCAACAGTTCGATAAAAGATGGTCGTTTCGGTGGTATCTTAATTCGTTCTGTTGAAAGAGAGGACGGAAAGCAATTTGGAGGCCCACTTATAAGCAAGGATGAAATTCTAAATAGTGCTATACAGAAGTGCATTGTTCGAGAAAGTCCCAAAGGTTTCATGAATAAGATATCAAAAATTACGCAACGAAAGGGATTTAAAGGACCTAAAGGCTCAAAGGATATATATTGGAATAAGGAATATAGATTTGTTAGCGACAATGTTAAAAAACCGATTACACGAACAGAACAACAACTTGATCCAGATACTGGTGAAATAATAAATAAAGATATAAAATGTTATCTTTAAAAGATATAAACTAAGAGGACTAAGTCCTCTTTTTTTATGCTTAATAACTACTCCTAAACTTTTAACAAACTTTAACATAAAATCTTTGGAATTGCGCAAAAAAACATATACCTTTGCATCGAAACATTTAATAACAATTTCAGTTAAAGGTATATGAATCTAAATCCGATTATTATTCAGCGCAAGAATTTGCAGAAAAAGTTATGGAATGATGTTCGTCCTCAGAATGTTAATGATTTAGAGTGGGAAATTGGCGCATATAAGTATGATTTCTTCGAAGAATGTGGCTTTAATTTTCCAATAGAGGTTAACACCGCTCCGAAACTCTATACACTTTGTAAATCGGTTAAGGAGAAACTGAACGTGCAAGAAGATGTTTGGTTTCAGATAAAAAATCGCATTGGTATTCAAGGTGATGCCATAGTTTCAGGGAACAACATATATCCATCTATTGTTCGCCTCTCTGCAACTGCTATCAATCAACTTAATGAAGATGAATTGTCTTTCTTGATTGGGCATGAACTGGGACATGTTATCAACAAAGATGTCGTAGTCAGCTTTTATTATGATTTGAAGTATGGAAAAGACGGAGCTTCAAGTAAACTCGCCAATAGTATGAAAGCTTACACACTATTTTCAGAATTAGAAGCTGATAGATATGGTTATCTCGCTTGTGGCAGTATGGAATCATATATATCATTCCTATATAAGTGTAGATGCGGTTTCGATTTTAGTAAAAGTGGAGTTTCTTTTCAGCAGTTCATGAAAGGTAATCACAATCGTGTGCAGTTTTTTATTAAAGGAGGGCACATGGGAAGCGACACACATCCTTATGATGCCATAAGAATAGAGGCGTTACACATCTTTTCCACGTCAAAAGACGCACGCGAATTATCTTCGCGGATGTACCCGATTTTGTATCACCTTGATCATAATACAAAATAATTCAGGAGGGCTTATTATGACTAATCTTGTTTGTTTTTCTCAATACTTGACAGCATATAAATGCTGGTCGGAATTGTCTGCCGCACTCATTCGACAACAAGTGGAATATGCTCTTCTTCAGAACACCAAGGATATTTGGATGCGGGATTTTATGCCTATTCAATGTAACCCTGACCGTTTTGTGGCTTATCGCTATGAGCCTGATTATCTGCGCGGACAGTCGCAATATATTACCAATTGGAAACATGTGATTGCGCCAAATCGTCTTTCGTATGTCAATTCCGGACTTATTATTGACGGTGGAAATGCTATCATGTGCGGCAACAAAGTCATTCTTACCGAAAAAGTCTTTCTAGAAAATTCCGCTTTATTACCGATGCAGGTAATCCACAAGTTAGATCAGGCCTTTCATGCTGAAACGGTGATTATTCCTTGGGATCGTCATGAGCCGTATGGTCATGCGGATGGCATGGTAAGATATATCGGAAACGGCAAAGTGTTGATAACCAATTATTGCGACTTCGACCGCGAACTGCGCAAGAAAATCCTTGATGCACTTCATCCGCATTTTGAGGTCGTTGAGCTGCACTACGACACGCCAAAGCCGCACAAGTGGAACTGGTCTTACATCAACTTCCTATTAACCAACGGCAAACTTTTTCTTCCTCGTCTTTATACTCCGGAAGATGAACAGGCTTGCGCACAAATCGGCTCTGCATTTGGTATCCCGCGTGAACATATAGAATTGTTGGATATTACCGGCGTCTTAAGAAATGGCGGTGGACTAAATTGTATCTCATGGAATGTAACATTATATGATTCAATTTTATGAAAGACAATCTGACAACCGACATGCATGCGGAATTTGCCATCGATGCCGCAACAGAAATTAAGCACAAGGCCGCATGTGTTTGGAAATTAGTAGGCCACGATTATTCAAAAGAACAATTAGAAAAGTATTGTTCTCTTTATGGCATCACACCCGAACAAGCACTCCAATGGAAAGACTATTGGTTTTAACGACTTCCTTGAGTCAATACAGTTTTGTCTCTGAGTACTATGACAATTATCTGGTCGAAGAAGTGTATCTTGGTATAGGAATGCAGTCCGCAACAAATTATTATCGCTATCGTGTAGAGAATAATGCAGTCATCTCAGATCTCCAAATCAAACGAAATAGATTGACCGGAAGCACCAAATATCAGGACAAGAGAACGCTTTTTGCTTTCCCTAGGAAAGACAAACCCTACACATGGTCAGAGACCGAACAAGACCAAAAGATTGAGGGCAAATCAGAATATGTAAATATCCTGTTTCAAGGTGTAAAAACAGAAGCCATCAAGATCACCGAGAACATTACTTTTATCGTGGATAATGTCAAACACAAACACCAACGGAAAAGTTATTGGATAGAGGGCTACGGACGAGTAGTCACATACTATCGCATGGAAGACGGCAAAGAGCGCATCCAGTCTATCGCCGAAATGCCCGTAGAATTTGATGGCGTTACCGAACTTCCCTCTCAAGGGAAATAATAAAGCCCGCTTGATAATTCCTCCACGCCTCCATTTTTCATCTTCCATTCTTGAATGCCTCGCCTTTTCATTTTTCTTCTTTCATTCTGCATCTTTCCCTTTCCCTTTTCATCTTTCATACTTCATCCCCCTTAGGTCTCCCTGTATGTACTACGACATTAGTATGTGATTAGTATGTTATTAGTAGGTGATTAATCTGACTATTCACCTACCATCACATATCGTTCCTTTGCCATTCGACTTGCCATTTTTTGCAAATATGCAAGATTTTTTCGATTTTATTTGGTCATGTCAAAAAAAAGCAGTACCTTTGCGCCGCTTTTCGCGCAAAAGCACTAACAAGTATTGTTTAACCGGACAGACCTCTCGTGAAGAGGAACGTCCCCAAAATCAAAAGTCTAAATGGCAACAAAGATTCGTTTGGCTCGTCATGGTCACAAAGACTATGCTTTCTACCACATCGTAGTAGCAGACAGCCGCTCGCCGCGTGACGGCAGAATTATCGAACGTATCGGTTCGTTCAACCCCAACACCAACCCCGCTGCTGTGATCCTCAATTTCGATCGCGCGCTCTATTGGGTAGGCGTAGGTGCACAACCGACCGACACCGTACGTACCATCCTCTCCAACGAGGGCGTACTGCTCATGAAGCACCTCAACGGTGGTGTCGCAAAAGGTGCATTTAGCCAAGAAGAGGCTCAGAAGCGTTTCGACGCTTGGAAAGCTGAAAAAGATGCTAAGAATGGTAAGATCAGCGCAGCTGAAGCTGACAAGAAGCGTGCTGCTGCCAAGGCTCTCCTCGCTCAAGAGGTTGAGACCAACAAGGCAAAAGCTGCCGCTATCGCTGAGAAGCGTGCCGCTGCTGCCGCTGAACTCGCTGCTGCAGCTCAAGAGGCTGCTAAAGAGGCCGCTGCTGCTGAGGCAGAGGCTAACGGCGAAGAGGCTCCCGCAGAGGAACCCGCTGCTGAAGAGCCTGCTGCAGAAGCTGAGGCTTAAGCCAATACTTTTAGCAAAAAAGAGTCCGAAACATTCGTTTTGGACTCTTTTTTATCACTCCTTCCACCGATCTCCAATATATGCTCAATATATGCTGAATATATGCTCAATATATACTCAAGCTAACGTGAAGCCTCTCAAAATACAAGATTTATCCAAGAACAGAGCTGAACAATAGCTCCAACTGAAATTCGATGCAAAGGTAATACTTTTTCTGCATTTTTCCAAATTTTCTACCTCAAATATTGCACTTTTTTGATATTTATGCACATATATTTGCATATATGCAAAAATTGTTGTACCTTTGCGCACTTTTATGCGCAAATGAGCAACCGAAATGAAGGTGTTGTATAAAAATATGGTATCATTAGGGGTATTACAGGTAGCCAACTACCTGATACCGTTCTTGGTGTTGCCTATTATCAGCCGTATTCTCGGTGCCTCGCTCTTCGGTGGCGTCAGTTATGCGCAAAACATCGTCACCTATCTGACTTTGCTCATCAACTACGGTTTTGAATACTCTGCCACGCGGCAGATCTCTATCGCTCGTGACGACAAAGCGCGCACGGATGCCATCTTTTGGTCAGTAATCGCAGCGAAGAGCCTACTCCTGATTCTGTCCTTTGCTATCTTGGCCGTCCTGCCATTATGCATGGAGCGTGTAGCGTGTGACCCGCGTCTGTATATCTATACCGCCCTGACCAATATCGGTATCGTTTTCTTCCCTACTTGGTACCTCCAAGGCGTGCAACAGATGGATAAGATGGCGTGGGCGAATTTCTTCACGAAACTGCTTGGCGCCGTATTGGTACTTTCTCTCGTTCGCGAAGCATCTGCCTATCGGCTCTATCCTTTGCTCATGTCCGTGGCAAGTATCCTTATCGGTATCGGCGCGATGATCTATGTAATCCGCCATTTCCATATCAGCCGTCCTGCCTTTACCCGTCAGACCATGCGCGAAGTGATGCAAGCCGGAGCTCCGATTTTCCTTAATAATATCTTCATCGCCTTCTATACCACCGCCAACATGACGCTCCTTGGTATCTATGCCGCAGACGATGTCATCGGCTATTTTTCCGGTGCACAACGCTTGATACAGGCGCTCAACATGGTGGTCGTCATGCCGGTAAGCATGGCTGTTTATCCGGAGATAAGTCGTCGCTTTGCGGAATCAAAAGTGCAGGGAGTTCGGTTCTTAAAGCAGGTGCTTCTCTGGGCAGGTGCCGCAGCGGCGGTGGTGTCGTTAGTGGCGTTTGTCGGCGCACCGCTGATCATCCGTATTATGTACGGCACCGGTTTTGATCCCTCTATTGGTTTGCTGCGCTGGTTGTCGCCTATTCCCTTCCTGGTGATGATTGCTACGCTGCTGACCGTCCAAGGCTTGTATGGCTTGGGCCTGCAGCGTTGGGCGCCGTGGGTAGGGCTGATATTGGCTATCTGTTGCGTAGGAATGAACCTGTGGCTCTTGCCCTTGCTTGGCGTGAGAGGTGTGTGTATCAGTTGGATCGCGGCAGAAGTACTCGAATGTATATTGGTAGGTACTATTTTGTTAACTAAAGGACGTAAACTATGTTCTATCTGATCTGTTTTGGCATATTATTCCTCTTGGCGTTGTTAAACGTGCAGATGCATGATCGACTTAGCTCCCAGCTCCTGAGCGGGCTGTCGGCGATACTACTGATATGCATCGCCGGTTTGCGCTACGAGACAGGAGGCGACTGGGATACCTATGCCAAACTCTTCGCTACCTTCCCCTCGTTCAGCCGACTCATTGGACATCCGGTCGAATTGTTCCACCTTCAGGTAGAAGAAGGATTTGCCTTGCTTAACGCCTTCATCAAATCGCTCGGCGGCACAGTGCAGCACCTCTTCTTCGTTGTTACCACCATCAACATCACGCTCATTGCCTGTGCGCTGCCCAAATTTACCAAGTATCCCGTGGTAGGGCTCCTATGCTACTATGGCTTGCTCTATTTCCAACTGGAGATGATCTATATCCGTCAGGCCACAGCCGTCGCACTTTGTTTCTTTGCCCTCCAGTATATCCGCCCGCGCCGTATAGTGCCTTACTTGCTGTTCATCCTGCTGGCTTGTACTTTCCACCGCGTAGCGGCACTGATGATCCCGCTCTATTTCTTCTTGGATCGCCGTTTGCCCGAATGGCTCTATCTCTCCATCATAGGCTTCGGCGCCATACTGATGCTGGCCGGTATACCGTGGATACAGACGATCTTCCTTACCGTCGCCGGGTGGCTTGGAGAGAACTATGCCGCAAAAGCGGAGATATATGCCGAGAATGCGATGTTTGCGGTCAATCGTGGACTGAGTATCGGGTTCATCCTCAATCTGGCCATACTCATCGTCGTCATGTTCTTCAAGCGGAAGATAGACGAGTTGCCTAACGGTACCATCATGCTGAACATGTTTGCGCTCAGTCTCGTGCTCTACTATTATTGCTTCGAACTGGTCGAAGTTAGCAACCGCACACGTATGTTCTTCCTCATCGGTATCATCGCCTTACTGCCCATGGTACTGGAGGTACTACCCCTGTTCCTGGAGCGCTTAGCCGGCATGCTTGTTATTATGCTCTATTGCTTCAGCTTCTCCCGTGGCATCTTCCTCGAGGCACCGCAGGCTGCGGCTTACAATCCCTACCAGAACTATATCGAATATAAGATCCATCCGCGGCCTAGTACTGGTAAACAACGCCTCGAGCAATCTAAGAAAGCCTTCCGTAACGAACGCAAATGAGTCATGTTCTCTTCATATCCCACGCCCGCGGCATCCACGGTGCCGAAGCGGTAATGATGCAAGCTGTTAAGGCCTGCATTGCTCGCGGAGCACGGGTGACGGTCGTCGTGCCCTCTATTGTGCCCGACGCAGGCTTGGCAGAACAACTAAAAGGCTTACCGGTACATGTTCTCGCCTTGCCTTATCGCGCAGCAGGTCTTCACGCCTGTCGCACGGCGCTCGTACGCGCATATAACATCTACGCGCTTGCTTGCCTCAAGAAATATGTGTCTCAAGAACAAGCAGATACTATTTATTCGAGTTCTTCTATCACGATACTTGGCGCAGCCTTAGCAAAAGCAACCGGTCTACGCCATATCTGGCATTGGCACGAACCCGTCGATAGCCGTTTCGGTTGGCATCCGTCTCTTAAGAGCCTATATCGCCGTTTAGCACAGAGCACAGATACCATTATCTGTATCTCTCGCCAACAGCAGACCGAGTGGGAACAGACCTTAGGGCTGACCTTAACCAACGCACAAATCGTCTACAATCCCATCAAACGCATTGCGGCACAGCAGCCCTCTTCCCATAGTGCCGTTTCTTTCGGTTTCATCGGACATTTTGAGGAGCGAAAGAACCTCCCATTACTCATTCACGCCTTCGAAAAACTGCATACGCAATATCCGGAAGCTTCGCTTTCCTTGTGCGGCGCTATCACGCCGGAAGACACCGCATACATACATAGCCTGACTGCGCTGCGCGAACCAGTCCTGCAGATCCTGTCGCAGACTTCGGATGTAGCATTGTTCTATAATGCCATCGACATTCTTGTGCTTCCTTCTTGGCGAGAGACAATGCCCCTCGTTGTATTTGAAGCCATGCAGGCTGGCGTATGTGTACTACAGACTAATCGTTCCGGAATGAGCGAGTTGATAGAGGATGGCAAAGAGAGTCTCTTCTTCTCGCCCGATGATGAAGAGGGCTTGTCGACGCTACTGACGCGGTGTATGGATACCGACTATCGTCAGCATATTGCCAAAGCCGGACAGAAGAAAGCCCTCGAATTAGTGAATAACCAACATTTTGACCAGCAAATACAATCCCTGTTATGCGAGTAATAGCCTATTATCTGCCGCAGTTCCATGCGATACCCGAGAATGATGAATGGTGGGGAAAAGACTTCACCGAATGGGTCAGTGTGCGTAACGGCAAACCCCTCTTCCCTGGTCACCAACAACCGGTGGAACCGGGAGAACTGGGCTATTACAACCTCCTCAAACCTGACATTCGTGAGCGACAGGCACAGCTGGCACGCGAAGCCGGAGTAGAAGGATTCTGCTATTGGCACTACTGGTTCGGCGGTAAACAACTGTTAGAAAAACCGCTTCAACAAGTGCTTGCAAGCGGTAAACCCGACTTCCCCTTCTGTCTCGGGTGGGCGAATGAGAGTTGGAAAGCTAAGACTTGGCTCGACCAACAAACAGCTCCCGACCGAATGCTCATCGAACAGACCTATTCGCCCGAAGATGACGAAGTCCATTTTGCGGCTATCCTTCCCATCCTCCGCGACAAGCGCTATATTACGGTTGATGGTAAACCTCTACTGATGGTCTACCGCCCGTTCGACCTGCCCGATGCGAAAGCATGGACGACTCGATGGCAAAAAATGGCTAAAAACGCCGGTTTCAACGGACTTTATCTGCTCGGACATGTAGCCTACCGACAGCAAATTGACGAGGTACTCGGTATGGGCTTCGATGCAGTCAACCTTGTCCCGCTCGGAGATACGAAGCGTGATCCTTGGCTGGCATTGAGGCATCTACCAACCCTGATCAAACATGTACGAGGTAAATCACCCTTGGTATATGACTATGCGAAAGCAATCAAAGTGTTTACTGAGAGCGTAATGAAACGGGAAGAAGTGGTGCCCACTATCTTGCCCGGATGGGATCATTCTCCGCGTAGTAAGAATAGAGCATTCATTATGCAAAACTCCACGCCTGAAGCTTTCAAAGCGCACGTGCAGGCTATCAAAGACATAGTGGATAAGAAACAGAACCAACTCGTCATGCTCAAGTCCTGGAACGAGTGGGGAGAAGGTAATTATATCGAACCCGACAAGCGTTGGGGACGGCAGTTTTTGGATGTGTTAGGAGCAATCAATCGTAAATGAATGTAATATTTGATAATATTATTTTCTCGCTGCAACGCTTCGGAGGTATATCCGTGGTGTGGAATGAATTGCTGCAGCGTGCGCAGGCAGATAAGGAACTGAATCTGACGGAACTGGACTACCGGAATGAAAGGCTGTATAGATGGCTGGAGCGGTATCGTATTCCCGACTACATGGCAGAGAAGCCATCGGTGTTCCACTCGTCGTATTTTCGCGTGTTGCCGCAAGCGGGGGTACATAATGTAACAACAGTGCACGATCTGACATATCATTTCTATCGGAAGGGCTTGCCCAAAGCGGTACATCTTTGGGAAGAAGCGCGGGCACTCAAGCATAGCGAAGCCATCATATGCATCAGTGAGAACACCAAGCGAGACTTGTTGACATTCTATCCGTGGGTGAAAGAAGAAACGATACATGTCATTTACAATGGTGTGAGCGATGACTTTTACCCAATAAAGAACATAGAGAAGAAAGGCTATTTGTTGTTTATCGGTAATAGTAGTGTCAGTTACAAACGCTATGACATAGCGCAGGAAGTGGCTAAAAGAACTGGCTTGGAGTTAGTCGCAGCAAGAAATGTGACAAGTGAAGAACTGAACAAGCTTTATAACGAAGCCCTTTGTCTGCTCTATCCTTCTGACTACGAAGGGTTCGGGCTGCCGATACTGGAAGCGCAGAAAGCCGGATGTCCGGTAATCGCGCAAAATTACTCCTCTGTGCCTGAGGTGATAGGAAAGGGCGGATTAATAGTCGAACATAGTAGTACGGAAAAAATAGTACAACAAATGGTTGAGAAAGTAAACGAAGTACAATCAAGACCGATGCAAGGTATTATAGCCGCAGGCATTGAGAACGCCAAGCGCTTCTCTTGGGATAATACCTACGAGCAAACGAAGAATGTATATCGCCAACTATTGCAATAAACGAACATGAAAATATCTATCATAACCATCACCTATAACAGCGCCAAGACGGTTCAACGTACGTTGGAAAGCGTGCTGAGTCAGACGTATCCGGATATCGAGCACGTCATCGTGGACGGGGCTTCCACAGATGGTACTAAAGAGATCATCGAGGCCTATGCGGCGAAGCACAAAAACGTGCGCTGGGTGTCTGAGAAAGACAATGGCATATACGATGCCCTGAATAAAGGTATCGGTATGGCATCGGGTGACGTGATAGGATTCTTACATTCCGACGATAAGCTATATTCTCCCGATTCCATCGGACAAATCGCAGCGGCTTTCCTGACATCCGAGACAGATGTGGTCTATGGTGACTTGCAGTATTGTAACGGCGATCGGGTCATCCGTCGTTGGAAGAGTAATGCTTTCAACCCGCGTGCACTCAAATACGGTTGGATGCCTCCGCACCCCACGGTCTATGTGCGCCGTGAGGTCTATCAGCAAGTAGGACCGTACGACGAGTGGTTCCGTATATCGGCCGACTACGATATGATGTTGCGCATCTTTAGTGCCCACTATCATACCTGTTATATTCCCGAGGTGCTGGTAAGCATGGAGACAGGCGGCGCTAGCAACCGTAATACCAAAGCCCGTCTCTCCAAGACACAAGAGGACTATATCGCCCTCAAGAAAAACCATGTCGGTGCGGGCTATCTCACAGTGGCTTGTAAGCAACTGCGTAAAGTACGTCAATTCCTCCGCAAATCATAACTGAGAAATGCTCAACATATCCATCGTCCTATATCATCCCCGCTGGGAACAAGAAGTATTGCCTCTTGTCAAGGAGTTATTGCAGGTGAAGAACTTGCAGAAGATATATATCTTGGATAATAGTGAGCAGAAATGTGAAAAAGTGCCGGTTTCATCGGAAAAAGTGCGGTATCTCTTCAATGGCGTTAACCTGGGTTACGGACGTGCGCACAATATCGCGCTGCGCGAAAGCGCTTACCACCAAGTGGCTTTCCATCTGGTCATGAATAGTGACATCCGCGTTCAGGCCGCCGATATCGATGCTATGCACGACTGGATGTGCCTGCATCCCGAAGTGGGCCAACTGATGCCGCGCGTGGTCCATCCCGACGGCTCGCCTCAGTATCTGGCCAAACGCCTGCCTTCACTACTCGATGTGTTCGGACGTCGTTTTCTGCCGTCATGGCTCATGGCGCGTCGCAATAGGCGGTATGAACTGCGTGATCTAGACCTCTCGCGTCCGATCAATGCGCCATACCTGAGCGGTTGCTTTATGCTGCTTCGTACAAAAGCAGCCGTAGAGGCTGGATTATTTGACGAACGCTATTTTATGTATCCGGAGGATATCGACCTCACGCGTTCGATCCATCGCAACTATCTTACGCTCTATTATCCCGAGTGGACCATTGTCCATGCACACGCACAGGCGTCCTACAAAAACAAACACATGCTCTGGATTCACATCCAAAACATGTGCCGTTATTTCAATAAGTGGGGCTGGTTCTTCGACTCAGAACGTCAGACGTTCAACAATCTGTAGGTCAGATAGCTTGCGTAAATCAGTAGCAACAACCCACCTGCCCAGCGCTGTACTTTACGCTCATGGTTGGTCTTGATGGCCAACCATACTACGATACTTCCCAGCGCTGCCATACAGGCATCAATCTCCAGTCCTTCATAAGCGGGTAATGAACGTACAGTGGCGCTTGTGCCCAGCACAAAGAATACGTTGAAGATATTGCTGCCGAAGACGTTTCCTATCGCTATGTCGCTATTATGCTTCGCTGCCGCTATCACCGAAGTGGCCAGCTCCGGCAACGATGTTCCCAGCGCAACAATCGTCAGACCGATAATAGCTTCGCTCACACCCATGCGTGTGGCGAGATCTACAGCACTCTTTACAATAAGTTCTCCGCCTACTACCAGTCCTACCAAACCGCCTAACATGAGAGCTATCGCTCGACGAGTCGGTATGTCTTTAGCCGGTTGTGTCTCTTCGTTCTGCACATCTTCGGGGTGTTCTTTCGAGTGACGGAACGTGTTATACAGAAAATAGCAGAAGAGCGCTAACAGGATAATTCCTCCGTAGCGGTTCACGCCCGGCTCTCCTATCTGAAAACGCTCGGAAAGGAAGACGCATAGCAACACCAGAATGCCGGCGATAATAGAGAGCGGGATATCGAAGTCACGGCTACGTTTCTGCGATGCAATCGGATAAACAAGCGCTGTCAGACCCAAGATGACGAAGGTGTTGATGATGTTCGACCCCAGTATATTGGTAATGGCCAAATCGGTAGAACCTTCTGCTACGGAGACCATGTTTACCACAAACTCCGGCATTGAGGTGCCAAAAGCCACAACGGTCAGACCTATCACCAGATCGCTGATGCCAAACTGCTTGGCGATAGCCGAAGCACCGTCCACCAGCCAGTCGGCTCCTTTGACCAGCGCCACAAAACCGACGATAATAAACGCTATCGCCACCCACCAACCATATGCTAATAACTGTTCTATCATACGTTAAAGAGGAAATGCATGATGTCGCCGTCTTGCACAATATAGTCCTTGCCTTCGGTGGCCAGTTTACCTGCTGCGCGGCATTGTGCTTCGCCGCCAAGCTCGATGAAATCGGCATATTTTATCACTTCGGCGCGAATAAAGCCACGTTCGAAATCGGTGTGGATGACTCCTGCACACTGCGGCGCTTTTGCACCTGCCTTGAAGGTCCAAGCACGCACCTCATCGCTTCCGGCAGTCAGGAACGTACGCAGGTTCAGTAGCGCATAGGCGGCTTTTATCAGTCGGTTGACGCCCGATTCCTGCAGACCGATTTCTTCCAGGAACATCTGCCTTTCTTCGTAGGTCTCCAGTTCGGCTATCTCGCTCTCAATCTTGGCCGCCAACACCAGCACTTGTGCGTCCTCGTCCTTCACGGCCTCCCTGACTTGATCTACGTACGCATTGCCCTTCACGGCAGAGGCCTCATCTACGTTGCAGACATACATCACCGGTTTGTTGGTCAGCAGGAACAAGTCTCTCGCGGCAGCCTCCTGGTCTTTGTTGTCAAGCTCCACGGTACGGGCATTCTTGCCTTGCGAAAGTGCCTCGCGGTACTTCACGAGCACTTCCAGTTGCAGCTTGGCTTGTTTGTCTCCACCCGCTTTAGCCGCTTTCTCGCATTTCTGAATGCGGCTCTCTACGGTCTCCAGATCTTTCAACTGCAGTTCCGCGTCGATGATCTCTTTGTCGCGAACGGGATTGACACTACCGTCCACATGCACTACGTTCTCATCGTCGAAACAGCGCAGTACATGGATGATAGCATCGGTCTCACGGATGTTTGCAAGGAACTTATTCCCCAGTCCTTCGCCCTTGCTGGCACCTTTGACCAATCCGGCGATGTCCACGATCTCGACAGTGGTCGGGATGACACCGCGTTCCGGCTTGCACAGCTCGCCTAACTTAATCAATCGCTCATCCGGTACAGTGATCACACCTACGTTCGGTTCGATGGTGCAGAAGGGGAAATTGGCACTCTGTGCCTTGGCATTGCTCAGGCAATTAAATAGGGTACTCTTGCCTACATTCGGCAACCCTACGATTCCACATTGTAATGACATATCTCTGTGTTTCTATTTTCAGAATTCTGAATACGGATAACTGACCGCTCTCGTCATCCTATCGAGCCTTCCAGACTGACTTGCAGCAGTTTTTGTGCTTCTACGGCAAACTCCATAGGCAGTTTGTCCATCACCTCTTTGGCGTAGCCGTTCACGATCAGTCCTACGGCATCTTCTACGCCAATGCCGCGCTGGCGGCAATAGAAGAGCTGTTCGTCGCTTATCTTGCTGGTAGTGGCCTCATGCTCTACGGTAGCGGTCGGATTGCTGATGATCATGTCCGGGAAGGTGTGTGCGCCGCATTGGTCGCCCAGCAGCAGACTGTCGCACTGACTGTAGTTGCGTGCGTTTTCGGCTTTTGCCCCCATCTTCACCAGTCCGCGGTAGGCGTTCTGACTCTTACCGGCCGAGATACCTTTGCTGATGATGCGGCTACGTGTGTTTTTGCCGATATGAATCATCTTCGTGCCTGTATCCGCCTGCTGGTAGTTGTTGGTCACCGCTACTGAATAGAACTCTGCGCTGGAGTTGTCGCCGCGCAAGATGCAACTTGGGTATTTCCATGTGATGGCCGAGCCGGTCTCCACTTGTGTCCAACTCAGGCGTGCGTTCTCGTGGGTGATGCCGCGTTTGGTGACGAAGTTATAAATACCGCCTTTGCCGTTTTTGTCGCCCGGATACCAGTTCTGCACGGTCGAATACTTCACTTCTGCATCCTTGTGCACTACTATCTCCACAATGGCTGCGTGCAACTGGTTCTCATCTCGCATCGGCGCGGTGCAGCCCTCCAGATAGCTCAGGTAGGCTCCCTCGTCGGCAATCAGCAGCGTGCGCTCAAACTGACCGGTCTTACCGGCGTTGATACGGAAATAGGTGCTCAACTCCATCGGGCAGCGCACCCCTTTCGGCACATAGACAAAACTGCCATCGGTGAAGACTGCGGAGTTGAGTGCCGCATAGAAATTGTCGCTGGGCGGCACAACGGATCCCAGATATTGCTTCACCAGGTCCGGATACTGTTGTACGGCCTCGCTTATCGAGCAGAAGATGATACCTTTCTCCGCCAGCGTCTCACGGAACGTGGTCTTCACGCTCACGGAGTCCATCACGGCATCTACCGCCATGTTTCCCGCCAGGGCCTCCCGTTCCTGCAAAGGGATACCCAGTTTGTCGAAGGTCTTCATGATCTCCGGATCAATCTCAGTCTTCTGCCCCGGCTCTTGGCTTTTTGTTCGCGGAGCGGCATAATACGAAATAGCTTGGAAATCAATCTCCGGAATGGTTAGGTGTGCCCATGTCGGCACCGGCATCGTCAGCCATTTCCGATAGGCTTTCAGTCGGAATTCCAACAGCCACTCGGGCTCATGTTTCTTCACGGAGATCAGACGAATGATGTCCTCGCTCAGACCCGCAGGCACAACTTCCGTCTCCACGTCGGTCGTGAAGCCGTATTTGTACTCTTGTGAGGTTATGTCCTGGATGATCTCGTCCATGCGCGCGATAAATATAAAAAATAAAGAAGCCACTCTTGGCGAGTGACTTCTGCTGGAGGCCGGTAGCGGAGTCAAACCGCTCTAAACGGTTTTGCAGACCGCTGACTAAGTCGCTCATCCAACCGGCCGTTTTTAACAAACAAGTGCGCAGGATGAGACTCGAAC
>DEHM01000009.1 GCA_002351925.1 Bacteroidales bacterium UBA2800
TATCGTATCATGAAGTCGGATGTCGACACGCTGCAGCTGATCACCGTAGGTGAGAACCACCTGACGCTGCCGGGCTTCGATCCGTATCGTGAGGAGTATAGCTATACACTGAGCGCAGCCGAGGCCGCTGCGCTGGGTGGTGCGCTGCCGTTGATAGAGGCTATCCCGGGTGATGAGTATCAGACCGTGATCGTCTCGCAGGCATCGGATTCGCTGAGCGGTAAGTCGCTGGGCTACAAGACGCTGATCACCGTGACAGCTGCCAGCGGTAAGACCCGTATCTACACGATCCACTATCCGGTAGAGCTGTCGGATGACGCTTCGCTGAACATGATCAACCTGGCCGGTAAGCCGCTGACGGGCTTCGAATCCGACCGCTTTACCTATAAGCTGGAAGTGGGACTGGCAGCGGAGATTCCTGTGGTAACCGTTATCCAAAAAGAGGAGGCGCAGAAAGTTGAAATCAATCAGGATGTCGACACGATTCGTATCGTTGTAAAGGCTGAGAATAGAAATATACAAGAGACCTATACTCTCTACTTCGAACGTGTACGCTCGGATGTGACGACGCTGCAGAATATCATCCTGACGGAGAACGGTCACCAGTTGCCGTACGAGCAGTTCTTCTTCGAGACCGAGAAGACGGATTACATCATCGAGATCCCGTACGACTCGACGCGTACCGAGCTGACGTTGCCGGAGTGGACGATCGTCAAGGCCGACACAATGCAACAGATCACGCCGGTAGCTACGCAGATTGACGACCACACCGTACTGCTGACGATCACTGTGACCGCGCCTAACGGCGACGAGGGTACACCGTACACGCTGACCTTCGACTTCCTGCGTAACAACGACGCCCTGCTGCGTGGTATCAACCTGGATGGCACGCCGCTGGCAGAGTTCAAGAGTGACATCTTCGACTATACCTATATCCACCCGTTCGGCGAGGACAGCACGTCGTTCTTCACGCAGGCTGACATAGAGGCTATCACGCGTGACGCAAAGGCCGTCAGCACGGTCTATGTAGACGAGACGGGCTTGATCACCATTCTGGTAGTAGCCGACGACGAGACGACCAACTGTAAGTACACCATCGTACAGACGCTGGGTCTGGATACCTGCAACACGCTGCAGATGATCTATCTGGACGGTAAGGAGATCAACGGCTTCGACCCGACAGCCGACACCACCTACGTCATCATCCTGCGTGAGGGCGAGGCAGTGCCTGAGGTGACCTACGAGAAGACGCGTGAGACGGTAGAGGTAGACGAGTTCCGTCAGCCGAAGCCGGGTGAGACACTCGACATCATCTGTACCGCACAGAACGGTGACGTACGTGTATACCATATCACGTTCCAGGTATCGACCATCAATGACGCTCTCAAGCCGACGGCTAAGGATGTCTTCGTACGCCGTATACCGGGTGAGTACAAACTGTTCGTGGCGACGATACGTAAGGATGTGACCTTCATCCTGTACGACCAGAACGGTCACCAGCTGCTCTTCGAGCGCGTGCCGGATGCTGATCCGAACGATGTGGTTTCCGGTCTGAACTACCAAGAGCAGGATGTGCTGCTCAACGTGACGGACTTCAGCTCCGGTCTGACAGTAGATATCATCCCCGGACAGATCTATCTCTACTCGTTCGTAGAGGCAGGTAAACGTCCGATCACCTCCGGTAAGTTGATGGTTCCGTAAGCCGTCTGAAACGGTAAATTTTGAGAAAAGTGGCATACACCCTTGTGTATGTCATTTTTTTTGTGTAATTTTGCACGATTTTTAATGTGGCTAAGTACGCGATGATGAGAGTGGAGGACATAAAGACCCTGTTTTTCTTAGGTATAGGCGGCATCGGGATGAGCTCGCTGGCGCGCTATTTCCGTAGCCGGGGCTACCGAGTGTGCGGTTACGACCGTACGCCCTCTCCGCTGACGCGCGAACTGGAGGCCGAAGGTATTGAGATTGTCTATGGCGACGACCGCCTGGAGATAGGCGACTGGAGCAAGATGCTCTCGCCCAAGGACACTTTTGTGGTACGTACGCCAGCCGTGCCGGAGCAGAACGCTATCTATACCTGGCTGCGCCAAGAGGGTTTCGACATCCGCAAGCGCGCCGAAGTGCTGGGCATGGTGACCCGTCAGCAGAAAGCGCTCTGTGTGGCCGGTACGCACGGTAAGACCACCACAAGTACGATGCTGGCGCACCTGCTACAACCCGTCAATGCGTTTCTGGGCGGTATCAGCATGAACTACGGCACCAATGTGCTCATCGACAGCGAGAGTCCGTACGTGGTGGTGGAGGCCGATGAGTACGACCGTTCGTTCCACCATCTGACGCCCTATATCTCTGTCGTCACGGCCGTCGATGCCGACCATCTGGATATTTACGGCACGGCAGAGGCCTATCGCGAGGCGTTTGCGCACTATACGAGCCTGATCACCGGTGCGCTGGTGATGAAGCACGGTATCGCGCTGGAGCCTCGTCTGCAGGAGGGAGTGAAGGTGTATACCTATGGAGTACAGAATACAGACCGCTCCGCTGACAGAACACAGACCTCGAAGCCGGACTTCTATGCCGACCATATCCGCGTGGCGGACGGGCAGATACGATTTGACTACCACACGCCTACGGCGACTATCCGCGATATGCAGCTGGGTGTGCCGGTGTGGGTGAATATAGAGAACGCCGTGGCGGCGATGTCGGTAGCCTGGCTCGTGGGAACGCAGCGTGCAGACCGCCCCGCCGACAGCATACAGACCGAACTGGCAGAGCAGTTGCGCGAACGACTGGCTTCCTTCCGTGGCGTGCAACGTCGTTTTAACATACATGTCAACACCCCGCGTGTGGCGTACATCGACGACTACGCACACCATCCCGAGGAGATAGCTACGGCTATCGATTCGATACGCAAGTTGTTCCCCGAACGCCGCCTGATAGGTGTATTCCAGCCCCATCTGTACACCCGTACGCGTGACTTCGCCGAGGGCTTCCGTCGTGTGCTGGCGACCCTGGACGAGTGTCTGCTGTTGCCTATTTATCCGGCCCGCGAGGAGCCGATAGCCGGTGTGACGAGTGAGATGCTGGGTGGCCGAGTGGTGGAGAAAAGCGAACTGATTGACCAACTGAGACAACGGATAGCTGCGAGTCAGGAGCCGGTGGTGGTACTCACCGTCGGTGCGGGCGATATCGACCGACTGATACCGGCTATCACGGAGGCGCTGCAATGAATCGCGTGACGCACATAGTGCTGCAGACTATCGGTCTGACGCTGGTCGTAGGGCTCTTCCTCGCAGCCATCGTGTGGGGCTACCACAAGGCGCCCGACCCGGATGCGTGTAGGTCGATCACGTATATACTGGCCGACGGTGACGAGCGTGTGTACGTATATCGTAACGAACTGGAGAGCCTGCTCCGTACGGAGGATATCCACCCGGTGGGCCGACCCGTGGACGAGCTCTCGCTGCAGCGCATAGAGAACGCGGTAAGGCGACACCCGATGGTGCGCACGGCGGAGTGTTACGTCACTCCCTGGCACGACGCCCGCGTGGTCATCACCCAGCGTGTGCCCCTGCTGCGCGTACAGACGGCGGCAGAGACCTACCTGATAGACACCGACCGGCGGCGGATGGAAGCGCGGCCGGTAGTGAAAGACTCGGTGCTGCGCGTCACCGGAGCGGTAGGACCGCAGATGGCGTCCACGCGACTGGCGGACTTCGCCTTATGGCTGCAGGACAACCGTTATTGGCGTGAGCGTATCGACCACCTGCATATGCGTTCGCCGCAGATGGTAGTGGTGTGCCTGCGTGACCGACGTCAGCCGCAGGTGCTGCTCGGCGCAATCAACGACTACGAACGTAAACTGCGCAAGCTGCGTTTCTTCCTGGAGAACAGCAGCGAGGCAACCAAAGATAAGCACTATAGCGAACTGGATCTGCGTTTTGCAGGCCAAGTGATAGCAAGATAACGATGGCAAGAAAAAAAGCACAGACAGCCGATTCCCTCCCGCTGGTGGCTATCGACCTCGGTAGCGACAGCGTGCGTGCGCTGGCAGCACGGCAACTGGCACCCGACCTGTTTCAGGTACTGGGTGTGGAGCAGCGAGCCCAGCGCTTCGGCAACATCTGTGTGGAGCAGGGTATCATCACGCAGTCGAGTATCGCCGGTTTTGCCGTCGCCGAAGTGCTCAAACTGCTGGCTAACCGTATCGGTCTGCCGGAGCTGCCTACGGCGTTCGTCTCGCTGGGCGGCCAGTCGATGCAGATAGTGGCGGTACACAGCAAACGCGATCAGGCCCGCCGCAAAGAGATCAGTCAGGCGCTGCTGGATGAGATGGAGGCTGAGTGTAAAACCAAGATCGAGCAACGCAACCCCGAGGTGGCGGTGTTGGGACTCGTGCCCAGTTATTTCACCCTGGACGGCGTAGAGCAAGACGAGGTGCCGACACCCGAGCAACGTGCCGCTATCGTCGAGGCGCACTATATCGCTTTCTACGGCCGTCGTGCTATCGAAAGCCAGTTGACCAAAGCGTTCTCCCAGGCGGCGAAGAGTATTGAACAGTCTTTCGTGCGTCCGGAGGCACTCCTCTCGGCCTTCGCTACCTGCGACGGCAACCACGTGCTGATGGAAGGCTGCGCTGTACTCGACATGGGTGCGCAGACCACCACGCTGACCGTCTATAAGGGCGGGCAGTACCTGGCTAACCGCGTAGTGCCCAAGGGCGGCTACCATATCACCCGCATGTTGGAACAGCAGGGTATCAGTTTCCAGACGGCTGAGGCGCTAAAATGTCGTTTTGGCGTCGCCTCGCCCGCGTTAGTAGAAAGGAACGTGCGCCTGCGCGTGCCCGCGAGCCCCGAGATGGAAGAGCGCGAACTGCTCATCACTACCGAGCAACTGGCGGAGGCTATCGAGCTGAAGCTGCGCGAGATACTGGCGCCGCTCATCGACGAGCTGAAGAAAGTGGAGAGCCGTATCCGTACGCTCTATATCACCGGCGGCGCGAGCATGCTGACGGGCATGGACAGCTATCTGCAGCAGCAGACACGCGTACACGTGCAATACGGCGCGCACAACCTCCTGTTGCATCGCGACACCGAAGAGAAATATCTCTCGCCCCAATATACCTCGCTGATAGGTACCATCCTGCTGGGGCAGGACTACCGCGACAGCCATCCTAATCAGCTGGTGCGCAAAGCCAATTTCCTGGAGCGGGTGAAAGAGGGCACGCTCGAGATATTTCTGGAATAAACATGTATAAACAGCCAAATCATAAATAGCTATATGGACGTAGATTTGATTACGCTTCCTCTGGAAGGACTAACAGAAGATTCTATTATCAAGGTCATCGGTGTGGGCGGTGGCGGCTGTAATGCCGTCAACTATATGCATCGTCAGGGACTCAAGGATGTCTCTTTCCTGGTCTGCAACACCGATCGCCAGGTACTCATCAAGTCGTCGGTGCCCTGCAAACTGCAGTTGGGCCCGGGTCTGGGAGCCGGAGGTGATCCGGAGACCGCCCGTCAGTATGCCGAAGAGAGCCGCGACCATATTCGCGAAGCGCTGAACGACGGTACACAGATGCTCTTCCTGGCTGCCGGTATGGGTGGCGGCACCGGCACAGGTGCCTCGTCGGTAGTGGCAGAGGTGGCGCAAGAGATGGGTATACTGACCGTAGGTATCGTGACGATACCGTTTGCTTTTGAGGGGAAGAAGAAGATCGTCAAGGCGATGACGGGCGTAGCGCGTCTGGCCAAACATGTGGACGCTATCCTCATCATCAACAACGAGAAACTCAAGCAGATATATCCCGAGCTGAACCTGCTGAACGCGTTCAGCAAGTCGGACGACGTAGTGGCCAATGCCGCACGGGCAATAGCTGAGATCATCACGGTGCCCGGCTATATCAATACCGACTTTGCCGATGTGCGCAACACGTTGCGGAAGGGTGGAGTGGCCATCATGAACGTTGGCCGCGCTGCCGGTGAGAACCGTATCACCAAGGCCATCAACGATGCGCTCAACAGTCCGCTCGTCAACACCAACGACGTCCACGGCGCCGAGCGTATCCTGCTGCAGTTCTACTGCTCGACCGAGCACGCTATCGTGATGGAGGAGATCGACCAGATCAACGATTTCGTGCAGGAGGTAGGCGACGACATCGAGGTACAATGGGGCGCCTCGCTCGATGAGAGTCTGGGCGAAGATGTGCGCGTCACCATCATCGCCACCGGCTACAAAGTGGATGGTCTGCCCACCGAGGATGAGGAGGCTATCAATGAGGCTATCGACAGCAACTACCCGCCGCAGACCGACACGCCGCGTGAGGACGAACAGATGCAGACCATCGACCTGAGCGGCACGCTCTTCCCGCTGGAGGAGCCGCAACAGCAGCCGCGCGAGCACGTGGCTTCCGCTTCGGCCGACGATGTCGTCATCACCATTGAGGAAGAGGCGACGCCTGCCGAGGAGGAGAAACCCGCTCACCGTCCCTTCGGATGGATTCGCAGAAAATGAAAACAATAAAACGAAAAGAATATGGAAAGAGAGATGAATTTCTTTGACCTCTGCGTAGCCTGCTGGCACGCGTTGTGTCGCGGATGCGCTGCCTTGGGACGTCTCTTGGCGCGTGCGTTGCGTCTGAGTTACCGCTACTGGTGGCTGGTACTGATCTGTGTCGCCCTCGGTGTAGTGGCGGCGCTCTACTATACCCGTCAGGGTAATATCATCTACAAGGTCAATGCCGTAGCCCTGCTCAACGGTCCTACTGTGCAGCAGTTCGAGCAAGCCTATATGCCGCTGCGTTCTGCCCAGCAGTTGCCGCCTGACTCGCCGCTCAGACCTTGGCTGATGGAGAATAAACTGCGCCGTTTTGAGACCTATCGCGTCATCGATTGTATGGGCGATTCGGTTGCCGACTATATCGACTTCCGCGAGAAATCGTCGCCCACCGACACGGTCAACGTCCAGATGCAGGATCGTCTGTGTCTGCAGTTCCGTATCAAGCAACGCGACCTCGACTTGCTGCCGGCTGTAGAGGCCGAGGTAATGGGTTTCCTCAATGGCAATCCTGCGCTGCAGGCGGCTCACGCTGTCTACCTGCGTAACCTGCTCGACGAGGTGAAGTTCAACCACGATCAGACGCAGAAACTCGACAGCCTCACCACGCACTATTATTTCCATTCCCATCCGGGCGCAGAGCCGCTGGGTGCGGCTAAGAACGGACTGGTCTTCATGGGCGACTGGAGAGTCCACCTCTTCCTGACTTCTATCTATGCCCACCGTCACTATGCCGACTATATGGACCAGCGCCTGCAGCTGGCTACCGCTCCCGTAGTGCTGGAGAACCACTTTACCGTGGATGCGGCACCCGTGAACGATCGCCGCAAAATGGTGGTGTTGATGTTCCTCTTGGGCTGGATAGGCGCTTGCGTTCTTGCCGAACTGATCGACAAAAGAAAAGCCCTCAGCGCTTGGCTGAAGGCTTAACCGTTTAACGTTTTAACCGTTTAACGTCGAGTAGTTTGCGTATTACGAAATACGCAACTACGAGACCAAGAATAATGAGTATGGCCACGCTTAGTTCGTGGCTATATTCTTTTATCAGGCTCATCTGTCCGGCTGCTACGTAGCCCAGCAGCGCCAGGATGCAGTTCCAGATAAACGCGCCCAGGAACGTCCACCAGAGGAACGCGCCGAAATGCATCCGGCTCAGTCCGGCCGGTATACTGATCAGCTGACGGATGCCGGGGATAAAACGCCCTACAAACGTCGATACATTGCCTTTCTCGCGGAAGTACGCCTCCGCCTTCTCCAGTTTCTCGCTCGACAGCAGGCACATATGGCCCAGACGGCTGTCGGCGAACTTATAGATGATGATGCGTCCCAGCCACACACTCAGGGCATAGTTGATAATCGCGCCTATCATCGCGCCCAGCGTTCCGAAAAGCACGATCAGCAGCACATCCACCGGATAGTTGCCCGTGGCGCACAGTACGCTCTCCGGCTGACCGGCCACAAACGCAGCAGGCGGTATCACTACCTCGCTCGGAAAGGGAATAAACGAACTCTCTACAGCCATCAACCCGGTAATCGACGCATAGTTCATATGCGCCGAATACCAAGCGATGATATCATCTACCAGACTCATCAGATAAACAGTATTTGTACGATGATGTAAACCGGCAGCAGCACGATCAAGCTGAATTTAATCATGTAGCCGAAGAACGACGGCATCGAGATACCCTCTTGTTCCGCTATCGACTTCACCATGAAGTTCGGGCCGTTACCGATATAGGTCAGCGCGCCAAAGAACACGGCACCCATCGAGATCGCTTTCAGGTACACATCCGAAGCCAGACCGGCAATGTCTCCGCACGGAGCCATCGAGTTGAAGACCATGGCTGTAGGCGCGTTGTCCAGGAACGCACTGAGCGAACCGGTCATATAGACGTATTGCCACGGCTCGCTGATGACCTGCTGAATCGTCTCTTTCATGTTCTCCAGGAACATCAACGCCGGCGTCATCGTCGCAAAGATGCCGAGGAACACGCAGGCTACCTCCATAATCGGCGTCCAGCTGTAGTTGTTCTTCACGCGCACCTCTTTCTTCGTCGTCAGCCACGATGCCGCGATGATCAGGATAAACGCCCACTCGCGCAGCAGCTTCAGGTACCACGGTGCACTGGGATCACCCATCGACGGGATATACTTCGGATTGATGAACATCGTGCTGGCTATCACGCAGAGCAACCAAACGATATTGATCAGTCCGCTCATGCTCAGCTTCTTGGCTTCACGCACGTCGGCCATGAGGTTAGCCGTCGGCTCTTTGCGGTAGTAATACATATCCGCCAGGAAATAGATACCCAGCAGCAGCGCACCCGTTACAGCCCATTCGGGCAACATGTTCTGCATCCACCACATAAAGTCCGCACCCTTCTGGAACAGCAGGAACAAAGGAGGATCACCCAGCGGCGAGAGCAAACCGCCGCAGTTAGCCACAATGGCGATAAAGAACAGGATGGTGTGTGCGCGATACTGACGCTGCTGGTTGGTAGCAATCAGCAGACGAATCAGCAACATCGCCGCACCCGTCGTTCCCATAAACGAAGCCAGAAACCAGCCCAGACCCATGATCTTGGTGTTGGTAAAAGGCGTAGCCTTCAGGTCTCCACGGATACAGATACCGCCGGTGGTCACAAACAGCGCCATCAGCAACAGGATAAACGGCACGTAGTCGTAAATCATCTGGTGAATCAACTCGTGGCTCATGCCGTGTACGCACAGCCAGACACCTACCGGTACACCCAGAATCAGCGAGACATACAGCTTGTGTATGTTCTCTTCCCACCACTCGCCTACATGCGGCATGAGCGGCAGCACAGCGATGCACAGCAGCATCACTACAAACGGGATTAACATCCACGCAGGAATCAAATGTTCGATCATACTATTTAGATTGTTTGTTTTTGTTACAAACCTTTGCGACTGCAAAGGTACAACAATTTTTTTACATACGCAAATATTATTGGCATTTTTCATTTATTTTACTTCTGCCGGTCTTTTTGTGCCTTTTTCTTGCTTTATTTAGCTTGCATTTTTGTGTTGTAGGCTCGGACATAGGCAGATTAGTCCTTCGCTGTCCTCCCTCTGCGTGAGGACGTCGTTATCTCGTATCGCCCCCTGTCTTTGTTCTTGTTCTGCACAAGGATACAAACGCCAGCGGTCTGCCCGATACGAGCTAAATGCGGGTGTAGCCCATGCGGCGTGCAGCACTTTTAACACATCTTCATCCATACTTTTTACTTTTTACCTTTTATGATACACTATACACTATACACTATACACTTGTAGGACTAATACCACATTTTAGGGGATAAACTCTTGTATATATCAATTTTTTGTTGTACCTTTGCACCCGATTTCGTCACTATGCCGTCGTAGCATCCACACATGCCTTACGGACAATATACGGACGATATACGTACGATATACGTAGGATTACGCCGAGAGGAGGCTTAGAAAGTAATAATGTAATAATGATAAAATAATTAATTAATCCCTCTTGCGTGGCTTAGAGGGCATCCACACACTATGGCACACATACAACCCAATGTCGCAATTGACTCCCTCCAAGGGAAGCTTAAACGTAACGATCGAATTGTTTATTGTACCCGCAACGGTAGAACACACGCCTATGCCTTTGACCATCCTTTCCGTGGCACAGCCTCGGAAGAGCAGGCACAAACCCGTTCTACTTTCGGCATGGCTGTCAAGCAAGCCTCTGCCATCCTCAAAGATCCCGCTCAGAAAGCCGAATGGGAGCGCCGTTATGCCTCCTATCGCAAGCACTACCGGGCTTCCTCTTCCGCTCGCTACTATTCCACTCTCCGCGGCTTCATCATCGCCACCATCAATGCCGAACTGAAAGGATAATAATGAAAAAATGCAAATATTTTTGCATATATCGTTTTTTTGTTGTACCTTTGCAGCCGCAAAGGTTTTAGAACCCTCGTCGCTTGCCGTGGAGCGTTCGAAAGTAATGCTGGCCTTGACAGCATAAAAAAGCAAGGACATATTAACAGCGTTTATTACGCTTTGTACTTGGCTACTCTGAATCTCGCAAATTCATCGAATTGGACCAAGACAATGCAACAGTAGATGTCTGCGTGTATATTCGTACGCACACTTCTCGTGTGTTAGTATCGATATATGGCGTGGCTTCATGTTGCTTGTTCTGTCCAATCGGCAATGCGAGAGCCAGGAGTAGCGGGACAAGTAACATTGAAGCCCGCTTTTTGTTGTACTTAATTGAAAAATATTTACAAAATGAAAACAAAACTTTTTTCTCTTTTTCTCGCGCTTGTAGCAAGCGTTAGCACATTTGCATCGTTAGACGTTATTCCGTCGGATGCAGTTCTCGCTGATTACTACGATCAGGGTGACGTGTGCGTATGTTTCTTCGTTCCAGATAACCTGGCTTGTAACGACATCGTGCTGACAGGTTCATTTAACGGATGGACAAGCAATGTGACTCAATGCGTTGCTGTTGAGCCTATTGAGGGTTATGACGGCTGGTATGTAGGTTCTTTCGAGCCCGAGGCAGAGCCCGAGGCAGGGAAGGGTATTCAGGCTAAACCTATTCTGCTGGATGTAAATGGTAATTTCAACTGGTCGTATCAAGTAGGTGCTGTTACCGTTATCCGCGGTGGTGTACAGGCAGTTACAGGTGCTTACGCAGGTGAGATTGACCTAATCAACTACGGTACCGACGCTCCGAATGTGTTCACGATTGACGCATGGAAGAGCAATCCGTGTACTACTGTTTACCACAACTACACTATTACTGTCATCAGCGATGGTTGCGACGGAAATGTGGTTCCGTTCATCGTAGGTGCTATGAGCAGCTGGGCTTTCCGGCAAATGCAGTACAATTCTGCTAAGACCATAGCTAATGCAGGCGTTCCGACATACGATATTACTTTCAAGGCCGCTGAGAATACTCCGTATCAAATTCTGAGCGGTGTGCCGGATCCGAATACTGGTGTGGTTCCGGCTAGTAGTGATAGTGCAGTAAGTTGGGAGGATATTGCTCACATGCAGAAGCTCGTTAATGGTGTATGGCGTCGTATCCCAGGTGAGGAGGGCGACAATCAACTGACCCATGAAAATGCAAACATCGTATGGGACCTCCGTGCAGAGAATCTCCGTTGGGCTCGCTGTGGTACAGCTACTTTCAGTCTTAATGCAAATTGCGATGAGACAAAGGGAATCGTAACTGGATCGGGAATATATAATTATTTGTCTAATTGCATATTAACTGCTATTCCGAATGACGGCTATCATTTTACTCAATGGTCAGATGGCAATACCGACAATCCTCGAACCATTGTTTTAACGCAAGACACTACCTTTACGGCAGAATTCGCTATCAATACTAATGTGCCTGTGGCTGATGTAGAATTTACAGGCAATGATTTCTTGGGTCAAGGAACACAGGCTTACGGTAGTGTCGTTATTGCTACGAAGAATGGCGTTACCTTTACTTGCAACAAGGGTTGGAACGATGATGCACACTCTACTCTGCGTTGTTACAAAAATGGTGTGATTACGATTACTTCTGAGACTGAGCAAATTGGTAAGTTGGTGTTCCGGTTCTTCTCGACCTATACGGGTGACTTGGACAGCATGGTGGTTGTCAATGCACAATCTTGGACGTATACTCTGACATCTTCAGCTCGTATTGAGAAAGTATCCGTTTACTTCGGTGAGGCTGAGCCGGTTGTTTTAGAGACCCTCACAGCGGCTCAAGCGAAGGTGCGTGCTGAGGCATTAGCAGAGAATACCGAGTCTGAAAAAGTGGCTGTACGTTGCTTAGTTGCCAGCATCAAGACCCCGTATAGCGAGGAGTATGGCAACATCACCGTTTGGCTGAATGATGATCCAACTTCTACTTATGGCCTTATCCAAGCGTACCGTGCTATATGTTCAGCTGAGGATGGTGCGGCTCTTGCTGAGCATGATCGCGTATTGGTAGTTGGTAAATTGAGCCACATCACTAGTGATGTGGCTGGCGAAATCAGACATTACTATGAAATTACTAAGGGCGCGAAATTAGAAAGGATTGAGGGGGTAAAGATAGGCGATTTGTATTATTATTTGAATGCTACGAACCATACTGCTGAGGTTACCTCGGCAAAGGATAACTATGCTGGATTAGTAACAGTAGACATATCCTCTTCTGTGGTATATAAGTCGGCAACTTACACGGTCACAAGCATTGAAGACTATGCTTTCTCTGGTTGCAGCACTCTTACCTCTATTGAGATCCCCAATAGTGTCACAAGTATTGGTACTAATGCTTTCAATGGTTGTAGTAGTTTAACAGATATTTATGCGACGTGTGGCGATCGGGATAGACTAAAGCAGTTGTTAAATAATGATAGCCGTGTGAAATACAAGCCTCTACCATATACTATGTCAACGATAGCGCAATATGGCTATATCTCAACAAACATTAAAAATGTAACTATCTGCGACGAACCACTTGTGACGTGTACAGTAACAGCTAAATATGGCTACCATTTCGTTCAATGGAACGATGGTATAACAGACAACCCTCGTACTATTGAGTTAACTCAAGATACAACATTTGAAGCTATTTTTGCTCCATACGTGTATACGATTTCTATAACTTGCGATACAACTAGAGGTTCAGTCGAAGGTCTACAGGGCGAATTTGAGTATCGTACAGAATTAACATATACGGCCACACCAAAATACGGCTATCATTTCGCAGGTTGGAGTGATGGATATAATAGCAATCCCCGTTCATATATTGTGACTATGGATGCAACCCTCGAAGCCTTCTTCGCTCCAAATCAATACAGCCTCTCTGCCTTGACAAACCCGAATGGGTCTGTTTCCGGCACAGGTATGTTTGATTACCTAACAGAGTGTACTTTTGAGGCAATTCCGAATGACGGCTATCATTTCACTCAATGGAATGACGGAAACAAGGACAACCCACGTACACTTGTTCTGACAAGAGATACTATTTTCTCGGCGGAATATGCCGTTGATAAAAGTGGTAAGTGTGGTGACAACTTAGCCCTTACATGGGAGTACAATGCTACAAACAAAGTCCTAACTATAAGCGGAGCAGGCACCCTCAATTCGAACTATACATTCGGTCTCGAAGCACCTACTACTGTAGAAAAACTGGTTATAGCCGAAGGTGTCACAACTATAGGTAATAGCGCCTTTGCAGGCTATTCGACTCTCAAGCATCTCAGCGTTGCAGCAAGCGTGAAGACGATCTATGAGCAAGCTTTCTACAACTGCACCGGTTTAGAGAACATCTATTGTTATCGTGCTACACCTCCTACGGCTTATAGCAATACATTTGACGGTATTGAGAAGTTTGAGTGTGTACTTCATGTGCTATCCGCTTCCGTAGACATGTATAAAGCCGCTACTGGATGGAGGGACTTCTATTATGTCGAAACTATTGATGCAGAAGAAGTAGCCGAGACGATAACGGATGTCGACGTGGCTCCTTCTGATAACGAAGCAGTCGTTACATGGCCGACTTCGACTAATGCTGCAACATATTCGCTTCAAATCACTAAAGACGGTGTTGTTTTCTGCACACTTATCTTCAATGCGAATGGTCAATTAACTGGAATTGCTTTTGCTCCTGGCAGAGACTATACAAACAACCATGCCCCCGCAGCAGTTCTGACATCCGATGGAGGTTTCCGCTTCACAATAACAGGCCTCTCTAGTGGAACGAACTATCATTTGACCCTTGATACAAAAGATGCAAATGACCAAGTCATAGCTTCCTATGTGACTGATTTCACAACGACAGGTGAAACACCTACGGCTATCGACCAAATTGACTCCTCTTCCTTTGAGGGAGGTACGCGCAAATTCCTCCGGGATGGCCAAATCTACATCCTCCGCGGAGAGAGGACCTACACCCTTACCGGCCAAGAGGTGAGATAACGTTAAGCGGGAAATCTATCGGTAAAAGCGTCAGAAATGGCGCTTTTGCTGTTTCTGTTATGGCTCCTGCACTAATTGCAGAAAAAGAGCGCTTTCTGTGCTTCTTTTACAAAAAAATGCAAAAAAAAGCAAAAATATTTGGTCAATTGAAAAAAAAGTAGTAATTTTGCACGATTTTTTTCGTGGAATAGACTGCATTTTTGGCGTGGTCTATCTGTATTGTGCTGAGGATGAGTGGGTTACAAAAGGAAAATAATATAAAATATATACTACAATGTCAAAGATTTGTCAAATTACAGGCAAGAAAGCCATGGGCGGCTGCAATGTCTCGCACTCGAAGCGCCACACAAAGCGCAGCTTCGATGTGAACCTCTTCCGCCGCAAGTTCTACTGGGTAGAACAGGATGTATGGATCGAGCTGAACGTGAGTGCAGCCGGTCTGAGAACAATTAACAAGATCGGCCTCGACAACGCGCTGAAACAAGCTGCTGAGAAGGGCTATCTCTATTAAACGAAAGGAGCTGAACAATGGCAAAGAAACAAAAAGAAGCACGCGTACAGGTTATCCTGGAGTGCACTGAGCAAAAGGCCAGCGGCGTACCCGGAATGTCTCGTTACATCACCACCAAAAACCGCAAGAACACTCCCGATCGTTTGGAGTTGAAGAAGTACAATCCCTATTTGAAGAAGTACACGATTCATAAGGAGATTAAGTAATTAACCCTAATTAGAAAGGCTTAGAACTATGGCAAAGAAAGCGGTCGCAACACTGCAAACCGGTAACTCCGGACGCGCGCACTCTAAGTGCATCAAGATGGTTAAGTCGCCTAAGACGGGTGCTTACATCTTCCAAGAGGAGATCGTTCTGAACGAGAAAGTGAACGAGTTCTTCAAGTAAGAAACCAACCGAAAAATCCCACACCAACCACGTGGGATTTTTTGTGTCTGCCATTTTGGCAGTAACAAGGCTTATGGCATACATTTTGACACACCGATAGGTGTAAACACAATTTCGGATTATGAGCAAGAAAGAAGAGATAGAAGAATTAGAGGAAGGCGCAGAGCGCCTACAGGACGCTACGCTACAAGACGGCGCAGAAGCGCCTGCAGAAGAGACGCAAGAGGAGCAGGCTCCGACGGTGGAGTCGCTCGAGGAGCGTATCGCCGAGCTGGAGGACAAGAACCTGCGGATGATGGCGGAGTTTGACAACTACCGTCGTCGTACCAACAAGGAGAAACTCGAGTTGATGGCTACCGCCGGCGAGCGTATCTTCACGGAGATGTTGCCGTTGGTAGATGACTTCGAGCGCGCCTTAGCCGTCATCGACGACGAAGGGGTGAAGCTGATCTACCAGAAGTTCCTGGCTTTCCTCGACAAAAACGATGTACACCCCATCGAGACCGACGGAGTGGATTTCAACACCGACGAGCATGAGGCAGTCACCACTTTTGCGGCCGGCGAGGAGCAGAAAGGCAAGGTGATCGACTGCACGCAGAAAGGCTACAAACTGGGCGACAAAGTGATTCGCTTCGCCAAAGTAGTCGTCGGCGAATAACCATTAAACCCTAAACACGAAACGATTTTATGGCAGAGAAACGAGATTATTATGAAGTGCTTGAGGTCCCAAAGACCGCAACCGCTGAGGAGATAAAGAAGGCTTACCGCAAGAAAGCCATCCAGTATCACCCGGACAAGAACCCGGGTGACAAGGCTGCTGAGGAGAAGTTCAAGGAGGCAGCCGAGGCCTATGAGGTGCTGAGTGATCCGCAGAAGCGTCAGCGTTATGACCAATACGGCTTTGCCGGCATGGGTGGCGCAAGCGGCTTCAGTGGAGGCGGCATGTCGATGGAAGACATCTTCTCCCATTTCGGTGACATCTTCGAGGGCGCAGGCTTCGACCTGGGCGACATAGGCGAGATGTTCATGGGCGGCAGCGGTCGCAGTCGCGGCCCGCGTGTACATCGCGGTAGCGACATGCGCGTCAAAGTGCGTCTGACGCTGGAGGAGATAGCCAACGGTTGCGAGAAGAAGATCAAGGTACGCAAACTCGTGCAATGCAAAGACTGCAACGGTACGGGTAGCAAAGACGGTTCCACCGAGACTTGTCCCACCTGTAAGGGTTCAGGACGCGTCATCCGTCAGCAGCGCGGTATCTTCGGCATGATGCAGGTGCAAAGCGACTGCGACACCTGTGGCGGTGAAGGACGTATTATCAAGAACAAATGTCCGAAATGCAACGGCGAAGGTGTCGTGCGTGACGAGGAGATCATCACCATCACCATACCTGCCGGTGTCATGGGCGGCATGCAACTCACCGTGCCCGGTAAGGGTAATGCCGGTGCACATGGCGGCGTAGCGGGCGACCTGCTCGTGCTCATCGAAGAGGAAGAGCACAAGGACTTCGTGCGTCAGGACAGCGACCTGATCTACAACCTCCTGCTCGATATGCCTACTGCCGTTCTCGGCGGTCAGGTGCAGATACCTACGCTCAACGGCGACGTGAAGATCACCGTCACTCCGGGTACGCAACCCGGCAAAGTGCTCCGCATGCGCGGTAAGGGTCTGCCCCGTATCGACCAGTACGGACGCAGTTACGGCACGGGCGACTTGCTCATCAACGTAGGCGTCTATATTCCCGAGCACCTCGATAAAGACGAGCGCAAACTGATTGAGCAACTGCAAGACAGTCCGCGTATCGCTCCGGGTGCAGCCGATAAGAAGAATTTCTTCCGTAACCTCTTCGGAATATGATAGACCGCTGCGCTGACAGAATACGGACCGTTTCACTGACAAAACACAGACTGATTATGTCTGTACTCTGTATTCTGTACTCTGTACTCTGCGTTCCTCTCTTCGCTTTGACTCCGACAGAGAAGCCGGATCTAAGTCAGCCGACGGGTATTGCGCCGGCTTTCTTTGGTCCTAATGCCTTCCCTGTGCCGGACATGCTGGACGGACTGACGCAGCGTGAGTTGCATCTGGAGTTAGCCGGTGACGGCTATTGGGGCCACGACGGCAGTCGCACGGCAGATATCTTCGCGCGCGTGCACGTTCCTCTATTCACGCGTTGGGCGAACCTGAGTATCTGGATGCCTGTCTTCGGCTGGTACGATCAGTACGACGGCAAAGGGCAAGGTGCGGGCGATGTGTATCTGTCCACCGATGTGCAAGTGCTGCATAACGAGTGGTTTAAGACGCCTAACGCCAAGTATATCCCCCAGATGACGTTGCGCCTCGGCATGAAGACAGCCAGCGGAGAACAATTCCATCGTCGTCGTCATTATGACTGTCCGGGCTATTTCTTCGACCTCAGCATCGGTCAGTCGATACCCCTAAAGCACCTTACTTTACGTTTTGCCGGATCGGCAGGTTTCCTCTGCTGGCAGACGGATAACGGCCGTCAGAACGATGCCTTCATGTACGGCCTGCAAGCTAAGTTGCGCCATGAGTACTTCTCAGTGCAAGCTACGTGGGGCGGTTACGTAGGCTGGGAACACTACGGCGATGCGCCGATGACCATCAAGGCACGCGTGGCCGCCCATGTCAAGGGCTTCGAACCCTACGTGCAGTATCAGTACGGCATCCACGACTATCCGTTCCACCAACTCCGTATCGGACTGGTCTATCATATCGATATATTAGGTCGCTTTGCTAAAAGAGCAAAGACCGCTAAAGCAGAAAGCTAAAAGCCCCCTCCCATGTGTCGCCGAATTGTAATCTGTCTATTGTCCATTGTCCTTCTTCCATTGTCCCTCACGGCTGCGGCGAATATGGGGATGGATACGGTGCGCAGCGAGTGGTTCCGCGAGTGGTATCAGTGGAACGAACTGAGCCACTATCTGGATAACTACTGCGACGTGACTACCTATCTGTCGGAGACCACGGGCGAGTGGACAACTCCTGAGCCTTATCTCTTTTCTATCAACGGCAACTCTTATCGTTGGAATAAATATTACCTGAACGGTTTTCGTGTGGACAGTCGTGTGGACGTCGGCGGTGCCTATTATCGGCCGGATATGTTTGCCCACTCGATGGCTATCGACTACAACCGCGGAGCGGTCTATTGGACGGTAGATAGTGTCCGTCCGCAACAGGTTGTGTTGTCCGGGCAGGCAGGTAACATAGGCGGCTACGGACCTTTGGCAAAGAAACTGCTGGATTTGCAACCCGGCGGCTCTGCTGTCAGCAGGCTGGCCGACGACCGGCCTATCCACCACCGTCGGCACACAGTCGGTGCGGGCCATGCCGATGTGGTCTTTGTCCTTCCCGTCAAGGGAATCGGCTACACCCAACATGTATATGCCGACTATGGCGTACGCCGCCAGTTGCAGTGGGACTACACGGGTATTGCCGGCACGTATGATGCCGATTATTATCATGTGCAGCTGGATGGCCAATTGCCGGTGAAACCGAACCGCGCTTTCGACCGTCTGCACTATATCATCCGTGCCGGTTATCGCGCCGACGCCTATAGTGAGTGGGGCTATAACGCCAACGAAATGGCGCAACGCACCGACCACTCGTTTTCGTTCTACGGCACCAAGTCGTTTGGCCGCTCGGGACAACTGACGACAGGTCTGACTTATGCGCTCCATCGTGATCAGCATCGTGACTTGCAGTTCAGCCGTAATATCATCGACGTGGACGGCGAGTCGCTCAACCCGTGGTATCCCGACGGACACACCCACGCACTCAACTGGGCGGTCGACTATCGCTATCGGATACTGCCGTGGCTCCAACTGCATATAGACAGCTACAACTCGTTTCTGGCTTTCCGTCCCTCTCAGTCGGCGTGGACCAACACGGTGTATCTGCAGGGCGACAACATGTCGGCTCCCGTCTCTCTGTACGACTATCGTTGGCAGTCAGCCGCGTTTTGTTCCGGCCTGCTGGAGAATGCCGTCTCGCTGGAAGCCGACTATCAGGTGCTGCCGTGGATGCGCCTGCGCGCCAGTCTCTCCGCGACGCTCGACGGCGTGCTCCTTGGCGGGAAATCGAAGGTGACGCCGTGCTGGGAAGCGAAGGCAGACGTGCATATCGAGCCGGTCAAATGGTTTCGCGTGGACCTCATCGCCGCCAACTACCGGATACCCTATACCTACGAGCAGATACAGTTCATGAGCAACAGTTATCTGAACGGCGAGGTCTATTATGCCGGCACCAACACGCTGCTGACGACTACCGGCGGACAGTATCACCGGTGGGGCAAAAACCTCTGGCAGCCTCAATACGTGGCAGTAGATATACCTATCGTCTTCACCATCGGTCGCCACGAGATCAGTATCCTCTCCAGTTTCAAGAAATACTACAACACCTGGTCGGTCGGTATGGCGGAGGGTTATACCGATTCGTTCTATCCCATCACGGTGCAACAGGACGGTGGCAGTATCGCCTACGACATCTACGCGATGAAACCGCAGGAGCGCTATTACGAGGTTACGAAAGAGCCTCGGACCGGCAGCGGCGTCTTCGGCTCACCGGTCTTTGCCTCCAACGTCATCAAGTATACCTACAACGGCAAGAAAGTGTTCTTCTCGTTCAGCTGGCAGAGTTACGTGGAGTCCGGCACTTCGGCTCTGGGCAACGGCGTGCAGACCCAAGATGTCAATATGCTGAGCGAATCGCTGGCGAGTCCGAACCACGTGCTCGTGGATGCTAATATGCAGCAGACGGATCCCGCTATCCGTTCATTAGGACGGCTCAATCAGGATCGCGCCTATATCGCCCGTCTGCAGTTGGGCGTCAACATCACCGAGAATTGGCAGTTGAGTCTGAGTGGTAAGTTCCGCGACGGTATCGCTTTCTCGTCCTATCGCACCTATCTGACAACCGACAATGCCGGTCACTCGCAGGCCGTCATCTGGAGTGCCAATACACGCGGTATCAACGTGCGTGACGCCAATTTCGGCAAACGCACCGACTCGTTCTTCAATTTCGACCTGCGTCTGAAGTACCGCGGCGCCATCAAGGGTGTGCCCTTCTCGGTACAGGCAGTCTGCTATAACATCTGGGATTTTGCTACCGAACTTAACGAATACTGCTTCTCTTACGACGGCGCTACCGGCAAGGATCAGAAAACCGGTCGTACGCCGCTTAGTCTGTGCACCCCTCGCGGTCTGATACTGAGTTTTGCGGTTGGCTTTGAGCGAAGATAAAGACTATCGCAACGGCCCATAACGCGATACCGCAGAAGCGGCCGAACATACAATCGGTGAACATATTGCAGAGGAAAAGTACGACGAACACACAAGCTGTTTGTCGTCCTTCGCCGCGTGCGCAGAAAGGAATAATTAACCACATAAGAAGGAAGAACAACAATCCTCCAACGCCTAATTCCATCAACTCCTCCAGATACTGATTATGGCAGTTATAGCGCTTGGCGGCATAGGTATCCAGTCCCAGTGCGTTGTAGCGCTCGATCAAATATGGTGTGCTCTGTCCTCCCCCTAAGCCTCGTAATGCATAGTCCTTAGGATTCTGCAACGCTACTTGCCAGATATTCAGCCGCACAAAATCATCCGTCTCATAATGTTGAATCTGCGTGGCAGACGCAGTGCGAATATCTCGCATGCGCGGATGAAGACTCAGTATTCCAGCCCCGAGCATAAGACCTATTAATACTACACCCGCTGCGTATCGTTTGCGATAATGAACAGGAAGGGCGAAGAGTGCCTCAACGATAATCACGGCAACGGTCGTTATGAGTATCTGCCGCGAACCACTGAAGATAATAAACGCAAGGATGAGCAGTAGGATAGGAAGCAGTTTTTTCAAATATTGACGATAAAGCACAAACGCTATATAGATGGCGAACAGTTCTACCGAGCAAAGGAACAGACGATGCTTGAGATGTGAGATGTTAGTCTGGTAGAAATAGAGCCATTCAGAAGAACTATAGTCCCACATCGCATGCAGGCAAGGATGGTTGTCAATGATCTCGCGGTGGTATAGAAGCAGCGTCAGGAATGCCGGATAGAAGAATACTGCGATAAGGCAGGAGCCAACTAAGACCTTGCCTATCTGCCTTAGGTTGTATCGTTCGTTAACGCCCCAAAGACCTACAGGCACAAGCAATCCAAACGTCATATAGCATTCCATCTGAAAGGCCCATGCCGCATGGTCTGCTGCCCATAGGCCGGACAATATCCGCCACGCGTACCAGACACCGAACAGCATAAACGGAATCGCCATCTTGTTCGCTTTGAGCGACTTAGGACGACTTAACCAGCGGAGTTCCAAGAACCAGGAGATAACCCATGCCACGCACGCATACCGCAGGAAGATCTGCGGGAAAGGCAACAGCGCTACAACGGCCAGGAATAGCGCATAGTTCACGCGCCCCATGATGTCTCTATACTTGTTCATATCCTTCTTTCAGCTTTTTCAGTCCCTCTTCCCCGATACGCTCCAGTCGTTCGAAGGGTTGACCCGGCACATGTTTGCGCCAACGGATACGGTTCAGGTCCACGAGTTCGATCTTACTGCCGTCCTCATTAAAGAGGATGTTTCCTTGCGAATAATCGCGGTGCCAAACGCCCATCTTGCGTATCTGTGCGGTAAAGCGACCTATGGCGCGCAGTAACTCTGCGCGGCGTGGGAAGGCGGGTTGCTCTATCAGTTCTTGGAACGTGTGTTTGCACTCCGACAGGCGGCAGGCATACCAACTCTCGCGCAGGATACCGCAGATGCGTACTTCGCGGTAGGCAATAGGTTGCGGCGTCAGTCCTTCCAGACGCAGCGCGTTCTCATAACTGCGGCGCGCTTTGCTTGTGCCGAACCAGCCATACCAGAGTCCACGCAGTAGCCCCGGTGTGCGGAAACGCTTGACGACGACACCGTCCGTCAGGCGCAGTATGTTACGCCGTGCATCAATCACTTCGCCTTCTTCCCATCGGTCGAAATCGCCTACCTGCTTCACGCTGCGCAGGCGGTTGAGCAACCTGCTCCACGTGCGGTGGTAGTGCAACGGCCCGCCCAGATAGGTTTGCATATACGTCGGATGCCGACGGTTGAGTTCGTCAATCAGTTTATGTTTCAGCGCCCTGTCTTGCATTCGCTTTGACCCTTTGCGCACACGGTAGTGCAGCCGTATCTCCGGCAGTCGCACGAACTCGCCGCCCTGTTCGAAGAGCGATATCCACATATCCCAGTCTTCGCGCGCCGCACAAGTCTCCATATAACCCGCTGTCTTGTCCCAGTCGGCACGACGGTACATTGAGCAGGTGTCTATCATGTTCTTGCGCGCCAGCAACGCTTTGCTGAACGGCGGAAAACGCCATTCGCCCGTTCGTTCACCAAAGAAAGTAGCACGACAGCTGACTACGCGCACCTCCGGTCGGTTCTCAAGAATCTCTTCTGCCTCACTAATATAACGGGCATCTATCTTATCGTCCGCATCAACCGGCAGAATATAGTCGCCATGACTCGCCCGGATAGCATTGTTGCGTGCTGCTGAGGCGCCTGCGTTAGGTTGGGAAAGAACGATTACTTCCGGGTGCTTGTCCGCAAAAGCCTGCGCTACAACCAGACTCTCGTCTGTAGAACCGTCATTCATGACGATAACCTCTATCGGTCGATACGTACTGCTGAGCACACTCTCCAGCGTCTCACCGATATACGGTGCGGCGTTGTACAGGGGCACTATGACGGATACCAGCGGTTTCATATCTTGTCGAGTCCTTGCGTCAGCTTACGCCAGTAGTAGAGCAAGGGGTTCGTGTATTTCAGTTGTTTCCAAGGTCGACTGGAGTGGGGGCGATGCAGCACGGTATTGCTGATCTGCAGGATGTTCTCCAGTCCAAGTTGTTGCGACAGATGGCTAATCGTCACGTCGTACCAGTTTTTCTTCTCGTCCAGTTGCGCGAAGTCGTATGCGTGGAGCAGCTCGTTGGTCAGTAGCGTACAGCAGAACGACAGTCGCTTGCGGCACACGCCGTCTGCGGTCCAGCCCCGTGCGTAGTCGTAGGGGAAGTTGATATGCCCCTGCTCATCGGTTGTCACGGCAGCTATCAGGCCTCTGCCCGGCCGAACGGCTTCTGCCAGTCGGTCGATCGTCTTGGCCCGAACGACCACATCGCTCTCTACGATGACGAGGTGTGCACCCTGCCGGAGGCACTCGCGTTGCGCCTCTATCAGCACCGTGCGGTAGTTAGGCGAAGGATGGTCGGTGCGTTTGCTCAGGTGAATAACCGCTATACCCAGTTCGTCCTTTAGCTGGTCCAGCCGGGCGGCATTCTCCGGCGCAGAGAAATCGTCGTACACACACAGCGTATGACCGCTCTCCACGATGGCGCGGATAGCCTCCTCAGTCGTCAGCGGCGAGTCCTTCACAGGCATGATGATATATACCGAATCTTTTACCATTGTGTGATGATTCCTCTTTTGCTGACGGTGAGTTGTGCACCGAACGTGTTACCCCACTGGCTTCCGGCATCGCCGGCCAGTTTCAGACCGAAGTCCAGCCCCCAGGCCCGTTCCACATGTTTGTTTATCTCTACCATCCACGCCACATTGCTACTCAGCAGTTGGCGGCTGGTGTTATCGTTGCCGTAGTTACGCGCATGGCTGACCAGCACACGATACCGATAGCCGTAGATGTTACCTCTTACGCCTACGTGGTGTACGCGCACACGGCTGTTGAGCGTGTATATCGTCCCGTCGGCGTTGTACAGCGGCGAGGTGATAAAAGGCGTACCTATCGAGCGATAGTAGGTGTTCCAGCCGTTGCGGAACACGCTGTTCTGGTAGTACTGGTCATTGCCGGCGTAGCAGAGTCCGTCGCGATCATGCCAAGGACCACTCTGGTCCGTAGTGTTTATATACTCGATCGTCACGCCTTCTATAAACGGCCAGCGGCTCTGCTTGAGGCTGATACCCCACAGACCGTCCGTGCGGTTCTGTCCCAGCCCCAGCATGGCGAAGTTGTCCTCAAAGAAATTCTGCCAGTACGCACTCACTTCCCATCCGCGTCCTTTGCCGGTCAACATCAACTGCTGACTGCCCACGTGGTTGCCTTGTGCATTCGCTTGGTCGTTACGCATCACGCCTCCGCCTTGCGCCATCAGTACGTGCAGGAAATCGGTCCAGCCGCTGCCTATGTCGCCGTAAACGGGACTCACGCCGCCCCATTGAGCTGCGTGGTGGAACTCATAGCTGATATTCACCGGCAGCCGGCCGCCAAAACGAACGGCCGCCCATTTATGATGCAGATAGCTGCCACGCATATAGACCTTGTCTGTCAGCCAGGCGTGTGTGATACCGCCTTTCAGTTCAAAATAACCGTAGCAACCCGGGAAGGGTACATAATGGTCGATACCGATGGTGATACGCGGCAGCGGGTGACTATTGCCGGAGAAAAGCAGGCTGCCGGCCGACAGCAGGGTGTCCTGCGTCTCGTAGATCATCGGTTTGATACCTACCGTCAGGTCGAACAGGTAGAGTCGCACGTGCGCGTAGGCCATGTTCAGATAGCCTGCCGCCACACGTTGCTGGATGCCGAAAGCGCTGCCGGCTATGCGTGACTGCAGACGCAGCGTGGCTTGCAGCGCGAAGTCGTAGTCCCACCACCGTTCGGGATGTTGGGCTGTCTTGTAGATACCGGCACTCATGTTACCGCTATAGGGGCTACTGCTGATGTCGCCCAGGGTGTTACTCTGCAGCCAGAACGGCGCGAAGCGACCTCTCGAAGCTACGGCGTATACATGTCCGTCGTAACGCAAGGTGTCACCGCCTGCCGGTACGCTGTCGCGGATGCCTGTGGGCCACCATTCCCAACTCAACTGACGGGCACTCATCGCCGCGCTGAGCAACAGTAATATGCCGAGTAGCTTAGTCCTCAAGATAGTAGAGTTTGTCGTTCAGTCGCCATTCGTCGTCTTCGCCAAGTCCGAAATAGACGCGGTCGCCGATGGCAAAACAGATATGATTCATCAGCCGCTTAGGCATGACGGCGATATAGTGCCAGCGATCTTCCTGCGGGTTGTAACGCAACATGTCTTGCAGCACTTCGCCCGTCGTGGTCACACCGCCGTAGTGGAAGCCGCCGCAGAGATAGATAGCGTCGGCTGAGGCGCCTGAGGCGGCTGTCGTGCGTGTGCGGCCGGGCACTGCGGCACGTGCCTCCCAGTGGGTGCCGTCCACCAGTTCCGCCCACCAGTCGAGACTGAAACGGTGGTAACCCGTTCCCATGAAATGTCGTCCGGCGCAGGTGCAACCTGTGCCGCCGAACGAACGGGTAGGGTAGCCCGAGAAGCTGACACCCACGTCTATCGAGTCCCAGCGGTTGTCGGTGATGGTATAACGAAACATGTCGCGGCGGTAGTTCCCGCAGAAGCCGAAACCGACGTACAATTCTCCCTGTCCTACAAACGACGTAGCCGCGTCGGTATAAGCATTGGGGTAGTCTTGCAGTTGCTGCCAACTGTCGGTAGAAGGAGTGTAGGCCCACCAGTCTTGCAGATAGCTGGTGTCTTGACCGTAGTGGCCGCCGTTGTAGCCGAGTCCCAGATAGACGATGTCGCCGTCCACACACGCTGTGGCATTGACACGCGGCACGAGCGGTGTGCTGCCCAGGTTCTCCCATTGGTCGGTAGCCGGCGTATAACGCCAGAGGTCATTATGATAGATGCCTGCCGAGTCGCGCCCCGCGAAGACATACGCACGGTCGTTCACTACAAAACAGGTCGCACTGGCTCTGCCGCCTCCGGGCATCGATGCTGCCTCGTGTATCGGCAACTCTACCTCCGGCCTGTATGGGCTGCAGCCAATGAGCAACAGCGCCAGCACTCCAATGATGTACTTTTCAGTCTTCACTCTTCACTCTTCACTTTCTACTCCCTCGTCTTGCGTTTCAGCTCAAAATCCCGTCCCAGGTAGTTCTGCCGTACTACCGGATTGGCGGCCAACTCTTCCGGCGTGCCGTGGAACAGGATCTTGCCCTCAAAAAGCAGATAGGCGCGGTCGGTAATCATCAGCGTCTCATCTACGTTATGGTCGGTAATCAGTATGCCGATGTTCTTGTCCTTCAGTCGCCAAACGACGTCCTGTATCTCCTGCACGGCAATAGGGTCTACACCTGCAAAAGGCTCGTCCAGCATGACGAACTTCGGTTCGATAGCCAGACAGCGTGCTATCTCCGTACGGCGTCGCTCGCCACCACTCAGGCGGTCGCCCAGGTTGTGACGCACGTGTGCCAGGTTGAACTCTTTGATGAGTTGCTCCAGTTTCTCGGCTTGGTACTCCTTGCTGAAATCGGTCAACTCCAGCACCGACCGAAGGTTGTCCTCTACGGTCATCTTGCGGAACACACTTGCCTCCTGCGGCAGATAGCCGATACCCATCTTCGCACGGCGGTACATAGGGTAGGAGGTTATCTCCTGGTCGTTGAGGAAGATGCGTCCGTGGTTGGCAGCCACCAGTCCGGTTGTCATGTAGAAGGTTGTCGTCTTGCCGGCTCCGTTAGGACCCAGCAAACCCACTATCTCGCCTTGCGTCAACTCTATCGACACATCGTCTACCACCGTACGCTTGCCGTACCGTTTTACCAGATGTTCTGTTCTTAACGTATCCATAGTGCCACGGGACAGTGATCGCTATGCACTGCCTCTGTTAGTATTTTTCCGTCTTGCAGTCGGTCTCTCAGCGGTTCGCTCACCCAGAGGTAGTCAATACGCCAGCCTACGTTGCGTGCGCGTGCACCGGCACGCCAGCTCCACCAGCTGTAGCGTTCAGCACTCTGGTCGAACACACGGAAACTGTCTATCATGCCTGTGGCTTCCCAGCGATCCATCCACTCGCGCTCTTCCGGCAAGAAGCCCGACACGCCTATCTGGCGTTCCGGGTGGTTGATGTCGATAGGCTTATGGCAGATGTTGTAGTCGCCGCAGACAATCACGTTCGGCCGCTCTTTGCGCAGCTCTTGGGTCCACCGGAGCAACTCCTCCAGAAAGGCCATCTTCACCGTTTGACGTATGTCGCCCGTCGTACCGCTGGGTATGTAGGCATCTACTATCGTCAGGTCGCCAAAGTCCGCACGCAGCACGCGGCCCTCACGGTCAAACTCCGGATTGCCCATACCTACTACTACGCGGTCCGGCTCCTGTTTGCAGAAGATACATACGCCCGAGTAGCCTTTCTTCTCCGCCGAGTGGATATAACTGTGGTAGCCCAGTTCCTGCAGCGCCAGCACATCGATCTGCTCGGGCTGCGCCTTGCTCTCCTGGATGCAGAACACATCGGGGCTCTCCTCGCGCAACCAGTCCAGCAGTCCTTTGTTGATGGCCGAACGAATACCGTTGAGGTTATAACTGATTATCTTCATGCTTCTTTGTTCATCAACTGAATACCTTTGCGGTTCAGCCAGCGGCGCTCACACTTGCTGCGGTTAGCCTCGTTATGCGCTTTCTTGCGACTGGCCACCACGCCACCTTTGCAGTTCTTCTTGGCGTACACTAGCCAGCCTTTCTTGTTCTCCAGGATCTGCCAGCCGTCTACGGTCATCATCCAGTGTTTGTGTTCGTCGCCGCGCAGATAGGTCTGCAGCGTGTCACCGTTGGGTTGCTCACGCTCAATCACGCCGCGATAAGCGGGCACTTTAGCCGGGCTCTGTGCATAACTGCTCCCAACACCTAACATAGCCACCAGGGCTATCAGTAAAAATACTCTTTTCATCTTATTCTCGATATTTGTATTAGTTTTCTTACAGCGAAGCGGTCCTACAGTGTTAACGGTCTTACAGCGTAGCGGTCCTACAGCGTAGCGGTCCTACAGCGTAGCGGTCTTTATTCTCTTAAACAGCTCGCTGGCGAAGACGAAGTCGTTGAGCGCCTCGTTGTCGCTCGTCATGATCTCGTGACGGCTGCCTTGCCACTCTTTCTTGCCGTTCTTCAGGAACAGGATATTGTCGCCTATCTCCATGATGGAGTTCATATCGTGGCTGTTGACGATGGTGCAGATGTTATACTCCCGCGTGATGTCCTGTATCAGCGCATCAATCACGAGGCTGGTCTTTGGGTCCAGACCGGAGTTAGGTTCGTCGCAGAACAGGTATTTGGGTTCCAGCACGATGGCCCGGGCTATCGCCACACGTTTCTGCTGACCGCCGCTTATCTCGCTCGGCATGAGGTTCCATACGCGTTCCGGCATCTCTACGCGCCGGAGGCAGAACTCCGCCCGCGCACGCATCTCTGCATCCGTCTGACGGGCGAACATCTCCATAGGGAACAGCACGTTCTCCATGACAGTCATGCTGTCGAATAGCGCGCTGCCCTGAAACAACATACCTACCTCGCGGTGCAACGCACGTATCTCTTTCTCCTTCATCTGCGCCAAGTCGCGCCCGTCGTACAGTATCGCGCCGCTGTCCACGGCGTGCAGACCTATCAGGCTCTTCATCAGCACGGTCTTACCCGAGCCCGACTGACCGATGATCATGTTCACCTCGCCGTCGCGCATCTCCGTGCTGATGTGGTTCAGCACCACATTCCCGTCAAAACTCTTAACGATATCTTTTACTTCAATCATAACAGCAATTTCGATAAAACGAGGTCGAGGAAAAGGATCATTATGTTGGAGTTTACTACTGCATTCGTACTCGCCCGGCCGACGTCGAGCGCGCCCCCGCGTACGTAGTAGCCATAGTAGCTACTCATGCTCGTGATGACGAATGCGAACACCAGACTCTTGATGATGCCGTACCAGACATAGTAGGGGTTGAAGGCGTACTGCACGCCTACCAGATAGTCGTGTATCGTGATGATATCGGTGAATGCACCTACCGCCCAGCCGCCTAACAGACCTATCGCCGTCGAGATAATCACCAGCATCGGCATCATCGTCACAAACGCGATGATCTTCGGCAGTATCAGGTAGTTGGCGCTGTTCACACCCATGATCTCCATGGCGTCTATCTGCTCGGTGATACGCATCGTGCCTATCTCCGACGCGATGTTACTGCCCACTTTGCCGGCCAGTATCAGACACAGAATCGTACTCGAGAACTCCAGCAGCAGCGTCTCACGCGTCAGCAGACCTACCGTGTAGGTCGGCAAGAGCGGGTTCTCGGTGTTCGTCTTGGCCTGTATCGTCAGAATAGCACCGATAAACACCGAGATGATCAGCACTATCGGCAGACTCTGTAAGCCCTGTTTCTCCAGCTCACGGCTGTACTGCCGCCAGAACATACGCTGCCTGTCCGGCCATCGCAACACACGACTCATCAGCATCGTGTATTCGCCTATATGTCGCAATATCTGCATACTTATCCAATCTATTTCGCCCGCAAAATTACTGCTTTTTTTTTACATATGCAAGTTTTTATGTAAAAACTTTCAGTTTCTTGCGCCGTTCCGGCCAATCGGGCAGGCGCTCGCTCATCAGTGCCTTGAACGCCGGACCGTGGTTCTGCACCGCCAGATGACTCAACTCGTGCACCACGATATACTCGATGCACTCTTTCGGCACGCGTGCCAGTGCCTCGTTGAACACCAGCCGCCGCTTGCGGGCATTACAGCTGCCCCATTCCGAACGCATCAACCGTAGCCGCCAGCTTATTTCTCCTTCGCCTATTCGCTCCAACCAGCGCCCTATCTGTTCCGTCAGTTCGGCTGTCAGCTGCTCGCGGTACAGTTGCCGCAACAGCCGTTCCCGCTGCTCTCGCGTCGCGTCCTCGCGGCAGTATATCCGCAGTTCCTCGTCCGCTATCTCGGTGCGGCTGCGGCCGTTCGTCAGAGGTATTACGCGAAGCGTGTACGGCGTGCCGAATAGGTAGTGTGTCTCACCGTCTGCATAGTTCTTCTCCGCCACTACCACACCCTGCATCACGCGCTCCCGGCTACGGCATATCCACTCCCACTTGCTCTCCAGAAAAGCCCGCGCCGTAGCGCTACTCACCAGCCACGGCACACTCAGCCGAACCCTGCCGTCCGGCGGACGAACCGTCAGGCGCATCGTGCGTATCCACTTCCGATCTACTTCCACTCGTATGTCGTGCAGCTGTATTTCCATGTCTAATCCGCTGCAAATTTACAACAATTATTTCAAATATGCAAATTTTTCTTGCATATGTCAATTTTTTGTAGTACCTTTGCAGCGGATTTTAAATGAACAAGATAAACGCTCCTTTAATTGGAGCATTTATTGTATCATTTTGCATAATTCCATCCTCCGGGGGAAAGTTAATCCCGAAAGACGGTGCAAAAGTACAGGTAAAATAATAGAAGGGTGTACGGATTTCGTACAAACGTCTAATACGCCTTATTTATGTTGTCATAGACCGTCTGTCGACCAATACAATGTATATCCGCGTTCGTCTGTAAGCGCGCTTGTACATTCAGTTCTGCCAAGATAGAATCGGTGATTTTAATTGTGTCGATTTTAAGCTGATTAAGGTCGAAAAAGAATTCCCTTAATCTTTCTGGATGTTTCTCCACATCATTTTCAATGATGTAATTTCTCAACTGAGTTTCATACCACTCGTTGTAAATGTCGTTTAATACAAGGCTCATCGCGCATTTTTTTGCGCGTCAACGGCTCTTTCGGGCAAGAAGAGAGGCGGCTATCCGTCCACTCCTCAGGCCCTAGGAAAGCCTATAACATAGACAGATGCCGCCCCTAAGGGAACATGCAACGTTGTGTTAGCAATAATTCGAATTTCCTAGGTTCGAGGATTGCTTGACGCAAGTTAGTATTATATTCTAAATATTTCTTCTAAACACCATCCGAGTAGGCAAAAACCTACTATCCAACCTACTATTCCGATGGCGATTTCCATATCTAATTTTTGCTCCAATTAAAGGAGCGGTTTCTTCTCCCATTCCCGAGTTCATTCACGAGGGGATCACTCTGCGTCTGTGCCGAAACGCCAAGCCCAAACAAGGTACGGCGCAACTCTATTGCTCTGAGGGTGGGCGGTTCTTCTCCGTCACACGGCGAAGTGTTCACGAGGTCAAACCGAACTACTGTCCTAACCGTCCAAGCAAGAAGACAGGCGGCCATAGTCGCTATGTTATGATGCGAAATTTTTGCGCAAAACGCTGCCACATCCTCGTCTATGAGGCCTGGGTTGGTCCGCGTACGCCCGGCATGCAGATCGACCATCTCAACGGCAATCCCCTCGACAACCGTGCCTCCAACCTCCAAGAGGTCACACCCGAGGAGAACATACGCCGCGCTAAGATCCTACGTAAGCTCCGCACCGCCGCACAGCAACTCCGCGACGCCTCTCTCCATCCGCAGAACATGTCTCGCGGACAACTCCTNNAACGACATCACAACCGACTAAGCACTATGCCAAACGACATCCGTAAACTGCGCATGATTATGCGCCAAGCTAACTACCTTACCGGCGAAGACTGCAGCAAATCCCGCGCGCTGACTATGGCCTGGGAGATCGGCAATTTCCGTGACTGCCTACGCCGCGGACTCGTCCGTTTCTCCTACAGAAAAGCCGACGGTACGGAGCGTGTTGCTCTCGGCACGAACAACCCCCTGCTCATTCCTACCGCACAAGTGCCCAAGTCGCCCGGGGAAAACGTCTACCGCGAACGACTCGCTATCGTTACCTACTACGACCTCGAAAAGGACAACTGGCGCTGTTTCTATTTCTATTCGCTCATCGGCATCGACCATGTCTGGCCGATTAATTCCGACGTATAACCCTCAAAAGAAAAAGAAAAGAAGCAAAAGTAAAAAGAAAAATTTCTCCTCCTCTCTCTATACACCCCACGTACTACGTACGTACCCCAAAGCGGGTGTGGGGGGAGGAAGAAGAAGAAAAATTATTTTTATGGACACTTTCGATTGTATATGGCGACTACTCTCTCCTTCGGGGGAATACGTTTCACGTAAAGACGCCTGCAGGGCATTATGGGGTGCACTATCCGTTACCAAGCAGCGACAGATTTATTGGTATCTGCGCGAAGCCAAAAAACGCGGAGAGCAGTTAGATGAAAATCCTTATTTCGCTATCAACAACTGCAACCCCCAGCCTGTCAACTGGAACGGCCGAAACGGCATCAACGACCAGATGAAAACCCAGAAAATGGTCATCGCTAAGTACAACGGCTCTTACGGCACATACACCGCCGGAGTAGCACGACTCTTCGAGATGACCGATGTCAAACCGCTAAACTAAATCAAACGGACCCGGAACGGACCTTCAACGGACCTTTTACGAGTCACCAACTAAATTTTTACTACTATGCAAATCTTTTTATCCAAAAACTGTCTCGCCCTCCAGGGCCTAATCTGTAGAGACTACGGCTACTTCATCGTCAAACGCAGAAAGTCATTCTTCGCGCAGCGGTCAAAACACTCCGTCCCGCCAGACGGTCATTGGCGCTTCATCGTCCTCTGCGCCGAAATGGCACAAAACAAACTACACATCGCCGACATCCGTGTTTCGCGTGACGAGCTCGTTAAGGCGGTCGAAGAGGCGGGCTGGTGTATCTCCCGTTTTATGGAAAACTTGCGTCCAACCCTCACCGCCAAAGATGTACTAACCTTCAAACAAGAAGCCGGCTTATGAAACAGGACGCTGTAACACTTGCGCAACTTGCCGCACGACTCGAAAGAGCCATCCACGCCGACGTAGGTCTGCAAGGACTCCAAACGCTCCTCTACGGATGGAAGATGAAGTACCACATCATCAACGACCACACCATCACCTCGCGACGGCAGCAGGAGGGGGAGGCCTATCTCACCTTTTTCGAAGCACTCCATTTTTCACGATATTGTGGCTACGATTTGACCCACGATTGAGAAAAATGAAATATTCTTTCATCCCGCGAAGCCCCTTTTTTGGTGGCTTCGCTTTTTTATACTACTTTTGCACCGGATTTCGGAAGAACCCTGTTCCTGTCTTTCCGATTAAGAGTTTGTTCTGCTTTGAATGAGGATAGTACTCTCTCGGGGGCATGTTTTGGGGAATGGGTACCCCAAAACACGTAGGCAGGGGGCCGATACCCCGAAGAGTAGCTATCCGAATTATCTCGAAAATCAAAATCATGAACGACAAACAGGT
>DEHM01000018.1:0-218 GCA_002351925.1 Bacteroidales bacterium UBA2800
TCACTAAAGATTATCTAAAAAGTATACGGTGGAAAAGTGGGAAATGAAAAGTGAAAGATGAAAGATGAAAGATGAAAAAGTGGAAAATGAAAAGTGAAAGATGAAAAGTGAAAAGATAACAACAGTTAAAAAATTAGAGATATGTCAAGAGCTATTTTGAGTGCGGGATTGGATCTCCTGCGAGGGAAAGTGAGCGGGCAAGGAGCCGCGAGCACGAA
>DEHM01000018.1:509-8668 GCA_002351925.1 Bacteroidales bacterium UBA2800
GTGTTCGTAAGGATGGTGTTGCTCAAGGAGAAGAAGAATAGCCCTATGGACTGATCGGCCTTCGGCCTGTGAGATAAAGGTGGGCCGGCATAAGATGCCGGGCTAATGAACGAAGAGGAGCCGATTAGTAATCGGCATAACGGACAAAGGGCACGATTACTTCGGATAGCTACTCTTCGGGGTATCGGCGGACATTCGGATAGCCACTCTTCGGGGTACCGGCCCCATGCCTACGTGTTTTGAGGCACCCCTTCCTCAAAACATGCCCCCGAGAGAGTACTATCCTCACGAAAAAATCAAAAAAAGAATGGCATATGCTTGCATATGTCATTTTTTTATTGTACCTTTGCAGCCGATTTCCCAAGTACACATATAAAAACAAAATAAAACTATGGCAAATGAGAAGCAAAGCGGCTTGATGTTCAATGCATTAACCGCAGGAAGTAAGATTGTAGGAAACATCGCTGCCGATAGCGATTTCCGTATTGACGGTTCGATTGAAGGAGAACTGAACTGCACCGGTAAAGTGGTGATAGGTGAAGGCGGTAAGGTGAAAGGCACTATTATCTGTCAGCAGGCAGAGATCATGGGACTGCTGGAAGGTAAGGTGAATTGCAGCCAGCAGTTGTCGCTGCGCGCTAACGGCAAGATAGAAGGCGACGTGGTGACGAAGACCTTGATCGTAGAGCCGGGCGCTGTGTTCAACGGCAGTTGCTCGATGGGTCAGCCTAAGGTAGCGGCGGCTGCTCCTGCAAAATAATTATCAAAAGAAAAATACAGAAAAAAAATACCAAATAACGTTTTTATGCGTATCAAGCCTTTTAAAGGTTATCGGCCACCGCAGGAGTTGGTGGAGAAAGTGAGTAGCCGTCCGTATGACGTGCTCAACTCGGAGGAAGCCCGTGAGGAAGCTGCCGGCAATGAAATGAGTCTGTATCACATCATCAAGCCGGAGATCAACTTCCCCGCCGGTACCGACGAACACGACGCACGTGTGTATCCCGAGGCCAAACAGCAGTTGCAGCGTTTCAAACTGAAAGGCTGGCTGGTGCAAGATCTGGAGCCGAAGTACTATGTGTACGCGCAGACGATTCCGCAGGGACACAGGTTACAGATTACGGGTAACGGAGAAAAGACACAGTACGGACTGGTGGTAGGTGCATGGGTAGACGACTACCTGGAGGGACGCATCAAGAAACATGAACTGACGCGCCGCGACAAGGAGGAAGACCGGATGAAACACGTGCTGACGCTGAACGCCAACATGGAGCCGGTGTTCTTTGCCTACCCTCACCGTGACGACCTGGACGCCATCGTCGCCAAGGTGACCAAGGGTAAGCCGGAGTATGACTTCGTGGCCGCACCGGAAGGCTTCCGCCACACGTTCTGGGTGATAGACGACAAGAAGACGATAGACCGTATCACGGAGATATTTGCCGAGATACCGGCTATGTATATCGCCGACGGACACCACAGAAGTGCAGCAGCCGCCAGAGTTGGCGAGGAACTGAGAAAGAATACAGACCGCTCCGCTGGCAGAGTACAGAAGACAGACAAGGAGTCGGACTTCTTCATGGCGGTGTGCTTCCCGGATAACCAGCTGAACATCATCGACTACAACCGCGTGGTGAAAGACCTGAACGGGCTGACAGAGGCTGAGTTCCTGGCTAAGTTGGCGGAAGATTTCGAGGTCGAGGAAAAGGGCTCGGAGATCTACAAGCCGAACAAGTTGCATAATTTCAGCCTGTATCTGGGCGGGAAGTGGTATAGTTTGACGGCTAAGGAAGGTCGGTACAACGATGCAGATCCTATCGGAGTGCTGGATGTGACCATCTCGAGTAACTTGATACTGGATAAGATATTGGGCATCAAAGACCTGCGCAGCGACAAACGTATCGACTTCGTAGGCGGCATACGCGGTCTGGGAGAACTGAAGTCGAGAGTGGACAGCGGCGAGATGAAGATGGCACTGGCACTCTACCCCGTGACGATGCAGCAGATCATCGACATAGCCGACAGTGGCAACATCATGCCGCCCAAGACGACGTGGTTTGAGCCGAAGCTGAGAAGCGGACTGGTGGTCCACGAACTGGAATGAGAAAGCAGATTTTCCTCATACTATTAGCCGTGCTGGCGCTGAGCAGTTGCTCGATTCAGCAGAAAATCAAGCGTGCGGATAAGAAGTTCGCTATAGGCGAGTATTACACGGCGGGCGATATCTACAAGCAGTGCTACGGCAGGCTGTCGGCCAAGAAAGACCGGGAGCTGAAAGGCTATGTGGCTTATCGTCAGGGCGAGTGCTACCGCCTGATCAACAACCCGCGTGCGGCCAACTGCTATCAGAGTGCGTTGCGCTGCAAATACCACCTGCAAGACTCCACCATCTTCCTGCACGCCGGTCAGGTGCTGCAGTATCAGGGCAAGTACAAAGATGCGGCCAAGAGCTATGAGCTCTACCTGCAGTCGCACCCGGACAACTACGTAGCCCGGGCCGGCAAGTATGCCTGCCAGAAGATGGACGAATGGAAGAAGCAGACGAGCCGCTACAAGATAGAAGAAGCGAAGGAATTCAACCAAAAGCGCACTAGCAACTTCGCGCCGATGTTTGTCGGCGAGCAAGACGACGCGCTGATGTTCACCAGCAACCGTCAGGAGAAAGCGTCGGCGGGCAAGAAGACCCTGAAGCGCCCGAGCAACGTGACGGGACAGCCTATCTTCCATCTCTACCAGACGCGTAAGAACGCAGCCGGCAAATGGGAGGACATCGTGATGACAGAAGGTCTGACGGGTGAAGGCACCGAGAGCGGTGAGCAACAGAAAGACACCGCCGACACCAAGGGCGGCAGCTCGGCCGAGATGGGCGTGTGCTGCTTCACGCGTGACGGACGGACGATGTACTTCACCTACTCGAAGCCCATCAACGGCAAAGACCTGGGGGCCAAGATCTGCCGGAGCGAACGCGCCAGCGGTGAATGGGGCGAGGCGCAAGAGGTGAAGCTCTTCCGCGACAGCACGATAACCGTAGGTCATCCGGCGCTGAGCGTGACAGGCGACACCCTCTATTTCGTGAGCGACGCGGAAGGCGGTCAAGGCGGCAAGGACATATGGATGGCGGAGCTGGACGGCAGTCAGTGGGTGAACCCGCAGCCCCTACCCGCCTCTATCAACACCTCAGCCGACGAGATGTACCCCTATATCCACGCGGACGGTACCCTCTATTTCGCCAGCAACGGTCATCCCGGCTACGGCGGACTGGATATCTACAAAGCCACGATAGACAGCACGGTGACCGACTCGACAGCGTGGGTGGTTTACAACCTGGGCGCACCGTTTAACACCAACGGCGACGACTTCGGTATCACCTTTGAAGGCAAGACGCAGAACGGCTTCTTCTCGTCGAACAGAAACGACAAGAAAGGACTGGACAAGATCTACCGCTTCTGGCTGCCGGAGATGGAGTTCTACGTAGAAGGTAGCATCCTGGACGAGCTGGATAACCCGATAGCCGACGCCAAGCTGCGACTGGTAGGCAGCGACGGCACCAACAGCAAGCTGAGTGCGCGCCGCGACGGTGCGTACAAGATAAAAATAAAACGTGAGGTGCGCTACGCAATGCTCGTCACCGCCCGCGGCTTCCTGAACGCCAAAGAGCAGTGGGACACCAAGGGACTAAAAGACAGCAAGACCTACACGAAGAACTTCGTATTGAACCCTATCAGCCGCCCCGTGAAGATGGAGAACATCTTCTACGAGTTCGGCAAATGGGATATCACCAAGGCCTCGGAACAGGAACTGGACCGACTGGTACAACTGCTGAACGACAACCCCAACATCACCATCGAGCTCTCGGCGCACACGGATATGAAGGGTAACGAGCAGTTCAACCAGGAGCTGTCGCAGAAACGTGCGCAGAGCTGCTGCGACTATCTGATACGCAAGGGCATCGAGAAAGAGCGTCTGACGCCCGTAGGTTACGGCAAAGCCGTACCGGTAGTGTGCACCAAGGCGCTCCACCAGCAATACAGCTGGATACCCATGGAGCAAGTGCTCGACGAGACATATATACTCAGTCTGCCGGCCGACAAGCAGGAGATATGCAACCAGATCAACCGACGGACGGAGTTTAAGGTGGTAAGAACGACGTATAAACTATATTAATCGCCCATGAATGGTCGATACATATTATGAAGCAATATTTGGATTTATGCAGGCGGGTGCTGGCGGAAGGCACAGAGAAGCACGATCGTACGGGCACGGGTACGCTGTCGGTGTTCGGACACCAGATGCGTTTCCACATGGCAGACGGTTTTCCGTTGCTCACGACGAAGAAACTGCACCTGAAGTCGATCATCTACGAGCTGCTCTGGTTTCTGCAGGGCGACACCAACGTGCGCTACCTACAGGAGCACGGCGTACGTATCTGGAACGAGTGGGCCGACGAGAACGGCGAGCTGGGACCGGTGTACGGCCATCAATGGCGTTCGTGGCCGGACTATGAAGGCGGCACGATAGACCAGATAGGCAACATCGTAGAGCAGATCAAGAAGAACCCCGACAGCCGCCGACTGATTGTGAGTGCGTGGAACGTGGCGGAAGTGGACAAGATGGCGTTGCCGCCGTGTCACAGTCTGTTCCAGTTCTACGTAGCGGACGGCAAACTGAGTCTGCAGCTGTACCAACGCAGCGCCGACATCTTCCTGGGCGTGCCGTTCAACATCGCCAGCTATGCGCTGCTGCTGCAGATGATGGCGCAGGTGACCGGACTGGAGTGCGGCGACTTTATCCACACGCTGGGTGACGCCCATATCTACCTGAACCACCTGGAGCAGGTGAAGCTGCAGCTGACGCGTGAACCGCGTGCCTTGCCGCAGATGATCATTAACCCCGAAGTGAAGGATCTGTTTAGTTTCCAATACGAGGACTTCAGTCTTCAGAACTACGATCCCCACCCCCATATTGCAGGAGTTGTAGCCGTATGATATCATTGATAGTAGCCATATCGGAGAATTATGCTATCGGGCGGAAAGGTGAGCTGTTGTGCCACCTGCCCAACGACCTGAAGCACTTCAAGCAAGTGACGAGCGGGAGCACCGTGATGATGGGAGAGCGTACGTTCTTCTCGCTGCCGCGTCACCCGCTGCCTAATCGTCGTAACATCGTCATCACCGACCAGGCGGGGAAGACCTTTGAGGGCGCAGAAGCTGCCTACTCTATCCCCGAAGCCCTGGCGCTGGTGGGCAAAGACGAGCAGGCGTTTGTGATAGGCGGCGGGATGATCTACCGTCAGATGCTGCCGCTGTGCGACAAGCTGTATATCACCCATATTCACCACAGCTGGGACGACGCCGACACGTTTTTCCCGACGATAGACCCGCAGGTATGGCGCCAGACGGCAGCCGAGCGGCACGAAGCCGACGAGGCAAACCCGTACGCCTATACCTTTGCCGAATACGTAAAAAGAGACGCATGAAAATCCGTTCGCTCGCTATATTGCTGTTGTTGCCGCTGAGCCTGGGTGCCACGTTGTACCGCGGACAGGTGGTAGATGCCGAGGGGAAAGGTGTCGGCTATGCCACGGTCTATCCGGAGCAGCAACCCGAACTGGGTACGGCTACCAATGACGCCGGCTTCTTCCGTTTTGAGGCGAACCTGACGGTCGGCAGTCCGGTGATAGTCAGTTTTATCGGCTACGAGAAACTGACGGTAAGCAGCGAGCAGTTGACAGGCGACAGTGCGGTGCTGGTGCTGCGCGAGCAGCCGATAGCGCTGGAGGAGACCGTAGTAGCCGCGAAGGCAAGCAAGCAACGTAACAAACGTAAGCAGCTGGCCAGTCTGCTGCACGCCGTCTATGTGAAGCTCTGCGAGGAGTTTGACACGCCTAACGCACGTTACCGCGTAGTGAGCGACGTGGCGATGCAGAGCGAAGGTAGCACGTGGGGCATGGAACAGATGATTGCCAATGTGGTGGTGCTGCCCGAAGCCCGCAAGGACGGCAACGACTCCGTACAGTGGCAAGGACAGTACTGCAAGCGATTCTTCCCTGCCGAGAAACGGGCACAGGCCGACACCATACTGGCCGGACAGAGCCTGGAGCGACTGGAGAAAAAGAGCAAAGAGAAATATATGCGTAAGGCCGTGAATGCCGTCGACTCGGGCGTAGTGGTACACCGCACGCTGTTCAGCATGGGTAACATGCGTCACAACTTCGAGCAGGCCATGAACGACCTGCGTCACTGGAAAGTGAGCAACGAGAGTGAGGGCGAGACAGTGCTGACGCACACGGAGACCATCAGCAAATACCTGGGGTTCTTCAAGATCACGTTCAAGCGCCATTATATAGTGGATTCGCGCACGTACGCGGTAAGACGGTTCTCGGAGCACGCCGACGTGGTGATTACGATACCCTTCGGCATCAAGCTGAATGCCGACCAGCTGCAACTGCTCAACCTGATTAACATGGGCGAGAAGCAGATAGAGAAGTTCCGCCTGAAAAAAATGCGTGCGGCCATCGACTACAACACCATCTATCAGCGGCGCGACGGACGGCTGTATATACGCGAGAAGAACCTGATAGCCGACGCCCATATAATCGGCTCGAAGAAAGCAGAGATACCGGTAGTGGTGAAAGCCACGCAGCGGGTGACCGACCTGCAGACCAGCGGCGTCAAGCCCCTGACCAACAAACAGATAACACGTCGTCTGGAACGACAGATAGTAGAGATATATTAATAGAAAGTGATGAATACACCTACTTTTTAACCGACAATAAAGACAAGACTTATGCAATACGAATTACAAAAACTGGAGCGAATGTCGCTCGAAGCCGTCCGTGAGATAGCAGAAACGATGGGTCTTCACCCGCGTCGCAATCAAACGGTAAGAGAAATCAGTTATGCCATCCTGGATGCACAGGCGGACAACCGCGCCGCCGTCGTACAGGCCAAAGAGGAAGCGCGTGAGGCAGCCGGTAAACCGGCTAAGCGTGAGCGTGCCCGTGGCGTAAACCGCAGCGGAAAGATCAACACCACCAACCTCAAGAGCGAGCGTGTGCTGGCTACCGTAGGCACCGAGAAAGAGCAACTGGACGAGATGCAGGAGCAGCTGAAAGCCAATAACCACAAGCCGAACCGCACCGTTCAGTCGGTGGAGTCGCGCCTTCCGTTGAATGGTATCCACCAGGTGGCTGCAGAGGCCGATCAGGCTGCTGCAGCGCAAGCCGAAGCCCCCAAGAAACGCGGACGCAAGAAAAAGAGTGAAACAGCGCAACCTGCAGAGGAGGCCAACATAGCTATGCCGCAGAATGAAGCTCCTCAGGCCGCCGAGGCACCGCAAGCCGAAGCCCCCAAGAAACGCGGACGCAAGAAAAAGACGGCAGAGCCCGTAGCCGAAGCAGCGCAGGAAGCACAACCCGCTGCTACCGTAACGGTCAATCGGCCCGATGCCTCACTGGAAGTACCGAGTCTGGGTGAGAACGTCATCGCGTTGGGTACGCTGGAGTGCGCGCCGGACGGATACGGATTCCTGCGTTCGGCCGACTACAACTACCTGAGTAGTCCGGACGATGTGTACGTGAGCAAGGAGCAGGTGCGTCAGTATGGCCTGAAGCCGGGCGACACCGTAGAATGCTCTATCCGCGTCAACCCGCAGCCGGAGAAGTTCTTCCCGATGGACAAAGTGATCCGTATCAACGGTCTGGCACCGGAGAAAGCCAAGCAGCGTGTGGCCTTTGAGAACCTCATCCCGCTGTTCCCGGACCAGAAGTTCAAACTCTGTACGGGTTATAACGACCCGCTCAGCGTGCGTATCATCGACCTGTTTGCGCCTATCGGCAAAGGTCAGCGCGGACTGATTGTGGCACAGCCGAAGACCGGTAAGACGGTGCTGCTCAAAGAGTTGGCTAACGCCATCCTGAAGAACAACCCCGAGGTGTATATGATTATCCTGCTCATCGACGAGCGCCCGGAGGAGGTGACCGATATGCAGCGAAGTGTGAATGCAGAGGTAATTGCCTCTACCTTCGACGAGCCGGCAGAGAACCACGTGAAAGTAGCCAATATCGTTCATGAGAAAGCCAAACGACTGGTGGAGAGCGGTCATGACGTGGTTATCCTACTCGACTCTATCACCCGTCTGGCGCGTGCCTACAACACCGTAGCACC
>DEHM01000018.1:8740-24868 GCA_002351925.1 Bacteroidales bacterium UBA2800
CGTGCCTACAACACCGTAGCACCGTCGAGCGGTAAGGTGCTGAGTGGCGGCGTGGAAGCACAGGCGCTGCATAAACCCAAACGATTCTTTGGTGCGGCACGTAACATAGAGGGAGGCGGCAGTCTGACGATTATCGCTACCGCGCTGACGGAAACCGGAAGCAAGATGGATGANNAGGAGTTCAAGGGTACGGGTAACATGGAGCTGCAACTGGATCGCAAACTGGCGAACCGCCGTATCTTCCCGGCCGTAGATATACCCGCCTCGAGTACCCGTCGCGACGACCTGCTGTTGCCGGCCGACGTACTGAGCCGGATGTGGCAGATACGCAAGCAACTGAGCGACATGAGCGGTCAGGAGGCCATAGAGAAACTGAAGAGCTACATGGAGCGCACCGAGGATAACGATGAGTTCCTGCTGGCTGTTAACGGCGCACGTTGATGAAGATACTGATACTGAACGGACCTAATCTGAACCGGCTTGGGCTGCGTAAGCCCGAGGTATATGGCACCAAGAGTATGGCACAGATTTTGCTGGAGATTCAGCAACGCTGGCCTGACGTGCACTTTGTGTACCGGCAGTCGAACCACGAGGGCGACCTGATTGACTGGATTCAAGAGCCGACCCCAACCCTCCCTCAAGGGAAGGAGCCTGTTGCGGGTATCGTGCTCAATGCCGGCGGGTATAGTCACACGAGTGTGGCCTTGCGCGATGCGGTAGAAGAGTGTGAAGTGCCGGTAGTGGAGGTCCATATCAGCGACATCACCAAGCGTGAGCCCTTCCGGCAGACGAGTCTGCTCACGGGCGTGTGCGCGCATAGTATAATAGGAAAAGGAACCGACGGCTATCAGGAAGCCGTAGCATACCTACTCAACCAACAGATATGATAAAACGAATTGTTAACATAATGGCGCTGCTGGCGCTGAGCATAAGCCTGTATGCCGCTGAAGTAACGGGTAAAGTGATTGACTACGGCACGAAACAGCCTATCGATTTCGCGAACGTGAGTGTGCTCAAGGCCGGCGAGACGACGCCCGTTGGTGGTACCATCACCGACGCGGACGGTGCGTTTAAGTTGGAACTGAAGGACGGTCCGTACACGATAGTCGTATCGTTTATGGGCTACAGCGAGCAGAAACGCGACATCACGGTAGCCGGCAAGCCGGTGAACATGGGCCGTATCCAACTCAAAGAGGACAGCCGTGTGCTGCAAGATGTGGAGGTGGTAGGCCAAGGCAGTTCGATGCGTTTTGAACTGGACAAGAAGGTGTTTACCGTCGATCAGAATATTGCCTCCGCGGGTGCGAGTGTGACGGATGTGCTGGAGAATATTCCTTCGGTGGATGTGGATCAGGAAGGCAATATCTCGTTGCGCAACTCGGAGGATGTGGAGATTTGGATCAACGGTAAGCCGGCAGGTCTGAACAGCGAGAACCGCGGACAGGTGCTGCAACAAATGCCGGCCGGAACGATTGAGAAGATAGAACTGATCACCAACCCCTCCGCGAAATTCAGCCCTGAAGGTACGTCGGGTATCATCAATCTGGTGATGAAGAAAGACCGCAAGGCCGGTTTCTACGGTTCGGTGCAAGCCGGACTGGAGTACGCCTTGGCGTCGCCCTGGAACGTACCGCCCGGAGGTAACGCCAGCTTTAACATCAACTTCAACGCAGGACCTGTAGACGGCTATTTCAACGTAGGTTACCGTTATCATATCAGCAACGGTGGTAGCAAGACCGACCGTTACAACCTGGGCACCAACCAGGGTAGCAAACAACTGGATAGTACGCTGATACAGAGCCACTTGCTACAAGACGGTAAGCAGACGCACCGCGGTGGAGGACTGTTCGCACGAGGCGGACTGAACTTCCGTGTGGCAGAAGGTCACACGATAGGTGTGTCGGGCTTCGGCATGGTGAGCGATCCGAAGGTGTTTAAGATGAGCAACACCAACCATCGTACCTATCTGCTGACCGATGCGGCAGGCAATATGCTGCGTGACTACACGCGTGATCAAACTTCCTCGGGTAGCCATCCGGGCGGCAACGTCACGCTCGATTATACCTTTGAGAAGAGCAATCACAAACTATACGTCAGCGGTACGTATAACAACTTCGGCTTTAACATGTATACCGACTATACGCAAGCAGAACTGGGACTGGACACCACCTATCAGGATCAGAGCAGCGAGAGTAAGGACCAGGGTATCGAGATAAAAGCCGACTACGAGTGGAAACCGACGCCGCAAAGCCGTTTGGAAGCGGGATACGATTACACCCGAAACTGGAGCAACAGCCAGGCAGACGCGCATAATCTATATCCAGATGGAAGCATTAAGGACACTTTATTCCCTTATTTCTCTGACGTACAGGGTCTGACACAGAACCACGCTATTTATATCACCTACGGCAACCGCTTCTGGGACAAGTTGTCGATACAAGTAGGTTTGCGCGCTGAGTACTACATGCGTCATCTGGAGTCGTACTACAAAGACGCTAGCGGCAATGTGCAGGACTCGTATGCCGGCATGGAGCACAAGAAGGACACCTCGTATTTCCAAGTGTTCCCGAGTGCCTATATCGGTTACGACTTCGGCAAAGGCAATGAACTACAACTGAACTACACACGTCGTGTGCGTCGTCCGTGGGGACACCAGATCAATCCGCGTATGGACTTCAGCGACTCCACCAATATCAGTTACGGTAACGTGGACCTACTCCCCTCCTACTCCAACAACCTCGAGTTGAACTACCTGAAGACCTGGGAGCGCCACACGCTGTCGGCCGGTGTGTTCTGGAAATACAGCGAGGGAGCCGTACAGAACGTGAAGTATATGGACAACACCGATCCTACCAAGCCGGTGATGAAGAACACCTACTTCAACGTGTCGACCCGTCAGGAATTGGGTGTGGAGCTGGTGGCTAAGAACCGCCTCTTTGGCGAACTGCTGCAACTGACGACCAGTGTCAATTTCTACTGGAACAACATCGCGGCAGTCAACCAGAGCCTTGTGCACCAAGGACAGACGATCAATATTCAGTTGCCCAAGCAGGACATCTTTGCCGCTTCAGTACGCCTGAATGCGCAGTTTATGTTCACCAAGAACTTCAGCGGTCAGATCAGTGCCCGTTACCGTTCGCCGCGTGTCGTAGCGCAAGGAACGACGAGTCACAGCTATTCGATAGACATCGGCCTGCGTCACACGTTCCTCAACAAGCAGCTGGCGCTGGCACTCAACGTACGCGACCTGTTGGATAGCCGTGCGCGCAGTAACACCACGTGGGGTGAGGGCTTCTGGCAGTTCAGCGAGAACCGTTGGCACAGCCGTAGCGTAAGTTTTACCATTACGTATAACTTCGGTAACCAGATGGGCAAACGCCGAGGCAAACCCGGTGAGGACTACAGCGGAGGCAACGATGACTTTGATGATAGTGGAAACAGTAACAGTGATTATTAAGCATTTTGAAAAGAATCAGTATATATAGTCTGTTGGCAGTAATGCTGCTCCTGCCGAGCGTGCTGCACGCACAACGCGCCATGAACCGGCCTTATGTGGACGACAAACTCTTCCATTTCGGTTTTCAGTTGGGCATGAACTTCGCCACGTTCCACGTGACGGACTCAGAACTGCCCATCACCAACCCTCTGACCGGAGAGACGGAGATATACCACGCCGGAGTCAGCACCCTGATGCCCGGTTTTCACGTAGGTTTCATCAGCGACCTGCGTGTCTATAAGTGCCTGAACCTGCGTTTCTGTCCGGGACTGCAGTTCAGCAGCCGCACGTTGAGCTACAAGACCGAATCGGGAAATCCGGTAACCGGCATGCCCGGCAACGGCAAGAATATAGATGTGCTGGCTATCCCTATCTATCTGCCGCTCTACCTGAAATGGACCGCCACACGTGAGGGTAACTATCGTCCGTACGTGATAGCCGGTGGCGGCGTGAGCTTCAACGTGAGCCGTGATCACGAGAAGCCGGTGCTGCTGAACCTGACAGACTATTTCTGCGAGATAGGTTTTGGCGTAGACCTGTATTTCCAGTGGTTTAAGTTCTGTCCGGAGATCACGTACCGTATCGGTTTTGCTGACCAACTCTGTCCGGTGGAGCGTCGTCATGACGACCTGGCGCCGCAAGACGCGTTCTACACCAACGCTATTTCTCGCCTGAGCAGCCATTGTATATGTCTTACCTTCAACTTCGAGTAATGCGCAAACTGCTGACACTGATATGGCTTGTGGGTGTGTGCGTCGGTTGCAGCCAATACCGTGTGACTGACGATCCGACGTGCAAACTGCAGTTCTCCTGCGACACGCTCTGTTTTGACACCGTCTTTACCGCACAAGGCAGTGCCACCATGCAGCTAATGGTGTACAACCGCAATGCGCAAGCCGTGCTGATTGACCATGTGAGTATGGCGGAAGGCAAGGCTTTTCGGGTGAACGTGGACGGTGAGGCGGACCTGAGCAGGCTGACGCGAGTGCAACTGGACGGCGGAGACAGCCTGTATGTATTTGTGCGCGTAGATGTAGATCCCACCCATGTCAACAGCCCGGTGCTAATAAGCGACCTGCTCTCTTTTCATCTGACGACAGGCGTGACGCAGTCGGTGGTACTCGAGGCTTGGGGACAAGACGTGCAGCGGCTGGGCAAGAAAGGCGGCAGGCAGTACCTGAACGACTACACCTTCACGGCCGAGAAACCCTACCTGATAACCGACACGCTGATCATACAAGGAGAGATGACCTTAGCGCCCGGAGCGACACTCTATATGCACAACGGCGCGTGTGTTTATGCGCTGAGCAACGTGACAGCCAATGGTACGCAGGACGAGTCGATTAAGATCTGCGGCGACCGGCTGGACCGACTGTTTGACAGCGTGCCCTATCGTTTTGCCTCTGGCAGTTGGAACGGACTCTATCTCATTGCCGAGCAAGCCGGCATCCAATATCGGCTGTCGTATGTGGATATCCTGTCCGGCAATGTGGGACTCTATTGCTACAGCGAGCGTAAGGAAGGCCTGCCCTATCTGCGGATGGACGGCTGCCGTATCCACAACCACGCACTCTACGGACTGGTGCTCATACACACCGACGCGCTCATCAGCAATTCGGAGTTCAGCAACTGTTCTTCCTACTGCGTCTACTGCGCGGGCGGCACACACGAGTTTGTGCACACGACGGTTGCTTCCTACTACGGCTACACCAACATCCGTATTCAGTCGACGCCGAAGGACGATGCCGCGGCCGTATATATCGACAACCTGAGCAAGGAGAAACCGGAGACGGTCACCTCGTTCTACAACAGTATCATCACCGGCTGGTTGCAAAATCAGGTGGTAGTGGCCACGCCCTTCGACCAGTATTATCCCGGCATTTTTGAGGGCAACTACCTGAAGACCGATACGCTTCGTATGCCGCATGCCGCCAACAACACCTACTGGCAAGCTACCGACAGCGCAGAAGTGTTCCGCAACACGTTCTACCGCTATAAGGAATATGTGTATTACGATTTTCGGCTCGACTCGCTGAGTCCGGCTATAGGCATAGGCGACAGCCTGAAGGCACAGGATTATCCTACCGACCGAGTCGGAGTGTCGCGCCTGAACTGCCGTCCTGACGCAGGTTGCTACCAGCATGAGTAAGATAGCTACCATAGGATTTTTCGATGGTGTCCACCGCGGACACCGTTTCTTGTTTGAGCAACTGCTGCAGATAGGCCAAACCAAGGGCCTGCAGCCTATGGTGGTCACTTTTCAGCAACATCCCCGTAGTGTCTTAAGCGGTGCCTATCCGCCACAACTTATCACCTCGTCGGACGAGCGCATTGCGCTGATAGAGGAAGTGAGCGGCGTGACACCCGTCGTGATGGATTTTGCAGCGGTACAGTCGCTGACAGCCGCCGCGTTTATGCAACTGCTGCATCGTGAGTATGGCGTAACTGCCCTGTTGATGGGCTACGACCATCGATTCGGTAGCGACGGGCTACGTAGGCCGGAAGACTATCAGCACGTAGGCAAGGAGGCTGGCATGGAGGTAATAACCTTGCCGGAATATGCCGAGACAGCGCAACACGTATCCTCCACCGAGATACGCCACGCCTTGGCTATCGGCGATATTGCACAAGTGCAACTGTTGTTGGGACGTCCATACTCCCTGTCCGGCGTCGTGGAGCATGGTAATGCTATTGGTCGCACGATCGGCTTCCCCACCGCCAATATCCGTCCTGACGATCCGGAGAAGATTATCCCTCTGTCCGGCGTCTATCAGGTGGATGTGCAGATAGATGACTCTACCAACCCGCTGCAGGGTTTGCTGAACATAGGCACCAACCCCACCGTAGGCAACGACCACCTGACTGTAGAGCTGCATATTCTGAACTATCAAGGCGATTTATACAACCGCCACATTACATTGTTTTTTGTTCACCGCATTCGCGAGGAGCGTACTTTTGATTCTTTAGACACTCTTCGCACACAAATTCTCGCAGATATCAAATCTTGTCAGCAGTAATGGTGAATCCGTATATCCTTCCTCCTGATCCCCGGGCACAAGCGGCCGCAGAAGAGATAATGGAGCGGGTGCGCCGTTATATGCAGGCGCATCCGGAGAGTGAGTTGCACCGACAAGGAAAGATGTTTGGCGTGCTGGTGTATACTGCACCCGACGAGAAGGAGACGCACTATATAGCGGCCTTCTCTGCCATGCTGGACGGGAGTTACCTGCACGAGGGCTTCGTACCACCTATCTATATGCCGCAGGCTATGCCTATCGGTCAAAACCGGGAAGAGTCACGTCGGTTGCAACGTCTGCTGTTTGCTCGGTATAACGTATTGAATGCTGCGGGAGAGACGAAAAATCTGCTGGATATCTTTGCCCAAGAGAAAGCCATTATCCCGGCAGAAGAATGGTTCCGGTCGGAACGCAGTACAGACCAACCTCTGCCACCCAGCGGAGCCGGAGAGTGCTGTGCTCCCAAGTTGCTGCAATATGCTTTTGCACGAGGCTGGCAGCCGATCGCCTTGGCAGAGTTTTGGATGGGGGCAGTCCCAAAGAATGAATTGCGGCGAGAGGGCTGCTACTACGCCCCCTGTTCCGGCAAATGTCGTCCGATACTGCGTTGGATGTTAGGCACCGACTACGTCCCCACTCTGCCTTCCCCAGCGCCCCGGGCGATAGAGATCATCTATGAGGACGAGTGGTTGATGGTGGTCAACAAGCCTGCTGGTATTCTCTCTGTGCCAGGCAAGACAGAAGAGCTCGCTTTGGTAGACTTGATCAAAGCCCAACATCGCTACACCTTTCTCCAGCCGGTTCACCGTCTGGATCAGGACACAAGCGGTTTGCTGGTACTGGCTAAGACTGTGGAAATATACAAAACGCTACAAGCTTATTTCCAACGCCGCGATATCCTCAAGCGCTATGAAGCCATTGTACGTCCCCAGTGTCCAATAGCCGCGGAGGGCGATATATCCCTGCCCTTGTTACCCGATCCGTATGACCGGCCGCGGCAGACCGTAAATCGCGAGCATGGCAAGATAGCGCAGACGCATTACCAAGTGCGTGAACAGCGTGCAGATGGTACTCTCCTGATGGATCTGTTTCCGCACACCGGCCGCACTCACCAGCTACGTGTACACGCGGCACATACGGATGGCTTGGATGCACCTATCGTGGGCGATCGGCTCTATGGTGGAGCTCCGCATGAGCGATTATTGCTGCATGCTGCAGAGATTCAGTTTGAGCACCCTGTAACCAAAGAGAGGATGCATTTCTGCACCCCCTCAGCGTTTTAAGCTTTCGTCTCTTTAGACTCGTTCGTATTGGCGTCCTCGTCATCCTCCTCGTGGTGATAATAGGAGTACGAGCGGTACGCATTATCATCTTTGACCAGTTTGCTGTATAGCTTGCCATAGAGCTTGCCGTAACGGCTGCTGCGAGACGAACCTCCGTAACTGTAGCCGTAGCCTCCGTAACCGCCATAACCCAGGTGACCGTAGCCATAACCGCCGTAACCGCCGTAGCCATAGCCGTAACCGGAACCGTAGGAATGGCGTCCCTCGGTAGGAATATCGGAGAGTACCAACTGTATCTTCTCTTGGTTCTCCACCACTTCAACCATCTGGTCCAAGGTCTGCTTGCAGAACGACTTATTGGTCTGCATACAGCGGATGACGTAGAGGCAGATATCGCTTTGCTCTATCAGGGCATATGCATCAGGCACCAAACCGATAGGCGAAGTATCCATGATGATGAAGTCGTATTGCTCACGCATGCTCTGGAAGAACTGTGCCAGTTTGTCAACGTGCACCAACTCTCCCGGGTTAGGAGGAATCGTACCGGCACGCATGAAGTCGAAGCCGAACGGCGTATCTTTCACCATGATATCCTCCAACTCGCAATCTCCGATCAGGTAGTTGGACATACCGTTTCCGTTCTCCAAGCCCAACTTAGTGTGGATATTCGGCTTACGCAAGTCGAAGTCAATCAGCAGCGTCTTCTTGCCCGTCATGGCATAGAGCGCCGCCAGGTTGGTAGAGAGGAATGTCTTACCGTCACCCGATTCGGTAGAAGTGATACAGATGACCATCTTGTCCTTGCGCCGCAGGATAAACTCCATACGCGTACGGATAGCACGAAGCATCTCGGCATAGCTGCATCGAGGCGACGAACGTACCAGCGTCGGGTTCTGGCTACGCGCATGACGCAGCGTACCTATCAGGCGGAAACGACGCAGTTTCGTCACATCCTTAGGCGAGCGCATCTTGTTGTTGAGCAACTCGCTCAGCACAATCAGTATCAGCGGAATAAGGAAACCGATGAAGAGATAGGTCGTCGTGGTCTTCTGTTTAGCCTTCGAGTTCATGATAGCCGTCGTACGCGCCTTATCCATGATGGAGTTATCCGGCGTGTTCGATGCTTTCTGTATCTCGGCCTCCGCACGTTTCTGCAGGAAGAAGGTGTAGTAGTTGTCGTCGATGCGATAGTTACGCTCGATAGCCACCATCTGCAGTTCCTTCTCCGGCAACTGCTTGATAGCACGTTCCACCTCGCTGTAACGCGCCTTCAGGTCTTGTTTCTCTATCTCCAACGATGCGCGCATCGAACCGACCACCTCTTCTATCGCCGTCTTCACGTTCTCGATATCCTTGGTGAACTTAGCATAGTAGACGTTTTTGTCAGTCAACTCGCCACGCTGGATACGCAGGTCGTTGAGTTGCTGTACCAGGCCCATCAACATTGGCTCATTCAGGCCCAACGAGGTCGGAGCTATCACAGCGCCGGTCTCAATGTTCTGATGGATATAGTTGATCAGGTAGTCGAAGTAAGTCTCTCTCAGACGCAGCTCCATCGTCTTCTGGTCATACTCAGCCACGCGGCTCATCAACTGACCGGCATATGAGTTGACATCTACGAACTTGTTCTCCTGACGGAAATCGGTCATGGCGCCTTCGCTCACCTGCAGCGACGCTTGCAGCGCCTCCAACTGCTCGTTGATAAAGCGGATAGAGTTCTCGGCCACCTCGTTCTTCTGCTCCAGGTTTTGCAACAGGTATATGTGTGCCAACTTATCGATAAACTCACAGTCGCGCTGCGGTGTCTCGCTCACAAGCGAGAGTGCCAAAACAGTCGATCCCTCGGTGACGAACGACAACTGTAAACGGCTCATGAACTCGTCCACCAGTGACTCGTGGGTACGGAAACGGAAATACAATTTACCGCTGTTCACCATCAACTCGGTCGGCCAAATCGTGATCTCAAACAAATCATGATGAATGGCCTCGCCGTAATGCGCCTCTATCTCCAGCGGCAAGTTCTCTTCGGTAGAAGTGATCTGCAGCGAGCCGTCACTACGGAAATTCACCTGAAACAGCACGCCATAAGCCCTCGGGTCGACACGGTTGTGATCTACCAGTATAGGCGTCTGACGATAGAGCTGACGGGTCTTGAAGCGCCCTTGCGTGATATACTCCACTTCCATGAACGGCAGCGAGTCCACCACACGACTGATCAGGTCGTACGAGCCCAACATGATCATCTGGTTGTTCACGTTCTTCAGTCCCGGGTCTGCCACGAAACCTTGCATCAGCAGCGACGCTGAACCGCCATACGTACTGCTCTCCTTGATGATAATCGTTCCCTGCGAGTAGTACGACGGTATCCAGCGACGGTTCTTCAGCATTGCCAAGCCCAGCGCAATTGCCAAGGCGATGACAAACAGATACCAGTAGTGCAAGAAGGTAAACAACCACTCTACCGGGTTGAAGTTCATCGAGCTGTCTTCGTCCTGATTGTCTTGTTGCGGATCTTGCTGGTAATACTGCTGATTACCTTGGTAATAATTGCTGTTACCACCGTTGTATGCCCCATTATGACCGGCATAATACGCATTGTTGCCTCCGGGCTGATAGTAGTTGTTGTTGCCCGAGGAGTAGTATTGATTATTGTTATCCATAGTCTATTTGTAGATGATAGCTACGTAGTTAAGTACAGATGTCAGAAGTGCTACACTGCTGGTTATCAGCCCGATAAACGCCGAGTAGTTGCTCACAGTGTAGAAGCTGTTCTTCGTGCGAGCCACATAGATGACGTCGTTCGGATAGATATAGTAGTACTTCGAATCGATGATCGTGTTGGTACGGATATCAAACTCCAGCACCTCCGGTTCCTGACCACCGTCACGCGGACGCACAATACGCACATGACGCCGGTCACCGCTGTTCATCACATCGCCGGTCATCGCCAGAGCCTGGAAGATATTCATCTTCTCCTTGTAGATATAGTATTGTCCCGCACGTGCATCTCCGATGACGGAGAAATACTTGTTATACAGCGCCAGTTTGACATCGGCATCGGGAATAATCTCGCGGAACGCGGCACGCAAAGTGTCCTGCGCCTCCTGCTCCGTCAGGCCGGCAATACGTATCGGCTTCAGGAACGGCAGCTCCACCGTACTGTCCGGATACACACGATAGGAATTGGCGTACTGACCACTGGTAGACACATTGTTGGAACCTAAGGCCTTACTGATGGTCTCGTCCAGCGTGATCAGACGGTAGATAATCTCGTCATTCACCCGAATACGGTACGGCTCATAGGCCACCGAGTCGTATTCCGGCAACTTATTTTGCTTGGTGGGCTCTTGCAAATAGCCTATCACACGGTGGCTGTAACAACTCGACAGCAACATGGCCATGAGGCCCAAGAAAAGTATCGCTCTCTTTTTCATATCAGTTGCCTCCTCCGTTAGATGAGCTGTTGCCCGAACCATAATGTTTATTCACGTGATTTATACCCGTCGCGACGATCGCATAGATAAACGCGCCAAACGAGATAGTAGCGGCTGTCACACCTATCACCGTTGATACGTGGTTAATACCGAAGCTGTAACCCGGTATCTGACGGATATAGATAATGTCATTGGGCTCTATATAGTAGAACTCCGAGTTGACAATCTCTTTCGAGCGTACGTCAAACGTCTTTATCGTCGTCTTGCCTTCCACTTCACGCACTATCTTTATCTCCTTGCGGCTATTGAATTCGCCCAGGTCACCGGCCATGGCCAGCGCCTCGAAGATCGTCAGTTTCTCCTTGTTGATAGCGTACCTGCCGCTCTGTGCGCCGATGATGGAGAACGAACGCTGCACGATATTCACTTCCACCGACACGGTCGAGAAGCCCGGTATATCGGCCAGCAGTTTACTCAACTCATCTTCCAGTTTGCGTTTTACCTGACGAGTCGTCAATCCGCGCACCGGAATTCGTCCTATCGTCGGGAAGTCTATCTCGCCGTTTTCGTCCACCAGATAGGTGTACAAATCATAGCTTCCGCCTATCTGTCCGTGCGACATCTGCTGACGCATCTGCGATGCATTCGTCCCGCCGGCATTGTACATCTTCATGATTTTTTCATCCAACGAATAGACGTATACGTATAGCCGATCGCCAATTCGCAACTCATACTCCTCATATGACAGCGTATCTGCATAGTGAGGAATATCCCTGTTAGGTTCCTGCATGTAGTTCACTTTGCGCGCCGTGACACACGAGCAGAGCAAAGCGCCTAATGCCATTATGTAGAATAACTTTTTCATCGTTTCTCATCCCAGCCAAACGGATGGGCACTCAATGGTAGTTTAGCTAACGGATGGTAGTCGCCCACCAGTCCTATCGGTTCACTATGACGAATCTCTGCTACCGTCTCAATACACGGTCTCGCCTCAGAGATACGGAATCCGTTACCGGCCAGAATCTGCTTGTAGCTCTCTGTATGCAGCTCGGTAAAGCCCTGTGAGAACTCAAACTCCTCGCCGTCGATATTGAGCGTACGATACGTACGTTTCTCGCCTTGTACGGCATTGGCAGGAAGGCACTGGGCATTGATGCTAAGAAAATAGCGCACCCGTGCACGCTCCAACTCCAGATAACCGGCCACACGGTCGAACGACATTACATGGACGATGTTCTTCTTCACCGGGCCGAATACCCACTGCAACATATCGTAGAAATGTACGCCGATATTCGTCGCTATACCGCCACTCTTGTGCACATCGCCTTTCCAGCTTGCATAATACCAGTTACCGCGGCTGGTGATATAGGTCAGATCCACATCATATATCTTGTCCTTCGGTCCCTGCTCCACTTTCTGCTTGAGTGCACGGATCTTGTCGTGCAGACGCAACTGCAGGATGGTATATGCCTTGTGTCCCGTCTCCTTCTCTATCTCCAAGAGGTTGTCGATGTTGTACGGATTCAACACTAGTGGCTTCTCGCATATCACGTCACACCCGAGACGCAGTCCGTAACGGATGAACGCATCGTGCGTGTAGTTGGGAGTACAAATCGACAGCCAATGCAGGGGATTGTCGCTACGCATCTGCTTCGAGCAGAAACGGTCGAACTGCTCATTCTCCGTATAGAACGAGCAATCGGGGAAACTGCTGTCCAGACGACCTACGCTATCAAACTTATCGTAGGCCACGAGCAGGTTATTGCCCGTATCAGCAATCGCTTTGATATGACGCGGAGCAATATAGCCCGCCGCGCCAATTAAGGCAAAATTCAATTTCTTTTGTTCCACAATATTATTCTCTTTACTATATTTTTTACATTCTGAATCATCAACTCTTTCCACCACTCCGCTCGGCTGTTGGTCCATCGTTGCGGATGAGTGGTCAGCATCACGTGGTTCGGCAGTTTGCCGGCCTCAACAGCCGCTATCAACTGCTCCGTTCCATGCCAGCTTAGTCCTTTCTTCGTCCATTCGTCCTGATACTCAGGTATCTTGTCCCGCACCGATACTTTGTATCCGTCCCAGCAACGTCCTGTATCTGTCAGGTAGAACACATCGCTGAAATCGGTGTCCACATACGGCTCTCCAATGATGCCGAGCGACTTATAGTCGTAGTGTTTCCACAGGTCTTTGCCGTCCCACCGGCTCGTCGGCGCACCGTGCATACAGATCGTCTCTACCGCGTAGTACTGCCGGAAATAGGCAAGCCATGTCTGAAAATGCTCCCAAGCCAATTGCACATCTCCGCCGCACAGACTCAAGTCCTCGTAGTGATAGCCTATCTCGTGTCCCAGACGCGTGATAGCTCGAATCACTTCCGGTTGATTGCTCTCCTTTCCTACGCGGAAATAGTACGTCGCCTTGGCTCCCAATGACTTCTCTATCTGCGCCGTCTTCAGGCTATTCTCCGGCTTGGCATCCACATCATGACGCAGAATTACGAACTTCTCGCCTTCTAACCGCTCTGCGGCTAAATAATCTCGATAAGAGATCAGTTCATAACCTTGTTTCAACAAGGTCTCCAGTAATTCCCGATATATGTCCAGCGTAAAATCTCTCACCTCTCTGCCCGCATCGGATTCTCCAAAAAGTCTTTATACGCAAGCCGTATGCCGTCTTCCAGTTCGGTCTTGTATGTCCAGCCGAGTGCCGTTGCTTTGCTCACATCCAATAGTTTGCGCGGCGTGCCATCCGGACGGGTGCTATCCCAGAGTATCTCTCCCTCATAACCAACCACTTTTGCCACAAGTTCCGTCAACGCCTTAATCGTCAACTCCTTACCTGTACCGGCGTTTACCGTCTCGTTGCCCGAGTAGTTGTTCATCAGGAACACGCACAAGTTTGCCAAGTCGTCCACATACAGGAACTCACGCAGCGGACTTCCGGTACCCCAACACGTCACTCGCTTTGCCCCACTCTCTTTCGCTTCGTGGAATCGGCGAATCAGCGCCGGCAGTACATGACTATGCTCAGGATGGTAGTTGTCGTTCGGACCATACAGATTCGTCGGCATGACGGAGATATAATCCGTACCATATTGGCGATTCAGGAACTCGCAGTATTTCAGGCCGCTGATCTTCGCCAGCGCATACGCCTCGTTAGTCTTTTCCAGTTCTCCGGTCAGCAAGCAGGATTCTGTCATCGGCTGCGGAGCCATGCGCGGATAGATGCAACTCGAGCCCAGAAATTCCAGTTTCTTCACGCCATTTTTCCATGCTGCATGAATGACGTTCATCTCCAGAATCATGTTGTCGTACATGAAATCCGCCAGATGCCGCTCATTGGCGATAATACCGCCTACCTTGGCAGCGGCCAGGAATACATACTCCGGCTTCTCTGTTTCAAAGAACCGCTCCACATCCTCCTGCCGGCACAAGTCCAATTCCTTGTGCGTCCTTGTCACGATATTCGTATACCCCTGTCTTTGCAGCTCCCGCACAATGGCACTTCCTACCATACCACGATGGCCTGCCACGTATATCTTACTGTCTTTTTCCATCCTTATTTTCTCCTTCTTTCCTCCGTATTCCAATATATGCTCAATATATGCTGAATATATGCTCAATATATGCTTGAGCATACGTCGCCCTAATCACGACCCTACTTCACAATTCCTTTCTCTAAATATTCAGCCAGATTGATATGCTCACGCGTTACCTTTTGCATATCGTGTTTGACCATCAGTTCGACAAGTTGCTCAAAGCTGGTACTCTGCGGATTCCAGCCTAGCTCTCGTTTGGCCTTGCTCGGATCACCCAAGAGGTTGACCACATCCGTGGGGCGATAGAAGTCCGGGCTGACAGCCACTACCACCTTGCCGGTTTTCTTGTCAATGCCTTTTTCATCAACGCCCTTACCTTCCCAGCGCAGTTCAATGCCCGCATGGTGGAAAGCCAAAGTAGCGAACTCACGTACGGTGTGCTGCACGCCTGTCGCAATAACAAAGTCTTCCGGCGTCGGGTGCTGCAGGATGAGCCACATACACTCCACATAGTCCTTAGCGTATCCCCAGTCGCGCAACGAATCCAGATTACCCAGATAGAGACATTGCTGTTTGCCTTGCGCAATACGGGCAGCAGCCAAGGTGATCTTACGCGTCACAAATGTCTCGCCGCGGCGCTCACTCTCATGGTTGAATAAGATACCCGAGCAGCAGAACATGTTGTATGCCTCACGGTATTCCTTCACGATCCAGTAGCCGTACAACTTGGCTACCGCATAGGGACTATACGGATGGAACGGTGTCGTCTCGCTTTGCGGCACTTCTTCCACTTTGCCGTAGAGTTCGCTGGTCGAAGCCTGGTAAATCCTACAACTCTTCTCGAGATGGTTGGTACGCACAGCTTCCAGGATACGCAGTACACCTACGGCATCCACATCGGCTGTAAACTCCGGTGCATCGAAGCTGACTTGCACATGGCTCTGTGCCGCCAGGTTGTATATCTCCGTCGGTTGAACTTTTCCTACCAGTTTGACGAGCGACATCGAGTCACTCATATCGGCATAATGCAAGTGGAAATGCGGTGTGCCTTCCAGATGGGCAATACGCTCACGATAGTCCACCGAACTACGACGGATAATACCGTGTACCTCATAACCTTTCGCCAACAAGAACTCCGCCAGATAACTGCCGTCCTGACCGGTAACGCCTGTAATAAGTGCAATATTTGTCATATGTCGTTTTATTATTTATCGTTTATGTATGCGCACACAAATAAATACGCATACGCGTAAATCGGCCGCAAAGTTACAACAAAAATTTGACCTGTGCAAATAAATTGATATTTTTTATGCAAAAATTTGCACATAAGCGAAAATTGTTGTACCTTTGCACC
>DEHM01000020.1:0-2684 GCA_002351925.1 Bacteroidales bacterium UBA2800
CAGTTCCGTCTTCTCTTCGCGAAAGCTGCTCGTACCAAAGGTATTACCGGTGAGATCCTGATCCAGCTTCTCGAGTGCCGCCTTGACAATATCGTTTATCGTCTCGGTATGGCTCCTACTCGTGCCGCTGCACGTCAGCTCGTTAGCCACCGCCACATCACTGTGGACGGCAAAGTAGTGAACATCCCTTCCTTCGAGGTTAAACCCGGCCAGGTTGTTGCTGTTCGCGAAAAAGCTAAATCACTTGAGGTCATCAATGAGTCTCTCCAGGGCTTCAACCACGCTAAGTACGGTTGGCTCGAATGGAACGAGGCCGACAAGGCTGGTAAGCTGCTCAATGTTCCCGCTCGCGCTGAGATTCCGGAGAACATCAAGGAGCAATTAATCGTTGAGTTGTACTCTAAATAATCATTAAATTCATGGCAATATTAAATTTCATCAAACCTGACAAGGTGATAATGTTGGATTCGAGTGCGAACAAAGGTATCTTTGAGTTTCGCCCACTCGAGCCGGGGTATGGAATCACGATAGGCAACGCGATCCGTCGCGTACTGCTGGGTAGCCTCGAAGGCTACGCCATCTGCTCTGTCAAGATCAGTGGTATTGATCATGAATTTGCTACGATCCCCGGTGTAATCACTGACGTTACCAACCTTATCCTCAACCTCAAGCAGGTTCGCTTCCTCCACAAAGAGGGCATCGACGAGACCACTGAAACGGTCAAACTCCATGTCCACAAGCAGAAAGCCTTCCTCGCCGGTGAGTTCAATACCGTCCTGCAGAACTTCGAGGTACTCAACCCCGAACTCCAACTCGCAGAGATGGACGACTCCGCCGATTTTGAGATTGAGATCACCATCAACAAGGGTCGCGGATACGTGCCCGGTGATGAGTCCCGTGCGAAAGATGCGCCTATCGGCACACTCGCTATCGACTCTATCTACACGCCTATCCGTAACGTCATGATTTCGGTTGACCAGTTCCGTGTCGAGCAACGTACCGACTACGAGAAACTGACGATTGAGATTACCACGGACGGCTCGATTGCCCCGCAACAGGCACTCACCGAAGCCGCTAAGATCCTCATCTACCACTTCATGCTCTTCTCTGACGAGCGTATCGTTCTCGAAGAGGAGACCAAGAAGAACAGCAACGCACTCGACGAGGAGATCCTCCGCATGCGTCAACTCCTCAACCAGAAACTGCAAGACATGGATCTGTCCGTGCGTGCACTCAACTGCTTGAAGGCTGCTGAAGTAGAGACACTTGGCGAACTCGTTAAGTACCACCGCGCTGACCTGCTCAAGTTCCGTAACTTCGGTAAGAAATCTCTCACCGAACTCGACGAACTCCTCGAGCGCAACGGCCTCGCCTTCGGTATGGACATCTCGCGCTACAGAGCGTTAGATTAATTATTAATTAATCCAAATGGTCAAATAGTTCAATGAACAAATAAATGACCAAATGGTAAATGAACAAATCGTAAATTTAATTTATTATTATGCGTCATAATAAGAAATTCAACCACCTTAGCCGCAAGGCCAACCATCGCGCAGCGATGTTGTCCAACATGGCGTGCTCGCTGATCATGCACAAGCGTATCAGCACGACCCTCGCTAAGGCTAAAGCGCTCCGTATCTACGTGGAGCCGATCCTCACTCGTGCCAAAGAGGATAACATGAACAACCGTCGTTTGGCTTTCTCCCTCCTCAAACAGAAAGAGGTCGTTACCGAACTCTTCCAGAACGTAGGCGAGAAGATCGCTAACCGCCCCGGTGGTTACACCCGTATCCTCCGCACCGGCTTCCGTCTGGGCGATGCTGCTGAGATGTGTATCATCGAGCTCGTTGACTACAATGAGAACATGCTCAAGGAGACCAAGAAAGCTGCTAAGAAAGCTACCCGCCGTGCCGGCAAAAAAGCCGCTAAGGAAGAGGCAGCAGAAGTTGTAGCTGAAGCCGAGGCTCCGAAGGCAGAGGAAGCACCCGCTGCTGAGTAAAAAGAATTTGTCGTAATCTCGAAATCTCGAAATATCGGGGTCTCGAAAAAAACAAAAAACATTTATGTTTTTAGACGTCAATTCCCATAAACAAAACGTAACAGACCTCGCCAACGCTAAAGTTGGCGAGTCTGTTACTGTCAGTGGCATGATCCATAATGTTCGTGTAACGAAATGGGGCGGATTTATTGTTCTCCGCAAATCCCGTGGCTTGCTGCAAGCAGTAGTCTCCAACGAGACCTCCAAGTTCTTCGACGAGAAGGGCGCAGAGATCGCCATGAACGACTTATGCCGTGAGATGGCCATCACCCTCACCGGTACGGTCAACGAGGCGCGCATCAAAGACCCCGCAGCCTTCTACAACACCATTGAGATCGCTGTCTCCGAGGTACGCGTCCTCTCCCGCCCGACAACCGCCGAGGTAGTGGACATGAACGCCCTTAAGTTCGGCGACGAAGAGACACTGTTGCGCTATAAGTTCGATAACCGTCAGGTCACCCTCCGCAACCCGCGCGACATGGCGATCCTCAAGGTTCAATCGACCATCGCACGTGCCTTCGGCGAGTTCCTCAGCGCGAACGGCTTCACCCAGATCTTCACCCCGAAGATCGTGAGCGAAGGAGCAGAAGGCGGCGCTAACGTCTTCAAGATGGATTATTTCGGCAAGCAGGTCTACCTCGCGCAG
>DEHM01000020.1:2762-55475 GCA_002351925.1 Bacteroidales bacterium UBA2800
CGCGCAGAGAAACATGCTACCTCCCGTCACCTCAATGAGTACATCTCCCTCGATGTCGAGATGGGCTTCATCAAAGGTCAGGAAGATGTCATGACCCTCGAGGCTGCACTCCTCCGCCATATCATCGCTGTCGTAGAGCGCGACTGCGCACATGAACTCCAACTGCTCAATGCCGTTAACCCCGTGCTGCCCGAGCAGGTACCGGCATGGAAACTCTCTGAGGTTCATGAGATCCTCTTTGAGAACCACCTCTGTGAAGCGGACCACCGTGGGGAAGACGACCTCGCGCCGGAAGAGGAACGCGCTATCTGCAAATATGCATATGACAAATACGGAAGCGATTTCGTCTTCGTCACCCATTTCCCGTCCGAGCACCGTGCTTTCTATGCGATGGACGACCCCGAGGACCCGTCGTTGACACTCAGCTTCGACCTCCTCATGAGAGGTCTCGAGATCACCTCCGGCGGACAGCGTATCCATAAAGAAGCCGACTACCGCGAGAAGATGCTCCGTCGTGGCATGAATCCGGATGCGTTCCATTTCTACCTCGACACCTTCCGCAACGGCATGCCCCCTCACGGCGGCTTCGCCATCGGCCTCGAGCGCATCACCGCCTGCTTCCTCGGCATAGCGAACGTGAAGGAATGCTCCATGTTCCCACGAGATATCAATCGTGTGGCGCCGTAATAAAAAGAGAGACTTCAGGTCTCTTTTTTGTAATATTCAATTGCCAATTTTTCCGAATTTCCGAAAAAATTGGCAATTTTCTTGTGTATATCAAAAAAAAGTTGTACCTTTGCGCCGCTTTTTTTCGGCGCATGTGAGCGTACGCATGCATACGCCGTGAGGCGAAGAGCAAAATAATGAAAAATTCTAAATGTAGAAAATGATATGAGGGAAAAACTATTTATTAAATTATCAATGCTGCTGTTAGTGCTTGGTATGAGTACGAATGCAGCATGGGCTATTAACATTTCCGGCATGACACCGGAGCAAGCAGAGGAGAATGCTTTCTGGGCGCGCTTAACGGCGCAACCGGCTACAACTACCAACGGTAGCGGTAAAGTGTATGTGGTTTCAGCGGAGAATTATTCCAGCGATCCGACGGATGGAGATTATGCGGCGCAGTTGTATGATGAAGGATGGAGTGATATCTTCTTGGCTTCCAGCCTTATCAATGCGAATGCGCAATTCCGCACATTTGCGAAAGCAGATGACGGTTCGTATTTTACGGGTTGGTCTTTTACCGACGGATATACGGATTTGGGAACGGAGAACAGCAATTTCTGGGTAGAAGTAACTCCGTCTGCAACGAAGGGACACACCAATTACCGCAATTATAACCTCTTTGCTGCTTTCAAAGCTGTTCAACTCGTTTCGTACGAGATGGTTAGCGGCTCTTCCCAAGAAGTAGCGGATGATGGTGCCGGTAACTGGAAATGCACGCAGACGATCAAGTTCCGCGCAGAGACCCCGGGTGTATGGGCTCTCAGTTCGGTAGGCGACGAACGTCACTTCAAACGTCCGGTTGTTACGAAAAAAACAGGTACTGCCGGTACGTGGGCTATCGATGATGCAGCATGGATTTCTTCGGGCGCAGGTCAGAATGTCTTCTGCTCTGGCGATTATGCTGAACTGACCGTTCCTGTTACCTTCACTGCTCCAAATAGCGATGCCGGCGAATATGCCGCTACCTTGACCTTGGAAACCTACGCGGGTGTGAAAATGACGGTCTATCTGTATGCTCGTAGAACGGTAGCCGGTGCAGAAGCTATCCGTTATAACAAATCGAAAGTGCAACAGGAAACGGGTGATCTCGCCACATTGTTGTCTAATGCTGCTGCTGATGATATCATTAAATTGAATGGTAATTATAGCGATGCTGTTACCATCAATAAAAATATCACCTTTGATCTTAACGGTTATACGCTGAGCAACACGCTGACCGTTAGCGGCGGAAATGTCACTTTGGCGTACAGCCCGTTTGGCGGTTCGGTTAATTCGATGATTGTTTCCGGCGGCAAGGCTGTCCTCAATGGTGGAACGATTGGTGGTCTTTTGACCATTAGCTCCGGCGCTACCGTAGAGCAGAACGGTGCAACGATTAGCGGATCGGTTAATAACAACGGCTCGTTGACAACAACCGATGGTAAGATTCAGGGTACTTTGACATCAAGTAAAACGCTGGTTGTTAATGGAGGCTCGTTTGTAAATGAGAGTGGTGTGGCTATTGTCGTGACTGGTGGTACGGCGCAGATTAAGAAAGGAACGATCAGTGGTGCACAATATGGTGTGCAGACTACCGGAGGTGCAACCACTATTGAAAAACTGGCTGTGGTTCGCGGTGGTACAAAAGCATTGTATGGCAATGGTGGCTCGCTGACCGTAAATAACGGTAAGTTCACCGATCCGGCTAATCTGTTTAATGGTACGGTTACGTTCAATGCCGGTTATTTCCAAAGCAATAATGCCGGCGGATCTACGGCGCTTGGTAAACAAGTATGGCGTAATACAGCCGGTACAGAGTTCCGCGATGGATATAATTTCTTTGCCGGTGACCAAGCAGCTGCGCAAGCATCGAATGTCAGTGTATGCCGTATCGGCCATACCTCGTATAACTCCTTGGAAGAAGCTTTGGCGTTTGCCAACAACTCCGGTCAAGAGGTCATCATCATCATGGAGAATGATTATACGTTGAAAGCCGGTTATTATACCATACCGTCCAACGCAACACTTATTGTGCCGATGAGTGATGATCAGGAGACGGCTAATCCTGTTGTGCCGCGCGAAACAAGTGGCACTCCGGCTCCTGTTTGTTTCCGCAAACTGACTTTTGAGAGCGGTGTGAATATGGAAGTGGCTGGTACACTGGAGGTGACCTGTACGCAATATGGTAGCGGTGAGACGATGGGTATTCCGGGTGGCAATTACGGTCATCTGATTATGAAACCGGGTAGCCATATGACCATTAATAACGGCGGTTATCTGCGTGCATGGGGATTTGTTACCGGTGATGGAACCAAAGATGCAGAAGGCAATTACCTCTCCGGAGAGATTGATGTGCGTCGTGGTGGTACGGTACACGAGATGTTCCAAATGGGCGACTGGAAAGGTGGCGACATCTCCTTCACGATCGCTATGGAAGTTCCGGGTATGACCAATTGGCGCGATATGGCGCATCTCTTCCCGATTTATACGTATTTTATCCAGAACGTGGAATCGCCGGTGAAGTACCATCCGGGTGCTTCTCTTATTTGTGCAACTTCAGTAAACGTGGCTGGTTCTATCAATGCCTATGCCAACGATATCAAAGTGGTAGGTAAAGAAGGTGAGGCCGCTATGTTCCTCATGGACGAGAAGGCTGATGCGGAGAACACTTGGGTGCGTAAATATTATGATGCCAAGAAGGATCAACAAGTTTATGAAGTGAATAGTGGTGCGAAACTCGGCTCTATGGTCATTGACCTGGGTGAAGTGCCCGGGAGTTTCTTCGGTGCTCCGGGTACGTTGAATCTTGTATTGGATTCCCGTAAGTTCGTGTTGCCTTTGACCAACAACTTCAAGATCCACTTGCTTTCCGGCTATATGCAATTTACACAGAGTACATCCTGTCTGCCGGGTATGGAAGTTGAGATTGACAAAGAATCGGAAGTAAGTATTATTAAGAATGATGACGAAACCATTGTATCCGGTGGACTCTATTTCTACGATGCTGACCAATGGAGTTTCCAAAATAACCAATCTCTCGGATATGTGGGAAATAGCGGTAAGTTTGGAGCGATTGTACGCTACTCTGCTACCTGGGACTTAGGAACAAAAGGAGCAACGAAAAAGCCGAATGTACGCAGCGTATCTTCTCCGGCTACAATCGGTGATGCTATCCTCAATGTACATGGTACTTTCCGTATGGGTGAAGGTTGTGCGGTTTATACGACTTGGTCGAAGAGTATGGAGACCTTCCAAATAGACGAATCAGGAACCGGCGGCGCGAGCGTTATTTCTAACAACGAAGATGCCGGAACATTCATCTTCGATGCCGATGCACCTGATTTCGATGGTCTTCATTTTGATGGAGATGGAAACATCATCGGCTTTGGTCCGAATGTTATTGTTAATTATGACCATAATGATTATGGTTTGGGATCTCAGTATCCTGTTCAGATTCCTACCGTCTTGAATCAAAGTACTCCAACTCGCGTATTCGGTATCGAGCTCTGCACACCCGTTAAACTGCAAAATGGTGACGGCACTTTCGTAGAGACATCTACTACTACTGCCGGTACATCCTATTGCTATCGTGATGGTCGTTGGACGACGATGCAGGTAGCAGAGGATGAGTGCTTCATGAAGGAGATTGTTGGCGGTCAAACAACCTATTATGCGAAACCGCAAGAATATGTGGCTGTCAATGCTACATGGGATGGTGTACAGATGGTAGGCAACGCCGACCATACCTTTAGTGACAAAGCCGGCGCAGGACGTCTCTTTATCCTTATGGCAGATGACTGCCAATGGTGGGAAGTAGAGAAGAAGGATAACCTCTACCATTGTATCCACCCGAATAATGACACCTATTATTATTGGGATGAGACCGAAGGCAAGTGGATGGAGCAACGCTTCACTATCACATGGAAGAACTGGGATGGCGAAGAAATCAAGTCTTACACCTATGATCCTAATACTGGAGATCCGGAGGAAGTGGCATACAGCGTGACATACGGTACTATGGCGGAATACCATGGTTCGAACCCGACCCGTGAGCCGAGTCTTGATTATACGTACGTTTTTGCAGGCTGGAGTCCGGAATTAGGACCGGTTAAGAGTGATGTAACCTATACGGCCGTATATACCCAACAGCCGCGTAAATATACTATCATCTTTACCGAAGAAGGTGGTAAGGAGATTGAACGTCACCTCCTCTTGCTCAACGACATGCCGGTTTGCGAGAATACTCCTACCCAAACAGGTTTCACGCTCCAATGGGAACCGGAAATCCAAGCCGTAACAGGCGATGCTACCTATCGTGCTACATGGCTCGAGAATCCGCCTACGGAGTATCAGATTACGTTCTATGACTACAACGGTACGACGGTGCTCAAACAAGGTAACGTCAATGTAGGCGATATGCCTGTTCCTCCCGCACAAGTGAACGGCAAACCGGCTACGTCGGAATATACATACGTGTTCGATCATTGGTCGCCGGCAGTGGAGAAAGTTTCGGCAACCAGTGCAAAATCCTATACGGCAGTATATCGCGAAGAGGCGCGTAAATACACCATCTCTTACTACAAAGAGGATGGAACAACCCTCATCACTACGGAACAACTATCGTATGGTGCGATGCCGACTCCTCCGGATGTAACGAAAGAAAATCCGGAAACTGGACATACCTATACGCTGGTATGGAAGACGGTAGATGAAACAGGTGGTATCCAGACCGTAATGGCTGATGCTTCTTACAAGCCGACCTATCTTGATGTACTGAATAAATATACTGTGACGGTGAAGAGCAATCCTTCGGGAGCTTGCTCAAGTACCGGCGCAGGTCTCTATGACTATAATACATCGGCTACGATTACACTCGTCGTAAATGACGGTTATACCTTTACCGGATGGAGTGACGGTTTGGAAGGCACCAATACCTCTCGTACTATCATCGTAACGGAGGATAAGGAGTTAGTTGCTAATTTCACTGTGGCAAATCCTGATTATACGATCACATGGAAGCAAGAAGATGGTAGTGCAAATTTGGTTGCTCCTGTAGGTCAGAAGTCCGGTACTGCAACTATCTATTCCGGCCCTACTCCGACGAAGCCTTCTATCAATCAATATTCGTACACCTTCTATGGCTGGACCACAAGGGATAACGATGGAAACATCCTCAATACATACAAGAATGGTATGACGCCGGTGGCTTCTGCCGACGCAACCTATTTTGCTTGTTTCACTCCTGTCACCAGACAATACAACGTAGCCTTGAGTTCCAACATTTCGAATGTATGCACGCTCGTAGGCGCAGGTTCCTATGATTATAGTGAGTCCTATGAGAACGCTACCGTGATTGTTTCCGGTTATGATGCTGTCAACTATACTTTCGACGGTTGGTATAAGGGTGAAGACCAAGTAAGTGCGGCTGAATCGTATTCCTTCGCCGTTCAGAGCGATGTGGACCTCATAGCTAAGTTCTCGCCGGTAACCTATACCATTACGTGGAAGAGCGAAGACGGTACAAGCACGCTGGAGACAGACGATGAGCAAGCTTATGGATCTGCTACGGCATTCAATGGCGCAACTCCTACCAAAGCCGCCCATACCTTCATCGGATGGACGACTGCGGCTAATGGTGAGGGTTCGTTCTATGCGAAGGACGCTACTCCTGCCGTTTCCGGTGATGCAAGCTACTACGCTTATTTCGCAGAGAACGCAAAGAGTTTGGTGATTGGAGAAACTACTACAGAGACCTTGACCGAACCGACGGATTATTCCAACTTTGTGCTTACCTCTAATGGCGAAAGTTCCGGTCAGTTGATTAATGCGAATAATCTGTCCGTACTGGGCGATGTTATCTTCCGTATGAATAAGTCCTTCGCAGACGGACAATGGTACGCAGTAGCAACTCCATGGACGGTTGATCCGAACACCGGCATTTATGGCGCAAGCGGACGGTTGGCGTTAGGATCACAAATCTACGTGATTGAGTTCGATGCAAACGCTTATGCCGGTGGCTCGACCAACACATTTGACTACTGGCACTTCCTGCATGAGAACGGTCACAACATGGAGCCGGGTAAACTCTATATGATTTATCTGACTGCCGCACAATCGAAGCTTGACTTCTATAAGAAAGCCAATGCCAATGTCCTGACTACCCAAACAGCCGTTTCAGTTACCGGAGGTGAAGGAGTCAGAGACAACTGGAATGCGATCGCTAACCCGGCATTGTATCACGCTACTTTGAGCACAGGAACAACGAATGTGCAGAAGTACAACGGAAACGACAGTTATATCGTGGGTTCTATTTCCAACATGATTGTTGGCGAACCGATGTTCGTTCAGGTATCTACACCGGGCACCGTGGTAGCAACCCCTGTAGGTGGTGCTTCGCCTGCTCCTTACCGTCGCGCTCCGAAGACGGAGGATGATACGAAGTTCGTGGTTGAGTTGACGCAGAACGGACAATTGGCAGACCGTCTTATTGTAGAAACGGAAGAAGAGAAAGAAAACAAATACGTCATCGGTCAGGATCTCGCGAAATTTGGCGTCAGCGGCAAGGTGGCACAGATGTGGATCAACCGCTATGATGCGAAACTTTGCGTCAATACTGTAGCACCGTTTAACGGCGTAGCGGACTATCCGTTGAGCATCTTTGCTCCGAAGGCAGGTGAGTACCAAATCTCAAATGTCAAATCTCAAATGTCAAATGGCGTTGAGTATGAGCTTTATCTCACACTCAACGGTCAGGCCATTTGGAATCTCAGTGATGGCGCATTCGTGCTGAACCTAAGCAAGGGTACGGATAACCTCTACGGCCTGCGCATCAGCGCAAAGGCGCCGCAGGTAACTACCGGTGTGGACGAGGCTGTCGTAGAGGCACAAGGCGAGACGCGCAAGGTGCTCATCGGCAACCAAATCTTCATCATCCGTGGCGATAAGGTTTATGGCCTGGATGGACGCTTGGTAAAATAACGAGTTAACGAATGAATGAACGATTTAACGAGTTAGTGAGATTATGGAAAAGAAACTATATATGAGTCCTCTGATTGAGGTAGAGAACATTGGCTTTGTTGGCATCCTGATGGGGAGTCCTAATCCTCTTCCTACGCCGCCGAGTGGACCTTCTGGCGCACCTGCACGTGGCGATATTATTGATTAAGCTAAAACCCTGCACTTGGTGCGGGGTTTTGGCTTTTGCTGAAACGCTTTGATTATGAGCAGAATACTTCGTTGCCGACTATTGGCTTTCCTGTGTCTGTTGCTTCCGCTATGCTTATTCGCGGCAACCGATTCTTTGTCTGTTGCTGAGCGTAATGCGCAGCAGGGCTTCAACGACACTATCGACCGTCTCGATCCCGATTTTGTGTTGGTGTCTCTTTGTATAGCAGCCCCGACTGACTATCTGGATGATGCATTAGGAACATCCGGTCATGCCTTTTTGCGCCTGCAGTGCCCCGTGTTTGGCCTGGATTATTGTTTTAGTTATGAGGGCGAGAGAGTGAATGATAATCTGTATCGCTATATGACTGGACAGACGAAGATGGGTATGTTTGCGGTGCCTACCAACGAGTATATCGCGGATTATCGCCGCTGGAATCGCTCTGTGCATGAATACCGATTAGCTATGCCACCTGAGGCCGAGCAGCGTCTTTGGGAGATAATGGACAATCATCTAACCCAAGGTATTGTTCTGCGCCAGGATTTGAATAAATACGGCTGTGCCATTACGGTAGTGCGCTATGTGAAGAAGGCGTTGGGAGATATTCCTATCGTCTATGCTCCTAACCCGGAGATGGATTCTATGACCCGCCGTGAGATTGGCTATCGCTCATTGGCTAACCATCCGTGGCTGCGTCTGTTCTCTATGATTATGACGGATAACAAGGCCGATATAGATTTGCCGATAGATGAGAAGTTGATTATTCCTGCCGATTTAGCCGCTGTTTGGCAGCAAGCTACGGTACAGGGCGAACCGTTTGCTACCTATTTGGGCGATATCGTAGAAGGCGCCCCGTTGGATAACAGCAAGCCTTGGTTCACACCCATGCTGGCGGCACTATTGATATTGCTCATCACGCTTGGCTTTGCCTTTACCAAATATCCGTACTGGGATTGGTTGCTCTTAGGGGCACAGGCTATCTATGGATGTGTGCTTATCTTCTTGTGGATGGTCATGCGCGAATTCGGCGGCTCGGCATATATCTTGATGGCGTTGTTCAATCCGATTCCGCTGGTCTTGTGGCATTGGCGCAAATACTGGGCGCTCCCGTATGCAGTAGCATTGCTCGTAGGTCTTATTGTACTTATATGCCTTCCGCATATGCTTGTTGATCCGGCAATCTTGGTATTGGCATTGGCATACATTGCTCTTTTCGCAAAAGACACCGTGAAAAAGCAAATCTCAAGTGTCAGATGACCTATCCGCTTTTGCCATATTCGCAATTGGTATTCGATATGCAGAGGGAAAACCCCGGTGTGTACGTATCGAAAACCGGGATTCGCTTGCATAAGGACGAAGTGGATGTTCCGCGCTTAAAGCAAGCTATATCAGAAGCCATTCGTAATCACCCGGTCTTTTCCATGCGAGTGGATAAAGAAGGTAAGCAACATTTCGAACCGCTATCCGATGTATTCCATGGTCAATATCATGCGGTGGATTTTGTGGAACATGATGAATATATAGATGTGTTGATGCAAGGCAATCGAATTTTAGGTGATGGATGGAGCGATGTTCTGCTAATAAAGGATGTGATGAGGGCGTACAGAGGAGAGCCATTGCTGCCGGATTTGTATTTAAATTACCTGCAGCGTGTGGAGGATATGAAACAATCTGCACGTTATGAATCGAATCGTCTTTGGCTGTTAAGAGAGTTTGGAGATATCAGTTGCCCCGTTCATCCTCAAACAGATAAGCCTCGCGAGACCTTGGAAAGTCCAATAGAGGGGAATTGGAACGAAGATTATAGTTCATTACGAAGTGCGTTGAAAAAACTATCAGAGGCACAAATGATAACCCTTACCGGTTTGTTCTCGCTTGCTTCGGGTTTGGCAATGATGGAATATAATGACGCAGATGAGGCAGCTCTTACTTGGGCGTATGATGGGCGCGAAACAAAGGAAGAACAATATATTTACGGAAGCCTTCATCGCGACATACCTTTTCATATTCGAAAATCGAAAATCAATAATCGAGAATCGATGATTCATGATACTCGTAAAAAATTCCGAGATGGAATTGCGCATAGTAGCTATCCATTAACGCTGACAAAACCACATACACATATATGGAATTATGCGCTCAATGTGTTGGTGCAACATACGATGCAAGAAAAAACAATTGAGATACCATTCGCATTTGAACCGATAGAAACAGATGCTACTCGGCACATAGCCTATTCTCTTTTAGACGTAGAGATATATGATGGAGAAACTTTGCTGATTAATTACCGCTACTCCGCTACCCATTATAAGGAAGAAAGTATCCGCCGCTTTGCAGCATTGGTACGCAAATATGTCGAATGGCTTATAAAATGACAAATATCCAATCTCCAATATCAAATATCCAATCGCTGCTTAATTCCGATATGGAATTACAGCATTTATTGGAGCAATCGCTCGCGCAGGCGGCAATAGCGAATCCGCACCGTGAGACCAATCCGGTGCGGACGATAGACGATTGGTACTCCTATGTGAAGCGCTTTGCGCAATCGATGCCGTGGCAGACGATGGATATAGGCGAAGATGCCTCTTTCTTCCGCCGGATAGACCAGAATATAGGCTATTTCTATTTCTTATTGGATCAGCCTCTGGATGCCCTCAAAAACCGCGGATATATCTATCCTTCGCTTCAATACGAGCCTCGCGTGGCGCAGTGGCTGAAAGAGTATAATACAGCTTGGGGTCGGTGGCTAAGTAGTGCTGAGAGTTGGAATGAAGCCTACTACCAATTGGTACGCACGGATTCCCTGTTTGAGCTGGATACAGATCGTTACGAATCGCCCTCCAACTGGCATAGTTGGAACGATTTCTTCGCCCGTCGGTTAAATCAAAAATCGAAAATCAAAAATCAAAAATTTATTTCGCCGTGTGACGGAGAAATAACCTCCGCTCCTGTCAAAACAGCGACTATCGCCAACTGGCTCGACTTGTTGGGCGACAGCCCGTATCGTGAGACCTTTGCCGGAGGCGAGACAACGCACATCGTCCTCGATGTCTTTGATTATCATCGTTTCCATGCACCGTGCGATGGAACGGTCTTGGAATGCAAGACCATAGAAGGCATCCATGCCGGCGGAGGTGTCATTATCTGGGACGAAGAGCAGGGTAGGTATCGCTATGACCAATTGGGCGTTACGGACTTCCAAATGCTCGAGACCCGCGGAGTACTTGTCCTCGATACGCCCGCGTTCGGCAAGATTGCCATCGTTCCCGTCGGTGTTCAGCAAGTCAGTTCCGTCGTATGGACTCATCCTGTATTAAAATCACAAATCACAAATCACCACGGCTCTGCCGATCGACAGAAATCACAAATCTCAATTCGTCAAGGCGACGAAATAATCGTGCCGGCAGGCAAAGAATTGGGTTGTTTCTTGTTCGGCGGCAGCGACATCGTGCTCTTCTTTGAACCAGGCCGTGCCCCGCGTATTACCTCCAAAACGGTAAAAGTTGGTGAAAAAATTGCCTAAACTCTTGCATATATTCCAAAAAAGTTGTAATTTTGCAGCGTTTTTGGAATAAATCGATAAGGTGACGTATACGCAATTCTATAATCAGTGGCATGCAATGGGCTGTTTTTCGGTGTATCAGGTACATGCCATCTTTCCGGGTTTCAATCGTGCGAATTGGCATCAGTGGCAGAAGTCCGGATATATCGTTATGTTGCGTCGGGGGTGGTATGCGTTTGCGGACTACCTGCAGCAGCCGGACTATGCACGGTACTTTGCAGGGAAGATTTATGCTCCATCGTATATCAGTCTGCACACAGCATTGTCGTTTTACGGCATCATTCCGGAGGTTGTGGTGGAGATCACGAGTGTGACGACGCAGAAGACATGCCGGTACGAGAACGCGTTTGGGCAGTTTAGCTACCAGACGATACGGCCAAGGTTGTTTTGGGGATTCGAACCGAAGACGATGCGTGACGGCAAGCAGTACATGATGGCTACTCCGGAGAAGGCGATAATAGACCTATTGTACCTATATCCTCAGTATTCATCGCTGGAGGAGATGCGGGAGTTGCGTTTTGACGAAGACTGGATGCGAGAGGAACTGAACAAGGAACGATTGATGGCATACGCTGAACAGATCGGGAGTCCAGCATTGACCAAGCGAATAAAATTATTACTAAAGGCCTACGAGATATGATTGATATGGAGTACATACGGGGATTTTATCCTCCGTACATCGCGCAGAACGCAGGAATGCAGAAACATATGCTCAAGGAGTATGTGGAGTTGCTGGCGTTGGAGTGGATTGCCGGATCACCTTACGCGGCAAAACTAGTGTTCATCGAAGGTACGAACTTGCGACTGATACAAGGCATTGATCGATTCTCTGAGGACTTGGATTTTGATTGCAAAGGCCTGAGCGAGAGCGAATTTCGACAGATGACGGACGAGTTGGTCAGGTACTTGCAACTGCAAGGCTTGAACGCGGAGTTGCGCAATAAAGATAACGCACGGCTTACGGCTTTTCGAAGCAATGTGCATTTCCCGGAACTGCTGTTAGACTTACTGTTGACGGGACATCGGGAGGAGCGATTTTTGATGAAGATAGAAGCGCAAGATCAAGGAGTTGATTACCCGCGGGAGATGGCTATTGTGCAGCGTAACGGATTCTCATTTCCTGTACCGGTGCCGCCGCTGAGCGTGTTGCTGTCGATGAAACTCTGTGCGCTGCTGACGCGGCAGAAAGGACGCGACTTCTATGACGCGATGTTTCTGATGCAACGCACCGAACCGGATTATGCGTTCTTACAGCAACAGAAAGGAATCGCGAACAAGGTGCAATTGGATGCCGCCCTGCGCGAAACGATAGCCAAGACGGATATGAAGATGAAGCAGCGAGATTTTGAGCATTTGCTGTTTGATAGCCGCAAGAGTGAAAGTGTACTTCACTTTATCCAATTCCTTTAATTCGAAAATCGATAATCACTCATCGAACATGAAACGATATGCATTAGTTACCGGCGCAAGCCGAGGAATCGGTAGAGCCATTGCCATTGAGTTAGCAAAAGACGGATGCTCTATCCTGCTCAATTATAAATCCAATCATGCTGCGGCGGAGGAGGCCAAGCGCCTCATCGAAGAAGCCGGAGGCGAAGCGGAACTCATGCCCTTTGATGTTAGCCAACCGGATGCTATCAATGCAGCTCTGGATAAGTGGTTTTCCGCTCATCCGGATGATTATATTGACGTGCTGGTGAATAATGCCGGCATCGTAGATGATGAGATTATGCTGATGATGGAACCGGAGCAGTGGCATCGTGTGATTGACGTGAACCTCAATGGCTTCTTCTATTGTACCCGCCGCGTGATAGAAGGCATGGTAATTAATCATCATGGACGCGTTATCAATATTTCATCTATCAGCGGACAAACCGGATTCCCTGGGAAAGTCAATTATGCGGCAGCGAAGTCGGCGCTTATTGGGGTGACAAAAACTTTGGCAGTAGAATTGGCGCCAAAGCAAATTACGGTGAATGCCGTTTCTCCCGGACTCACGGAAACCGATTTGTTAAAACAAAGTCAAGAATATACGCGTCCTGAGTTTATGGAGATTAATAATTTTCCTATGCGCCGATTGTGTAAACCGGAAGAAGTAGCCTATTTGGTTTCTTTCCTTTGCAGCGACCGAGCCAACTATATCTCAGGTCAAGTAATCGGCATTAATGGTGCCGCTTTATGATGATAAATGGTAAATTGTAAATGAATAAATCGTAAATGAATCGACGTGTAGTAGTAACAGGAATGGGAATATGGTCTTGCATAGGGCAGGATTTACAAACCGTGACGGAGAATTTGCGTCAGGGTCGTTCAGGTGTCGTTTTTGCCCCTGAACGTATAAAGTACGGACTCCATTCCGGCCTCGTCGGCAATGTGCCTCGTCCGGATTTGAAACCCTTGCTCCCTCGTAAATTTCGAGCTACGATGTCGGAAGATTCCGAGTACGCCTATATGGCAGCGCGACAGGCTTTTGAACAAGCAGGCTTTTCCGATGAGTATTTGCATCAAAATGAAGTAGGGATTGTTTTGGGCAATGATGCGAATGCGCATTTACACGATTATTTGACAACGATGGAGCTGGAATACGATTCGCAATTACTTGGTCCCAATGCGCTTTTCCAAAGCGAAACCTCTTCTGCAACTATGAATCTTAGTACAATATTCCATCTCAAAGGAATTAATTTCTGCGTGGGAGCGGCATGCGCCAGTGGAAGTCATGCTATTGGTTTGGCGTCTCTCTTGATCCGTCAAGGCATGCAAGACGCAATCTTAGTAGGAGGTTCCTGTACGGTGGATATGAGGGTTTCTGCATGTGTGGATGCGATAGAAGCTATCTCACGTAGCAATGAGAATCCAGAAACTGCATCTCGCCCCTTTGACCAAGCTCGTGATGGTATGATTCCTTCCGGAGGGGCTGCGGCTTTAGTACTCGAAGAATACGAACATGCCGTAGCACATGGGGCAACCATCCTTGCTGAAGTCTGTGGATATGGGTTCTCTTCCAACGGGATTGATGAAATCTCCATGCCTTCTGCTGATGCAGAATATATCGCTATGAAGCGCGCTCTCGAAGATGCGGGACTAAAACCCGAGGATATTGATTACGTCAATGCGCACGGAACGTCCACTATCGTTGGTGATGCTGAGGAAGCGAAAGCCCTCACGCGATTGTTTGCCCCCCCTAATCCCTCTAGTGGGTCTAGTGAGACTAGTGCATCTAGTCCCTTCATCTCCTCTACGAAATCCATGACCGGTCACGAGAACTGGATGGCAGGAGCCAGTGAAGCGGTGTATTCGATATTGATGATGCAGGACGGCTTTGTGGCGCCGAATATCAATCTGGAGCATAAGATAGACGAAGCGAAAGACCTTAATATCGTTACCGAAACAGTCTATGCTTCCATCCATACCGTCCTCTCCAATTCTTCTGGCATGGGCGGCACCAATAGTGCGTTAGTATTCAAAAAGATATAATTATGACCAAACAAGAAATTCAAGAAAAGGTAAATGCTTTTCTAACCGATCGCTTGGAGTACGAACCAAGCGCAATCAAACCAGATGCAGAACTCAAACGCGACCTCGGTATGACATCGCTCGATGCCGTGGAGACGGCTATCTTCATCAAGCGTACCTTCGGCTTCCAGCCGGAACGTGGGGCTGTGAAAATGCTTGTTACTATTCAGGATTTGTACGACTATATAGCTAGAAATATCTAGCCCCTCTAGTCTATCTAGATTCTCTAGATAATCTAGTGCGTCTAGTTTGTCTAGTGAGACTAGCCCGACTAGCAAAAAATACATCCTATGGAATACAATACCTACAACACCGTTCTGCGCCGCCCTGCCAATTGGAAAAACCTCTATTTCTACCAGAAATCCGACGCGCTCTTCCAAATGACGGTTATTTTCTGCGAGCGGTTTTTGCCCAAGCATGGCGACCGCACGGTGGACCAGATGGTTCAGGCGAGCCGGAGTGGAAAGCAGAATATTGTCGAGGGCTCGGAAGATGGCATGACCAGTACACAAATGGAGATCAATCTGCTCAATGTGGCGCGGTCGAGTATTCAGGAGTTACAACGGGACTATAACGATTATCTCAATCGGAAGAATCTCATCCGGTGGAACAAATCGCATGCCCGGTATGGGGATATGCTGACCTTTTGCCGCCAGCATAATACCTTCGAAGAGTATAAAGAACTAATCAACAAAATATCCGATGAGGAGTTTTGCAATCTGGCACTAACCCTGTGCCACATGGTGGACAAGATGATGACCACCTACCTGCACCAACTGGAAGAGCAGTTTGTCAAGGAAGGCGGCATCAAAGAGCGCATGCACGCGGCTCGTACCGGCTACCGGCAAGCCGAGAAGGAGCGCCTTGAGTTCCTTGAGCGCGAAGTTCTCCGCCTGCAAAACATCCTCCAATCCCACGGAATAGACTACTAGTTCCTCTAGTGCATCTAGTGAGACTAGTGCATCTAGTTTGTCTAGCCCTCTATTCCCCCTTAATCGCCTATGACTCGCAATTACCTCTCCATCCTCGCGGAAACGATCCGCACCAACTGGGACCAACCCGCCCTCACGGACTTCTATCTCACGGAGGACGGCACTGCGCAAGATACCTCGCGCGGTAATCACTATACCTACGGCGAGATGTACGCGGAGATCTGTCGTGTGGCGGAACTCCTTACCTCTCTTGGTCTGCAAAAAGGCGATCATATCGCTATCTGTGGCACCAACTCCGCCCATTGGGTCGTTGCCTATCTCGCTATCGCCAAGATGCAGGGTGTTTCTGTCACCGTTATGCACTCCCTCATGCCCGACGAGATAGCCCGTCTGGTCGATTTCTCCGATGCCAAAGCCCTCTTTACGGATGAGGATTTGTGGTCAGAACTGAAGAGTCAGTCCGTACCGCAAGTGGAAAATATCATTTCCCTTGAAAATTTTGAATCTCTAGCATCCGGAACATCCATTATAGTTTCCAGTGCATCTAGTCCATCTAGTGTATCTAGTGCGTCTAGTCCCTCTATAGTCGGCTTCCCGCAATCGAATCCCGATTCCCTCGCCATGATCTGCTTCACTTCCGGCACAACAGGTGTTTCGAAAGGTGTGATGCTGAGTTATCGAGCATGCAATCATGGTGTTGATGTTAGTTTAAAGACTTTACCAAACAAACAGAAAGGTAATTATCTCTCGTTATTGCCGTATTCTCATATATCGGGTCTTTTTGTAGATGTGATAGATCAGCTTCTGAAAGTTAGTCATGTGTACATCAATCAAAATAGTTTATATTCCGAGAATGCTATCGAGATAGTTAATCCGTATATATTGACAGTCGTGCCTTTGTATTTGGAATTTCTGTTTCAAAAACACGAAATCCCTTTTGGCGGTACAGCAATACAGCAAGTTAATATAGGCGGGGCAAAGATTTCGGAGTTGTTGGGCGAATCACTTTCAAAGTCACAAACAACTCATGTGCTTTTGTATGCTGCAACCGAAGGACTACTATTTAGCAATACATCTCCTCGCACCATTTATGAGACGAATGTAGGAAAGGCCTGCCGAGGGATTCAAATCCGCATCGCTTCCAATGGAGAAATCCTCGTCAAAGGCGAAAACGTGATGCTAGGCTATTACAAAGATCCCGAAGCCACAGCTCGCAAGATAGATCAAGACGGTTGGCTACATACCGGCGACAAGGGCCATCTGGACGAAGATGGCTATCTTTATGTGGAGGGCCGCTTGGAGCAAGATATGATTGTCCTGCCTAATGGCGAAAATATCCATCCCGAAGACATCGAGTGCAAGATCAACGCCCTGCCTGAAGTCTCCGAATCCATCGTCCTCGCCCGCGATGGTCGCCTCGTCGCCATCGTCGTGCCCTCTAGCGAATATAGAGAGACTAGTGAGACTATTGAGACTAGAGCGTCTAGTCCCTCTACCTCTCTCCGCCGCACTATCCTCCGCGCCGTCAATCCGCAGTTGCCCCTCTTTAGCCAACTCTACGATGTCGAAATCACCGATACCCCCCTCGCCAAAACCGAAAAACAAACGATAAAGCGGTATTTGTATAAATAAATTCTCAAAAAAAGTGCAATTTTTGCGTCTAAATCTTGCATATTTGAATAATTTGTAGTAATTTTGCGACGGATTTTAAAGTATCATAAAATATAGTATATCTATTTGGTTGCTATATTATAAGATAGATTGCATATATGTCAAAGAGTACGATTGCTAATAATTTACCTCGCAGAGCGGAGCAGAATCTGCATATTGTGGGTGAGCAGATACGTCTGGCGCGTTTGCGTCGGGATTTGAGTATTGCGCAGATAGCCGAGCGGGCAAGTTGCAGCGAGTTGACGGTAATGCGCGTGGAGAAAGGAACGCCTACGGTAGCTATAGGTATCTATCTGCGTGTCCTTTTCGCACTGGGACTCGATGAGAGTATTCTGTTTGTCGCGAAAGATGATGAGATGGGTCGCACTTTGCAAGATCTGGATTTAAAGCATCGCCAACGTGCATCGAAGAAATGAAGTACATCCAAGTAAATATGGAAGCAAACGGTCTCTCGCAGGCTGAGTTTGTGGGAGCGCTTGGCTATGACATGATACGCGGCAATGCGGCGTACCAATGGGAGTTCGATGCACAATGGTTACAGCACCATCGGCAGACTCGACTAAGCGGAGACCTACAGAACGCCGGAGGTCCGCAGTATGGTTCAGGGCGCTTGTTCGGCTTTTTACAAGACGCGATGCCGGATCGATGGGGACGGCGATTAATAGATAAGCGAGAGCGGTTGTTGGCTTCGCAAGAAGGACGAGCACCGCGCCATCTGACGGATATAGATTATCTGACTCAGATTGATGACGTAACGCGGATGGGAGCACTTCGGCTACGCGAAGACGAACAACTATTGGGTGCGGAATATGCGAGCACCCCTGTGCCGCCTCTTACCTATCTGCGTGAGTTTGTGGATATGGCGCAAGAGTACGAACGCCAAGACGAGCAGGGTGGTGCTATCCGTGAGGAGTGGTTGCTGAATTTATATAAGCAAGGCTCATCCTTGGGAGGTGCGCGCCCCAAAGCCAATGTGCGCGACACGGATGGTTCCTTGTGGATAGCGAAGATACCGTCGGTTAACGACGATTATGATGTGGCGTTATGGGAGTTCTGGGCACATCAAATGGCGAAACAAGCAGGTATCGAGGTGCCGGAAATGCGATTGTTGTCGCTACCCGGTCAGAAGTACCATACATTATTATCCAAACGCTTCGATAGAGCAGGCGAGCAGCGTATCCATTTCGCTTCGGCCATGACGCTTTGCGGCTTGCAGGATGGCGCCGATGCGACGACCGGAAACGGTTATCTGGATATCGTCGATGTGATAATCGGAAATACAGGTTTTGTGGATCCGCAGGCTGCGCTGGAACAGTTATACCGCCGAGTGGCGTTCTCTATTGCTATCCGCAATCACGATGACCATTTCCGCAATCATGGGTTCTTGTTGACAGAGAAAGGTTGGATTTGGTCACCCGCCTATGACCTTAATCCTTCGGATTTTACTACGCAGAGTCTGCTTGTTTCGCGCGATAGTAATGAGTCGTCGTTGGAAGTTCTCTTAGCGGCGGCCGGTGATTATATGTTGAGTGCAGAACGCGCAAAGCAGATCGTTGATGAAGTAAGTAAGGCTATGCAAAATGCACGCCAAGTTGCTCGCCAATGTGGCATCTCCGACCGTGAAATGGGGCGATTCCTATAACTCTCTAATCCCTAATCCCTAATCGAAAACTATGCATCTGTTAGATAATTATACTTTTGATGCGCGGACGCGCTACGAGGGGCATAAATTAATTTATACGCCGGAAGATGGTGAACCGATTGCGTTAGGCGGCATCCTCGGTGCGGCGCTTCTTTGTGCTCGCCTTCTGAATACCGAAGAGCAAAAGGAACGAGGAATCTTCCTAAGTGAAGCACTGCGCTACGACCCCTTTTTTGTACAATACGAAAGTGAAGTAATTGCTGACGATTGGGGCTATATTGAGGCGGAACTCGAACAACTCGACCTTGCCTACCTTGATGTGTGTTCCAATGACCAAGTATCCCTCCAGACCATCTGCCCTAACAAACGCCAATTGAGTATCGCAATGGATGTGGTGGAAACCTACATGCGCCGTATCACGATCGAGCGGTACAAAGCGCATATATACGAGTTGGTGCCTTGGACGACTCCTTTCGCTCAGTGGCTCTATACGGCCGCACATGCCGAGCCCAGGCGCCAACGTTTTCTCCAAATTGATTGGACCGATCCCGCGCTGGTGCATGAGCTGGCATGCTATATGGAGAGGGACGAACTTGACCCGCCGACTTTTGTCTTTGAGGACGAAGAGGCCGCTGATATCATGGCGCGCTATTGGGACTGGTTATGGAACTTTGCGCAAAAGGATGCTGCAGTCTTCCCGGATTCGAAGGTCGTCATGGCGGATTATAAACAACTGATTCTCAAAGAGGAGACCGATTGGGATTTTATCAAACCCGAGATGAAAGACTTCAAACCGGAGCAAATCAACCTCTTCCGCAAATGGATGAATCAATGGAAAGATTTCGTGGAACAAAAAATTGAACCACCTGTTTCTACACGAAAGAAGGACATCCGACAGGAGTTGTTTCTTGATGATGTTCTACCCATTCCTCCGGAGCGAAATTATGTGGAAGTGAAGAAATACATCCGCGAGCGCTGCAAATATGACAAAGAATTTGAAAAATATTTCAAAGCGCATAAAAGGACAGATTTCTGCGACCAATTAACGCTCCTATTCGATTGGTATGTAGATCCTAACGCACTCGGAAAACGAATGAACAGTAAGGCAAAAAAGTGACGTCACGTGACGTCCTTTTTTTTATGCGTCCTTTAAAAAGGATGTTTTTGGTAGTATCTTTGCATAAAATTTCGATTTTTATTGTTTAATTTTAAAATGATTTTTTATGCTAACAAACCTTAATTCGATGGAGGGACAGGAAGACCTCCGCATCGTGGAACATCTCGACATGCAAAAACTTCCTGAAAGTGTACAACAAATGATCTCGCTGGCAAGTACGCCGGAAGAGCAAGACATTATCTTGATGGCTACGCTCGCGGCTGCGAGTGCGTGCGTACCTAATTTATATTTCAGGTACGGACCTACCGGCAAGAAGTACTACGCCAACCTGCAATGTTTCATTCTGGCGGCCGCGGCAAGCGGTAAGGGCATCGCGAACCAGGCGCTGGAGATGGTGCGTGTGATCGACGAGCAGTATCCGCTGCTGGTAGCTGGCGACAGTACCTTAGCGGCGTGGTACAAGGCGCTGGAGGAGCGCGGCGGCTGCGGCTATATGCACGAGAGTGAGGGAAGTGTTATTACGGATATCTGGAAAACGAGTGCGGCGAACTACAACACGGCGCTGCGTAAGGCGGCGGAGCACGAGGCGATAAGCCGGAACCGTTGTACGGGCAGTTCGGAGATCAAGAACCCGCGGTTGAGCATGCTGCTGACAGGTACGTTCGGACAGTACAAAGCCTTGGTGCCGAGCGTAGAGAACGGATACTTCAGCCGATTGCTGACGGTGGTTATCTGCGACACCCATCCGTTTGACAAGCGGTATGTGAGCTCGAAAGGCGGGCAAAGCGCCATTCCGCGAATCGTGGGGCAGCGGTTGTTGCGTACGTACGAATCGTTAATGAACGTGGGCGAGCGGGAATGGAGTTTGACGGAAGCGCAGAAAGAGCGGCTGGGCGAGCACCTGGAAACGGAGTACGGAACACTCATCGGCCTTCTCGGCGACAACTTCCACTCGGCAGTAGTGCGTATGGCGGTACAGATCGAGCGAATCGCGATGATCCTGACGACAATGAGACAGTCTCCGTCCATTTCGTCCGAATCGAATTCGGACACTCCCATCTTCTGCTCAGATTCCGACTACACCACCGCCGAACTCATCGGCAATCGTCTCCTCCTCCACATGGCTGCCGCTTACCGCCTCATCGATGGCGACAAACAAGATGTCGTTCCCGAAATAAAGCCGCTGGATCAACGCCGCATCCTCTTCGAACAACTCAAATTGGAATATTCGAATCGGGAATTAATATCCGAAGCGCTGTCGCAAGGCGTTTCCCGTGCTACCATTTTAAGATGGAATGAACGATGGATAGAAGAAGGATTAGTCATGCGTACGCACCATGGACTATATAAAAAAGTAGCATGAGATTTTTGAGACTTTTGAGATTGTTGAGATTTTTGACGGAGCATAAACTATTGAATATAAGTGTGTTATAATGAAAGTCTCAAAAATCTCAATAATCTCACTCGAAAATTTCACTTTGTCTGTTGATGTCGGATTTTATCCGACGACGAAGCATCTTTGATGCTTCCACCCGTTAGTTGTTCGTTCGTTGTTCCTTAGTTCTTGGTTAGTTGTTACCCATAGAACAAGCCAAGAGCACCTCAACGGCATAACCCTTAAATAATAATTCATTAACTCATTAAACTTTATTATGGCAATTTTTACAACAGCCGCCGGGATTGAAGATTTGACCGGCAAATTCAACAATCAAGATCGCATTGTGATGCGACAGAAAACATTCCGTCTTCCGAACGGGAAGATTATTAAACGCGGTCCGAAGGAGGCTTTTGCCCGTGATAAGCGGGATTATAAGTACTCTCCGCGCACAGCCGCGGAAGAAATACAGAACTCCAAATGGCAAGCGGTTTGTCAGGAGGCCTCACGTATCATCCACGATGTCGGGCATCCACGCTATGCCGAACTGCAGGAGCGATGGATTCGGCAGGCAAATGGTCATCGCGATCCGGTGACCGGCAAACAGATCATTGCCCAGTTTGGCAACTTCGTGCGGGCAGTACTTAGCCACGAGTAGCAAAAAGAGCGCTTCGGCGCTTTTTTTTATAAAAAATCTTGCATATATCAAAAAAAAGCACTACCTTTGCAGCGGATTTTGATTGAGAAGGCAATCATTAAGTGGTAAAAACGCAGTTAATGCGTGAAAAATCAAGCATTATGATAGACTATTTTATGACTAATGAGGCGCTGTTGCAATACGTAGGCAAACAGATGCGACAGATGCGGATCAATGCGCGGCTGAGCCAGCAGCAGTTGGCAGAACGCGCGGGAGTATCTCGTTCAACAGTCACGCAAGTGGAGAAGGGGAAAGGAATGAAGATGGAGTCGTTGGTGGCTATTTTACGTGCGTTAAACAAACTGGAGATTCTCAATAACTTTGAGACGCAGGCTTTAGTCAGTCCGTTACTGATTGCGAAACAAGAAGGTAAAACCCCACAGCGTATTCGTCCTCGTCATGGTTAATTTTGCGAATGTTTATCTTTGGGACCTGCATATGGCATCCCTGTCGGAAGATGCTTCCGGGCGTATCACAATGGCATATACACCGGAGTTTATCAACAGCGGTTATAACCCGTCGCCTCTTTTTGTAACACCGGAGAAGGATAAAATATACGAATTCTCACAATTGCCGTTTCAAACCTTTAAGGGTCTGCCGGGCTTTATCGCAGATTGTCTGCCTGATAAGTTCGGTACGGCGATTATCAACCATTGGTTGGAGAAATCCGGTCGCCCGAAAGATAGTTATACCACGATAGAGCGCTTGCTCTATCAGGGCTCGCGTGCGATGGGGGCGTTACGTTTTGAACCGCAAGAGCGCAAGGACTTGAATAAGCAAGTGGCGATTGATTTGGATGGATTGATAGCTGCAACGGCAGAAGTTCTGGGAGAGCGAATACAGTTCAATACGAACCTTAAGACGGACGATGAAGCGCTCCTTACGATATTGCGCGTAGGTACGTCTGCGGGTGGAGCGCGTCCGAAGGCCGTTGTGGCTTATAATAAGGAGACGGGCGACTTACGTTCAGGGCAAGTGGATGCGCCTGAAGGATACGAGCATTGGCTGTTGAAACTGGATGGTGTGGATGAGAACAATCCTGGGTCGTATAGCGAGACAACGAACTACGGATGTTTAGAGTATGCGTACTATAAGATGGTGCTGGACTGCGGAATTGAGATGATGGAATCGCGGTTATTGGAAGACGGGAAACGGCATCATTTTATGACCAAGCGTTTTGACAGAATAGGTGGTAATCATCGTGTGCACATGGTGTCGCTTTGCGGGATGGCGCACTATGATTACAACCAGCCGGATTCATGGTCGTACGAGCAGTTGTTCCGGGTGATGCGTGGCTTACGATTGACGCAACCGGAGATGGAGCAAGCCTATCGGCGTATGGTCTTCAACGTGATTGGATGCAATCAAGACGACCACACAAAAAACATTGAATTTCTGATGGATACGGATGGGATATGGAAGTTATCTCCTGCGTACGACATGTCATATGCGGTGGGAGCCGGATATACACGTCGGCATCAAATGTCAGTGAACGGAAAACGTCTGCATATCACGCGGAACGATATGTTGTCTGTCGCGACGGAGGCGGGAATAAAAACGGCAAGGGCCAATGAGATTATTGATCATACTTTGGATGTAATTGGTCGATTTGGTGAGTATGTCGGAGATACCATTCCTGAGTGGATGCAACAACCTATACAGCAACAATTGGATAATGTAAAAGCTGAAATATGACTATCAGTGACCAATATTTTGATGGGGAGCGGCCGCTGTACGAGAGTAGGGGGCTGCGGCTGGAGCGTGTGCGGATCGGCGAAGGGGAGTCGGGGCTCAAGGAGTCGCGGCAGATTGAGGCGGTGGATTGCGAGTTTGAAGGCAAGTATGTCATTTGGGAATGCGAGGATGTGGAGTGCTGGAATTGTCACTTTGCCGAATCGGATCGGGCACCGCTGTGGTACAACCGCAATATCCGTTTGTACGACTGCTTGATCGATGCGCCGAAAGCCTTCCGCGAGGTGGACGGTTTGACCCTCGAGCGGATCCAAATTTCGAACGGCGAAGAGACGTTTTGGTATTGCCGAAACGGGCAACTGACGGACCTCAAAATAGAGAACGGCACGTATGCCTTTATGCACGCTAAAGATCTTCGTATCAGCCAGTTATGGCTGAATGGAAAGTACGCCTTCCAGTACGCAAAAAACATCGAAATTCATAACGCTATTTTCGATACAAAGGACGCGTTTTGGGAGTCTGAGAACTGCACGGTTTATGATTCTACAATACGAGGCGAATACCTCGGTTGGTACGCGAAAAACCTGCGATTAGTGCGTTGCCGCATATCCGGCACGCAGCCCTTGTGCTATTGCCAGAACCTGATAATGGAGGACTGCGTCCTCGCTCCAGACGCCGATCGCGCGTACGAAAAATCCACTTTTGCTACGCAAATGTAGCAAAATGCAGATTTTTTGCATTTTTTGCTCTCAGTGTTTTTTTTTAGAGAAAAAAAGTTGTAACTTTGCGCCGCTTTTTACGCGGCGCTTATACGTATGTGGAGGAGCGTGGCAATTTTTATTATTGAAATATATGAAAAATAAGAATATGAAAACGAAAAATTTAAGTCTGTTTAATAGGATGAATCGTCGTGGAAGCGGGGCAAACCTAAACCTCTTCCGCTATGCGGCGATGGTATTAGTGTTGCTGTTCCTCAGCATAGGAAATGCGTGGGCTAGCAAAAATAGTACTGCTGCTGTGTCTGTAAAAGTGGCAACCGGAAGTGGAACGGTATATGTCAGTGATAAATCTGATTACTCGGGTAGCAACACTAAGAGTACTACGAATTCAACGGCTGTCACTGCGTCAACGACCAAAAATCAGTCAAATGGTTCACAAACTGCAGAGACGTTTTATATTAAGGCGGTTCCTACCACGGGATACATACTGTCAAGTTGGAGTTTTACCGGAACGTGGGATACCAAGCCGGCGTCTGAGACCACTGCTACTTCGCAAAGCTGTAAGGTGAAAACGAAATACAATGGAACGAACACGGGTACAGCAACTGCAACCTTTACTGTGGTGTCTGTAACTGACGCTCCTGCGAATATAGATTTAGCTCCGACGGATCCGTCGGCTATTTATCCGGTGGAAACGAGTGAGCGTACGTTGACGTTCACCACATCGACGAGCAATGCCCTGACGGACTTTACGAATTCTCCGGCTAATGGAGCAAGTGGTAAGTTCACTTTCTCCAACTGGCGTCGCGTGGATGCTACGCATGTGGCGGTGGACTACCAGTTCACGGGCGGAGGTTCGTACGGAGGTGTTAGCCGTACCAATTCTGTGACGGTGTCGCTGAAAGGTGTGGCGCATTCGACCACCAAGTCCTGTACGATTACCGCTAATTTCCCGAATGCGAAAGTCAATAGCGGTTCGTGTGATGAGATTCCGGCATCGTTCAAGGCTTCGGATGCCTCGCAAGTAGATAAAGCGTGGACGGCGACCTTTGAGGTAGAGAACGTGGATGGAGAGAACAACTTCGACACGCCGACCTTTACCGGAGCTGACGCAAGTCACTTTACGTATAATTCGATGACTATTTCCGGGAATGTCGTAACGGTGAACTTTACGTATAACGGAAACAAAGAGGCCACTACTCATACAGCTACTTTGACTTTAAAAGTGAAAGACGCTATTGGAGGTACTGACGCCACTTATGGTTCGAAAGGTATTACGGTGACGGCAGTGAACGAGGAGGAGCCGGATTATGATGTTGAGGTGCGCAACGCGGGTGGTACACTTATTTCGGATAACACTACCACTTGGGCGCAAGGTTTGACGCTTGCCAATAACAATGCAGGTTCAACCATCAAGTTGGTACGTGATATAAATCTTGGTACCATTACCGCTACCAACAATATCAACAAAGCAATGACCATCGACCTCAATGGTAAGGAACTTCGGGCAGCGGTGAATGCTAAGCAAGTTGGCGTATTGACAGTTAATGCAAATGTAGTTGTGACTATCAAGGATAGCAAAACAGGCGGACGAATCATCAATGAATATGGGAAGGATGTTGTCTTATATACCATTAATGTCGCCCAAGGAACACTTAATCTCGAAAGCGGAACAATTAGCATCCATAATACTCTTCAGCAAAGCTACGGAACGGCAGCGGCAGGTGGTGTAGCAACGAGTGTGGTATCAATGGGAGCGCGCGCTATCCAGCAAGCTGCGGCAACAACAGTGAATATTAATGGCGGTCGTGTGGAATCGTATGGTACAAGAGCCGTATATGGTATTCGCACGGAGGGTAGTAAAGCTAATACAACTACTTTGAATATATCCGGTGGAGAAATCTATGCCGAAGCACCTGCATACGTGTACGCTGTGTTTAGTAATGGTAAACTTAATGTATCCGGAGGCACAATAACCGCTAAGATTAATAATGAAGTGGTTAACGAGAACACGGCCTATATGGAATACATTCGAACTAATAATAAGTTGTGGGATAATCGTACATATGGTTTGCGTGGATTCGGTTATGGTATCTTGCTGCAAGGAGGCAACTCTGTCACTGCTACAAGCAATTATTTTGGAACGCTTAACATGACAGGAGGAACAGTGAATGTTATTAATGTCGGTGATCCGGAGATGCAGGCTAATAGTACCGTTACAAGTATTATACAATCACCTCTGTATGGCGTTTATTTCAATGCAGCGGCACTCAATGTGAAAACAGGAACTGCATCAGATGGTTCATATAGCCAGAAATATGCTGCCAAGGGAAGTATAACAGGAGGAACTATATCCGTCACTAATAGCGGCCGCCAATCATACGGTGTATGGGTAACAGGTAATTATAATTCTTTTGATAATTCCTATGCACCGGTTGAAATGAAAAATTGTACGATAAATGTGTCGTCGTATTACGAAAGTTACGGAGTATATGCAACTGCAGTTGTGGGAACGACCTCAGATAATGCATCTCCGAATATGGGAGCATGCTATGCGGGCGAAGTGGAATTGACGGGCGCAACAGTTACCGCAGAGACTACGACTGCGGCAACGGCTTATGCACTTTTCGCCCACGCAGTTGTTGGTAATGTGTATAAAAATGCCACATGGACAAAAGCGAAGAATGCCGGCTATCCACGGGTATATGATGGAGAGTTTGGTGCTGCGGCAAAAATCACGGTTAATAGTGGTACATATACGGCAACTTCGGCTACCACTACAGCTTATGCTGTAGGATCTACTACGCGCGCCAAGACAACATTGTCATCGGAAACGTCTGTAGCGGCCAATCGCGAACTTGGTGGTAATGCTGAGGCTTATCCTGTACTTATTCTTCATGGTGGTACTTTTAGAGGAGAAACGGGTACTACTACATCCGGCGCAGTACTCTCCGGCGGATACACAACGATTGACGGTGGTACCTATACGGCGTATTCCGGAAGTACTACATCGCGAGGTATTTATGCAACTGCGGGTACATTGGATATTTCCAATGTAGAGATTAGTGCATCCGGCACAACAACGGCTTATGGTATTGACCTATCTTGTGGTATCTCTGATTATACCGGTTTCAAGTATTTTGCAGACGCTACACTGAAGAACCTGACCGTAACGGCAACAACGCGAACCGGAAATGAAGCGGATGCAGTCTTGATGGAAGTGACCAAAAGGCCATTGTCGACAACCACGTATAACGCACTTTCGTCCACCAATAAAACAAACTATGGAGCCATATACCAATACGGCGAATATGCTGTTGGCACTAAGTGCTCTATTATCGGTGGTACTTATACCGCAACGGCGCAAGGGGCTAATGCTTTTGGCGTGTCTGTAAATAGTGCGTCTCTCTGTGAAGATGTAAATGGAGACGGGGTTCTGGCTATAGGAGAAGGAGACCTTACTATTAGTAACGCAAAATTCACTGTTAGTACAAAGACGGGTGCTACGGCATATGGTGTATGGGCCGGAGGTAAAACATCTATTAGTAATTCAACGTTTAATGTCACGTCCGCAACTTCCACGGCATATGGACTCCGTGCATACTATGGAAAGTCGACAATAAAGAATTCTATTTTTGATGTTACAGCTACGACTGAGACAGCTGTTGGTTTACGTGCTGAAGCAAGAATGAGTACGGTAAATACAAGCAATTCTCCGCATACTACTAATTTCTCTGGCGTAGAAGGATATGAGTTGGTGGGTGAGATAGAAACAGAAGAGAATACGGTGACAGTAAGAGCTAATGGCGGAAATACGGCTTATGGTATTCAGGTTATTTCGGCAAAAGGCACTGGCACAAAAACCACTGCTGATGCAGGTCTTGCTTTTAAAGGGGACCATGCATGTGCTGGTACTGCCACCGTTAATGGAGGCAAGTATACAGCCACGGCATCCGGAACGACTGCTTATGCAGCAATAGTGTCGGACCCGGCGGCTCAAGGAGAGGTAACGGCAACTCCGACGCTTATCATCAACGATGGTAAATTCAAAGGAACCGCCGGAAGCACACCTTATGCTGATGTGAGCGAGGCTGGAGAACAAGGTTACTTTGTGCTCAATGGTGGCTACTATGTGTTAGACAAGTATTTGGATAAAAAACTTGGCGAAGGCATGAACAAGGTGGCTGTCAAGTCCGGTACAACGGAATATACCGAAGGTTACCGTTGGCGTATAACGGACAACATGAATGGTGAATATGTATGCAAGATAAAAGAAAATAGCACGTCATATCAATCATTGGAAGAGGCGTTACAGGTAGTCAACGCTTCGCCATCCAGCACTTGGACGATTATCATGATTGCCAATGCTACCCTCTCTAAAGGCGACTACAACTTGCCACAAAACACCACATTGTTGATTCCGTATCTGACTTCGCAAACAGCTATCATAGGAACCGGAGGTAAAAGTACTAGTCCCGTGTCAAATGTAGAAAAATACGAGGCGCCGTATCCGTTATATAAACTCACCTTTGCTGACGGAGTGAATATGACTGTTCATGGTACTATTGAAGCAAGTGCCGTAACCTATATGTCTAACCAAGGATTACTTACTCATGGTACCGGTGTCGTAAGCGGTTCGTACGGCTGGTTGTACCTTGCTGAAGGTTCGCATATAGACCTTGAAAGTACCGCCAAACTCATAGCATGGGGATTCGTAACCGGTAAGGGAGAAATCAATGCGAAAAGCGGTTCCAAGATATACGAGGATTTCCAAATCGGAGACTGGCGCGGTGGTACGGTAGAAAGTGACGTGATAGACAACAAGAATGGACTTGATTCAAAGAGCGTATTCGTTATTACTCACTACTACTATCAGAACATAGAATGCCCGATTACTTATCGTCCGGGAGCTACAGCTTATGGCTGGGGTGGTACATATATGTATAATAACTCTTTTTTTACAATTGAGGAAACGGTACCTCTTACTGAACCGGTAGCTATGGTCGGTACTTCCGACGCGATGTTCTGTATGAGCTCTGCCACTTCGGGAGATGATACATGGGTGCGCAAGGAATATGATCCCGAAACAGATTATGTCAATTGGACCCTTAATTCCGGCGCGTCGCTTGGTAGTATTAGAATACAATTGGATTTACCGATTGTGGGCAAGATGGACGTTAATTCTTCAAACTATGTTCTGCCTATCACGAGTAATTTCAATATTGTCGCTAATTATGGTGAAGTAGCACTTACTAACCATGTATGTTTTATCCCTGGTTCGAAACTCACCATTAAGAAAGAGGCGACAGTGATCATTCCTTCCGGACAGCGTGCTTTCTTCTATGATCAGGATGATTGGTCAAGTTATAGCGGATATTGGTTCTGTCCGGGTTATTCTCCTTCTTGGAAGAAGAATCCACGTTTGGTATTAGGCGCTGTTACTGCCGTTAAAATGCCGGATGCGGAAGTACTCATAGAAGGAACGTTGGACATACGCGGAGCTGCATACACAACAGCCGGAGGTGCGAACATTCACTCGACGCGAGAAAACGCTGGTAAAGTGAAGTTTACTGCTGCACCAGCCGCCTCTACAGCCGCTGTGGCATCAAATACTAATAAAAATCAAAGCACTACTTTGTTCCAGTTTACAGGAAGCGGTCCCAATTATACTGGCAAAGCACTCAACCCCGCTAAACTCAAAAACGAGGACGGTACTGATTCTGAGCCGACAAGTTCGAACACCTCCGCGGGTAAGACATGGATATATATGGCTGATTTCGGAGGTTCCGATGTGTATAAATGGACGCTTGCGACTGAGAACGGATGTATGACAACGGTAGCTGCTGATGCCACAAAAGACTACATCCATCCCTCTGATTGGGTGCCCGTGGGTGCGGTAAATAGCAATCATGCTTATCCAAGCGAAGACGGCACGCGTATGTTCGTCAATGCTATAGCGCCTACCACTAACACCGGTTGTGTATGGTGGGAAGTGAATCCAACGCCGGAAGTAATCGGCGGCACGACCTATTATATTGCGAATAACGAGAATTTCGATAACTATGGTACCTATTACTATTGGGATAATTCCACCAGTTACTGGAAACCCAAGAAAGTGACAGTGATATGGAAGGACAAGGATGGCAACAAGATAACTAACGGCTCGTTCGGTGACCTTTATAATTTCAATACTTCGCCTGTCTTCCATGGTACCAACCCATCATGGGCGAACTCTGCTACGGAGAAACACGACTGGATTGGTTGGCATGACGAAGAAGGAAATATTTATGACAAGAATGCTACGCTGCCTCTTGCGACAGCGGATGTGACAACCTATATAGCTTATTTCGTGACGTCACCTTTCCAATATACCATCACTTTTAAGAATAAGACTACAGGCGAAGGCGGTGACGGTAAAGTGATCTGGTCAGGACTGATGAATGCAAGCGACACAGACCCTGTTGTATGTCCGGTAACGCCTACACAGGATATGACTGCCGATAAGGTATATACATTTAGTAACTGGGTCGGATATGCAGCAGGTGCTGACTTGCCTAATGTTACAGGTCCGGCTACCTATACAGCAACATATACTTGGGTAACACGTAAATACCATGTGACATTCTACAACTACGATGCTGCAACGGTATTGTACGAAGCCGACGTGGATTACAACACCCGTCCGGTATATGACGGTGTGACTCCGTTCCGCTCGAATACATCTGCCTTCTCATATGAGTGGACAGGTTGGCAGCAAGGTGCAACCCACTATGGTACGACCGCTGATCTGGCGTTGGTAACGGGCGATGTATATTATGTGGCAACGTTCAGTCAAACCGATTTGAAATATCAGGTACTCTTTAAGCGTCAGGACGGTTCGATTATTGATGCACCTTTCTTCAATTTTGAAGAGACACCGGCTGCTTTCCCGGAAGACCCAACGATGGCTTCGACGGTAAGCACCGACTATACCTTCGATCATTGGGATCCGGCTACATTGACTTCCGTGACGGAGGATGGAAAGGTCTATACGGCGTACTTCTCCGAGTCGCCGCGTCAGTACACGGCGCACTTTGTGAACTACGATGGAACCTCGCTGGGCGTAGATCAGACGATAGATTATAATACGGTACCCACGTACACAGGCGCAACACCGTTCCACCCCAATGACAGCCGTAATTCGTACGAGTTCAGCGGTTGGGCATGGCCTGCCGGTGACGGATGGGAAGCAGGTTCTATCGGCGCAGGCGAAGCCCTCCCGGCTATCAAAGGTAATATCACCTTTACGGCACAGTTCAATCCGGTACTGCTACAATTCAATGTCATTTATAAACGCGAAGACGGTACATTTATCAAGCAGGATAAGGTTAAATGGGGTCAGAACACAGAGGCTCCTGCTGCTGCTGATTGTAATTATGAAGATGAGCAGTATACGTACACGCTTTCCGGCTGGTCGCCTGCTACTATCGTTAATCCGGTAACAACAGACGCTACTTACACAGCGCAGTTCAACCACACGCCCAGATCCTATAGCGTCACGTTGAATACCAATGGCGGTACTATCAATGCCGGAAATGTGACATCCTATACGTATGGTACAGGCGCAACACTGCCGACGAATGTAACGCGTACGGGTTATGGCTTCAGTGGTTGGTATGACAATAGCGGTTTGACCGGCAGTGCGGTAATGAATATCTCCGCAACCGCAACTGGCAACAAGACCTATTGGGCTAAGTGGACTGTCCACACCCATGCATTTGCATGGGACTTTGCCGGTGGATCTACTTCGTCAACAACCCACACGCCTGCTAACAATGCGTTGGCATATGGTAGTGCAATTAGTTATCCTGCCAATAACACCATGACCAAGACGGGCTATACGTTTGCAAGTTGGTCATCCTCTGCAACTACGATGCCGGATAATGATTTGACTATTACAGCTAACTGGTCTGTTGTTACTTATAGCCTCACCTATGAGGGTTTGGAAGGTGCAAGCAACAGCAACCCTGCGACATACACGATAGAGACTGCGACTATCACGCTTGCAGATCCGGGAACACGTTCTGGTTATACCTTTACTGGTTGGACATGTGGCGGAAGCCCCATCACACAGATCGCACTTGGCTCCACCGGAGACAAGACCATTACAGCCAACTGGTCAGCCGTTACCTACAACCTCACCTACGAGGGTTTGAACGGTGCGACCAATAGTAACCCGGCGACATACACCATTGAGACGGCAACTATTACTCTTGCCAATCCGGGTACACGCGCGGGCTACACCTTCACCGGTTGGACATGCGGCGGCAACCCAATCACGCAGATCGCACTTGGCTCCACCGGAGACAAAGTTATTACTGCGAATTGGGAGCAAATAGGTGTTACTATTCTCTGGAAATCCGAAGATGGAGCAGAGACGTTAGAAACTGATGACCTTGTGCTTATCGGTGCGACACCTTCATTTGATGGTACGGCGCCTACAAAGGCAACCACAGAAAGTTATACCTATATGTTTGATGGTTGGACGACAGAGGCTAATGGTGCCGGCACATTCTATGCTATCGGAGAGCTGCCGACTGTCTCAGCTGCTGCAACCTATTATGCGCACTTTACTGCGACAGCCAATGTCGCTTCTGTCACTGTCGGCGGTGCAACGACGTATTATACCGATTTCGCTACCGCCTGGGCATTTGTACAAGAGCAGACTGCTAATACAACCATCAAATTGTTGCAGGATGCTACTGTTACAACTTCGATGGTATTCACGCCGGCTGCTACGATGACCTGTACGTTTGATTTGAACAACCATACGCTTTCAGGTGCAGTTAACAAGTTAGTTGACGTGAACCTTGCCGGAAGTACATTCATCATTACGGATAACTCAGAGGATAAAAATGGTAAAATTAGTACCGAGCTAAGCACTAATGCACGTTTATATAGCGTATTCCTTACTGCTGGAACGCTTACACTGAAGAATGGCGCGATTTATTCGAACAACCCACACAAGTATTCTACTGCATCAGGCAATAAAAATTCTGCAGCAACAGGTGTATATGTGACAGCGGGGCAAACGTTTACCATGGAAGGCGGTGCGATAGAGAGTACATCACAATATAGTTCGTATGCGCTATACATCGCGCAAAGTACCACTTCAGTTGTTACAATCAACGGAGGATTAATTAAAGGTCAGACCAATGCAAGCACTACTGCTGGTGGAATATATAATTATTCTACCAAACTGACTATTAATGGTGGCCATATTATCGGACATGCATGGACGAGTACATCGTACGGTATCAACCTGTTGGGAAAAGCTACTATCAATGGTGGTATCATAGAAGCTACAAATGATACCATAAGCAACAAAGGAACGACAAAGGCTTATGGTATTTATGCACAATACAAATCTAGTACGTACAAAGGAGTTATAACTATTCCTTCAACTTCCACTGTGGAAGTGTTAGCAAAGGCGAGAACAAACACTGCATACGCAGTATATATAGCATCTGGTTCATCTACCGGCAACTCGATTGCCGGCGGAACGTTTACGGCTATAACCAAGACCGATAAAACAGCCGGAGGTGTCTATTCCTTTGGAACAGTTACGATTTCAGGAGGAACCTTCAATGTGTCAACTGCCACCACAGGAGCGTATGGTATTTATACACGCGCAACTACTACTACAGTAAATAATAATCCTATCTTTAATGTAACATCCGGTTCTACTGATGCATATGGTGCATTTGCATATGGTTATGTAAACGCAAAAGGCGCAAGTAAAACCTCTGGCACAATCAAAATCAATGGAGGTACATTTAATGTAACATCCGGTACAACGACGGCATATGGTGCATATGCAGGTGTGTATGGTTTGAACATCGTTCAAAAAGGCACTGAAGTGGGTGATACGATTTTTGGTCAGCACTATATGCCGGGTATTATAGAAATAACGGATGCAACGTTCAATGTCAAAGCAACAACAACCGGAGCATACGGAATCGTAGTTGCCGCTGCTAAGTCAGAATCAGGAGCTGTAGGAACAACAAAGAGGTATCCGAAGGCAACTATTTCCGGTGGTAAATTTAAAGCAGAGAGTGCCGGCGATGATAATGCTACGGCTTACGCGATGAACGCTTCTGCTTCGGCTACATATCTCAAAGTACAGGGTGGTAAGTATAGCACGAAACGGACAAATGCTACCGAAACATCCAATATCGAAGACAAATATACCGCTCCTACTTTAACTAATAACTACCATGTCCTCCCACTCACCGGCGAAGACCCGTACAAGTACGAAGTAGCTGAGGCGTATATGATTACCTTTAAGAATGGCGATGATGTGCTCCAGAGCACTGCTGTGAAGAAAGGTGCAACACCTGTTTATTCTGGTGAGACACCGACTAAAGATCAGGATGCTCAATATTCGTATACGCATACCGGATGGACACCTGCTTTAGCCAATGTGACAGCTGCTGCTACCTATACGGCTACATTCAGCAGCACTCCGCGTACGTATACCGTCACGCTGAATACCAATGGAGGTACGATTAACGCAGGCAATGTAACTGAATATACCTATGGTACTGGTGCTACGTTGCCAACGAATGTTACGAAAGATGGTCATGAGTTCGGCGGTTGGTTTGATAACGATGGATTAACCGGTGATGCAGTAACTACCATCTCCACTACTGCAACCGGTAATAAAGAGTACTGGGCAAAGTGGACGGCAAGTATCGCTGACCGTGAACTGGATATCGTGGATTGGACGAGCAATTCGATTACCATCAATGTGACGAACCTCAAAGCGGTAGGAGGAATAAACAAGAATAACTGGAAGATTCGTGTAAATGGAACTGACTACACCAGAACCAGTCCGGAGTGTAGTACACAATCACGTACGTTGACGATCCCCGGTTTGACGCTTACGCCGAACGAGAACCTGCTTATCCAACTGAAGAATGATGCGGACGTTATAGAAAGTCAGCATAACTATAAGATTCCGCAGATATACAATGCCGAGAATGCAACGCTGAGCGGTACTACTGAGGAGAGTGTAGTCTACGTCTATGGCGGTAAGTTGGCTATCTCCGGCAATACCACCTTGGCTGCACTCTATGTATGCCCGGGTGCGGAGGTGGTAGTAACAGATGGTAATACCCTGACGGTAGGCAAACTCGTGCTTCGTACCAAGCCATGGGCTACGGCCGCTATCAGCGGAAGCGTTGAGGCAACCAATACCTATTATACGCGTATCGCTCCGGATGGATCTGTTGCTTATCCGACTGGTCAATACTACCAGTTCGGTTTGCCGTACGAGTGTGCTATTAGTGCGGTACGCCTGTCGGATGGTACCACGCCGGTATATAATAGTACGTGGTTATTAAAGAGTTATAATGAAGAGAGACGCGCTGATAAGGGCACAACTGAAAATAACTGGGATGCCCTTACTTCTGATGCCACAATTGCAGCCGGTAGAGGCTATGAGATGATGTCCACTGTCAAGTACTATCGTGAGTATTACTTCCGTGTAACTCCGACTGATAACAAATCTGTAGATGTAACGCGTCATGGCGATGATAAGAACAACTCCGGTTGGAATATCGTCTGCTCGCCGTTGATGTCGGTATATGAGAACGAATCCGATCCGGTTGACGGTCTCAAAGTAAGTTGGCTGCTGGCAGATGGTTCTTATGACCAGGCTTGGCCTGAAGTCATTTGGCCGGCTATGCCGTTCAGCTATCAGGCTTCAGCGACCGGATCTCTGGATTTCAGCACCAATGGTCTCAATCAGGCTGTTTCCGCTCCGCGCCGTGCGGCTTATAAAGAGAATATCCAAACCGAGTGGCTCCATTTGGATGTAAAGGACGGAAACGGAGTAGGTGACCATACCAGTGTCTTTGTGCATCCGGACCGCTTCGAAGCTACCTATCAGACCGGTATCGACGTGGCAAAGCAATCGTTTACCGCTTCACGCGCGTTAATATATAGTTCGCATGCGTACGGAGAGATGGCGTTCGCCGGTGTGGCTGATTCGCTGCTTGAGCAAGGGGTTGCTTTGACGGTTTACAGCCCGATTGCGCAAGAACTGACCATCTCGATGCGTGAGAACGATTGGCTCAACCGTATGAAGTACGTATGGCTGGTAGACCATGAGACAGGTGCTCGCACCGATCTGCTGTGGGATACCTATACATTCGAAGCAACGGAGGGTACAGCGCGCGGTCGCTTCACCATCGAGGGCGTATTCCGTACGCCGCAGATCACGACGGACATTGAGAATGCTGAAATGATGAATGATGAAATGATGAAGGTACGTAAAGTGCTGATAAATCAAAAGATGTATATCCTCCGAGGCGATCAGATGTATGACGCTACGGGAAAGAAGGTAAGTAAATAAGGTATTAGTTTGTTATAAATGCCTGTGAAGGCAGAGTTTGAGTAATGAAAAAGAATTTTAATGATCCCCGAGGGGGGTTGATTATTGCTTTGGGGGTATTGCTGGCCGCATTATGGTTGGTAATCGCCTTTGGAGCCTACGAGGAGTTGAAACGGGAGAAATATGAGGTTCGTGTGAAACCGGGTGCTGTTACCTACGGCACCCACTCCACGACCACCATACCGATGTCATCGGTTTCGACGCATCGCAGCGCCGTACCAATGATTAGCGGAGGCGCCATTCGCCATTATGCGCATTATGGCCATGCTACGATGCCGAGCGCGACATCCGGCAGCGGCTATAGGTTACATACTACTTCGTCGGCAACGGTACATACGATTGGTTCCGGTGGAGGCGGAGGAGGAATAGGCGGGGCGAGCAGTTCGTCCTCGTCGTCACGCGGTATCAGTTATAGCGGAGTATCCGTATCCATGCCGACATTAGCGATGGCCACTTCGACGTATGCTACTTCGCGTTCGACCTTTACATCGAGCGATGAGACCTTGGCTTCTGCTTCTTCGGGCACGCGGAAAGTGCGTAAGGCCAAACCGTCTGACGATGGCAATGATGGCGACTGGTCTGATGATGGCGCAGGAGACGGCGATTGGTGGTACTGGGATGATTGGGCCGGAGAGTGGATAGAGCCATGGGATGGAGCGTTACGCATCGAAGGGGAGGTTACGTACAAGTATGAGTATGAAGGAGGAAAATGGGTGCCTGTAGGTGATCAGGGAGACCCCACCAATCCTACTCCTCTCGGCGATGCGCCATGGCTATGGATACTCCTGTTGATGGCCGTTTATGGCGGTGCAAAAGTATGGAAACGTAATAAAACAAAGAACTTGATATGAGAAAACTATTTCTGTCAATCCTCTTTTTGATGTCCGGTGTGGCGATGTATGCTGCTCCGGCGCAGGGCACGGCTTGCCGATCGGCTATACCAATGGGTCAGAACTATAGCGCACAGGTGCAGAATGGGCAGACGGTATGGTATTCGGCCTGGACGTTCGATCTGCCGTTGACGGTGACCTTCGCTCCTGCCAACGGAGCAAACGATCCGGCACCGCTCGTCGAGATGGACTTCACCTGTACCCCCGGCTACTATAGGGATACTATCCTCTGTAGCCTCTTCTGCCAGACCAGTGGTAGTAGCGGTTTCTCCGTCAAATTGCCGCACTCGCCGAGCTTGAGTTCCAAGACGCTGGACGACGGTACATTTGTCTATTATCTTTCGTTGGGTGAGCGCTACCGCGATCTGCTACTCAAGATGGGAATCAGCTACAATGTAGAGGTGTTTGTCAAGGTGACCTATCGGAGCAATGGTACAATCAGCCTTTCGCCCGATCAGTTCTCTAACTGCATGGACGGACCGAAGTTCATGCAAATAGGTGACACTATGCAAGTTGTGGCGCGCGACAAGCAGCGTCATGTGATTGTGCCTTACGTGCAATGGCAGGAGGATACGATCGTCTATTCTTGGACTGGTACACAGCCATGTACGTTTGTCGTTGCCAAAACCTGTGATTTCGATCCCATAGATAATGAGGACGGTAATATCATCGAGATTGAGCAGATTGCGGCAGGAGGCTCAGCAAAGGCCTCTGCACTCGAAATCTACGACTGGGTTCACAATCCGGAATACCAGTCGGTGGCAGGTATGTATTTCGCCAAGGCGTATAGCAATGCGCCCGGTACACTCAAGGTGAGTAAGGCCCCGCAGGCACAGCCAGAAGGCAATGCTACGCTGCTCCGTTACGACAAGATATATCCTGTCCCCTCCACAACGCAGAAACTCTTTGCTATCCCTCGCTCGTGGAACATGGATATGAAATTTTCTACACCAACGGATCACCTGTTCAGCATGGAGATTTCTGCTTCGTCCAAATTCCCCTCATCCCCAGACTCTACTCGTATTTATACGTTTGATCGTGCGGAGAGTGGGCGTTGGAAAGGAATACCGGGGACAGACTTGAAAGCATTATGGAATAAGGTGTCGAGCAGTAAGCATTACCTCTATATCCGCTTTACATGCTCAGAGGCTACCACTATCCTGCCGGAGCGTTGGTACGCATCGGATTGCTACAAAAATACCGTCAATTCTACAGTGAACCCAGGTGACCGGAAAACGGTGGGAAAGAACTCCACACAAGTCTATCGTTTCTCATATCCCGATTGGGTGGGGGGCGATATGACGATTGGTTTTGCTCTGAATAGCAATTGTGAAGTGTATTTGGCAGATACATGTGGTATGAATACTTCGGTGGCTGCTAAGGATTATTGGTTGAAATACAAGGCGGTGACTAAGAGTTCTGCACCGCTGGTTATTCCTGCCTCCGAAATAGCTTCGTGGGCAGAAAAGATTGACGAGGAGGGCTTTTTCTATGGTATCTTCAGAACATCGGTCAATAGCACCAACCGTACTCTTACCTTCACAACTTCAGCCCCGGCGGAGAAGGATCCTGAGTACCCGCATACGACGGTAGATGCGGCGTGTCAGGAGGGGACAACAAATGTGTATCTGGTGCGTGTGACAGAGCCGCAGACCCTGACGCTCTACGACAGTGCAGACCAGCATGTTCAGACCTGGGCGGCAGTGGCAGAGCAAGCGCAACTGGTGGGACCTTTGGCGTCCGGCACCTACCACATCGTTGGTGCATCAGAAACGATAGAAATTGTAGTGCCCTGATAAAAATAATTGATATAAACATAGCAAATAACGTAAAAAATCAAACAAAAGTATTATTTTATTTGCGTAAACAAAAAAAAAGTCGTAACTTTGCGCCCAAATTTATAGTGTGCGTGCGCGTAAAGCCCACTTACGCACGTATGAATATGATAAAGAGAATTTTTCATAATGTTGCTTTGCTGCTGAGCCTGCTGATGACGCTCTGCTTTGCTTTCGTGTTTGTCGGTGAGGCAGAGGCACAAGCGCAGGCCGGTATTACGATGGCGGATGCTACCTGGATCAGCCAACCTACCACGCTGCGTGTGCAAAGCGGCAACAACTATATTCGTCTGCCCGAGACCTACCTCATGGCTACGGTGACTTATCTGCCCGACAGCGCGTTCGGACCGATCCCGTCGTTGCTTGTGGATGGTGCTGAGTGGCCCGTCCAGCGCAGTATAAGCAATTGCCGCCGCGGATGGCAATGGCAACTGCACTATGGCGATACCGAGTCGGAGGTACTGATCCTTTCGGCACACGAGAACGCCCTGATAGAGGTGACCCCCGTGATCTGCCCTGCCGACTCGCTCTATGAGGCCGAGGCGTGGGATAGCCTTACATGGCGCGGACAGACCTACTACGAGAGCAACGATTATCTCTTCCCCGTGACGAAAGAAGGCGGTTGCAACTATACCGTCACGCTGCGGCTCACGATCCATCATACGATCGTCAATCGTGTGCATCAACATGCGTGCGACAGTTTTGTGCTCAACGGCGTGACGCTGCGCGAAGAGGGCGACTACGTACGCGATACCGTTCCGACCGAGTCGGGCGACCGTACGGTGAACATTGTTCGTCTGACGCTCGGTCATACCGACTTTGCGGAGACCACCAAGGAGGCCTGCGTGTCCTATGAATCGGAGTCGGGTAAGACCTATACCGTCTCGGGCGACTATCTGGATACCGTTCCCAATCAGGAGGGCTGCAACACCATCGTGACGCTCCACCTGACCGTTATCCCCGATTGCCGTACCTACGACACCGTCTATTTCTGTGCGGGTCTGAATACGCAGCACGAGGAGCAGATAGGTGATCTGGTACACCGCTACCTGCCGTATCGCTACGAATTGCCTACGGTATGGGACTATATGGACGGCGTGATACTTGCTACGGAGAAAGAACGTACGCTGGTGGATCTGGTACGTGCCGAGCAGAACCTGCGTGAGCACTATAGCGGCGACCTGACACCGGTGCAGACGATCCGCTGGACCGTCCACTATGAGGGCGAAGACGGCTATCAGTCGCTGGAGGCCGGCAATGGTCCGCAATGGATCCGCCCGGGCATGATCGTGCTCTATGTGCAGTTTGTCTGCGGCGAGCAGTATCGGAGCAATTTCACTACCGACATCGTAGCTCCCGAAGCCATGACAACGGCTGTCAAACGCATGGAGAACGGCCGCGTAGTGATCTTCCGCGGCGGAGAGAAATATACTGTTTTAGGTATAAAGATTGATTAAGAATGAAACGAAACCTCATCATACTACTGCTGACAGTGTTCGCGCTGGGCGAGATGGCTGCTAAGAGCGATCCGCCTACGACCGACACCACCTCTTGCGAGTGGCAGCGTTGGTACTACGACGCACCGGAGTTCTTCTGCGAGTGTACCTACAACTCCCATACCTTTGTCTTCCCGATGGATACCGTCCTGAGCGGCTCCACCTGGTTTACGGCTACAGTCAACGACCTGAAACAAGGACTGGCTGCCTACTGGTTCTCTTCCGATCCGGTTACGATGGAGGTATATCCGCTGTGCGTGAGTCAAACCCCTGTTATCACGGTGACTATCGGCGGCAACCGTATGTATGAAATGGACATGACGGAGATCAACCAGAAGCTGGACGAGATGGCAAATATGTCCTATCTGCAGGCATTGACGCCGCATATACATGTCTATACAGCCGGTACGGGGCGCGTCTTTTGCTATCCCTACGATCAGGGGCCGCACTCTACGTGCCAGGATGCGCTGGAGATGCGACCGGGCATGACCTTTGTGTGCAATCATGAGGAGAACGTCTATCGGCTCGACTGGAGGCAGATTTCTACGCGCGGACGGGCGATTCTGCGCTGGCTGCACAGACCTAAAGGATCCAAGCAAACTTGTCAACCGGCAGAGGTGTGGATCACTCGCGACAGCTGCAACGGCGCAGAGGTGGCTCGCACTACGCTGACCGACTCGCTGCATGTCTATCGACTGGACTCCGCAATGCTGGTAGATGCCCGTCAGGCGCAAACCAACCTCTGGGTGCACGTGCAACATGCGGCAGGTTTCACCGGACGTCTGACCTACTACAACAATCCGCTGGTGCTCGACTCGCTCGAGGCTATCAATCAGTCGATCTGTCAGGGGAAGACGCTGACGGTCAACATGCGCGACTATAAGGCGGACACCACCTTCGTAGATACCGTCTGGATCGGTCGCGATACGCTTTCTACCCAAGCGGTAACCTTGCGTTTTACCCAGCCGTCAGAAATAAAGGACACCGTCTATGCTACGAGTCGTCAGCTCTCAAGCGGCTATCTCCATACGCCGACAGGCTATGTGCTCTATGAGTACGGCGATACAATAATCGATATCGTGAAAGAAAAAACATGCACCAAACGCTACCATGTATGGGTGATGCAGCCTACAGCCAATGAGCAAATAGAAGATGGTGCTGCGGCGCGCAAACAACTGCTGAACGGACAACTGCTCATCATCGTGGATGACAAGAGATATAACTTACTTGGGCAACAAGTAAAACACTAAATATCAACAAAATCAATTAATTAACCCAATTTATTAACAAACAACCCAATTTCATGAAAAAGATTTTCTTACTAACCATGGCGTCGTTGATGACCGTCTTTGCGATGGCTGTCGGACGTAACGATGGTAGTACCAAGGCAAATGCCAAGGAATTTGATTGGGATAAAGGAGTCACGATACCGCAAGACTCGATCAACATGTGGCTATGGTATCGCGTACCCCTTACTCCTCTCTATGAGGAGGAGAATCCCTCTTTGACGCTCTATCTGACCAACCCGAGTAATGCAGTTGGAACATCGGTAGATGTTAACATGAAGGCCGATGTGGCAGGTCAATCGGAGTCGAAAGACTACACGATTGCTGCTCGTCAGTACAAGACCTACACGGCTAATGCAAAAATGCTTGTGACTTTGCGTCAGACCGAGATCTATGTGCAGCTGAAGGCCACCGGCGTACTGAAGTTCAGTGCTAAGGTGTATGAGTCTGCCGATCTCGATGAGACCTGTAAGGATGCACGCACGCTTGCTTGGGAAACCGAGACTACGCAGAACCCGAGCTATTCCGCTTGGTGGAAAGTGAGCCTCAAGCCCATTAAGAACGTGGAAGGTTTCGACGCTCAGGTAACGCTGACCAACACCGGCTCGAAGACGGTGAACCTCAAGATCGGTCAGTCGCTCGACTGCCCGTCGTCCGGTGTGACCAAACGTGAGTACACGCTGGCTTCCGGCGAGTCGATCGTCAAGAAGATTCCGCGTGACATGATCACCAGCGTGCAGCCTGATGAGCTCTACTTCGGTGTCGAGAACGTAGAATCGAAAGTGTCGATCAAGGTAGAGAAAGTGGCTCAGCCGCCCGTACCGGTTATCCCCGCAGCAACTTTGATGCCCGGTGTTAACCTGCTCGTGACAGACACGATTGAGCCGATGCCTGTGGGCCAGACGCTCTACAAGATCAGCGTAGCCGACATGGATTCGCTGGCTAAGTATGAGCCGGAGTTCACCTATCGCAACGCAGGCTCTACTCCTGCACATGTGAAGATCCAGATGGCATTCAGCCGTCCGGCTTTCAGTACCAGTGATACGGAGTATGATCTGGCCGCTGGCGACGAAGAGATCGTGGTTTACAAGAAGAACATGTTGGAAGGTATGGAGGGAGTTGACTCGATCTACCTGCTCACTACCGTAACCGGCGATGTGAACTTCTACGGCCGCTTCAAACACGTACGTGAGGGTAAGGCTTGTAAGACCAACATCCCATTCAACTGGGAGGGTGGCCATACGCAAGAGGCTCGTACCACCCAGTGGTATGCAGTGGATGTAACGAAGGCACGCGACAATCACCAGGATATCATCGTTTCGCTGCTCAACCTCAATGAGGTAGGCGGAGCTACTGCTTCGGTCAAGGCGTCGATGGCATTCTCCTGCCCGTATATCGACGTTCAGGAACTCACCCGCTCGGTGAAGGCCGATGGCAAGGTGGTAACACGCCGTCTCGCATACTCTACCTATGGTATGTTGTCCGATGTTATCTACATCGGTCTGGAGACCAACCAGCCCCTCAAGTTCTGGGCTGACACGGTACCCACCAAGACCAAAGAGCCCGACGAGGCTTGTTTGACTGCTAAGTCGTTCGATTGGGAGCAAGGTGTGCTGCAGGAGGCTAACGATACCGTTTGGTATGTAATCGCTATGGACTCTGTTCGTACCATGGCGGCTAAGTTCCCGACGGTGTATGTACACAACCTGGGCGATGCCGAGGCTGCTATTACGGCTGAGTTGTCGCTGGAGTGCCCCGATTCGATTGCTAACCAGAAACGCTCGATTAAGATTGCAGCAAATGGTACGTTCAGCAAGCAGTTGTCGCGCAACTTGTTTGAGAACATATCGCAGGATACTGTTTACCTGAGAGTTATCTCTACGCAGCAAGTGCATGTTCAGGTGCGTCTCACCGAAGAGGCTGAGGGTACCAGCTGTGCATCGGCTATCCCCTTCAACTGGGTATCCGGCAATTCGCAGGCTGCTAACGCCAACCTCTGGTATTATGTCGACCTGCGCGACGTGATGGAGAGAGGCAACGACCTCAAACTCCATATTCAGAACAAAGATAACGAGACCTGCAAGGGCGTTCTTCAGTTGGCTTACTCATGCCCGGACGAAGGAGCTCCGAGTATTCAGGAATTCAAGTTGGCCGGCAAGGCAGAGAAGACCGTCAAGATCCAGAATAGTGCGCTCGAGACGCTGCAGGATAGTATCGTTTATATTAACCTGCGAGGCAATACCGCCCTCCGTTTCTGGGCTGACACGCTGAAGGTTAAACCCTACGATACCATCTCCGGAGAGGGCTTGACCCTCATCCCCTTGCAGTGGGATTCGCTCTATACCCAGTCGGTTGATACCGCTTGGTATATCATCCCGAAGTCCGAGATCGAGAAGGTTCGCAATATGGATGACAAGGTAACGCCGGTTGTACATGTTATCAACCTTGGCAACGCCGAGACGACCATCAAGGGCGAGGCTGCCTTTGCATTCCCCATCGTTAAGTCGATGATGACCAAGAACCTCAAACTCAAGGCTAATCAGCACTACAAGGATACAGTGATGGCCGGTACGTTCGAGCAGTTCATCAAGAAGGACTCGATTATCATCCGCGTTACTCGTCCGGTTGGCTCTGCTGACTTCCAGTTCAGCGCACAACTGGTGAAGGCATTCAACGGTAATGACCGTAAGACGGCTATTCCTATCCAGTTAGGTAAACTGTTTGAGCAAAGCGCTAATACAGCGATGTGGTATAAGGTTAATACTGCTGACTGGAAGAAGAACCGCACATTGTACGACAAGTCGATGATCGTATTTACCAAGAACGTAGGTACCATCACGGCTGATATCAAGGTGGAGGCTTACGATGGATACGACTCTGATGTCAACCTGCTGGAGACCCAAGGAGATATCCGCTCCCCGAAGGGTGAGATTCGCCAGCGTACTTTCCCGGGACAGGTTATCTATGGCTTGGGCGATGTGGAAATCTATTTCAGGGTTTCTACCACCGATACGCTGATTTTCTACACCGAGGTACAAGCCCAATATGCTGCGCAACCGTATGATCCGGCACAGGCTGATGCGAAACTGCTGGTTCCGAATGTAGATTACGTGATTCCTGGCGACAATCAGGAGCATTGGTATCGCGTATGTCTTCCCTATATCCGTAATAACTATAAGTACACGCACGCAAGCACGCTCACGTACGAGCTGGACGGTAAGGCTACCATCGAGGCTACGGCTACGCTGGACGACAGTCTGGCTTATGCATTGCCCGTTCGCAAGCGTACCATCAACACGGCAGGCAAGCACTATAAAGGCGAGAAACCGCTGAGCGAACTGCTTGCAAAAGCAGTTAAGAAAGGCCTGCACCGTAGTCTGGATATCACTACCTTCGAAGAGTCGTATGTGGATAGCATGCTCCGTCGCTTCGTGACCAGTGATTCTATCAGTGGATACGTACGTATTAAGACCGACAAGGATATCAAGGCCCGTATCAACTTGCCGCAGACCACCGGCGACGGTTGCTATAACGCAATGGCCTTCGATTGGGAGCATGGTAACGTGAACCCGAAGGGAAAGACTACTTGGTTCGAAGTCAGCGCCGACTCGACGATGATTCCGGATACTTGCGACATCCGTCTGCACCTGGATAACTGGTCGGCCGGCGAAAGCAAGAGCACTGCTAATCTGCAGTTCACTTGTGAGGATATCCCGACGACTGTCAACAAGACTATTGCCGCTAACGGTAGTGAGTTCAAGGATATTGATCGTGACTATCTGGTTAAGATGGGATGGCCGAGCAAGTTCTACATAGAGTACACATCCGACTCGACGACCCACGTATGGATTGAGCTGATTAAGCATAAAGAGCGTGAAATCAAGCGTGATTCTACGACGCTGTTTGTCTGCTTGGGTGCGGACACACTGGGCCATACCATCACCGAGGATACGTGGTGGGAAGAAAAATTCACCGATAAGATAGATTCTGTTCATGCTCTTGTGTATGACTCCATCATGAAATACAAAGCCTTCGTACTGCGCGACCCGGATCAAACGCTGGTTGATGGCTGGGAGAACAAACTCACCATTGAGCGCAAAAAGGTGCTTGACGTAACAGCTGCTGACACTTGGATGAAAGCTCAGTTTGCAGCGGCAGAAGCAGCGAACGACACGCTCAAGAAGGTTACGGATATCACATGGAAGTACACCACTAATGGAACAGACTGGAACGATATCCCGTCGACGCCGCTGGCATCAGAGTGGATCAACGTGAAGTATATCGCTACAGTGCAGTGCGACGGTGAATGGGAAGAAATCCATAAGCACCAGCCGAAGGATACGACGAAGGAAGAGCTGACCTACTGCCGTGACTTCAGCTACGTATGGCACGACACCACGCTCTATGCTGCGACTACCGAACCGCTGCCAAGTTGGAGCATGAAGAAGACCAACATGGCCGACAGTATTGCTTATCTGAGCCTGAAGCTGACGCAGTTGCCTGCACAGAAGGCTACAGTTACCGAGAAGAAGTGTAACTTCTACTACTGGGAGCTGAAAGACACCACGATCTACAATAGCGGTGAATACACCGACACGCTCGAGTGCGCTGCATCGAATGGTGGTGATAGTATCGTGATACTGAATCTGACTATCAACAATCCGCAGATCGATACCCTGCCGGCTGTAGCTAAGTACGGCAACCGACTGCTGATGATCGATCGTAACGCTATCAACCTGAAGTACAACTGGGATCTGGATACGCTCAGCGACATGAACTACGTGAAGTGGTACAAGATGAAGGGAGCAACGCCGAAACCGGAGGACGATGAAGAGCAATTGGAAGGACGCGGTAAGTACTATCTGACCAACCACAAGACGGGTGAGCCTCTGGTAGGTAAATTCTATGCACGCATAGAGCTTCCTGCTTCCGGCGACGACTGCGGTTTCATCGGTACGACGGTGGTTATCGACTGTCCGGCTCCGGCAGGTGCTCCGGCACTCATGCCGACGCTGGCTCGTCCGGGTCAGGATATTCAGGTACTGAACCTGGATCCGGAGATGGAGACCATCATCCGCGTTTACTCTACCGAGGGTCTGCTGATGAACAACTACAGCATCACCGGTCAGGAGACGTTTACGTTCAAGGCAGCCTACGCTTACGGCTACTACCTGGTAGAAGTACGCAACGACAGCCATAAGGTAACCTTACGTTATATTGTTAAATAAGAATAGGAGGTAGCACAATGAAAACTATAAAATCAATTTTGATTGCAGCCACCCTGATTAGTGCATCCGCATTGTCGACCCTGTCGGCACAAGAGGCACAACCTGCTCAGCAACATGAGTTTAAGGTGGCAATTGGCGACTCCGTGATGATCAAACGCGAGTGCCAAAAGTACTGCACAGGCGAGACTCCTTCCACCTGGGTATGGGATAAAGTGCACACCGTACGTCAGTTAGGAACCAAGCGTTTCGCAGACGGTGTCCTCCTGATGAATATCTATTCGTGGATGTGCGAAGAGTGCTTGATTCCTGTCAACGGCCATGCCGAGGAAGCTGCCGCTCAGGCTGCTGAAGAGCAGAAAGAAGAGCGCGAAGCATTCGAGCAGGCTATCGAAGAGAAGAAAGCTGCCGAAGAAGCTGCTGCAGCCGCTGCTGCCGCAAAGGCTGCCGAGGAAGAAGCAGAGCGTCTGGCTGCAGAGCAAGCTGCTGAAGAAGAGGCCGCTGCCGCTGCTGCTGCACAGGCCGCCGAAGAGGCTGCTGCCGCTGAGAAGGCTAAGGAAGACTCTATCAAGTCTGAGCAGAAGTTCAAGCACGACTACGACCGCTTCACGATTGGTGCACGCGGTGGTGCAGCTTCGCTGCTCCATAGCGTTATCAACGGCGTGGACGGTAAGTGGAAGTGCGGTTTCGATGTCACACTCGACCTGCAATATGCTCACTACTGGTCGAACGACAAACGCCCGTTGGATCTGGGTATCATCGTAGGTCTGGGCGTTGGTTATTCGCGTAGTGCGCTGTCCTCGTCGGTGGACGACACACCCGCTCCGATAGCTGCTGACGGTGGTGGTAATATTCACTACCATATCACGGCGGATGAGGTAAAAGAGAACGACGGCCAAATCCAACTGGAAGTGCCCGTACTCTTCTCCTTGATCCACGACAACGGTCTGTTCTTCAACGTGGGTCCGAAACTGATGGTTCCGGTATACACGATGTACGATCAGAAAGTGTCGGCTCCGTCGGTATATGCATACTTCGACAAGGAAGGTGTGCCTGTTACTGATGCGGCTCTGACCGGTTTGATAGACCCGAAAACCAGCGGTAAGGACAATGGTAACCAATTTAAGATCAACATCATGTTGACTGCTGAGATTGGTTACGAGTGGACGCTGAAGAGTGGAAACTCGTTCGGTCTGGGTGCTTATGCTGACTACAGCGTATACAACACCTATAAGAACGACGGTGTCAAGACTTCGCTGCTCGACATCATTTCCGGCCCGACCAACACCGACAACGCCGTAGTCAACACCCTGCCGGCTACGAGCACGTATGCGAATAAGTTGGGTTACTTCGATGTAGGTATCAAGTTGGCTTACCACTTCAACTTCCCCAAGAAGCACTACAAGTCGTACAAAGCCAGCAAGCTCTAATCGAAATGACGATACTATGTATCGAAACTAGTACATCTGTTTGTTCGGCCGCCATCTGCAAGGATGGCGTGCCGGTCAAGCAGTGTATCAACCTGGAAGGTAGCAACCATGCGCGGTTGCTGCCTCTCTATATAGAGGAACTGCTCTCGTTTGCGCGGGAGCAAGGCCTCTCTATAGAGGCGGTGGCGCTGAGCGAAGGACCGGGCAGCTATACCGGCCTCCGTATAGGCGCCAGCACCGCTAAGGGGCTGTGCTACGGACTCAACCTCCCGCTCATTCCCGTGCCTACGCTGGAAGTGCTTTGCGAAGCAACAAAGGAGCAATCAGCAATCAGCAATCAGCAATCAGCAATCCTCGTTCCGATGATCGACGCTCGCCGAATGGAGGTTTATACGTTGGTCAATGGGGAGACAAAGGCGGTGGTCGTGGAGAACGAAGCGAGTCTCTATGCCGGCACCGAAGAGGTATATTACTTCGGCGACGGGGCAGAGAAGTGCGCAAAAGTGTTCACCAAGCCCAACTGGCACTATGTTCCCGGTATCGTTCCGGAAGCACAATACGTAGGCGCATTGGCTGAACAAAATACCCATTCCAAATCCGTTGATTTGGCCTATTACGAACCTTACTATCTGAAAGAATTTATTGCGGCACAGAGTCATGTGAAGGGACTGAAATGAGAATTGGAAAGAACATATATGATATTGTTTTGAGAGGATGGATCATCTTTTCACTTTTCACTTTTCACTTTTCACTTTCCTCGTGCTCTACGCAGAAAAACACGTGGGCGACGCGGTCGTTCCACCAGACGAAAGTCAAATACAACATCCTCTACAACGGAAACCTGGCGTACGACGAGGGTCTGAAGGCCATTCGCGATGCCAACCAGGATGACTATACGCGGGTACTTTCGCTCTATCCGGTCAGCAACCATCAGGCTGCCGAGGCTTCGGCGTCGAGTATGGACCGGACGATAGAGAAGTGCCGTAAGTGCATTAAGTTGCACTCTATCAAATCGAAACCCAAACGCAACCCGAAGAAGGGAAACGATCCGAAATATAAACTATGGCTGCAGTCGGAGGAATTCAACAACCAGATGCATCGGGCATGGATGCGGCTGGGCGAGGCGGAATTCCACAAGGGCGATTTCCTCGGTTCGGTCAGTACGTTCAACTATATCATCAATCATTATAAGAACGATGCGGATATCCAGGCGCAATGTCAGCTGTGGATCGCCCGTGCGTATGCCGAGATGGGTTGGCAGTACGAGGCGGAGGATATGTTGAACCGCGTGCAGCTGGACGCGCTGAGCCGCAAGCACGCTAAACTCTATTCGGCCGTGAAAGCCGACGTGTTACTCAAGGGCAAGCAGTATCAAAATGCCTTGCCGTTTGTGAAGATGGCGACGCCCTACGAGAAACGCACGATCTATCGTCCGCGTTTTGCCTATGTGCTGGGCCAGCTCTACGAGATGGAGGGCAAGAAAGACGAGGCGATTGCGGCCTATCGCTCTGTAGTACGGATGGCGCCGCCCTTGGAGATGGAGTTTAATGCCCGTATCCGCATGGCGGAGCTGGGCGGACGCAACAGCCTGAAGAAACTGCGCACGATGACCCACCAGTCGAAATACAAAGACCGGTTGGATCAGATCTACGGCGCGATGGGAAATATCTACCTGGCGAGTCGCGATACCGCGAAGGCGCTGGAGCTGTATGAGAAAGCGATAGCTGAGGCTACGCAGGCCGGTCCGGCCAAAGCGGCTGTGCTCGTGCAGGCGGGCGATATATATTTCGGAATGCGCGCGTACGTGCAGGCGCAACCCTGTTATCGCGAGGCCGTCACGATCCTCTCGACGGAGGACGACCGGTATATGCGTATTCGTCAGCGTTCGGAGGTACTCGACGAGCTGATAGTGGCCTATACGCAGGCGGAACTGCAAGACAGTCTACAGCGGCTGAGCACGAAGAGCGAGGCCGAACAACTGGCCATCGTGGAGAAGATTATTGCCGAACTGATTGAGCAGGAGAAGGCCGATTCGGCGCAGGCGGCGGAGCAAGAACGTGAGATGGCGCGGGGCGATGATCTGCCGCGTAGCGTCAACACGGCGAATATGCTGGGCGGCGGTGCGCAGAAAGGCGAGTGGTATTTCTATAATCCGCAGCTCATCAAACAAGGTCAGCAGGAATGGCGTCGCCGTTGGGGCAACCGTCCGCTGGAGGATAACTGGCGTCGCCAGAACAAACAAGTGGTGGTGAGTGACGAGTTCACGACGCCCTACGACGAGAACGACTCGACGCTTGTGGCAGGCGCCGACTCGACGGCGCAGACACCCGCTTTTGCGCCGGAGACCGATATTCATAAGCCCGGCTATTACCTGCAGCAGATACCGCGTACGCCGGAAGATTTCCTGGTGAGCGATAGCCTGTGGCGCGAGGCGCTGATAGCACTCTACTATATCTACCGCGACAAACTGGAAGACCAGCCTTCGGCGGATGAGGCGCTGTGGGTTCTCCACGACCGCTGGCCGGGCCATCCCGCTGTGTCGGCACTCGACGAAGAGGAGCAACTGCGTGCCCTGCGTCACGACAGCGCCTATATCGCGCGTATGCGGCGTATGCTGGACGAGCAAGACACGCTCTATGCGCAGACCTATGCGGCGTATACGCAAGGCCGTTATGCGCAGGTGAAAGCCAACAAGCAGTATGCGGAGACCGAGTTCCCGCAGAGCAAGCTGATGCCACGTTTCCTATTCCTGAATGCGATAGCTGCGGCGCGCACGGAAGGTCAGCCGGCGTTCATTGAGGCGCTGCAAGACTTGGTGAGCCGTTACGGCGACAGCGAGATGGGAGCTATGGCCAAGGACATGCTGGCGATGATGGGACAAGGTATGGAGAGCCAGAAAGGTAGCGGTAAGAGTGATTTGGCTCAGATGCGCGAACAACAGACGGAGACACCGGTGGAGCAGGAGACGGAGCAACAGCAATGGGACGAAGACCGCAACCAGCCGAGTATGGTTCTGCTGATACTGGCGACGGCCGAAGAAGAGGCGCTGAACAACCTGCTGTTTGAGGTAGCGCTGTTCAACTTCTCGCAGTTCCTGATACGCGACTTCGACCTGCAGAAGATGCCGGTATTCGGTCAGGGCAGCGCGTTGCGCGTGAGCGGCTTTGCCAATATGGACGAGGCGGAGTGGTGGATAGACATGCTGCGTAAGAACGCGGAGATGCAGACGCTGCTGCAACAGCTGCAGATAAAGGCCGTTACCGAAGTCAATCTGCCGTTGCTGATGAAAGAATAACGCGAGATAAGAACACGCGGGTTA
>DEHM01000020.1:55631-101347 GCA_002351925.1 Bacteroidales bacterium UBA2800
TTGTCGGGGAGACGTGATTCGAACACGCGACCTCCGGTCCCCCAGACCGTTGCGCTACCGGGCTGCGCCACTCCCCGAGCGCTTTTTTTCAAAAGCGGGTGCAAAATTACTGCTTTTTTTTGATATGACCAAATAATTACGCAAAATAATGCAAAAAAAATTCTATATTGAGACCTACGGATGCCAAATGAACGTCGCAGACAGCGAGGTGGTGGCAGCTATTCTGCAGACGACGGATGCGGAGATGACCGACCGTTGGGAGGATGCCGATATCGTGCTGCTCAACACCTGCTCTATCCGCGATAACGCCGAGCAGAAAGTAGGTGCGCGCCTGCGTGAGCTGAAGAGTCTTTTAGCGAAGCGGTCTAACAGTGAAACGGTCTTACAGGCGAAGCCTGTCTTACAGCGCAAGCGGTCTATCATCGGTGTGATAGGCTGTATGGCGGAGCGCATAGGCGAGGAACTGATTCGGGACTACGATGTCGATTTCGTGGCCGGGCCGGATGCGTATCTGGATATCCCTAACCTACTGGCGCAATGTGAGCAGGGCCACAAGGCGATGAATGTGGAGCTGAGCACGACGGAGACCTACCGCCATATTATCCCTGCGCGTATTGGCCGCAGTATCAGCGGTTTTGTGTCTATCATGCGCGGCTGTAACAACTTCTGTTCCTATTGCGTCGTGCCCTATACACGCGGCCGTGAGCGCAGTCGCGACGTGGAGTCGATCCTCAGCGAGGTGCGCGATTTGCAGGCACGTGGGTACAAAGAGGTGACCCTGCTCGGGCAGAATGTCAACTCCTATAAGTTCGTGCGCGAGGATGGTCAAGTGGTCGATTTCGCCGACCTGCTGGAGCTGGTGGCCGAGGCCGTGCCGGACATGCGTATCCGCTTCACGACCAGTCATCCTAAGGATATGAGCGACAAGACGCTGGAGGCTATCAGCCGCCATCGGAACCTCTGTAAGTTCATCCACCTGGCGGTGCAGTCGGGCTCGAACCATATCCTGAAACTGATGAACCGCAAATACACGCGCGAGTGGTATCTGGAGCGTATCGCCGCTATCCGGCGCATCCTGCCTACGGCCGCTATCAGTACCGACATCTTCTGCGGTTTCCACGACGAGACGATCGAGGATCACCAAGAGACGCTGAGTCTGATGCGCGAGGTGGGCTTCGACAGCGCGTTTATGTTCAAGTACTCCGAGCGTCCGGGCACCTATGCCCACAAGCACCTGCCGGATAACATCCCTGAGGAGGAGAAAGTAAGGCGACTCAACGAGATCATCGCCCTGCAAACCCAGCTGTCGCTCGAGTCGAACCGGCGGGAGATAGGCAAGACGGTAGAGGTGCTGGTAGAGGGCTTCTCCAAGCGCAGCCACGACGATATGTACGGCCGCACCGACCAGTATAAGACCGTCGTCTTCCCGCGGACTACCCAAAGGGTAGGCGACTTCGTGCAAGTGCGCATAGAGGAAGCGTCGGCCGCTACATTAAGGGGCAAAATAGTGGAAAATTGAAAAAAAACGCATTTTTTTGCCCAAATATTTGGTCAATTGAAATAAAAGCAGTACTTTTGCATCGAAAACAATAAATTTTCATAGTTAAGGTTTAGGTTTAATGGCGAAAGGAGGCTGTGAAGTTTCCTTTCGTTTTTAAGAAAAAACCGGCGTAGACCCCCAATAGGTCTATCTTTTTTTAAACAAAAAAACGATGGCAGAAGACACCCAAAATATCGTTCCCGACCTCACGGACGCGGACGAAGTGCGCAAGGCGATCATCGCCGGCGAGATACTGAATCGAAAATATTAAAAACACAATAAGAAATGGCAGTAACGTACATGACCGAAGAAGGTCTGCAGAAATTGAAAGAGGAGCTCCAGTACCTGGAGACTGTTGAGCGCCCGCGTGTGATTGCCGCTATTGCGGAGGCACGTGACAAAGGTGACTTGAGTGAGAACGCGGAATATGATGCCGCCAAAGAGGAGCAAGGCGTGCTGGAGAGCAAGATTGCGCATATCAAGGCCAAACTGATGGAGGCACGCGTGCTGGACACCGCCGATATCAAGACCGACGAGGTGCAGATCCTCACCAAGGTGCGCATCCGCGTGAAGAAGACCGGCGCAGAGAAGACCTACCAGCTCGTAACCGAGGGCGAGGCCAACTCCGCCGAAGGCAAGATAGCTGTGACGACTCCTATCGCCAAAGGTCTGCTGGGTAAGAAAGTGGGCGAGATAGCCCAGGTGCAAGTGCCCGCCGGACTGATGGAGTTTGAGATTCTGGAAATCAGCCTCTAACAGGTTCAATCCTCAATAAATCGTACATTAACATGACTATTTTCACAAAGATTATCAAGGGCGAGATCCCGAGCTACAAAGTGGCTGAGGATGACAAGAACTACGCCTTTCTGGATATCAATCCGCTGGTGAAGGGCCACACGCTGGTGGTGCCCAAGTTGGCGGAGCCGGAGTCGGACTATATCTTCGACCTCACGGACGAGCAACTCAAGAGCCTCATGACGTTTGCTGCTAAGGTGGCGCGCGGCCTGAAAGCCGCTACGGGCTGCAAGCGCGTAGGCGTGGCGGTGCTGGGCATGGAGGTGAACCATGTGCATGTCCATCTGGTGCCGATGAACAGCGAGAAAGACATGCTGTGGAGCAATCCGAAACTGAGTCTGCCGGCCGAGGAAATGGCTATCATCGCCAACTCCATCGCCGAGGCGATAGAGAAACTCTAACAAAAAAGAAACCCGCTCATCGGCGGGTTTTCTTTTGCTCTTTACATTACCAAATCGACACTCGATCCTCGGGAGCTACGTACATCGGACTCTCGGGAGTGACGTTCCATGCCTCGTACCAAGCGCCTATCTGCGGCAGCGCGCCGTTGACGCGCCAGCGACCCAGCGAGTGGGGGTCACCCTTGGTGCGCACCAGAATCTCCTCCGGACGGATATTGCCGGCCCACACATTGGCGTAAGCCAGGAAGAACCGTTGCGCAGGCGTGAAGCCGTCGCGTGTCTGTAGGCGCTCCGACTCCGGCTTGGCAGCCTCGTTGTTGCAGAAAGCCAGGTAGCTGACCTGCAGACCACCGTGGTCGGCGATGTTCTCGCCCAGCGTGAACGCACCGTTGGCGTGTACGCCCGGCGCTACCTCGATGCGGTTGAACGCCTCTTCCATCACCTTGGTGCGCTGGTCGAACGCAGCCTTGTCTTCGGCCGTCCACCAGTTCTGCATGTTACCGTCTTTGTCGAACTGGCAGCCCTGGTCGTCGAAGCCGTGCGTCATCTCGTGTCCGATGACCACGCCGATAGCGCCGTAGTTGAACGCATCGTCGGCACTCATGTCGAAGAACGGATATTGTAGGATGCCGGCGGGGAAACATATCTCGTTGCTCGACGGGTTGTAGTAGGCGTTGACGGTCTGCGGCGTCATGTACCATTTCTTCTTGTCCACCGGCTTGCCCAGATAGTTGAGGCTGTAGTCCTGCTCAAACTTCGCCGCACGTTGCAGGTTGGCGTAGTAGGTGTCCTCGGGGTTGATCTCCAGCTTGCTGTAGTCGCGCCAGGTGTCGGGATAACCTATCTTGATGGTCATCGCCTGCAGTTTCTCCAGCGCCTTGTCTTTCGTCTCGCGGCTCATCCATGCCAGGTTCTCTATACGTTGCCCCAGCGCTGTCTGCAGGTTCTTCACGAGCGCCAGCATACGCGCTTTGTTCTCCTCGGGGAAGTATTTCTTGACGTACATCTGTCCCACGGCCTCGCCCAGCGTACCGTTGACGATGCCCACGGCACGTTTCCACAGCGGCGAAGGTTCCTCACGTCCGGAGAGCACCTGGCCGTAGAAATGGAAGTTCTCCATGAAGATGTCGGTCGTCAGATAGGACGCCGCGCCGTCCAGCACCTGCCATGTGAAGAGCGTCTTCAGGTCCTCCAGCGGCTCGTCTGCCAGCATCCGGCCTACTTCTTGCAGGTGAGGCACCTGACCTACCGAGAGGCTGTCCAGCGTGATGCCGAAGGCCGCGAAATAGGTCTTCCAGTCGAGTTGCGGCACCAGCGTCTGCAGCTCGTCTATCGACATCTTGTTGTAGTTACGTTGCGGGTCGCGCAGCTCCACATTGCTGTAGGCTGCTTTCGCCAGACGGGTCTCCAGACGCAGTACTGTCTTGGCTTTGTCGGCGCCGTCGCTCAGGCCGAAGAGCTCGAACATACGCGCGATGTGATTCTCATATTCCGCACGTATATGACGTGTGTGCTCGTCTTCGTCCAGGTAATACTCTTTCTCGCCGAGCGCAAAACCGCCCTGGTACTCATTCAGGATATTCATCGTGCTGTTGAGCGCGTCGGCATCCACATACATCGCCCAGAGACCGAACTCCATGGCCTTGCCCAGCACTTCCGACAGCTGCTCACGACTGCTGATAGCGGCTATCTCGCTTAGCGTCTGCTGCACGGCGGCTACGCCCTCTTGGTCACGACGGGCGGTGTCCATCGCCATGTTGTAGAGCTCGCCTATCTTCTGCTCCACCGAGCCTCTCTTGACTCTTGACTCCTGACTCTTGACTCTCTCGGCAATCTCTTGAATCAGGCCGTTTACCTGCTCCAGGTTCTGCAGACCCAGTTTGTCGAATGAGCCGAAGCGGCTGTATTCGGGTGTCAGCGGGTTGTTGGCCATCCAGCCGCCGCAGGCGTACTGATAGAAATCGTTTTGCGGAACGGCTGTCGTATCGAGGTTAGCCAGGTCGATGCCGGTTGTCTGTTGCGGTTGGTTACATGCTGTTGTCATAAGTGTGATCGCCATAAGCGATAAAAAGATTTTTCTCATATATGGGTTGTTTTAACTTTTGCGCCTGCAAAGGTACTGCTTTTTTGCGAAATATGCAAATGCAAAATAGAAAAATGCGCTCGAAGACGCTTTTTCCGATCAACTATTAGTAGCGCAAGAGAGGCGCAAGAGTGGCTGTTTGGTTGGTTCTGATCTCGTTGAGGTCTCGTAATGCTCCCGTTGTAGTCCCGTTGTAGTCCCGTTCTAGTCCCGTTGCAATCCCGATCCATTTCCGATGCATTATCGGTCCATTATCGTTGTATTTTTTTTTGCCCATTCTCTTGCATATGTCATTTTTTTGTTGTACCTTTGCAGCCGCAAAGGTTTGGACATAGAAAAAAGACAGATATGAAAGGAATTATTTTGGCCGGCGGTAGTGCTACGCGCTTGTATCCGTTGAGCAAGGCTATCAGTAAGCAAATCATGCCGGTGTACGACAAGCCGATGATCTATTATCCCTTGTCGACATTGATGCTGGCGGGTATTCGTGAGGTGCTGGTGATCAGTACGCCGCGTGACCTGCCGATGTTCGAAGAACTGCTGGGCGACGGAAGCCGCCTGGGCATGAAGCTGAGCTACAAAGTGCAGCAGGTGCCTAACGGTCTGGCGCAGGCGTTCGTTCTTGGCAAAGAGTTTCTCGGCGGCGAGCCGGGCTGCCTGATCCTGGGCGACAACATGTTCTACGGTCAGCACTTCAAGACGATGCTGCGTGAGGCAGTAGCTTCGGCGGAGCAGGGTGGTGCCGTGATCTTCGGTTACGAAGTGGCCGACCCGCGTATCTACGGTGTCGTGGAGTTTGACCAAGACGGCAAGGTGCTGAGCCTGGAAGAGAAGCCCGCGGAGCCGAAGAGCAACTATGCGATACCGGGTCTGTATTTCTACGACGCTACGGTGTGCGACAAGGCGGCTGTGCTGCAGCCGAGTGCGCGTGGCGAGTATGAGATAACCGACCTGAACAAGGCTTATCTGCAGGAAGGCACGCTGAAAGTGAAGCTCTTCAGCCGCGGATTCGCATGGCTCGACACGGGTAACTGCGACAGTCTGCTGGAGGCAGGTAACTTCATCGCGACGATACAGAACCGTCAGGGCTTCTACGTGAGCTGCATCGAGGAGATAGCCTGGCGCAACGGCTGGATCAGTACCGAGCAGCTGGCTGCCCTGGGACGCGAGATGAAGACGGCCTATGGCCGTTATCTGGAGAGACTGGCCCGATGAAGCGGCGAGGGATACTGCGTTATGTGTGGCTGGTAGCCTGGCTGTGCCTGATGCTGCTTGTGGCCTGTGGCCGGCCGGCGCCGCAACGTCCGTCGCGTATCATGGGTGACGGACAGCGAGGCACGGAGCCGGACAGCGCGCAGTTGGCGCTGCTGGAACTGAACCACCGGCTGGCGGAGGCTGCGGACGAGCAGTTGCGCCAAGTGGTGTTGCAGCAAGACGGGAGCTATGCGCTCTACGAAGGCGGCGTGTGGGCCAGCCTGCAGACCCCGGGCGACGGCGCGACGATACAGGAGAAAGAAGAATGCCGTTTGCGGCTGCAGACTTACCGCCTGGACGGCACTCTGCTGAGCGATACAGAAGGCACTTACCAACTGGGCAAGCGGCAGTTGCCGCAAGCCGTGGAAACAAACATAGAGGAGTGGCGGCACGGTGCACGCGTGCGCATGTACGCGCCTTGGTACTCGGCATACGGACTGCATGGCAACGATGCGGTACCGCCCTACGAAAACGTAATAATTGAACTAACCATTGAATAGAATGAGACAAATATCTTTTGCGGTGCTGACCGTGCTGATGATCGGACTGAGCAGTTGTGGTCAGACCTACAACAACCTGCGTAAAGCGGAAGATAGGTTGATAGCCAACTATATCAGCCGCAACCAGCTGAACATCATCTACGAGGAGCCGGCCGACGACTATGAGTGGGGTGAGAAAGACTACCTGAAGGTGCCGGGTTACGACAACTTCTATTTCCACCTGATCGAGCGTGGCGACTCGGTGCGTTACGACACCGTAGGCAGCCGCATCGATACTATCGACCGGCAGATCATCGCCAACGACCTGATTGTAGTGCGCTACAAGCAGTTTGAACTGAAGGAGTACGCCGATACAATGAGTTATTGGTCAACGCTGGACCAGCCATATCCGTATGAGTTCCACTATATGAACTCGAGCGACTGCGAGGCCACCGGCTGGCACTTGGCCGTCAAATACATGAAGTATCCCGATTCGCAGTGTCAGATCATCCAACCCAGTAAGTTGGGTTTTGATGTGGACCAGAACAGTGTGACGCCGTATGGCTTTATCATGAAGATTAAAGTGAAGCAGTAGTTATGAGTTTAGTGAAGAGTATATCCGGCATCCGCGGTACGATAGGCGGACGCGTGGGAGAGGGACTGAATCCCGTCGATATAGTACGTTTTACGGCCGCCTATGCGACGCAGCGTCGTGCAGCCCTGCCGGCCAACAAGACGATTGTAGTAGGTCGTGACGCTCGCCTGAGCGGACATATGGTAGAGCAGCTGGTCTGCGGCACGCTCATGGGAATGGGCTATGACGTAGTCAACATCGGTCTGGCTACGACGCCGACGACCGAACTGGCCGTGACGGGCGAGAAGGCTGCGGGAGGTATCATCCTGACGGCGAGTCATAACCCCAAACAGTGGAACGCGCTGAAGTTGCTCAACGAGCAGGGCGAGTTCCTCAACGACCTCGAGGGCAAAGAGGTGCTCTCGATAGCCGAGCGTGAGGACTTTGTCTTCGCCGAGGTGGATGAGTTGGGCCACATGACGGAGAAAGACTATCTGCCGTACCACGTGGAGCAGGTCATGAAGCTGCCGCTGGTGGATGCCGAGGCCATCAAGCAGCGCGGCTTCACCGTAGCTATCGACTGTGTCAACTCGGTAGGCGGACTGGCCATTCCGGCTATGCTGCGCGCGCTGGGCGTAGAGAACATCATCGAACTCAACTGCACGCCTAACGGCTGTTTCCCGCATAATCCCGAGCCGCTCCCGCAGCACCTGACAGAGATAAGCGACTTGCTGAAACAAGGCAAGGCCGATATCGGTTTTGTCGTCGATCCGGATGTGGACCGTCTGGCCCTCGTCTGCGAAAACGGCGAGATGTTCGGCGAGGAGTATACGCTGGTGAGCGTGGCCGACTATGTGCTGCGCCATACGCCGGGTAACACCGTGAGCAACCTGTCGTCGAGCCGTGCGCTGGCCGATGTGACCGCGCAGCATGGCGGCACGTATAGCGCGAGCGCGGTAGGCGAAGTGAACGTGGTAGCCGAGATGAAACGTACCCACGCCGTCATCGGCGGTGAGGGCAACGGCGGAGTCATCTATCCGGCCTGTCACTACGGCCGCGATGCGCTGGTGGGCGTGGCGCTTTTCCTCTCGATGTTGGCGCACGACAACCGGAAAGTGAGCGAGATTCGCCGTAGCCTGCCGGAGTACTGCATCAGCAAGAACCGTATCGACCTGACGCCCGATACCGACGTAGATGGTATCCTGGCACGCGTGAAGGAGCTCTATAAGAACGAGCGCGTTAACGACTGCGACGGCGTGAAGATCGACTTCGCAGAGGGCTGGGTGCACCTGCGCAAGAGCAATACCGAACCTATCATCCGCGTCTATTCCGAAGCGGCTACGATGGACGAAGCCAACAAGTTGGCGCAGAGTGTGATGGACGTAGTGAAAAGCTAAGAGTCAGGAGTCAAGCATGAATATCGTAATAGTAAACGACGACGGCTGGGGCACGGCGGGAATCCGTCTGCTAGCCAAGGAGATGACCCGCCTGGGTCATGTGACGGTAGTCGCACCCGACGGTCCGCGAAGCGGCAGCGGTGCCTGCATCAGCGTGACGCAGCCGATGACGCTGCGGCGTGTGGAGGAGAAAGACCTGAACGGTGCGGAAGTCTATGTGACCAACGGTACACCGGCCGACTGCGTGAAGCTGGCGCGCGAAGTGCTCTTCCGCGACAAACCGATCGACCTGCTCGTCTCCGGCATCAACCACGGCAGTAATGCCTCTATCAACGTCATCTATTCCGGCACGATGGGTGCCTGTATGGTGGCGGCAGAGAAGGGTATTCCGGCTATCGGTTGGTCGATTAACAGCCACGCCATGGACGTGGATCTGCACTGGCTGCAGCCTTATCTGTACGATGTGACCAAGCACCTGCTGGACGAGGGTTTTGAGGCACGTATGTGCTACAACATCAATGCGCCGGTGGGGGAGATAGAAGGTATTCGCTGGACGCGTCAGTGTATGGGACACTGGCAGGGCGAACTGGTGGAGGCCGTGGATACCCCTAAGCCGGCCGATGCGCTGGGTGTATGGCGTCTGGCTGGGGAGTTCATCAACGACGAACCGACTGCCGATGATACCGATATTTGGGCTGTGGAGCACCAGCTGCTGGCCATCACGCCGACGACGATTGACCTGACGCACTATGGATCGCTTTGACCGTTACTGGATAGGCATATTGGTCGGACTGCTGTTGCCGCTGGCCTTCGGACTGACCTATATAGAGGTAATGAACCTCTGGTATCCGTTGCGGACGCTGCAGTTCGAAGCCGGAGGCGTACTGAGCAAGCTGCTGCTGGTAAGTGTGTTTCCCGACCTGGCGCTTATCTTCGTGTTCTACACCACGGACACCTGGCGCCTGAGCAAAGGAGTACTGGCCGGAGCAATGCCTTACGTCCTCGCCGCGCTGATGGTCTCGATGTGAGACAACGAAAGCAATTAATAACCAAAACAAAATATGAGAAAAATCAAACTACTTCTTTTTTTGCTCCTCGCTACGATGGCGACCGCTTATGCCCAGAAGGACACAGAGGCGGACATGGAGCTGATTAAGCACAACTCACAGTACGTCTGGGGACAAGGCTCCGGCGAGACACTGGAAGCCGCCGACAAACGGGCGATACGCGACCTGATCAGTCAGATATCGGTTAACGTAGACGCCATTACCACCGACACGGTCATCAACAAGCAGGATGGCAGTTCTGTCTCTTCGTCGGTATCGACATCCAGCGAGCTGCGCGTGAGTAGCAATGTGTCGCTGTCTAACTGCAAGCGACTGGTGCTGAATGACAAACAGGGTTTCCGCGTACTGCGCTATGTGCAGATGGCAGAGATAGTGAAGATGTTCGATGCCCGTAAGGCCAAGATCTTCGATCTGACGCATGCTGGCGAGCGTGCTATGGAGCAGGGTAAGGTGAGCGATGCGCTGCGTAACAGCTACTGGGCGCTCAAACTTTTCAACTCGATTCCTCTGGAGCACCGCGGCGGACTGGTGAGCGACGATGGTGTGCTGCTCTCTACCGTCCTGCACGAGCGTATCGCCGCTATCCTCGATAGCGTCCAAGTGCGCGTGGAGCGTAAGGAAGAGGAGAACGGTCAGCAACTGGCTTATCTGCAGATTACCTATATGGGGCAGCCTGTTGTCAACTGCGACTACGCCTATTTCGACGGTTACGACTGGATATCGGCCAGCGCGAAGAATGGTCGCGCCGTAGCCGAGATGCCGGCTTCCTCCCGTCGCGTGCGAATGCGTATCGAGTACGTGTTCGAGAAACTGTGGAAAGCCGATCCGCTGGTCAACGATATGTTGCGTCAGCAACCCGAGCGTATCCCGTTCCCGCAATATGAGAAACAGGCCGAGTTGATGGAGGTGGCCGTGAGTGAACCGGAAGAACTTCCTACCAACGCCCGTGCGTTTGCCAAGGAGATAGAGGTGGACTCGATAGCTGCTGTCTCGAAAAAAGAGGTACGCAACCAGGCGGATATACTCCTGCCCGTCATCACCGCCATGGAGAAGAAGCAGTACGACGACGTGAAGCAGTACTTCTCCGACAACGGCTGGAAATGGTTTGAGAAACTGATAAAGTACGGCAATGCGAAGATCATTGCCCGCGACGATATCCAGGTGTCGGCTTTCGCCAACGGCTATCTGCTGCGCGGCATTAAGGCCAGCTTCGCGTTCAAGAAGAACAACAAGACCTTTGTGGAGGATGTGGTGTTCTACGTGAAGGATGACAAGATCGACGGTATCAATTTCGGACTGGAAGAAGGTGCGCTGGCCGATATCCTGCGCCACGATATGTGGGATCCGGAGTCGCGTCTGGTGCTCGTCAACTTCTTGGAGAACTACAAGACGGCTTATGCCCTGGAGCGTCTGGACTATCTGGAGGCAGTATTCTCCGACGATGCTCTGATCATCGTCGGCAACCGTCTGCCGGAGCACACCGTGTCGGAGGTGACGGCGATGGATACCGAGCGCTATCAGCACAACCGACTGACCAAGAACCAGTATATCCAGCAGTTGGCTAAGGTGTTTGCCAAGCAGGAGTATGTCAACATCCATTTCGAGGATGCCGCAGTCAAGAAGACGAGCCGCACCGACGAGCGCTACGAGATCATCATCAAGCAGAACTACTATTCGGCTACCTATGCCGACAAGGGTTATCTCTATCTGCTGGCCGACATCTCCAACCCCGAACAGCCTATCATTCACGTCCGCGTATGGGACGAAAACCGCAATAATTTGATGAATTATGGTGAATGGATTTTCTAAATACAGCGTCCTGATGACGCTCCTTCTCTGCAGCCTGACGCTGTCGGCGCAGAACTATGCCGTGACGGCTACGCAACTCAAGAACGACGTCAAAGACCTGTCGCAACGCTCCTCGAAGATACTCGATCAGAACGGTGAACGCTGTGCGTTGTTGCGTTTCGAGACACCCGTGCCCGCCCTCTTCAGTTTCCAGCTGGGCGCACAGCAGATCGAGAAACGTGAGAACAAAGAGGACGAGGTATGGATTTGGGTCAGTGCCGATGTACGTAAGATGACTATCGCGTGCGAGAACTGCCAGCCGCTGCGCGACTACCGCGTGTCGCTGAAGGCCGGTAATGTCTATCGTGCCAAACTGACCACCGGACTGCCCCAGGAGAGCAGTACGCGTCAGTTCCTCAACCTCTACTGCGAGCAGACACCCTATTTCGTCTCCATCGACGGTGGCGAGCCGCAGAAGAGCGAAGCACGCACGTTCCACACCGAACTGAGTATCGGTCGTCACGACCTGCGTGTGACGGCGCCGCTCCACCTGCCGGCAGAGAAAACGGTGCGCTTGTTGCGCAGCAACGCCTGCAGCGATACTATCAAACTGACCAAGAACTACGGCGAGATACAGATCACGGCCAACATGAGCAGCTATATCGTCAAGCTGGACGACGAGCTGCAGACCAATATCCGCAAGGTAAAAGCCGAGCCGGGTACCCACCGTCTGTCTATCAGCAAGGAGAAATACGAGACCTATGAGACCGTAGTCACCGTGCGCTTGGGTGAGGTCACTCCGCTCAATGTCAAGTTGTCGCCCGCCTACTCGATGTTCAGCATTACGGCTCGTGAGAAAGAGACGGAGATATGGGTGGACGGTGTGCTGCGTGGTCATGAGTCGGTCCAGGTAGCGCTGTCCTACGGCGTACACACCATCGAAGGCCGCCGCACCGGTTTCGACAGTTGGGAGTACAGCGTACATGAGTTCGACGCCACTTCGGCCCGTATCATCAACATCCCCAAGCTGGTGCAACAGTACGGCTCGGTACGTCTGTCGGTATTCCCCACAGCGGCTACGATCCGTCTGGACGGCGAGGAAGTGGTTGCCAACGACGGTGTCTATGTCAGCCCGCGTGTCGCTACCGGCAAGCACTATGTGCATATTCGTATGGAGGACTACGAGACGATTATCGATACCTTCACCGTAAAGTCGAGTACCCAGTTTATCCGCGACTACCAGATGAACTATGTAGCCAAGGGTATCGTCAACATCCGTACCGACAACGATATCGCTATCTATCGTCTGCTGGACAAGGAGAACGAACTGCTCTTCTTGGGCAAGGGCGAGTATGTAGGTAAGGTACCCGCCGGCGATCAGGTCATCATCCTCAAGAACACCGACCAGGTGGCTTGCGGTTATCACATCATCGTCAAAGAGGGTACGACCGAGCAGGCCTTTAAACTGCCGTTCAGCCGTCAACTGAAGATACGTCCTAACGTGGAGGGAGTGAATATCCAGCTGCAGGACGAGAAGCGCCATATCTACCAACTCAAGCCCCATCGCTCGATGAAGCTGGAGCCGCGTGTCTATACCATGTCGGCTACGCGCCGTAACTACCAGCCCTATACCGACACGCTCGACCTGACGGAGTATGGCGGTAAGCACGTGGTGTATTATCCTACGCTGCACAAGTTGGGCGACAACGAGAACTGGCAGGCACGTCCTAAGAAGTCGGACGGCTCGGTGCGTCACCGTTTCTACGATAATGCCGGTACGTGGTTCTTTGGCATCGTCGACTTCGGTTATATGTTCGACTTCGCCCATTATTCTCACTCGCTCTTGTTCGGCTTGGCACCGATGCGTTACAAGATGTTGGGCTTCAACCTGCTGGACGCCGAGTTGTGTGTGGCAGAGGGTAAGCCGCTAGCCGACAGTATCAGTCGTAAGATGCACTTCAACTACCGTCCGAAGATCTCGGCCGTCTTGCCCTGCGGCCGCGGTTTTGCATGGACGTTCTACGCCGGTGCACGTATCGGTCTGAACAACAGTAACATCGGTCTCTTGGGCGGTACGTCGATGCAACTCAATACCTCCGGTGTATGCCCGATCAACCTGTTCGCCGAGTACTGCCACATGCTCAAGCAAGAGACGATACCGGCGAATGCGACGAACGTACACGAACCGAAGGCCTACGAGCGTTTCCGTATAGGTCTCAGTTTCTCGCTGGGCTTAGATCGCTGATAGCGGTGTGAGGAATATGTAGAAGAGAAGAGATATGCTCGTAACCCGCGAGCATATTTCTTTTTGCGCCTTCGTCGGTCAGCAAGCGGCGCAGCTCACGTTCGATATTGTCGGCCGTGAAGTCGTTGGCTACCAGTTCGGGAATCAGCTCTTTGTCGGCCAGGATGTTAACCAACGTGAAATGGCGAATGGAGAAGAAGAGCGGTTGCAGCCGGCGTATCCAGCCTAAGAACCGGGAGCAGCTCAGATGATAGACCGCCACTTGCGGGCAGCCCAGCAGCGCTGTCTCCAGCGTGGCTGTTCCTGAGTTGACGATAGCCGCCGTAGCACGGCTGACGGTAGCGTAGGTGTGGCGCGAGAGTGTCTCGCCCTCCCGCATATACGGCGCGTAGAGGCCGTCCTCTATGCCCGGCGCGGCTGTCACTTCGATGCGGTAGCCAGCTATACGGCGTGCTGCCTCCAACATCACTGGCAGACAGGCGTTGACTTCGCCGGGACGACTGCCCGGTAGTAGCGCGATGATCGGCTCACGCTGTGGCGCCGGTGTCCCCGCGCGATAGGCGTCGATAGCGGCTGCGGTGGGGTTGCCCACGTAGGTGCAGGTGTATCCGCGACGGGCGTAGTAGTCGGTCTCAAAGGGGAAGATACCCCATATCTGGTCGCACAGACGGGCGATGCGGTGGATACGCCAGCTCTTCCAGGCCCATACTTTGGGCGGGATATAGTAGATGATACGGGTTTTGGGTAGATGACGCCGGCAGTAGGCGGCGATACGGAGGTTGAAACTAGGATAGTCCACCAGTATCAGTACGTCCGGCTGTTCGCTCCGTAGCGCCTCGCGGGCAATACGGAGGTTTCGGCGCACTTTGCTCAGGTTTCGCAGCACATCGACGAACCCCATATAGGCCATCTGCCGGTAGTCCTGATAGAGCCGACAACCGGCGGCGGCCATCCGGTCGCCGCCCAGTCCTGCCCAGTGCGCTGCGGGGTCCAGACGACTCCATTGGTCGATCAGGACGCCCGCATGTGCGTCACCGGACGCTTCGCCGGCTATGATAAAATAGCGCATTATTCTGCGGGGAACATGACTACTTCGAACATGTTACCTGCCGCTACCAGTTGACGCAGTGTCTCCTGCACGGTCTTGGCGGTAATACCCTCCACGGCAGCCTTGTAGTCGCGGATGTTGTTCTCGCCGTACATATAGTACATATAGAGCGACTGACGCCAGTAGCTGTTCTTCTCCAGGTCCTCCTGGTAGTCCTTCAGCATCGACTCTTTCTCTTTCTGCAGGTCGCTGGCCAGCGGGCCGTTGTCGATGATGGTCTGTACCTCCTCGTGGATGATTTCCATCAGGCGTTCCTGTTTCTTGGGGTCGGTGTCGAACTGCATAATCAGTCCGGCAGAGGGGGTAGGTAGGATATTCATATAGCCGTAGGTGCCTACGCCGTACGAACCGCCTTCGCGCTCACGTATCGACTCCAGATAGCGGGTCGAGAGAATACGACCGATGATCTCCATGTTCAGGTCGTTGGCCATCGTATACGGCATCTCGTACGAGGTGTACTGGATACGGTTGCTGGCCGTCGTCGTCTCCATCTGACGGCTAAAATAGTTCTTCTGCTGCCCCAGCGCCACGGTGATGTGGTGGTCGACGATCTGCTCGTGGCAGTTCTTCTTGGTCTTCAGTCCGCCCAGCCATTGACAAATCAGGTCTTTCACTTTCTGGTCTTTCGGGTCGATATTGCCTACGAAGACAAAGGTGAAGTCTGCCGGGTTGGCAAAACGTGCTTTGTAGACCGCCAGTGCCTTGTCCAGGTTGACGCTCTTCAGCGTCGTAGTGTCGAAGATGACGGTACGCTCCGAGTGGTTGGTGCTCATCATCTGTATCGAGTCGGAGAACGTCGTCTTGGGGTTCTTGTCGCGGTTGGCCAGTTGGTTGCGGAAGATGCTTACAAGCGTCTGATAGGCCTCTTCGTCGCGACGCGGAGCTGTGAAATAGAGATAGGTCAGCTGCAACATCGTTTCCAGATCTTTCACAGCCGAACTGCCCTGTATACGTTCGGTCTTCTCCGCTATCTCCGGGCTCACCGATACCGTCTTGCCGGCCAGCGCTTTCTCCAGTTGCGTCGCGTTGAAACGACCGATACCCGAGAACTGGATAATCGAGGTAGCTACGGCTGCCGAAGGCAGGTCGGCTGTCTTCACCTGAGAGAAACCACCCTTCGAGAAACCTTGCATCAGGATCTCGTCGGCTTTGAACTCCGTGGGGTGGAACACCACTTTGATGCCGTTGCTCAACATCCACTCCGTCGCCTCGATATCTTCGTTGTAACGTATTGCTTTTATCTTACCCTTGCGCGGTGCTTTCTTCACCAGCTCGTTGTCCACAGCCTCTTCGGCCGGCGCCTCGATAGCCAGTTCGCTCATGCCGCCCAGTGCTGCCAGTATCGTCTCCTCCGACGGGATATTCACTCCCTCTTTCTCCGGTCCGGAGATGGCTACGGTCGGGTTGGCGTGTATCAGGGCTTTTGCTACGTTGTTGGCTGTCTCCAGCGACAACATCGGCAACATAGCCTGTACGAAGTCGTACTCCCATTGTGCACCGGGCATCGACTCGCCGTCCTCGAAATGGCGGATGCACTCGCGTGCCAGCGTGATGTTCTTACGGGTGTTACGCTCGTTGTAGTATTTCTCCATCGCATTGAGCTTCTCGCTCTTTACGCGGTCCAGCTCACTCTGGGTGAAGCCGTAGCGGTGCATCTTCTCCAGCTGGTAGAGCAGATCGTTCAGCGCCTCTGTCTCCCGTCCCTCTTTTGGGATATAGATGGCGTAGAAAGCGTCCATCAATTTCACGGCTTCGCCGTACTGGCAACCGCCGGCGGTGAACGATGCTTTCGGGTCGAGCGCCAGCTCCGAGAAACGGTTGTCCAACATGTCGCAGACCAGTTCGCGCACGAGGTTAAGCATATACTCCTGCGCCGTTCCCTGCAGCGCGGCAGGCACTTGGTCGAACTTATACTCCAGCGTGATACGGCTGCCCTCAGCCTCGGGGTCGGTTACGATAGCCACCAGCGGCTTGTCATTATGGTTGACGGTGTAGATAGGCCGCTCGCCGTAGTTAGCACGGCGCGGCACGTTGGCCCAGAGGGCCTGTATCTTCTTCTCAATGCTGTCCACGTCGATGTCGCCCACTACGATGATCGCCTGGTTGTCCGGGCCGTACCACTTATGGTAGTAGTCACGCAGTGCCTGGTAGGCGAAGTTGTTGATGACGGCGGTGTCGCCTATCACGTCGCGCTTGGCGTACTGCGTGCCCGGGTACATCTTTGCGTTCAGCTCCCTCCATATACGACGGCGTGCCGTGCGGCCTGTGCGCCACTCCTCCAGTATCACGCCGCGCTCGGCGTCTATCTCCTCGTCCAGCAGCGAGAGGGCGCAGCTCCAGTCGTGCATCACCAGCAGCGCGCTGTCGATGATACCCTCGCGATAGGTAGGCACGTCGCTCAAACGATATACCGTCTCGTCAATCGAGGTGTAGGCATTGATGTTACCGCCGAAGTTGACACCTATCGACTCAAAATAGTTGATGATTCCCTTGCCCTCAAAATGCTCGGTACCGTTGAAGGCCATATGCTCCAGGAAGTGGGCCAAACCGTTCTGGTGGTCCTCCTCCAGGATGGCACCTACCGCCTGCGCGATGTGGAACTCGCAACGTTGTTTGGGTTGCTCGTTGTGACGGATGTAGTAGGTCAGTCCGTTGTCCAGCTTGCCGTAGCGAACCTCCGGGTCCATCGGCAGTTTCTGCGGCGCCTCTTGCGCCGAGAGGGTCGTAGCTGCCAGCAGCAGCACGGCGTTAAGCAATAGTCTCTTCATGTGTATCGGTAGTTTGTGTTTCGTCGGTTTTCTTCTTGCGCGGAGCGCGTCTCTTCTTGGGCGTCTCTGTCTGTGCCTCCTCTTTGTTGGCGGCCAGCAACTCATCGCCGCGGCTCTTCCACGGACGCGGACCCAGTATCGCCTCCACGTCCTCGTGGGTGATCACCTCACGCTCTATCAGGAGTTCGGCTATCCGGTGGTGGCCTTCGGCGTGCTCCGTCAGTATCTGTTTGGCGCGGGCCATTTGTTCGGCAATGATACGTTTGGTTTCCTCGTCAATCAGTTTGGCCGTCTCGTCGGAATAGGGCTTCGTAAAGCCGTAGTCGTAACGGCCCGTCGAGTCGTAGAAGCTGACATCCTTCAGCTTGTCGCTCATGCCGAAATAGGCTACCATCGCGTAGGCCTGTTTGGTGGCGCGCTCCAGGTCGTTGAGTGCACCTGTCGAGGTCTGCTGCAGGAACAGCTGCTCGGCAGCACGTCCGCCCAGCAGCGAACAGAGCTCGTCTTGTATGTGGTCCTCGTTGGTCAGCTGACGCTCTTCCGGTAGATACCAGGCTGCTCCCAGCGCCACACCGCGAGGCACGATCGTCACCTTCACCAGCGGGTTGGCCCAGCGCAGCAACCAGCTGATTGTCGCGTGGCCTGCCTCGTGGTAGGCTATCGAGCGTTTCTCGTCTTCCGTCATGATCTTGTTCTTCCGCTCCAGACCGCCTACGATACGGTCTACCGCATCCATAAAGTCCTGCTTGCTCACTTTCTTATGCCCGCCGCGAGCTGCTATCAGCGCCGCCTCGTTGCACACGTTGGCAATCTCCGCGCCCGAGAAACCGGGCGTCTGCTTGGCCAGAAAATCGATATCGAGCGAGTCGTCCAGCTTCAGCGGACGCAGGTGTACCTCGAATATCTCCTTACGCTCTTGCAGGTCGGGCAGCTCGACGTGTATCTGTCGGTCGAAACGTCCGGCACGCAGCAGCGCCGGGTCGAGCACGTCGGCACGGTTGGTAGCCGCTAGGATGATCACACCGCTGTTGGTGCCAAAACCGTCCATCTCGGTCAGTAACTGGTTGAGCGTACTCTCCCGCTCGTCGTTCCCGCCCGTCATCACGCTCTTACCGCGTGCACGACCGATAGCGTCTATCTCGTCGATGAAGATGATAGCCGGTGCTTTCTCCTTGGCCTGACGGAACAGGTCGCGCACACGGCTCGCACCTACGCCCACGAACATCTCCACGAAGTCCGATCCGCTCATCGAGAAGAACGGTACGTCGGCCTCGCCGGCTACGGCTTTCGCCAGCAACGTCTTACCCGTTCCCGGAGGACCTACCAGCAGCGCACCCTTGGGGATCTTCGCACCTATCTCGGTGTATTTCTGCGGGTTCTTCAGAAACTCCACGATCTCCTGCACCTCCTGCTTGGCGCCGTACAGACCCGCCACATCCTTAAAGGTCACTTTGTCCTTCTTGTCGCGGTCGAAGATCTGCGCCTTGGCTTTGCCAACGCCGAAGATACCGCCTCCCATACCCGAACCGATACCGCGGCTCAGGTAGATGAAGAAGAACACCATCAACACGAAGGGCAGCACGTTGACCAGTATCAGGTACCAGTAGTCTTTCGACTTCTCGTAGGTCACGTCGATAGCGGCCTGACCGTTGCTCTTACGCGTCGCGTTGACGCCCTGTATATACTTGTCGAACTCCTCCACCGAGGGCACCTGACTTTTCAGCTGACCCTTGGCTTGTTCACCGGCTCCCTGACTGCCAAACACCACTACATACGACTTCGGTCGCACCGTCGCCTTGGCGTTCAGGTCGTCGTATACCACTATCTTCTCCACCGCATCTACCTCCACGTAGGCGGTCAGCTTGGTGTAACTCAACTCCTTGCTCGCTCCTTGCGAATCGCGGTCACCGAACAGGTAGAAACCCAGCAGCGCAAAAGCGGCGGTATAGAGCAGGATACTCAACCAGCGACGCGGACCGGAGGGCTGACCCTGCGGCTGATCCGGCATCACCGGCTTACGTTGATTCTTATTGTTTGCCATAAAATCTTCGAATCTTCAAATCTTCAAATCTTCAAATCATTTCCGGCAACTCTGTGATCTTCCCGTCCGACCACAGGTGCTCGATGTCGTAGAAAGCACGCGGCTCGCGTTGCATCACGTGTACGAAGATAGTGCCGTAGTCCATCGCTATCCACTCCGCGTTGTCCTCGCCCGCCACGCTCAGCGGGTGCACGTGCGTCGTGGTGCGTACGAAGTCGTCTATCTCATCGGCAATAGCCGACACCTGGGTGTTGCTCTGCCCCTCGCAGATGATCATCATCTCCACCGGTGCCTCTTTGATTTTCTTCAGGTCAATCGTCACAATGTGCTGACCTTTACGGTTGCGGATTCCCTCAATAATCGTCTCCGCCAGTTTCTTGGTTGTTATCTCTTTCATAAACCTATAATTAGCCAATTTATAAATCGGGTGCAAAAATACTACAAATATTTGGAATATACAAGGTTTTAACGGTAAAAATCAAATTCATTTGAATTTTTAACGGTAATGCCTTGTTAGTCGCACAACTGTGCGAACGTACTTTCGGAGGGAACCCGCCCCGTAGGGGAAGGGGCGTGCCGAAGGTACTGCAAATATTCTTACCCCTTTTGCATCTTGTCCACCAGTCGCAGCACCAGTCGTTTCAGTCCGCTGACGATCGACCAGGTCGTGCTCGCCTGTGTCGTGTCGCCGGTCAGCAGGTCGGGCGTCGTATTACCCGTCTCCTGCTCGGGATAGACCACCATGTAGCTGTGGTCGCTGAAGAAGCGGCTCAACATATCCGGCACCTGGTCGAACAGCGGGTTGTAGCTCGGCGTCGACGGACGGGCGTTCACCATCACGATCAGGTCGTCCTGCTTCATTTGTTTGGCCATCATTAGCACGTCTTCCCAGTCCTCCATCTCGCGGTACGAGGCACGTAGTGCCTTGCCTTTGCGGCGGCAGAACGCTTGCAACGCCGTTTGTGTCTCCTCGTTGGTAAAGAACACCACCTTCGCGCCTATCTGACTGCTCAGACGACGTATCAGGCCGAAGCAGGAGATAAAGTCGTGCTCTTTCTCCGCATAACGCGGTACGGCTACCAGCAGTCGCGAGACGGTGTTCAGCGGTTGCGCGGGGTGGTAGATGATAGCGGCCTTACGCTGGTTGTTTACCAGCGAGGTGGCGTCCGACCAGTCGCTCTCGCTCGACAGCTCCACCTGGTGCAACTCACTCAGCTCACCCAGTTCGCGCAACTCGTAATGGCGGTTCTCGCCTACGGTCATCATCAGCCAGCTGTTATCAGTCTTGTCGGCCTCCAGCCGCGCCGACTCCTGCAGCGCCAACTGCTTGGAGGCGTACTCCGTGATGAACGAAGCCGACGTACACAGCACCAGGATCATCAGCACCGCGGCGTTCAGTATCACGGCGTCGAACACACCCATCTTGTAGCCTATCGTCACGATAGCCAGCGTACCGGCCGCCGTAGCGTGAGTCAGACCGAACATCAACTGCCGTTCTACACCCTGCAGACCAAACCCTTTCTGCGCCAGCCACGAGGCCAGCCATTTGCCCACCAGCTTGGTGGCAATCATCACGATGGCCAGCACCAGCGTCAGCCAGCCGCTCCAGAGCACGTGGGTGTCAATCATCATACCCACGCCCAGCAAAAACAGCGGGACGAACAGGTTGTTGCCCACAAAATTGATGCGTTGCATCACCGGGCTCAGGTTTGGCACCAGTCTGTTCATCGCCACGCCGCACATGAAGGCTCCCAAGATGCCCTCCAGACCGGCCCAGTCGGCCATCAGTGCCGAGATCACCATCAGCGTCATCACCACCAGAAAACCCGTCGTAGCGTCTTGCCAGCGCTTGAAGAAACGTTGCGCCAGACGGGGGAAGACCACGAGGATACTCAGCAGCGTCAGCGCGATACGGCCTATCAGTCCCCAAACGCTCAGCTGGTCGGTATAGACGAAGTTACTCTTTAGGTAAGCCAGCACCAGCAGCGACAGCGAGATAGTCAGCATGGTGCCGCCTATGGCGATGTTGGCCGCCGCGTTTTTCTGTACGCCGTACCGACTCACGGTGGGGTAGGTCATCAGCGTGTGACTGCCGTACATGGCGCCCAGCAACGCACTCGTCACCCAGCCGTAACCCAGCAGCCTGCTCGTCAGCAGACCCAGCACAAACGGAAACAAGAACGAGTAGAAACCGAACACCACCGCACGAGTCCGCTGCTGACGGAAGTCATTCACATCCACCTCTATACCCGCCTGCAGCATGATATACAGCATTCCTATGCTACCCAGCGTCTGGATAGCCACACCGCTGCTCAGCAGATCCAGACCGTACGGACCTACCAGTATACCCATCAGGATAAAACCCACAATACTGGGGATACGTATCTTTCTGCACGCCATCGGCACCAGCAGAATCATCGCCAGCACCAGCGCAATAATAGCAAGTGGATTCGTTATCATATTTTTACACTTTACACCTTACACAAACTTCCCCGTAATACTCCTTGTATTACGCCGAATATCGTCTATCGTCCCTTCCGCCACTATCTCTCCTCCGTGGCGCCCGCCTTCCGGTCCCAGGTCGATGATCCGGTCGCAGGCTCGTATCACGTCGGTGTTATGCTCGATGATCACCACCGTGTTACCCTTGTCCACCAGTCGCCGCAGCACACCCAGCAGCACGCGTATGTCCTCAAAATGCAGACCTGTCGTCGGCTCGTCGAGTATATACAGCGTCTTGCCTGTACTCGGACGCGACAACTCGGTCGCCAACTTGATGCGCTGACTCTCGCCGCCCGATAGACTCGTCGACGACTGACCCAGTTTGATGTAACCCAGGCCCACGTCCTGTATCGTCTTTATCTTACGCAGTATCGTCGGCTGCGACTCAAAAAACTCCACCGCCTGATTCACCGTCATGTCGAGCACGTCGGCTATCGTCTTGCCCTTAAAACGCACCTCCAGTGTCTCGCGGTTGTAGCGCTGGCAGCCGCATACTTCGCAGGGTACATACACGTCGGGCATGAAGTGCATCTGTATCGTCTTGTAGCCGTTGCCAGAGCACTCTTCGCACCGCCCGCCTTTGGCGTTAAAACTAAACCGACCGGCTTTCCAGCCGCGTATCTTCGACTCCGGCAACTGGGCGAACAGCTCTCGTATGTCGTTGAACACATTGGTGTACGTCGCTGGGTTGCTGCGGGGCGTACGGCCGATAGGCGACTGGTCGACGTTGATGACCTTGTCGATCTGTTCTACGCCCTCTATCTTCTCGTACGCCAGGGGCGGCGTTTTGCTGCGGTAGAACCGTTGACTCAGGATGGGGTAGAGCGTCTGGTTGATGAGCGAACTTTTTCCGCTGCCGCTCACACCCGTCACGCACACCATCTGCCCCAGTGGTATCCTTACCGTCACATCCTTCAGGTTATTCCCCTTGCACCCGCTTAGGGTGATAAATCTTTCAGGCGAAGCCGGTCCTACAGCAGGCGTAGCCTGCGGTCTTACAGCGTCAGCGGTCTTACAGTCGCTCTGCGACGGTCTTATAGCCTTATCTCCTCGGAGATAAGAGGCGGTCAGCGTATCTGCTTTCAGCAGATCGCTTGGTGTCCCGCTGAACAGCACCTTACCGCCCAGCCGACCGGCTTTCGGACCGATATCCACTATCCAGTCCGCCTCACGCATTATCTGCTCGTCGTGCTCCACCACGATCACCGAGTTACCCAGGTCGCGCAGCTCTTTCAGGCTGTTGATCAACCGCTGGTTATCCCGCTGGTGCAGACCGATGCTCGGCTCGTCCAGTATGTACAATACGTTCACCAGCCGGCTGCCTATCTGCGTAGCCAGACGGATACGCTGGCTCTCACCGCCCGACAGACTCTCGCTGCTGCGGTTCAGACTCAGATAACTCAAACCCACCGACTGCATAAACCGCAACCGCGCACATATCTCCTTCAGTATCGGCTCCGCTATCGCCCGCTGCTTCTCTGTCAATCCTACAGCCGAAGACGGTCTTACAGCGCTAGTGGTCTTACAGTCGCTCTGCGACGGTCCTACAGCGAAGCGGTCTAACTCCTTCAGGAGTTCCTCTATGTCCATCTCTGCGAGTTCCGAGATGTTGTAGGGCCCTATCCGGTAACTCAGTGCCTCTTTGCTCAGTCGCTTACCCTCGCACTCCGGACACACCGCCCACTCTTCTTCATTGGCCTCATCCGTCTCCTGTAACCCGTCTCCTATAACCCCTTGCAGCTGCTCCAGCCAGTTATCCGCTTTTATCGCCTCATCAATGTCTGTATTCTGTATTCTGTCAGTGAAACGGTCTGTACTCTTCACCTTCCCTAGTCCTTTGCAGCACGGGCACCAGCCCGACGGACTGTTGAACGAGAACGTGTGCGGTGCGGGCTCCTGATAGCTCAACCCCGTCTCCGGGTCCATCAAGTTCCTGCTGAAATACCGAACAGGCGTAGCCGGTCCGGTCGCGTCAGCGACCATTAGTATCCCGTTTCCCTGCGTCATCGCCCTGTCCACCGACTGCCGCAACCGCCTGAGGTCATCCTGTAACCCGTCACCCGTAACCCGTAACCTATCTACCACCACCTCTATCGTGTGGATAGCGTAGCGGTCCAGCTTCATGCCCGCCACTATCTCTCTCACTTCTCCGTCCACACGCACGTGCACGTACCCTTTCTTCCGGATCGTCTCAAACAGCTCTTTGTAGTGTCCTTTCCTCCCGTTCACCAGCGGCGCCAGTAGCAGTATCTTCTTCCCCGCGTACTCTCGAGTGATCAGCTCGATGATCTGCTCGTCGGTCATCTTCACCATCTGCCGCCCCGATAGGTACGAGTAGGCCTCGCCGGCACGGGCGTATAGCAGACGCAGGAAGTCGTACACCTCCGTCACGGTGCCCACCGTCGAACGCGGGTTCTTGCTCGTCGTCTTCTGGTCGATGGATATCACCGGACTCAGGCCCGTTATCTTGTCTACGTCCGGACGCTGCATCTGGCCGATGAAGCCCCGCGCGTACGACGAGAACGTCTCCATATAGCGCCGCTGACCTTCCGCAAAGATCGTGTCGAACGCCAGCGAGCTCTTCCCGCTGCCGCTCAGACCCGTGATCACCGTCAGCCGCTTTCGCGGTATCGACACGCTGATGTTCTTCAGGTTGTGCACCCGAGCACCGATCACTTCTATCTTGCCTTCTTTCTCCATCTTCCGGACTGAAAACCTTTGCGCCCGCAAAGGTACTACTTTTTTCTGACATACGCAAATTTATTTGCTTTTTCTCTTGCATATATCGAAAAAAAGCAGTACCTTTGCCTCGTCAATTCATTCAACTGACAGTAATGCATATGAAAACAAAAATCTCTACTCTCCTTTTTGCCCTGGTAGCAAGCACGGGCATGCTCTTTGCTGACATCATCGATCATGTACAGATCGGTGAGTTGTACTACAATCTGAATACGGCTGATCAAACGGCCGAAGTGACTAACCATATCAACTACGGGGACTTTCAGAACTACCCCGCCGAGATGACGTATGTCGAGGTTCCTTCCTCGGTGACGCACGACGATGTAGTCTATCAGGTTACTGCTGTCGGACGCTTGGCGTTTATGTACTGCCATGTGACTCATTTCGTGCTTCCTTCGAGTATCAAGAGACTCGGAGAGTACGCGTTTGGTAACTGCGATATGACGTATATGACCCTGCCTGACGGTATCGAGACGATTGAGGATTATGCGTTCTATTTCTGTCAGGAGATGAACAATATTAACATCCCCAGAACTGTTACCAACGTCGGCTACGCGGTGTTTGCCGGATGTAACAGCTTAACGACCATCAGTGTGGCCACGGACAACAGCACGTTTGACAGCCGCAACAATTGCAACGCTATCATCAAGACGGCTACCAATACGCTGACCAACGGATGTAAGAACACCACTATTCCCAATACGGTTACGGAGATTGGTAGGAGCGCCTTCGAGGACTGCCACAGCCTTACCGCCATCCAAATCCCGACCAGCGTCACCTGTATCGGAGAACACGCCTTCGAGATATGCATAGGCTTGACGTATATCACCATACCGAACAGCGTGACCAGCATCGGCGACTGCGCCTTTGAGAACTGCAGTGCCTTGACCACACTGACGATTCCGGCCAGCGTGACCGAGATAGGCTATAACATCCTGACAAACAGCCAAAATGTCCAAACCATTTACGTGGCAGCAGACAATCCCGTATACGACAGCCGTGAGGACTGCAACGCGATCATCGAGACGGCCAGTAACAAACTAATCTGCGCATGTAAGAATACCGTTATCCCCAATACGGTGACTACTATCGGTTCCGGCGCTTTCCGACGCACTCCTATTCAGGAAGTTATGATTCCGCAGAGTGTTACCAGCATTGAACCTACCGCTTTCTATGAGTGCTTTCAACTGCTGCGTGTCCTCAACAACGCCCCTGTACCTCAACCTATTGTGGCGAATGTGTTCCAGAGCGTCAATATAGGCAACTGTCTGCTGGTCGTACCGCTCGAATCGGTGCCGTTGTACAAGGCTGCAGAGGTATGGCAGAACTTCCTGTTTATGAATCTGACCTACGACGACTATAGCGCTTGTGAGCTGGAACTGGTGGGCGATGCTATCCCTGAGCAAGAGGGCGCAACTGTCGATCCGTCCTCGTGGCATTGGGGCAACGTGTTCCCGATGGGTACGCCTGTCGAGGAAGGGTTTATCTACACTTGGACGGTGGAAAATGTACATATCGCCACTACCGGCTATGGTTTCAAGATCCGCACCAAGAATGCGGCTGAGTCCGGCGGTATTGCGGCCTTCGACTACGGAGTGGGCGGTAGATCCGGAGAGAACCTGACGGTTGAGGAAGATGCTTACTACGATATTACCTTCATAGTCAATGCGGTGACATCCGAGATGACGTACCGTTGCGAAAAGCATATGTCAGAAGACATTGAGTCGATATCTGCCTCCTCGTCCGACAACGTGACCAAGGTACTGCGCAATGGTCAAATCCTCATCATCAAGAACGAAAAGACCTACACCCTTACCGGGCAAGAGGTAGAATAATCGATCCGAAGTATAGGATGTAACCCAAGATGCACAGCATAATCCGTCGCAGGCAAAAAGAAAGGGCGCTCAATCGAGCGTCCTTTTGTTGTGTATGGTCGGCTTATCAAGCCAGTTGGCTCTGTACCACTTGGGCGACCATCTTGCCGTCGGCATTGGGCAGGGCGGCTTTGATGGCTTTGACGAAGAGGCCCATATTTTTCTTCTCGGTTTCCCAGCCGTTGGCTTCCTTGGCGGCATTGAAGGCGCGGACGATGTCCTCCTGGCTGGCCGCCTTGGGCAGGAACGTCTCCAGCACATCGATCTGCGCCTGCTCGGCGTCAGCCAGCTCCTGACGGCTGGCTGCAACGTATTGCTCCACCGACTCCTGACGCTGCTTGACCATCTTCTTGATGATCTGGATCTCGTCGGCTTCGGTTAGTTCCTTACCGGCATTCTCCTTGCTGGTCTGCCAGTTGAGGAAAGCACTCTTGATGGCGCGCAGACTCTCCGTGCGCACGGTGTCATGGTTCTTCATTGCCACCATGATTAGGGAATTCAATTCGTTCTTCATATAGATAGTGATTTTTGTTTCAACTTAGGATGAGGTAAACCGCCTGCTTGAGCAGCCACCAGCGGGCTTGCAGACCGCGATAGTGGAACCGCCCTGGGTAGCACTGGTCGAGCCACTGCCACATACGTATTCGCTCCCGGCGGTAGTGTATCTGTGCGCGGAGGCTGCGGGGACGGGAGACCGACTCGTGGCTGGTCCAGACGGCGGTGGGGATAGGCAGATAGCCGAAGCGGGTCAGCTGCGCGAAGAGTCCGTAGAGCGGATAGTCGAGCACCGGGAAAGCCTGTGCGCGGAGTGCCTCGGTGTCCACCCGCCGGAGCAGGTCGGCGCGGAAGAGTACCGTGCAGTTGGACTGCCGTGCGCCAGCCAGGTCATACCGCCGGCTTAGGTCGCCCTCGGGTATCGCCTCATCGCCTTGTCCCTCGACGGCAGTATGTACCAGCCCCACGTCGGGATGGGTGCGGAGGTAGTCGAGTTGGCGCTGCAGCTTGCGGTTGTCGGTCCAGTAGTCATCGCCGTCGAGCATGGCGATATAGGTACAGCGGTCGGCCAGAATACGGCGGTAGAGCTCGAGCGTGTTGTTGACCAGCCCGAGGTTCTGCTCGCGACGGACATAGACGATACGGTCGTCCTGCGCAGCGAACGGCAGGCAGACGTCCTGCGTCCGGTCGGTCGAGGCGTCGTCGCCTAGATAGACGCGCAGCTCCTCGTCACATTGCTGCGACAGCACGCTCCGGATCGCCCGGGCGATATAGGCTTCGTGGTTATATATCGCGATGCAGACAGCTATCATAAATGTCTTTCAGTTGGCGGCCGACAGCGGCAGAAGTAAATCGGTCTGTATTCTGTACTCTGTCAGCTACGCGGTCGGTATTCCAGAGGATCGTTTCGATGAACTCGGCGAAGCGGCCGGGTTTGTGTTGCGCTACCTCTTGCGGCACGAGCAGGTCGGCCAACTGTTCGGCGATACCGACGGGTGTGGAGAGGATAGGCAGTCCGGCAGCAGCGGCTTCGGCGAGTACGACGCCGTAGGTCTCATAGCGGCTGCTGAGGACCAGCGCGTCGGCGCGTTGCATCTCCCGTGCCACCTCTTGGGGCGTCAGTTCGTCGGTCCAGCGCAGCAGCCCTCTGGGTATCTCCAGCGTGTCGGCGTAGGCGCGTACCTCCGCATAATCCACACCGGTGCCGACGAGCACCAGTTGCCAGTCCTGGCGTTTCTCGCTCAGCATCTTCGCCGCCCGCAGCAGCCCCATGACGTTCTTGGCGCGCTCGTCGAAGCAGGAGACGTGGAGGAGAGTCTTCTTTGAAACTTGGTCTGTATTCTGTATTCTGTCAGCGAAGCGGTCTGTACTCTCAAAGAAGAAGTCGTCGACGACGTTGTCGATGAGTTGCCAGCGGGGTGCAGTAAAGCCCAGCTGTTGCATGGCGTCCATCAGCGGTTGGCTGACGGGCATGACGACCTCGGCCTGACGGCAGAGACGGCGCATGAGCCGTGTGCGCAGGCTACCCGGCCGTATGACATTGACCTGAGGCAGATAGCCGCTCCAGTGCTCGATGAGGACAAAGGGGATACAGTGTCGCTTCTTGAGCCAAAGCGCCAAGAGCGCTTGTTTCTGCAGCACGTTTAGTTGGACAATATCGGGCAACCAGCCGCTGCGACGCAGGGTGTGCCACTGACGGAACGTGTCGCAGAGCCCCTGGGAACAGATCACCCGCACGTCGCAACCCTGCGCGCGAAGTGCCTCCACGTGCTTCTGCACGAAGAGTCCGCTCATGGCGTCTTGGTCAGACGGATACCAGGGGGTTAAGAATAATATTCTTAATTCGCGATGTGTGATTTCTGATTTCTGATTTAGCGGAACCGCCACTCGCGCAGGTGTTGCCACCAGAGGGCGAGGCGGAAGATAGGTTTGTAGAAACGCTCGACGCTGTAGTAGGTGACGGGCGTAGAGCCGAACTGCTGGTAGTGCTTAGCCACCGACCGTATCATCGAGCCTTCGAAGTCGAAGTGCACATGTTTCTCCCGCGCCAGCTTCATGGCTTCGAGCACGAGCAGCGCGCCGGCACCGGAGTCGTTGAAGGCATAGTCGAGGGCGGGAATGAGATAGTAGAGATAGTGCTCATCCCAGACGACGAAGGCGGCAGCGTAGGGCTGTCCGTCGGCGTTGCGCACGCAGAGTACGCAGCACTGCTTGTTACGGCGCGCCTTGCGCTCGAGCACCAGCAGGAACTCACGCGTGTAGCTTATCTTGCGCTTGCGGAGGTCCATACACTGGCAGTGGAAACGATAGAAATCCTCTATCGACATGTTGCGGTCGACCTGCAGCGACAGCGCTTTCTGCAGCTGCCGTTTCTTGTTCTTGGAGAACGAGTTGATGAGTCGGTCGAGGTCACTCAGGTCATCTACACGGTAGGTGACGCGCTGATGGGTACTGAAGCCGAGTGCGCGTAGGGCCTCTACACAGAGGCTGCCGGGCAGGTACTGCTGGTAGTAGTAGGCCAGGTTCATGCTGTCGAGTTGCTCCTTGATCTGCCGGCACACTTCGGCGGTGACCCAGCGGTCGGCCGTCGTGTCGGCATTGACCCATATACCGCCGGTCTGTGTGAAAGGCGGCATGACGATGAAGCGGAACCAGAGCCGCTTACGCAGCAGGTAGGGCATTGCACCGATAATGTTGCCCTCGTCGTCGGTCGCCAACAGGGAGTCCCACTCCTTGCCGGCGCAGACGGCGTCGAGCCACCACGGGCGAAGGAAGACGGGCATGAAGTCCTGTTGGTCAGCCCACTCGATATAACGCTCTTTGTTGGTCATCAGAAGATATCGTTAAAGGACGCCTCTTCGCTGACAGCTGCTTGCTCAACGGCTTCTTCGTCGCGCTCAGCAGTCTGGTTGAGACGGTCGTTGTTGCGGTATTGTTCGGGTTTGTAGAGTATCTGTACGTTCTCGGCGATGATCTCCGTCTTGCGGCGTATCTGGCCGTCCTTCTCCCAGGTGCGGGTCTTCAGCTTGCCTTCTACGTAGATCTTCATGCTCTTGCGGATGTACTGTTGTGCCCACTCGGCGAGGTTGCGCCAGAGGACGATGGGGTGCCACTCTGTCACGTCGGGCACCTGGGTGCCGTTCTGCATGATGTAGCCCCGTTCGGTAGTAGCCAGATTAAAGGTAGCGATAGCAACGCCGCGGTCGAGGTAACGCACTTCAGGGTCATTGCCGACATTGCCGATAAGAATAACTTTGTTAACGCTTGACATAATAAATTAGATTTGTGATTTGTAATGGGTTAATGATAATTTATCGGTATAAAAAACCTTTGCGGCTGCAAAGGTACGAAAAAAAAAGGATATATGCAAGTTTTTTTTGCATAATTCAAAAAAAAGCAGTACTTTTGCACCCGCTATGACAAAACTGCTTGAAATAAAAGACCTGCGTGCCTCGATAGGCGGCAAGGAGATACTGAAGGGTGTGAATCTGGTGATCGGCGAGGGCGAAGTGCACGCCATCATGGGCCCTAACGGTGCGGGCAAGAGCACGCTGAGCGCGGTGCTGACGGGCCATCCGGCCTACGAAGTGACGTCGGGTGAGGTCTATCTGCGGGGCGAGAACCTGCTGGAGATGGCGCCGGAAGTGCGCGCGCGTGCGGGTGTGTTCCTTAGTTTTCAATACCCTGTGGAGATACCGGGCGTGAGCATGACTAATTTCATGCGTACTGCGCTCAACGAGAAGCGTGCGTACGAGGGTAAGGAGCCGCTGAGCGCCAAGAAGTTCCTGCAACTGATGCGCGAGAAGAAAGCGCTGCTGGAGTTGCCCGACAAGCTGAACAACCGCTCGGTGAACGAAGGCTTCTCGGGTGGCGAGAAGAAGAAAAACGAGATTTTCCAGATGGCGATGCTGGAGCCCTGTCTGGCCATACTCGACGAGACGGACAGCGGCCTGGATATCGATGCACTACGTATCGTGGCAGAGGGTGTGAACCGTCTGAAGAGGCCGGATAACGCCGCCATCGTCATCACCCACTATCAGCGTCTGCTCGACTATATCGTGCCCGACTACGTGCACGTGCTGGCCGACGGACGGATTGTGAAGACGGGCGGTAAGGAGTTGGCGTTAGAACTGGAAGAGAAGGGCTATGAGAATCTGTAAAGGCGATAGTTTCGAGCGCGTGTATCTGAACGAACCGGTGAACCTGCAGCTGGAGCAAGAGGCGGGTTCGCGGGTGAAGATTGTCGTGGTGGACTTCGAGACCTCGAACTGTCGAGCTCTCGAGATAGCCAACCGCATCACCATCGAGCAACAGGGCGAAGGCTGCGTGACGGAGATATACGCGCTGGCGTGGCTACAGGGCACCGACCGCGTGACGACCGAGACGAAGGTGACGCACGCTGTAGGTGGCGGCCGGTCGGAGCAGCTGGTGAAATATGTGCTGGACGGGCAGTCGAAGGGACGGTTCGTCGGCGAGCTGAAGATAGCGCCCGACGCCCAAGAGGTGGAGGCCCACCAGACCAACCGCAACATCCTCTTAAGTGAGGAGGCCGAGATGCGTACACAGCCGCAGTTGGAGATCTACGCCGACGACGTGAAGGCGACGCACGGCGCGAGTACCGGCCAACTGGACGAGTCGGCGTTGTTCTATATGCAGCAGCGCGGTATCGACCCGGGGTGTGCCCGTCAACTGCTGATAGGTGCGTTTATGAAAGAGATACTGGAGGAGGCTTGCGCCGTGGGCGGCGAGACAGCTGCGCTGCAGGACGTAAGAGACCTACTGAACGCGATTGATGGCGTAGTCGAGTAGCTGAATCAGCGCCTCGCGGATAGGAGAGTCACGGAAGACAGAGAGTGCTTCTGTGGCTTGTTTTTTATATTCCAACATTCGCTGTACGGCGTACTCGTCGCCGTGGAAGCGCAGCACGAACGACTTGATCTCCTGTAGCGTGCGCGGGTCAGCTTCGTCGAGGTGTTCGCTCATGGCGCGTATAGCGGCCGCCTCGCTCTCGGGAGCGCGCTGCAGGGCGATGATAAGGGGCAGAGTCACCTTGCCGTCACGCAGGTCGCTCATGGTAGGTTTGCCTATTTCCTCGAGGTCACTATAGTCGAAGATGTCGTCTTTGATTTGGAAACAGAGTCCGAGCAGTCGACCGTATTCGCGCAGCGCGGTGCGCTGGCGTTGGGTGCACCCTGCACTCTCTGCACCGGCTTCGGCACAGGCCTGGAAGAGACGGGCGGTTTTGAGTTCGATGACGCGGTTGTAGTGCTCCTCGTCAATCCACATCGACTGTCCCACGTGCAGCTGTGCTAGTTCGCCGCTGCTGAGGCTGCGGCCGAGTTGGGAGACTATCTCGAGGATACGTATGTTGCGCATCTCGGCAACGAGTCCGATGACCTTGGCCAACATGTAATCGCCGGCAAGCACCGCCACCTTGTTCGACCAGCGTATGTGTACGGCGGGCGCACCTCGGCGGGTGTCCGACGAGTCGACCACATCGTCGTGCACCAGGCTGGCGTTGTGGAGCATCTCGAGCGCTACGGCGGTGCGGAACGTCTTGTCGGTCACGGGGTTGCAGAGTTTGGCAGCCAGCAGCACGAGCAACGGACGCAGCTGTTTGCCGCTACGCTGCGCGATATAGTTGAGCACCTCTTGTTGCAAGGGGTTGTCCGACTGCAGACAGTCGTGCTGATAGCGTTCAAACTGCCGCCACTCCGCCTCTACGGGGCGACGTATTTCCGAGATAGTAGCCATGTTTGTTCTCTCAAATCGGGTACAAAAGTACTGCTTTTTTCTGACATACACAATAAAAAATCGAAAAAAATGAGACACTATTTGCGTAATTCAGAAAAAATGTGTAAATTTGCACGAAATTTTTGATCATTAACAACACAATATACTACCATGGACATTAGTTTTCAGATTCATTATCGTGCCGAGTATGGGCAGAGTCTGTGCGTGATTGAGACGCAAGAGTCGAGTTTGGGATGGACTGCGAAGTCGCCGTTGGTGATGAATTGCCAGGGCACCGACTTCTGGCAGGTCAACGTACCGCTGGGGGCTTTCAAGGGTGAGATTCACTACAAGTACGCTATCCGCGTAGGCGAGGGCCGCTACCTGTTTGAGGCAGGCGAGCCGCGTACGCTGACGCTGAAGGCGAGCAAGAAACGGGTCGTAGTGCGCGACGCTTGGCAGGCCAGCACTTATGAGGACAGTTTCTACACGACGGCCTTCCTCAAGTCGCTTTTCCGTCGTCAGCAACCGGTGGCGCTGAAGAGCAGTGCGAAGTCGAATATCCATTTCTCGATCGACCTGCCGCAGATACTGCCGTGCCAGGGCGTGGCTATCGTAGGTAACTGCGAGGCCCTGGGCAACTGGGATGAGTCGAAGAAACTGGTGATGAGCGATCAGGACTTCCCCGTATGGCGTGCCGATATCGAGGTGAAGGGCCAGGATATCGTGGAGTACAAATATATGGTTTACGACCTGCTGACGGGCCAGACCGTCGATATGGAGTGGGGCGAGAACCGTCAGATCTGGGGCGTGAACAAAGACCTGGTGATCATGCAGAACGACCGCAGTTTCCGCCGTACGCAACCGCGCTGGAAAGGTGCAGGTGTAGCGGTGCCGGTGTTCTCGCTGCGCACCGAAGAAGGCTTCGGTATCGGTGAGTTCCAGGATCTGAAGAAGATGGCTGACTGGGCTGCCAAGACGGGTCAGAAGATGATCCAGACGCTGCCTATCAACGACACTACGCTGCGTCACAACAACCTCGACAGCTATCCGTACAACGCCGTGAGCGTGTTTGCGTTGCACCCCATCTATATCAACATCGAGAAAATGAGCAAGCTGACGCCGGCGATGAAGAAGAAATACGAGGCGCAGAAGGCGGAGTTCAATGCCCTGACGTTTGCTGACTACCAGAACGTGTATGACGCGAAGACGGTGTTCTTCAAGGCCCTCTACAAGCAAGACAAAGAGGCGTTGTTCGCCAGCCCGGAATACAAGGCGTTTGAGGAGAAGAACGCCGAGTGGCTGGAGCCGTACGCTGCCTTCCTGAGCAAGCGCGACAAACAGCCGAAAGACTACTATAAGTTCCTGCAGTTCCACGCCGACAAGCAGTTGGCCGACGCTGTGGCTTATGCCCACTCGATAGGTGTGGCCATGAAGGGTGATATACCTATCGGTATCAGTCCCGACTCCGTCGATGCCGCCGTTTATCCGGAGCTCTTCAACCTGGACGCCAGTGCCGGTGCACCGCCCGATGACTTCTCTATCAGCGGTCAGAACTGGGGCTTCCCGACCTATAACTGGGATAAGATGGCCGAGGATAACTTCGGCTGGTGGCAGCGTCGCTTCCGTAAGATGCAGGACTATTTCGATGCCTACCGTGTAGACCACATCCTGGGCTTCTTCCGTATCTGGCAGATGCGTAAGACCGACGTATGGGGCTTATGCGGCCATTTTGTGCCGGCTCTGCCGTATTCGTTCGACGACCTCTGCGGACAGGGTGTATGTCTGGACTGGGACCGCATGACGAAACCGTATATCCGGAGTAACTTCCTGGGCGACGTACTGGGTTACGACACCGAGTGGGCCAAAGAGCACGCGCTCAACACCCGCGACAACTATATCTACTGGTTCCGCGAGGAGTTTGACACGCAGGCTAAGGTGCAGGCCTGGGCAGACCGCCTGCTCGGCGACGAGGTGGCACTGAAGGCCAGCGGACTGAGCGAAGAGGCTGTGAAGAACATCTGCAACGGCTTGATCTACCTGCACTGCGAAGTGCTGATGGTCGAGGATCAACGCCGTCCGGGATGGCTGCACCCGCGTATCTCTATCTATCAGAGCCACTCGTTCAACGAGCTCTACAGCGACCAGAAAGAGGCGCTCATGCGTATCTACAACGAGTATTTCTTCCGTCGTCATACGCAGTTCTGGCGCGACTCGGCTATGCGCAAGCTGCCGACGCTGATTGGTGCTACCAAGATGTTGTGCTGCGGCGAAGACCTGGGTATGGTGCCGGCTTGTGTGCCCGATGTCATGCACGAGCTGCAGATACTGAGTCTGGAGATCCAACGTATGCCGAAAGACCCGACCGTCAAGTTCGCGCACCCGGCTGACGCACCTTATCAAAGCGTCTGCACCACGGGTACACACGATATGAACCCGCTGCGTGCATGGTGGGAGGAAGACCACGGCGTGACGCAGCAGTTCTACAACGAGCAAATGGGCTGGTGGGGCGACGCACCGCAACAAATGACTCCGGAGATAGCTGAGTTTATCATCAACCAGCACATGTACAGTCCGGCTATGTGGGTGATCCTGCCGCTGCAAGACTGGCTCGCTATCGACGGTCAATTGCGTCTGCCCGATCAGTTTGCCGATCGTATCAATGTGCCCGCTAATCCGCGTCATTTCTGGAACTACAGAATGCATCTGACGCTGGAGAACCTGCTCAAGCAAGATGCTTTCAACGCGAAGGTAAAACACCTGACCAGTGTGCGTTAAGCGCAAGTTATGGATATCGTACTGATAGGCCTGGGGCGTATAGCCCGTTATCATATCGCGGCGTTGCTGTCAACGCCGCGATATCGCTTGTGCGGCCTGTGTGATATCCGGGAGACACGCGTGAGTCAGGCCCATCCGGAGTTCACGCTCTTTACCGACTACGAGCAGCTGTTAGACCGTCTGGCTCCCGCTGCCGCCGTCATCGCTACGCCGCCGTCGACCCACGAGGCGATGGTGGCAGCCTGTCTGCAACGCGGCGTGCTGCCGATGGTGGAGAAACCGCTGGCGGAGCATGAGGAGGAAGGGCGGCGTTTCCTGAGCCCCGAGTGGCGGGGACGGTACGTGCCTATCCACCACACACTCTATGGCGAGGAGATACTCTGGTTTATGGCGCATTGCCCGCTGCAGCGTATCGACGCTATCCGGATGGAGCTGTCCGATCCTTACGCCGACGAGCACGGCTGTATCGACCCGGAGCGCTACGGACTGGGCGGGTGCTGGCTGGACAGCGCGCCCAATGCCTTAGCGCCGCTGCTGCGTCTGCTGGGCGGGAGAAAGTTGACGCAGGTGGAGGTGAGTCACACGCGTGACGCAGCGAACGGACAGCCCTACCGCAGTCGCATGCAGGCGCGTGCCGGCGAGACGGAGGTGCTGATAGAGGTCAACTGGCAGACGACGGACAACTGCAAGCTGACGACCATCCTGGCCGACGGCCACCAATATGTGCTGCAGCACACCGATCAGGCTGTGTGGCGCGACGGCGAGTTGCTGTTCCGCTACGACGCCCAAGAGCGGCTCATGCGCCAGTACACCAATTTCTATACTATGTATCCGGAGGGTGTGCCTACGCCGGAGGAGATAGAGACGATATATCGAATTATTTACGCAAATAGGTAAACTGTATGGACGATAATTTATACCGCTATTTCAATAACCTGTACAAGAAAAGTCGCGCCAAGTATGTGATGGCGCAAGTGCTGATTGTCATCGGTGCCTTGGCTGTGCTGGCGGGCGTGATAGCCTGGATATGTAAGAATCCAGGCGAGGTACTCAACGATATGGTTGCCTCGTTTGTAGGTGTGATGGCGGCTTTTCTGTTGGTCAAGCTGGTGGTGTATCGTCTGCAGAAAGATGAGGACCGCACCAAGGTGAGCTACAACAACGCGGATATGTGGGAGCAGTACGGCACCCATTATCGCCGTCAGTTTATGTTGCACAACCGCCTCTGCACGGTCTATTGCGACAAGGTGGTGAAGGCCGGCGAGTATAAGGAACTGAAGGTGGAGGATCATCCGAACGAGTATTTCGAACTCGATCCGTTCATCAAGGCGCAGTACTTCACGCTGATAGAAGCCCATTCGCGTAGCAAGACGACCGACAGTATGACCGTGCGCTTCATGGATTTTGAGCCGGCTACCAAGGCGAACCATGAGACGGCTACGATACACACCATGCGCAGTACCTATCTGGCGCACATGCTTACCAATCGCGCACTCGACTATCCCATCAAGGCGAACGTGAGTATACGTCGTATCTTCGAGAACGCCGACTGGCTCTATCCTGCTAAGCGCTCGAAGATGTCCAACCATTTCGGTGTCAATGCGCTGGTGTTCCTCAAGGACGGCGAAGAGAAACAGGGCTGGTTGCTCTTGCCGCAACGCGGCGGTGACGCCACGGTAGCGAAGAACAAGGTGACGGCCAGTATCGCTACGCGCTTGGAAATGCCTGACAAGACTTTTGCGCACGGCTATGACGACAAGTTGACAACCTCGTATGTCACGCGCGGGTGCATAGAAGATTGTATCGCGGGCGCTTTGCGCGTACGCGAGGAATGGTGGCAGGAGCCGGGCAGGACGGATATCCGTTTCCTGGGTCTGTCGCGCGATATCTACGAGGGAGGCAAGCCGACCCTGTTCTACGTGGTCTATCTCGATGCCACGCCGGAGGAGTACAGCCGTGAGACGGAGGCCTGGAGTAGCCTGCACCCGGCTAAGAAGAAAGCCAAACGGGTCGGTCCGAGCGATCCGCTGCCGCTGCCCGCCAAGAGTATCGACAGCGCTGACATCATCCATATCGCCCGCTGGCAGTCGGTCCGGATGCAGGAGCTGCCGGGAGTGACCAACAGCTGGGACGACAAGGAGCACCCCTGCCACAACCAGGCTTTCGACAAGGCACAACTGGAGTTTACCGACTGGGCAAAAAAGAACGAAGAGGCCAAGCATTTCGCTTTCCTCTTCGAACAGAATATGATCAGCAATTTCTGGTTCTTGCTGGGTTGTCCTGAACCTAAAGCTTAAGACCCGTCAGATACTCAGAGTCAGCAATGCCTGCCAAGCATCTTCCTTCACGTCTTTCTTCTGGTGGATTGCTTTGCTCAGCGGTACAAGGACGATATCGTCGTTCTGGATACCTACCATTACGTTGCGTTGTCCGTCCAGCAGCGCATAGATAGCTGCTACGCCCATACGCGAGGCCAGGATACGGTCGTAGGCCGAGGGGCTGCCGCCACGTTGCAGGTGACCCAGTACGGTCACGCGGGTGGAGTACTCGGGGTGTGCTTTCTCAATCATCTTCGCTACGGTAGCTGCACCGCCTTCTACGGCGTGCTCTTGTACCAGCACGATCGACGAGTTCTTCGTCTTGCGTCGGCCGTTGCCGATAGCGTCTTCTATCTGTTCCGGCACCGATTTACGCTCAGGGATGATCGCTGCCTCGCACCCGCCGGCAATAGCGGCGTTCAGGGTGAGGAAACCGGCGTTACGACCCATTATCTCCACTAGGAACACACGTTCGTGGGAAGTAGCGGTGTCGCGCAGCTTGTCGATACAGTCGGTGATAGTGCTCAGCGAGGTGTCGTAGCCGATAGTGGCGTCAGTGCCCCAGAGGTCGTTGTCGATCGTTCCGGGCAGACCGATCACGGGTACATCGTACTCTTGTGCGAAGAGGCGTCCGCCGGTGAAGGTGCCGTCGCCGCCAATCACGACGAGGGCGTCGATGTGCTCTTTCTGAATCGTCTTATAGGCTTTCTTACGTCCTTCGGGAGTCTGAAACTCCATGCAGCGAGCCGACTTGAGGATAGTTCCGCCGCGTTGGATGATGCCCGATACGTCTTGCGTCGTAAATTCTTTTATCTCGCCGTCAATCAGGCCCTGATAGCCGCGATAGATAGCCTTGACGCAGATACCCTGACTGATAGCGGTACGTGTCACGGCACGCACGGCGGCGTTCATTCCCGGTGCGTCACCGCCTGAGGTGAGTACACCAATCGTTTTAATCTTGTTGTCCATGTTCTATGATTTTGTCTTTACATTGTTCCATTAGCCAGAGCGGTGTGCTGGTCGCCCCGCAGATACCTATCTTGGTAGTAGGCGTGATTGCCCGGAACAGTTGGTCGGGTATCTCGTCCGCGCTGCTGACGAACCAGGTCTGCTCGTTGGCTTCCTTGCAGTGGTTGTACAGCACGCGTGCGTTGCTGCTCTTTGTCCCGCCGACAAACAGCACGATATCGTTCGCCCGGGCAAACGCCTGCAACTCCTTCACCCGGTTGGCCACGTTCCGGCAGATGGTGTCGTGGTATTCGAACGTCGGCCGCTCTTCTCGACATCTCCGGCGCGCCTCGATGGCCTCCACCAGCGCCTGAAAGCCCTCCACACTCTTCGTCGTCTGCGAGAAGAGGTATATCGGCCGCGTGAAGTCGATCCGCTCCAGCTGCTCGAGGTGCTCGATGACGATGGCGGTGTTGTTGGTCTGTCCTTGCAGTCCTATCACTTCCGCGTGGCCGGGTTGACCGTAGATCACTATCTGCGGCGGCAGCGCCTCGTCGTGGCGGTGTTGCTCGTAGCAGGCACGGATACGCTCCTGCAGTTTCTTGACGACAGGGCAGGTGGCGTCGATGATCTCGCAGCCGCGTTGTTGTGCTATCCAGTAGGTGGAAGGCGGCTCGCCGTGTGCACGCAGCAGCACGCGTGACTGCGAAGACAAGGTGCGCAGGTCGTCGTAGTCGATGGTCTGCAGACCCAGTTGCTCCAGCCGTTTCACCTCCTGCCCGTTGTGCACGATGTCGCCCAGACAGCAGAGCGGTCCTTTCCTCAGCTCACTCTCCGCCGCCTGGATGGCGCGAGTCACTCCAAAACAGAATCCGCTATTTGAATCGATCGAAATAGTCATAGATGACCTTCATTTGCTGGTCAGGAGTCATGTCGCTGTTGTCCACTACGATGGCGTCCTCGGCCTGCCGCAACGGACTCTCCGCACGGTGCGTATCGCGATAGTCGCGGTCGTTGACATCCTTCAGCACCTCTTCGAAGACGGGGCTCTGCCCTTTCTCTTTCAGCTCGTCGAAGCGGCGTTGGGCGCGCACCTCCGGCCGGGCGGTCAGAAACAGTTTCAGCTCCGCTTGCGGGAAGACGACGGTGCCTATGTCGCGGCCGTCCATCACGATACCTTTCTCTATGCCCATCTTCTGCTGTTGCGCCACGAGGAACGCACGCACTTCGCGTATCTGCGATATCTCGCTGGCGCGGTTGCCTACCTCCAGGGTGCGTATCTGCCCTTCCACATCTTCGCCGCAGAGCGTCACGTGTTGCGCACCGTCCACCAGGCGGAAGCCCACTTCTATCTGCGGCAAGGCAGCCAGGATAGCCGCTTCGTCTTTCAGGCCCTTACGCAGGGTATAGAGCCCGATGGCGCGGTACATAGCGCCTGTGTCCACGTAGGTATACCCGGCATAGCGTGCCAGCGCTTTTGCGATAGTAGATTTCCCGCAGGAAGAATAGCCGTCTATCGCTACGATTATTTTTTCCATATATCTGAAATCTGAATTCTGAATTCTGACATCTTATAACGAGCTACTTCAGTAGCGAGTTAATATCAAGTGTTAACCCCGCCTGAACGGAGAAGTTCGATTTGGTGAGTTGGCTGACTGCCAGGTTGATGCGTGCCTGTTTGATCTTGACACCTGCGCCCAGCGCAAAACCCGCCAGCGACTTCTGGTCCGACAGGTTCAGCTCGGCACGCCGACGGTGGTTGTAGCTGAAGGCGATATAGAACTTCTCGCTCTTCGGCACTACCTCGATACACCAGATCGTGTGGCGGAACAACATGTCGTACCACTTCACGTCGTGCGGCACGATGTCGCCGGTCGTCGGACTCTTGTCCAGACTTGTCCACTCGTAGTTCAGGTACCAGGTCTGCATGTTGTGTATCTGCATGTGGAAGCGCAGCGGTGCATGCTTCACGCGGTAGGTGAGTCCCAACTGCAGGTTCAGCGGCAGTATCTCGCTGGGACGGTTGTCGTCGGCGTAGAAACGCTTCAGCTGCCAACCTATGTTCTGCAACACCAGTCCCATCTGGAAGGTAGAGTCTTTGGTCTGGAAATGAGCGCCAATGTCCGCGCCGATGGCGAAAGAGGTGTAGTGCTCGTAGATGCTGTACACGGGCTTCAGACTCACGCCTACTTTCCAGCACGGGTGCAGCTGTCGCGCGTACATCACGTCTATCAGTATGTCGCGTGCGCCGAACGTCCCGCCGGTCTGCACTCCGTTCTCGTCGGCATAGGCCATTCGGCCGTAGTCCAGATAATGAATGCCTACGGCAAAATAGTTGGGCTTCGCCGGCTTGCCGCTCAGCACTTCTTTGGCCGCCTCTCCGTCACCCGTCACCGGTGCCCCGTCACCCCTTAAGCTTTTCACATCGCCGAAGTTATGTCCGTAGAGCGCGCTGCCGAACATGGTGCCGGGCAGGTAGTAGCAGAAGTTGAGCTGCAGCACCTGGTGCGTCTCGTTATGCAGCAGGGCGGGGTTGCACATACCCATACTCACGTCGCCGTTGCTCAGGCTGACGTTGCTTCCGCCCAGCGCGTGGATACGTGCAGAAGCGGGCAGACCCAAGAACGAGAACACCGATCTACCGGCATTCGACACCTGACCGTAAGTACAAAGCGACAATGTACAAAGGACCACAATCAGTATGTTTCTACGTATAGCCACACTTCCGCATATTAATATTCGCCGCAAAATTACTACAAAAATTTCAAATGTGCAAGATTTTTAGCGAAAAAAGTCATCTAAGCTTGCCTTTTCTGTTTTCGGGCTCGCACATAGGCGGTTTAGTCCATCGCCGGTACTCTCTCTACGTTCGTGCCGTAGTTCGACCCGCGCGTCCGGCACCTTTCGTGAAAGCTGCCGCCCCGCCCGCTCGGTCTCAATGCGGGTGTAGCGCCATGTGATGCGTATGTCCATTCCGGCGGATTACATCCGCCATTTGGGGGCTGTTACCTGCGGTGCTGTTTCTATTTGGTCTATTAGTAGGGGATGTCATCCCCGGTTCTTCGTCCTTTTCCCGCATTTGCATGCGGGCTTTGTCCATTGCGTCCAAATATTATTTGGACATTTTTCTCAGAAAAATATCCCTTCTCTTGCACATGTCAATTTTTTGTAGTACCTTTGCACCCGCAAAGGTTTTGCTAACCCATAAAACTGCAAGGACACAATATGGCAAATAAATTGAATGTACAAGGAACAGAGATTACCCTCATATCGGATATGGGGAATGATTATATTTGCTTGACAGACATGGCTGGAGCGAAAAGCGATGAGGTACGCGCTGCAGATGTAATCAAAAATTGGTTACGCAATCGTTATACGATTGAGTTCCTTGGTACGTGGGAACAAATCCACAATCCCAATTTTAATGTGGTCGAATTTGACCACTTTAGAATGCACGCAGGTTTGCCTCTTTTGTCGTGAGCTTGCGGGTGTAGCGCCATGTGATGCGTATGTCCATTCCGGCGGATTACATCCGCCATTTGGGGGCTGTTACCTGCGGTGCTGTTTCTATTTGGTCTATTAGTAGGGGATGTCATCCCCGGTTCTTCGTCCTTTTCCCGCATTTGCATGCGGGCTTTGTCCATTGCGTCCAAATATTATTTGGACATTTTTCTCAGAAAAATATCCCTTCTCTTGCACATATCAAAATTTTTCTGTACCTTTGCAGCCGCAAAGGTTTTTGCAATAACGGCCGAAAAAACAATACCTAAAATATGAAACGACTCTTTTTTATATTCGCAGTTTTTGTAAGTTATGTCTATACATTTGCCCAAAATGAATCCTTTCGTGGGCATTTGATTGATACTACCGGCATCACGTATCATATCGACGAATACTCGCGCACAGCAGAAGTGGTGGCCTTGGGGTCTGTGATGTCTCCATTAGCGCCAGTAATGGGAGCAGCTGGTATGGGTATTGCAGACAAAATGATGGAAAACAAAATCCACAAAACATTTGACGGAGATGTTGTTATTCCATCTACTATAGCATATAAGAGAACTACGTGTGTCGTCACATCGATAGGTAAATCTGCTTTTGCTGAGAATGACAAGTTGTATTCTATCACAATCCCAACGAGTGTCACTTCTATAGGCGAGAATGCGTTTGGCAATTGTAAGAACCTATCGGCAGTATTTCTTTCTGATAATATAACTGTTATTGAGAGGCGTGCCTTTGCCGGGTGCAAGCGTCTTAGGTTTATCATGCTTCCTGAAAAAATCCACAATCTTGGCGATTATGCGTTTGCTTGGAGTGGATTAGAGGAGGTGATATTAGGCCGTGTTGATACGATAGGCCAGAATGTATTCTACAAATGCAAACTGAAGGAATTGACACATGCAGAAGGTTTTAGTCCGGCTCCATTCAAAATTCCGAGCTCTGTACAACTGACAACATACAATTCGACTAATACTCCCTACACACCGGAGAAACGAGAGCAATTAGCTCAGGCACATGGGCTTATCAACAAGCCTACTGCAAAAAAAGAAAAGGTGGTTGAGAAAGGTAATAGTATACATACCGCAGAAGCACCCATTGAGCCTTCTCCTGCAGCAAAGAAATCCGAAGTAGACATAAACATTCCTGTTGGTGACATTTCCAGCCCAAACACTTTTGCTATTATCTTTGCTAACGAGGACTATAAGAATGTTGCAAAGGTGCCATTTGCCAAGAATGATGGCACGATATTCCGCAAATACTGCCAACGCACTTTGGGAATACCGGCAACGAATATCCGTTATATAGAAAACGCGTCGCTCAACGATATCCGTATCCAGTTGGCTTGGTTGGAAGACGTGTGTGAAGCGTTTGAGGGGAAGGCTTCTGTTATTGTCTATTATGCAGGGCATGGTATTCCGGACGAGAAATCACAGGTGGCATATCTCTTGCCTACAGACGGAGATAGTCGCTATATTACTACCGGTTACAAACTCGACGATCTATACGCTACGCTCGGTAATATGCCGGCATCGCAGATAACCGTCTTTATGGATGCCTGCTTCTCAGGAAGTAAGCGCGAGGATGGTATGTTAGCTGAGGCGCGTGGCGTAGCCCTCAAAGCCAAATCCGGTGTGCCGCAAGGCAATATGGTGGTTTTCTCGGCCGCACAGGGCAACGAGACAGCCTATCCAAATCGTGAGCAACAACACGGACTCTTTACCTACTATCTGCTCAAGAAACTCCAAGAGACCAAGGGCAATATAGATCTGAAGTCTCTTGGCGACTATGTAACCAAACAGGTGAGTCAACAATCGCTTCTTTTGAATAACAAGAAGCAAACACCCTGTGTCACTCCCTCTGCGAGTGTAGGCACAGATTGGCAATCCTGGAAATTGAAATAATATGATGAAACGAATCTTCCTATATGGCCTTCTCACGTTGATGACCTTGCCGCTCTTCGCGGCGAGCGATATCGTACGTGTCTCGGCCACCTATGAGTATATCTCCGATAATGCCCGCGAGACGCCAGAACAGGCTGAACAGACGGCTATCGAACGCGCCAAACAGAAGGCGCTGGAAGAGCATTTTGGCGTAGATGTCACGGCTGTCACCAACACGCTCATCACCAACAACAGCCAACACTCTGAGGCCAATGTATTCTCTATCGGCGAGACGGCCGTGCGCGGCGAGTGGATTGAGACAACCAAGGAGCAAGTGCTTGAGAAATCGTTCATCAACGGCTTTTGGATGGTACGGGTGCGCGTAGAAGGACGTGCGCGTAGCCATACTACCGCCAAGGCCGACATCCGCTATGCTTTCGTCAAAGATGTGCAAGATATGGAATCGCCTGTCACTTTCCGTGATGGCAACGACCTCTTCTTACGCTTCTCTTCGCCCGTAGCCGGCTATCTGTGTGTTTATCTGGTGGACGAGGCGCAGAATGCCTACTGCCTGTTACCCTATATGAGCCAGCAAACGGGTAGCCAGCCTATTGAGGCCAACAAGGACTATCTTTTCTTCTCTGAGCGCCATGAACGCGGAGCGCAGGAATATACGCTCAATACCGAACGTTCGTCCGAGCAGAATGCCTTCTACGTCATCTTCTCGCCCAACAACTTCACCAAGGCTGCCGACCACCAAGCCGGTAAGAACTTCCGTGACGAGCAACTGCCGCGTGAACTGACCTACGAAGCGCTCCTCAAATGGCTATCTCGCGTCCAAACGAAAGACCCGCAACTTCTTGTCAAACGCGATGTCATCACCATCCGCAAATGAACTGGTAACAGACCGTTACCAATTAAAATAATCCTTTGTCTATTAGTAGGGCAATCTGATTGCCCGCTCTTGGCTATCCACTCTTTGGCGCTATCCCGCCAAATCTCTCTCCGAGGCGCACTCGCGCCTCGGTTTGTTTATTCCTTTCTCCCTCGTCGTCTCCTCATCTCGAAGCCTCGAGGTCTCTCTACTCAACCGCATTTGACTTTGAAAAATTGCATTGAGAAAAGTGAGATTTCTCATAATTCTCACAATTCTCATGTAAATTTTTGCATGGCGATATTGACGATATTGGCGATATCGCCACTTTCGCCAACTTCGCCACTTTCGCCACTTCCGCCACTCTCGCCACTTCCGCCAATGCTTATTTTTAGCCTGTATCTTTTTTGTGCCATCTCTACTCTCGGCTTGTATCTTTTTTGAGTAACTCTGTGTCTGGCCTGTATCTTTTTTTTCTGCTCTCACACCTTAGCCTGTATCTTTTTTTGAAATGATCGTTCGTAAGATAAGAATCAT
>DEHM01000020.1:101475-127355 GCA_002351925.1 Bacteroidales bacterium UBA2800
CCTGTCAACTACCTCCCATTTACGGGACGATCCTAGACTTTAGTCCTTCCGTCTTCCTAATCACAAGCCAACCTCGTTATTCCATCATTAAAATTCGTCCTGTTCATTTTGTCCATATGTCCATATTGTCCATTTGATAATTTTTCTATGTCGTTGTGTCGCTCTTGAAAATTTGCGTGAGACTTTTGAGACTTTGAGACTTTCCGCTGTAGCGAACTGTCGTTCAGTTATTTACAAAGTCTCACGAAAGTATCAAAGTATCAAAGTTTTATAACAACAACAGCGACACAGCGACATCCTCATTGATTTTTTTGCATGAGACACTTGAGACTCTGAGACACTTTTTGCAAAAAAGAATGGCATATGCTTGCATATGTCATTTTTTTGTAGTACTTTTGCACCCGCAAAAGTTTTTCGGCGGATGGCAGTACATATCGCACATATCAACAAGATGTTCGGCAAGCAGCAGGTGCTGCGTGACGTGACGCTGGATATACCCGACGGGCAGATAGTAGGTCTGCTGGGCCCGAACGGAGCCGGCAAGAGTACGCTGATGAAGATACTGATCGGGCTGTGGGAGGCAGATAATGGGTTACAGGTTACGGGTGACGGGTTACAGAAACCGATAGTGGAAGTGCCGGAGCGGATAGGGTATCTGCCGGAGAACAACCCGCTGTACGAGGAGATGTACGTCACAGAGTATCTGCGCTTTATGGCGCAACTCACGGGCATTCAGCCATCAGCTATCAGCCATCAGATTGACGAACTTATTGAGCGAGTCGGGCTCACGCCGGAGCGGCATAAGCACATACGCGAGTTGAGCAAGGGCTACAGGCAGCGTGTGGGCCTGGCGCAGGCGTTGCTGGGTGACCCGCAGCTGCTGATACTGGACGAGCCGACGACGGGTCTGGACCCTAACCAACTGGTGGAGATACGCAGCCTGATCCGTTCGCTGGGGCAGGAGCGCACCGTGATCCTCTCGACACACATCATGCAGGAGGTAAGCGCCATGTGCGACCGCGTGGTGATACTCGACCACGGAGAGATAAAAGCCGACAGGCTGATAGATGAAATAGAGGACTTGGAAGCCCTATTTCATCAATCGACGTTAAACCGTTAAACTGTTAAACTGTTAAGATGGCAGAATTTGATATACGACAACAGATGAACGAGAAGGAGCAGGACAATGCGCTGCGCCCGTTGTGCTTTGCCGACTTTGCCGGTCAGAGCAAGGTGACCTCTAACCTGAAGATATTTGTGGAGGCGGCCAAGATGCGCGGCGAGAGTCTTGACCACGTGCTGCTCTTCGGCCCTCCGGGTCTGGGTAAGACGACGCTGAGCAACATCATCGCCAACGAGCTGGGCGTGGGCTTCAAGGTGACCTCTGGTCCGGTACTGGACAAACCCGGCGACCTGGCCGGTCTGCTGACCTCGCTCGAGCCGAACGATGTGCTCTTCATCGACGAGATACACCGTCTGTCGCCGGTGGTGGAGGAGTATCTGTACTCGGCCATGGAGGACTACCGTATCGACATCATGATCGACAAGGGTCCTTCGGCGCGGACGATACAGATCGACCTGAACCATTTCACGCTGATAGGCGCGACGACGCGAAGCGGTCTGCTGACGAGTCCGCTACGTGCGCGCTTCGGCATCAACTGCCATCTGGAGTACTACGATGCCGACATCCTGGCGGGTATCGTGAAGCGTTCGGCGCGCCTGCTGCAGGTAGCCATCAACGAGGAGGCAGCGGGCGAGATAGCGCGCCGCAGTCGCGGTACGCCCCGTATTGCCAATGCGCTGCTGCGCCGCGTGCGTGACTTCGCGCAGGTGAAGGGCAACGGCACTATCGACCTGGAGATAGCCCAATATGCACTGGAAGCGCTCAACATAGACACCTTCGGTCTGGACCAGATAGACAACAAGCTGCTGCTGACCATCATCGATAAGTTCCGCGGCGGCCCGGTAGGTCTGAACACGATAGCGACGGCCATGGGCGAAGATGCCGGTACGATAGAAGATGTGTACGAGCCGTATCTGATAAAAGAAGGATTCATCAAGCGTACACCACGTGGGCGCGAGGCGACCGAGTTGGCCTATCGTCATCTGGGAAAGACACCGCTGTCGGCCGACGGCCAGCAGTCGATGTTCTGAGCCCTACAGTCGGGCTATGGCCAAGGCGGCATTGATACCGTCGAGGGCACTACTGGTGATACCGCCGGCATAACCGGCCCCCTCGCCGCAGGGGTAGAGCAGCGGCGTGCTAAGAGATTGTAAGGTAGCAGGGTCACGCGGAATACGCACGGCACTGCTACTTCTGCTTTCTACGCCGAGGATGACGGCGTCGTTGGTGAGGAAGCCCGGGTACTTACGGTCGAAATCGCGGAAGCCCTGTTGGAGGCGGCGCCCTATGTGGGCGGGCAGCCACTGGTCGAGGCGGCTTGGTATTGTTCCCGGCAGGTAACTGCAAGCGGGCAGATCTTTGCTGGCGCGACCTTCGACAAAGTCGCGTAGCCGTTGCGCAGGGGCAATGGCTGACCGCTGCGCTGTAAGACCGTTGCACTGTAGGACCGCTTCGCTGTAGGAGAGACGTTCTAATTGTTCCTGGTAGTCGAGTCCGCGGAGAGGGTCATCGCCGGGGATGTCTTCGGGATTGATCTGAACGACCATGCCGCTATTGGCGTAAGGGCTGTTGCGATGGCTGGCGGACATTCCGTTGACGACACAAGTATCAGGCGTGCTGCCCGCGGGGACGATGTGCCCGCCCGGACACATACAGAACGAGTAGACGCCGCGTCCGTCCACCTGGGTGACGAGGCTATATGCCGCGTTGCCGACAAAGTCTATAACTGAATGCTGATGGCTGACAGCTGACGGCTTTAGATGGTACATGAGGCGGTTGATGAGAGCTTGCGGGTGCTCGGCGCGTACGCCCATGGCGAAGCCCTTGGTCTCGAGCAAGACACCTTCGGCCGCCAACATACGGTAAGTATCGTGGGCAGAGTGGCCAATCGCCAATATCGTTGGCATAGCCAACGATAGACCGCCTGCGGCTGTAAGACTGTTGAGGCTTTCGATTTTGGTGTTGAAGTGGATCTCACCGCCGTGGGCGAGGATGCACTCGCGGATGCGCTGGATGATAGCGGGCAGCTTGTCGGAACCGATATGTGCGTGTGCCTCGTAGAGGACGGTGTCGGGTGCGCCGAAATAGTGGAAGAGCTCCATGACGCGCTGCATGTTACCGCGTTTCTTGGAGCGGGAGAACAGTTTGCCGTCGGAGAACGTGCCCGCGCCGCCTTCGCCGAAGCAGTAGTTGGACTCGGGATTGAGGCCCTCGTTGCGGTTGAGGAGCGCGATGTCGCGTTTGCGTAGGCTGACCTCTTTGCCCCGCTCGTAGATAATAGGTTTGATGCCGTGCTCGAGGAGCGTCAGTGCGGCGAAGAGTCCTGCCGGTCCGGCACCGATGATGACGGCCGAGCGCTCCGCGCTGTGTACGTCGCGGAAGACAGGCGGCTCGTAGAGCGGGATAGGTGCGTCCTTGGAGATAGGGCGGCCCCAGTCGTCGGTGAGAATAGTAAGATGCACGCGCAACTCTCGCTGCCGTGCATCTACACTCCGTTTTACTACCCGCCATTTCTGCGCCGCTTCGTACGCCTCACGCGGGGACAATATATACTGCTTATTTTCCAATCTTAGCCAGTATGGTCTCCAGTCCTTTCTCCTTGACAGCCTCCCGGATCTTGGTCTCCAGTTCGTCGCAGAGGTCGGGATTGTCTGCCAGCACATCTTTCACCTTGTCGCGTCCCTGACCGAGTTTGGTGTCGCCGTAGGAGAAGAACGAACCGCTCTTCTTGACCACTTCGGCGGCCACGGCGAAGTCGAGAATCTCGCCGATACGGGAGATACCCTCGTTGAACATGAGGTCGAACTCAGCTTTCTTGAAGGGCGGTGCCACTTTGTTCTTGACCACCTTGACGCGTACCTGGTTTCCCTTAATCTGCTCGCCGTCCTTGATCTGGCCGGTGCGGCGGATGTCGAGGCGTACGCTGGCGTAGAACTTGAGTGCGTTACCGCCGGTGGTTGTCTCGGGGTTGCCGAACATGACGCCGATCTTCTCGCGCAGCTGGTTGATGAAGATGACGGTGGTGCCGGTCTTATTGACCGAGGCGGTCATCTTACGTAGGGCCTGGCTCATCAGACGTGCCTGCAGACCCACCTTGTTGTCACCCATCTCGCCGGTGATCTCCGCCTTCGGCGTGAGAGCCGCTACGGAGTCGATGACGATGAGGTCGACGGCCGACGAGTGGATGAGCTCCTCGGCGATAGCGAGTGCCTGTTCGCCGCTGTCGGGCTGGGCGATGAGCAACTCGGAGATGTTGACGCCGAGTTTCTCGGCATAGAAACGGTCGAAGGCGTGCTCCGCATCGATCATGGCTGCTATACCGCCGCCCTTCTGCACCTCGGCGATAGCGTGGATAGCGAGGGTGGTCTTACCGGACGACTCGGGACCGTAGATCTCGATGATTCGTCCGCGCGGGTAACCGCCTACGCCCAGCGCCAGGTTCAAACCCAGACTGCCGGTAGGGATAACCGGGACGTTCTCGATGTTCTCTTCGCCCATTTTCATGATGGCACCTTTGCCATACTCCTTGTCGATCTTTGCCATCGCTGCCTGCAGCGCTTTCAGTTTGTCTGCCGACGGCTTGTTTTCTGTTGCCATAATTGTCGTTTTCGTTTTGATTTAGCGTACAAAAGTACTACAATTTTTTGAATTGACCAAATATTTATGAAAAAATAAAAAAAATTCTTGTGTATATCAGAAAAAAGCAGTATCTTTGCGCGACTTTTTGTGGGTCTGATATATTAACCGGTCGCAAACGGCGGCCAAAAACGAACAAAAACTGATGAATATTGTAACCAAAGAGATTGCTCTGCCCGACGGCCGAGTGATCAAACTGGAGACAGGCAAACTGGCTAAACAGGCCGATGGTGCCGTGATGGCAACGCTCGGCAATACCATGATTCTTGCCACTGTCTGCTCCGCCAAAGATGCAGTGCCGGGTACGGACTTTATGCCCCTCACTGTAGAGTACAAAGAGAAATTTGCGTCCGCAGGACGCTTCCCGGGTGGCTTCACCCGCCGCGAGGGTAAGGCTTCGGACTACGAGATCCTGATTGCCCGTCTGATTGACCGCGCCCTTCGTCCCCTCTTCCCTTCTAACTATCACGCAGAGACTTTTGTAAACGTAACCATGTATTCGGCTGATGGCATTGATATGCCGGAGTCGATTGCCGGTTTGGCTGCAGGTGCTGCACTGGCTTGCTCGGATATACCTTTTGAGGGTCCGGTGAGCGAAGTACGTGTTGCACGCGTGGACGGCAAGATGGTGATCAACCCGACGTTTGAGCAATGCGAGCATGCTGACCTGGAGTTGATGGTTGCCGCTACGTACGACAACATCATGATGGTAGAGGGCGAAATGAAAGAAGTGCCGGAGAGCGTTATGCTGGAGGCTATCAAGGCGGCTCACGAGGCTATCAAGCCGCAGTGCCTGGCCATCAATGAGATGATGAAAGCTTACGGCAAGGAGACCAAACGCGAGTACTGCCACGAGGTGAACGACGAGGAATTAAAGCAGGCAGTGCACGACTACAGCTACGCTCGTGCTTACGCGCAGGCTACCAGCGCCGATACCGACAAACATCACCGCGAGGAGATGTTCAGCCAGATACGTGAGGACTTCAAAGAGGAGAAAGCAGAGTATATGGCCGCACGTGCTGAGGCACTGGGTATCGATATTGACGAGGTAGCTGCGCTCGTTGACCGTTACTACCACGATGTAGAGAAAGAGGCTATGCGTCGCGCCGTGCTCGACGAAGGCAAGCGTCTGGACGGCCGTAAGACGACGGAGATACGTCCGATATGGTGCGAAGTGGGCTACCTGCCCGGTCCTCACGGAAGCTCGATCTTCACCCGTGGTGAGACCCAGAGCCTGAGTACCGTCACACTCGGTACCAGCCGCGATGAGAAGATCATCGACGAGGCGCTGATACAGGGCACCGACAAGTTCTTGCTGCACTATAACTTCCCGCCGTTCTCGACGGGCGAGGCCAAGGCGCAACGTGGTGTAGGCCGTCGTGAGATAGGTCACGGCAACCTGGCTTGCCGCGCGCTGAAGAACATGATTCCCGAAGACTTCCCGTACACCGTACGCGTGGTAAGCGACATCCTGGAGTCGAACGGCTCGAGCTCGATGGCTACCGTTTGTGCCGGAACGCTGGCACTGATGGACGCCGGTGTGCCGATGAAGAAACCCGTCAGCGGTATAGCCATGGGACTCATCTCAGAGAACCAGGGTAAGAACTACGCCATCCTGAGCGATATCCTCGGCGACGAGGACCACCTGGGCGATATGGACTTCAAGACAACCGGTACGAAGGACGGTCTGACGGCCTGCCAGATGGATATCAAGGTGGACGGCCTGAGCTACGAGATCCTGGAGAACGCACTGGCACAGGCACACGAGGCACGTATGTATATCCTCGGTAAGATCCTGGAGACCATGCCGGCACCGCGTGCCGATTTGAAGCCGCACGCTCCGCGTATCGTCAGCTTCATTATCCCGAAAGATATGATTGGTGCTGTGATTGGCCCGGGCGGAAAGATTATCCAGGGTATCCAGGCTGAGACTGGTGCTGTCATCTCTATCGACGAGGTAGAAGAGGGCGGTAAGGTAGAAGTAGCCAGCAACAACGGTGACTCGATGCAGGCCGCTATCGCCAAGATCAAAGCGATCGTTGCCCTGCCGGAAGTAGGCGAGGAGTATGACTCGGTGGTTAAGAGTCTGATGCCGTACGGTTGCTTTGTTGAGTTCATGCCGGGCAAGGAAGGTCTGCTGCACATCAGCGAGATCGACTGGAAGCGCTACGAGACCATGGAAGAGACAGGTATCAAGGAGGGTGACCACATCCGCATCAAACTGCTGGAGATTGACCCGAAGACCGGTAAGTTCCGTCTGAGTGCGAAGGCGCTGAAGGAGAAACCCGAGGGTTATCAGGAGCCGGAGAAGCGTGAGCGCGCACCGCGTGGCGACCGCAACAACCGTCCTGACGGTGCACGCCTGGAGCGTGGCCCGCGTCCTGAGCGTCGCGGTCCCCGTCCGGAGAGACACTAAGACGATACTGACACAGAAAAGAGTCCGCCGATGAAGCGGACTCTTTTGTTATGCTCGTTGCCCGGCGGGGCGAACGATTAGTTGCGGAACTTGAGCTCTCCGTCGCGCAACTCGACGACGACAGGCCGTTTGGCATCTACCTTGCCGCCGATGATGGACTTACTCAACTCGTTGAGGACGAGACGTTGCAGCGCTCGCTTGACAGGCCGCGCACCGAACTGCGGGTCGTAGCCCTCGCGGGCGATATAGTCGATAGCGTCATCCGTCACGCGCAGGTCGATACCTTGGCCCTCCAGCATCTTGTGGATGCGGCTTACCTGGAGTCCGACGACGGCCTTGATGTCGGCTTCGCTGAGTTCGCTGAAGTGGATAATCTCGTCGATACGGTTGATGAACTCGGGGCGTACCGAAGCACGCAGCTGCTCCTCCGTGAGGTTGGACGTCATAATGATCAGGGTGTTCTTGAAGTTGACGACGCGTCCTTTGTTGTCGGTCAGTCGTCCGTCGTCCAGCACTTGCAGCAGCACGTTGAACACATCCGGATGGGCTTTCTCTATCTCGTCGAAGAGGACGACGGAGTAGGGTTTGCGTCGGATAGCCTCGGTGAGCTGTCCGCCCTCGTCGTAGCCTACGTAGCCCGGAGGCGCACCTATGAGTCGGGTGGCCGAGAACTTCTCCTGGTACTCGCTCATGTCGATACGGGTGATCATGTTCTCGTCGTCGAAAAGGTAGTCGGCGAGCGCCTTGGCCAGCTCGGTCTTACCGACACCGGTGGTGCCGAGGAAGATGAAGGAGCCGATAGGACGTTTGGGATCCTGCAGGCCGGCACGGCTACGACGGATAGCGTCGCTGACGGCCTCGATAGCCTGGTCCTGACCGATGATACGCTTGTGGAGCTCCTCCTCGAGGTGGAGCAGTTTGTCGCGCTCCGACTGCATCATTTTTGCCACGGGAATACCCGTCCAGCGGGCTACTACCTCGGCGATATCGTCTTCGTCGACCTCCTCCTTAATGAGGCTGTCGGTGCCCAACTGGTGGAGGGTGTCCTGTGCCGCCTTGATATTGGCTTCGGCGGCGGGTATCTGACTATAGCGTATCTCGGCTACCTTGCCGTAGTCGCCTTCGCGTTCGGCCACTTCGGCCTGGTGCTTGAGGGTCTCAATACGTGCTTTCTCGTTTTGGATAGTGGCTACGTAGCCTTTCTCCTTGTTCCAGCGTGCATTGAGTTCTTCGCTCTTGGCTTTCAGTTCCTTGAGTTGTTTCTCTATCTCGCTTAGCTTGGTTTCGTTCTTATCGCGTTTGATGGCTTCGCGCTCTATCTCCAGTTGTTTGATCTGACGGTCCAGACTGTCTATCTCCTCCGGCTTGCTGTCTACCTCCAGACGCAACTTGGCCGCCGCCTCGTCCACAAGGTCAATCGCTTTGTCCGGCAGATAGCGGTCGGTGATATATCGCGCGGACAGCGAGACGGCCGCAATTATTGCGTCATCTTTGATACGAACCTTGTGATGCGTCTCATAGCGCTCTTTCAATCCTCGCAATATACTGATGGTCGCCGCTTCGTCCGGTTCGTCCACCATCACCTTCTGAAACCGGCGCTCCAGAGCCTTGTCGGTCTCAAAGTATTTCTGATACTCGTCGAGGGTGGTAGCACCTATCGCCCGCAGGTCGCCACGTGCCAAGGCGGGTTTGAGTATGTTAGCCGCGTCCATGGCTCCGCTCGACTTACCGGCACCTACCAGCGTGTGGATCTCGTCGATAAAGAGGATGATCTCACCCGCGGCGGCCACCACTTCGTTGACGACGCCCTTGAGTCGCTCTTCGAACTCACCCTGATACTTCGCGCCGGCAATCAGCGCACCCATATCGAGCGAGTAGATCTGTTTCTTCTTTAGGTTCTCCGGCACGTCGCCGCGCACGATACGGTGGGCCAAGCCCTCCGCGATAGCGGTCTTACCGACACCCGGTTCACCAATCAGGATAGGATTGTTTTTCGTACGCCGCGAGAGGATCTGCAGCACACGTCGGATCTCGTCGTCACGTCCGATGACGGGATCCAGTTTGCCCTCTTTGGCCCGCTCGCAAAGGTTGATAGCGAACTTCTTGAGGTTCTCGTTTTGGTTGTTTTGATTCGTTGCATTCATAGTTGTATCGTGTTTTGGTTAGTTTACCCTCTCTCCTACAAACCCTGCGCCAAACGGCGTTGGTCTGCCAATTTGTCAGTATCCGATAATTTTTACGGCTATCTCTTGCGTATGTCAGAAAAAAGCGCTATCTTTGCCGTCGCAAACAATCTGAACATGTTAGGTATCATCATCAATCCCAAGTCGGGCAAGCGCTATTTTCGTGCGCAGCGTATCTATCTGTGGCACTTGCTGCGCCGTCGTCATCAGCCTTTTGCCTACCGTGTGACCAAGTATGCGGGTCACGCGATAGAGCTGGCACGCGAACTAGCCGAGCGCGGCTATGACGAGTTGCTGATACTGGGAGGCGACGGCACGCTAAGTGAGGCTATCAACGGCTTGATGCGTGCGGACCTGACGCCAGAGCAGCGGGCGAAGATACAGGTGGGGCTGATGCCCCGCGGTACGGGTAACGACTGGGGAAGATATTGGCAGCTGACGAAGAACCACAAGGAGAGTCTGCGCCGCTTCTTTGAGGGAACGCCGCACCCGATAGACATCGGCTGCGTGACCTACTGGCGCAACGGCATTGAGCACCACCGCTACTTCATCAACTCCGTGGGCTTTGGTGTGGACCCGCTCTGCTGCAAGAAGGCGGAGTCGCTCAAGCATTATCTGGGCAGCCACTCGATCAACTACCTCTTCGGCCTGATAGCGGCAGTCGCCGAGCATAAGTCGCAGCATATGACGCTGACGGTGGACGGGCAGACGGCGGTGGACGACCGGCTCTTTACGATGAACATAGGCAACGGTCCGTTCTCCGGCGGCGGTATACGTCAGAACCCCGAGGCCGATCCGCAAGACGGCGTGTTCCACGCGATGTTTATCAGAAAGCCTACTTTCTCGCAAGTAATACAAGCGCTGCCGCGTCTCTTTAACGGCCAGCTCACGACCCTGCCTTTCGTTTATCCGCTGGTAGGCAAAGCGATAGAGATAAACTACCGCAAGCACATCCTCTTTGAGGCCGATGGCATTCTGGAGAACATCATCGGACCCTGTCGAGTGACGTGCTTGCATCACGCGTTGCAGTTCCGCTGTTAAGCGTGCTGCGGAGACTTAGTACACTTTGTAGATAATCCAGTTGACGAGCCGCTTGGGGAGCAGTCGCTCCAAGAAGCAGAGGAGCGCGTAGTGGGTGCCGCCGATATACTGCGGCGCCGGACAACGGCGTGTGGCAATACGGTAGAGCAGCCCGGCCATCTTACGCGGCGACATACCGCTCTGCTCATCTTTCTCCATCTCAGCTACGGCGGTGTGTATATGGCCGTAGGCCTCGCTCCCTTCTTCTGACTTCTTACGTGCGGCGGTGAAGCCCGTCGACACATCGCCCGGCATCAGCACGCTGACGTAGATACCGAATTCACGCACCTCGTTCTGCAGCGCGAGGGCCAAGGCATTGATGGCCGATTTGGAAGCACTGTAGAAAGCCTGGTAGGGGATATTCAGGATGGCTGCCACGCTGCCGGTGAAGATGATTCGGCCGACACGGCGTTCGCGCATTGACGGCAGAACCGCCTGCACGCTGTTGACGGCGCCGAAGAAATTGACCTCCATCTGACGATGGGCATCTTCGGTAGTCGTGAACTCTATCGCACCGCTAATGCCGTAGCCGGCGTTGGAGATCAGCACGTCGATCTGGCCGGTCCGGTCCAGTACCTGCTTCGCAGCGGCACGTGTCTGTTCGGGCTTGGTGACGTCACAAGTGATATGGGTAATCTTGTCGGTCGACTGACCTTTGCGTGACCATTCGAACACTTGCCAGCCGCGCTCGGCAAACAGCTCCGCGGTCGCTTTTCCTATGCCGGACGATCCGCCGGTGATAACTACTGTCTTCATATAGATGTGGGTGATTAGTTGCTTAGTTCTTTGAGCCACCGGAGCAGCGCTTGCATGTTGGGGAAGATGTGGTCGGCCTGTTCGGCTGCCAGGTCCGCGTCGGGCAGCGGTCCGGTGTTGACGGCCGCTACGCGTAGTCCGGCCGCCTTGCCGGCACGGATACCCAGCGGTGCGTTCTCTACCACCAGACACTCCTCTTTGCGCCAGCCGCTGCGTTCCCAGGCCTTCAGATAGGGCTCGGGATCGGGTTTGCCACGCGTGACATCGAAGGCGGTGATGAAGCCGGTGAAGATACCGGGGAACGTGGTCTCCAGACTGTCGAGCAGCGAGCGTTGACCGCTGCCGGTGACGACCCAGCACTGTACGCCCTGCTCGTGCAGAAACCGCAGCACATCTTGTATGCCGGGTATCAGGTCGGGCAGCTTGCCGCCTGTCAAAGTATTGAAATAGCGGGACTTAGCGGCATAGATGGCTTCTATCAGTTCTTGCGGTGCGTCCGTGCCATGAATGAGGCGATAGGCCTCGCTGATGACCGATGCACCGGTACGTCCCTCGTTGCGGTAGGTCTGTGCGGCCGTAAAGGGCATACCGTGGTCGTTCATCGCCCGCTCCCACGACTGCGCATGGAAGGGCATTGAGTTGAAGAGGATACCGTCTTGGTCGAAAAAGACCGCCTTCGGCAGCGAGACGGTGGCGCCGTAGGTGCGCTCGCCGAAGATGGTAGAGCCGATACGCACCATCGTACTGCCGCACTCGATGGCGAGGCGGTAGTCGTCGCTCATGCCCATGGAGAGGATCGCCGGGCTGTCTGTGTCCAGACGCAGCTTGTGCGCAAGGCTTGCCGTCTGCCGGAAGCAGCGGCGTATCTCCTCCCGGTCGTCGGTATTGGTGGCCATACTCATCAGGCCCCTGATGCGGACGTTGGATAATGGGGAAGTGGTACTGGGTAATTGTTCGGGCGTGAATCCCGTCTTGCTCTCTTCGCGCGCCACGTGCACCTCGAGCAGCACATCCTGTACGATGCCCTGCTTGGCGGCTTCGTCGTTGATGGCGTGCAGCAGTCGTTCGGAGTCGACCGACTGTATCAGGTAGGGCCGCAGACGGAGCAAGTCACGCACTTTGTTGGTCTGCAGATGACCGATGAAGTGCCAACAGATATCGTCGGGCAACATCGGCACCTTGCGTTGCAACTCTTGCACGCGGCTCTCCCCGAAATGGCGTTCGCCGGCCTCATAGGCCTCGCGTATTGCCTCTACGGGGTGGAACTTACTCACGCACACGAGCGTGACGCCCGCGGGTACGTGAGCGCGCACGTTCCTTATTTGTTCTCCGATGCCTTCCATTGGATATAGGGTGCGAGATAGCGCTCTTTCTTCTCGGAATAGACGGTCTGGAAATCCACCATGATACCTGTCTCATACACATCGGCCAGTTCGTCGTTGACGGCGTTGCCGAAGAAGAGCAGGTCGTTGGTGAGGTTGAGATAGGCGGAGAACATAGGCGGTATCACGGCACCTTGTTCGCGTACGGCACGCTGCAGCGCGTGGTAGTTGGCCTGCGCGTCGTCGCCTTCGAAGGTGTGGGCCGTCAGTTCGAGCAGTTGGGCTGCTTCCTCAGGCAGCAGACTGGCGTGGAAGGGGTGGTAAGGCTCGAAGAGACCCTTCGGACCGCGGTGGTAACGCTCCAGATAGGCGTAGATCAACTCACGCGCCGTATGGTTGTAGTCCGGGTAGATCGTCACCTTACCGATCATCCACCGTAGTTCCGGATGGTCTGCCATCACGGCGCCGATACCGTCCCAGATATTGTCGAGGGCGAAGAGCGCCTTGATACCCATCTCGCGTTGCTGGTACATCGGCTGTACAAACGCCCGGCCGAACTCGATGGTGTAGGGCAGGTAGTCGCGGATGAAGGTGTCGGAGTAGCGGAACAGGTGCGCCGAGGTGATATACGGCTGTCCGTCGCGTATTTCCGCCTCGCTGCCCAGCAGGTAGCGGTAGCCGCCGACAATCTGTTGGTGCTCCGGATCCCACACCAGCAGCTGGTGGTACGGACGCTCCATGGTATCCATGTCGTCGATATCCATCTCATTGCCGGTAGCGCCTCCGCCGGCACGATAACTGATCTCGCGCAGACGGGCTATCTCGCGCATGACATTCGGGCACTCGTGTGCCGTTATGTCGTAGATAAGGTTGCCTGCTTTGTTGCTCGGACGGAGCAGGTGGCCTTCCAGTTCGGCCAACAGGATAGCGGTGTCAACAGGGGGTATGATTTGCTTCATAGACGTATTGTTTTACATATTCAGCCCACTCTTGTGGGGTACGTGTGTTATCGAAAGTGGTGTAGGGAATAGGCGGCAGCACGCGCACGCGGAAATGTTTGCCGTGCGCACCGTACATCTCATCCACCAGGTAGATCATCTCTATATTCAGTTTGATATGGAGCCATTTGCGCAGCAGAGCCAGTACGTAGAAGAACTTGCTGTTCTTGCCTTCGAAATAGATAGGCACTACGTCGCGTTGGTACTCGCGGGCACGCTGGACGAAATTCTTCTTCCACTCCAGATCCTGTATCTGCCAGCGGCCGTCGATACGTTGCAGTCGGCTGCAGGCGCCTGCGGGGAACGTCAGCACATCGGTGCCTCCTTCCCACATCTGTTGCTGCTCGGCGGCCTGTTCGCGCGTCAGGCGTCCCACTTTGTTCACCGGTGCCCAGAGTTGGTTGATCGGCTCCATGTACATCAGGAGCTCGTTGACGATGACTTTCAGTTCGCGCTTCTCGCCTTTCGCCTGGCGGCTGTCGTGTATCATCTGGGCGATGATCATACCATCCAGGCCTCCCAGCGGGTGGTTGCTCACGAATATGACCGGCTTGTCGTCCGTGGGGATGTTTTCCGTGCCTTCGATAGAGGCGGTGCAGCCCAGTTCTTCGCTGATGACCAGACGGATGAAGTCGTAGTTGCGCTTGTCGGGATACTTGCGCAAGAAGGCGTTCATCTGCCTGATGTGCACTATACGCTCCAGATACCGGATCAGGAAACCCGGTACGCGGGCCTTGGGGGCTTTGCTCCGCAGGATGGCACGTATGTCGAACTGTAGCATGAGTGAGCGGTTAGTGGGTTAGTGGTTAGTGGTTAGTGGAGGGCGTCGAAGATATCCATCACAGGCGACTTGGCGATACCGATGATCTCGCAGTCGTACTGCTTCAGCGCCTGTTTGAGGGCGAAGACAGCGTCGTCCAGCATATTGGCTTGCACCAGCACAGCCACGTTCTTACGCGTCTCTTTGTCGCCGTCGATGGTGATCATCTCCACACGCGCTTTGTACCAGTAGGCACCGCCCTCGTTGGGGAAGACCTCAAAAAACTGACTGCGTTTGCAGCTCTGCACTTCCAGCTCGCCGTTGAAGATAAAGGGTTTGATCTCCGCCAGCAGACAGTTTTCTGCGTCGGCGAAGGTGACGGCGTTGTGTACCAGATAGGTCTCTTTGACCTTACCCGGGTTGTCCTCGCCGGTCTGGCGAGTGTAGTTGATCTTAATCTCGTGAAATACCATATCTGTAAATTTTCAAATCTTCAAATTGTCAAATCTAAAATATCAAATCTGCCACGTCTGTTGCTTTCAGCGTCTGCTGCGGCATGGGTCGCAGGGTGCCCGACCAGAAGAGCAGTGGTGCTTGCGGTCGTTCGTCGATGACGCGGTCGATGGCGTTCTTGTCGTCCTGCATGAGTTGCCAGCCGGGCTGCAGCGTGAAGACCACATCGCCCGTGTGGCGTTTGCAGAGGCTGTTGTTCAGTTGCGGCACCATTAGCGCCTCATGACTCGGCATGGCCGCCTGTATCCCCTCGAAGTCGAGCAGCAGGGTGGCCACCTGACGTTGTATGTCGCCCAGGTTCAGCCGTTTCTGTTCTATCAGGGTGCGGTTCAGATAGATTGACTGCCCGTAGCCGCCGTCTACCCAGCGTTCGTGGCCGTAGATAGCCATCAAATAGGTGCCGATGAGGGCGGCAGCGCGGTCCACATTGAACGGACGCACCGGCATATGGATGTCGCTCATGGTCTGCAGCGACGTACCCAGTACGGGGCGACCGACGACGAGCAATTGATAGTGCTCCTTGCCGATACGACGGTTCAGCTGGTCCATCAAGTAGCCCAGGTCCTGGTTCAGGCGGAGGTATATATCCTCATGCTCGGCCGAGCGTATATGGTCCGACTCCGCCTGCGGACTGAGGCTGTTCAGATGGAGTAGCATCAGGTCCGGCGTGCCGTCGGTTCCCATTTTCTCGCTCTTCTGCAGCGCGAGTGCCAGTTCGATGACCAGGGTGTTGGCTTCCGGCGCACGGAGCATCACTTTCTTCACGTCGTAGGCAAAGCCCCGCTTGCGTTCCTGCTCGGTAGGGCAGGTGTAGGCGGGTATGTCGAGACGCGGCACCCACTGACGCTCGGCCAGTTCGGCGATACGTCCGCTCTTGTTCTGTTCGTAGGCGGCCGAAGGCAGTCCTTCGCTATAGGCGGCTGTGGCTACCCAGGCGCGTTGCTCAGGGTCGAGCCAGCAGCAGGCGTTGGCCGCATGACCGGCCATCAGCACCGTCGTCTCGGCGGAGAGACCTACGGCGTATATCTTACTGTACGGATAGCGCAGTCGCATCCGGTCTGCCATTGTCGGACTGAGCAGTCCGCGTGCCGACAGACGCAGCGACGTGCCGATACCCTTGGCCTGCTCGTCTTCCAACATGTTGTGCACGCGGCGGTCGCGACGCAGGAAATAGCGATCCATGGTATAGCCGTGCTCCGAGGGCAGCGTGCCTGTCATGAGCGTCGCCGTCGTCTCGTTGCCGCCGTACACCAGGTGGGGGAACAGCAGGTCGGTCTGGTAGGCCTCTTCGCTTAGTGTTCGCAGGCCGCCCTGTTGCCAGTAGAGACGCAACGCAGCGAGGTTATCGCTCGTCAGTCCGTCCACTACCGCTACCACCGTCAGACGGGGAGCAGCCATAAGCGACAGCGTCAGCAGGCTGAAGATCAGCGTAGTATATAAATAAGTCTTGCGCATAAATGTGTCAAAGGAATAATCATCAGTCTCCAGCCAAAGCCCACGAGCGGGTGGCAGGAGAAGAAGGTGAGGAATGTAACAATCAAGAGGAGCAACAGGTAGGGCACACCGACTACCAGTTCTACCCACCACGACCAGCGTTGGCGATGGCGGTCGTAGAGGCTCAGCAGGGCTATCAGCAGCAGATAGAGCACCAGCCCCAGCTCCCACGTGGCGTACCACGGTGTGCTGACCGCCTGGAACGGTGCACTGTTGCTGCTCAGGAGCAGCGGACTACCGTCCGCCAGTGTCGCCTCGTCCATATAACGCATTAACTCCTCCGGCAGGAAGAGCCGTTGTTGGTCGCTCATCGGCTGGTCGGCCCGAGGACCGAAGAGCAGGTTGATACCGGCGTTCGCCCAGGTGTGCGCACCGGTGTACTGCCGCAGAAAGCGGCGGTAGGTCTGACCGCTGTTGCCGCTGTACGACGAGCGTATATCGCCGCCCAGTGCCTTACGGATAAGCCAGTACGGACGGGTGGCGCAGTTGTCGAAGACAAAGTTATAGAGGTATTGCCGGTTGGCCGGTTGATAGTTGATGAGCAGCGCTTGCCAGATGGCCTCACGCTGGGTGGAGTCGAGACGTAGCACCTGTTCGTACACTGGCCGTTGCTCTATCTCGTACTCGCTTATGAACCACGTCATACGTGTTGCCCCCAGTTCGTACCAGGTCTCGCCGCGCACAAATTTCCAATAGAAATGGTCGGTGTTGAAGTCGAAGATGCCGTAGTTGAACACCAGGTCCAGCTCACGCTGCGGGTCGCACACGCGTATAGCCGTGTGTCCGTAGCGCGCGTAGAGCTCCTCGCCGGGCGTGCAGGTCAGTAGCGAGATACGTGCCTCGTCGCTCAGCGGTTGTGCGTGCAGCGCCGTCGTCAGGCTCAGCAGCACCAGTAGGCCATATGTACGGACTCTATGCAGCATAATAGGCAATGACGATATTGGGCAACAGGGTGCAGACGAGTCCGAGCAGCCAGCCGGTGACCACTTGTGTGGACGTGTGCGCCTGCAGATACAGCCGCGTGTACATGAGCAGCAGTGTCAGACTCAGCCATGTGACCCAGGTGCCTGTCGTCGGCAGCGCACCGATACTCAGACAATAACTCAGCAGTCCGCCGAACAGCCCGCCCATTCCGGCCAGGTGGGCACTGATCTTCCACCAGCGGTTGATGAGGGTGACGAGGGCCAGAGCAACCGTCGCACCCAGCGCCACGACATTGATATAGAGCGGCGTATGGAGTACGGCAATGAGCAGGTAGCACCAGAAGCAGTAGCTCATCGTGGTGTACAGATAGGGTATATGGCGCTCGCGCGGGTTGTCTATATAGAGGTTGCTGACAGCCCCGCGGCGTATGAGCAGCAGGATGGCGGTCAGCGGTATGACGCAGGTCAAGAGTGCCGTCCCGCCGATAGCTACCAGTTGCCAAATCCAGGGCATCGGCAGCACGTGTTGGCTGTAGGCTACGCAGAAAAGGGCGATGCCGTAGGTGGGTATCAGCAGCGGGTAGAGCAGGATACTCAGCGTCTGGGACAATATGTGCAAGGTACGGTTCATTGTTTGCGCATTCTGGCTACGGGGATACCCAGCTGATCACGGTATTTGGCTACGGTGCGTCGGGCGATAGGATAGCCCTCTTGGGTCAGCAGGCTGACCAGTTGTTCGTCGGTCAGCGGTTGCCGTTTGTCTTCCTGAGTGATGAGTTCACCCAGTATCTTCTTGATCTCGCGAGTAGAGACCTCGTCGCCCTCGGCGTTGGTCATCGATTCGGAGAAGAAATACTTGAGCGGATAGATGCCGTAGCGTGTCTCTACGTACTTGCTGTTGCTCACGCGCGAGATGGTCGACACATCGTAACCGGTGCGGTCGGCGATGTCCTGCAGCACCATCGGCTTCAGGCTCGTCTCTTCACCGTCCAGGAAGAACTCGTATTGGAAACGCAGGATAGCCGTCATCGTCTTCATCAGCGTCTCGTTGCGCTGACGGATAGCGTCGATGAACCACTGTGCTGCGTTCAGTTTGTTGCGGATAAATGTGGTGGCCTCGCGGGTCTCCGCCGTCTTAGGCATGGCGTTATAGGTCTCCAGCATCTCGCTGTACTCGCGACTCACGTGCAACTCGGGTATGTCGCCTGTGTTCAGGTTGACGTAGAGCTCGTCGTCGCGTTCCTCGATGCTGAAGTCGGGTATGATGGTCTCCCGCTGACTCTCGTAGACCGAGCCGGTGAAGGCGTTAGCCGGTTTCTGGTTCAGACGCACTATCTCCTGCACCGCCTGCTGGAACTCCTCTTCCGTGCAGTGCAGACGCTGACGCACATGGTCGAAATGGTGTTTGGAGAACGCCTCGAAATAGCGGCTCAGGATGGTTGTCGCCCGCTGTACCGCTTCGGTCTGCGGCTTACGTGCCAACTGGGTGAGCAGACACTCCTGCAGGTCGGCACTGGCGATACCGGGCGGGTCAAACTGCTTGATCTGCGCCACGATAGACTCCATCTCTGCGTCCGACACCTGCAGCTGCTCCTGGAACATCAAGTCGTCTACCAGCTGCTCCGTCGTGCGGCGCAGATAGCCGTCGTCGTCAATGTTTCCGAGCACCCACTTGGCGATGTGGCGCTGCGGCTTGGTCATCTTCGTCAGGTATATCTGTGCCTTCAGTTCCTCCAGCAGACTGCTGCCGCCGATGATGGGCACCTCGCGCCGGTCGTCATCGGCCGGACTGTACTGCTGATGGAGCATATAGCCCGGTGTTTCGTCGTCGGAGACGTACTGCTCGTAGTTGAAGTCGGCGTTCTGCAGCGGGTCGTGTCCGTTGTCGTAGTCTTCGTCACCGCCTCCGTAGCCGTAGTCGTTGTCCAGGGCATCCTCCGGCAGCGCCGCTTCTGCGCTCTGCGTGTCGCGCCCTTCCTCCAGTGCCGGGTTCTCCTGCAGCTCCTCGTTGATACGTTTGTTGAGCTCGATAGACGGCAACTCCAACATGCGTATCATCTGGATCTGGGTGGGCGACAACTTGGTTGTCTGCGTCAGCGTTTGATTGAGACCTAACTGTTGCATAACGGTTTAACGATTTAACAGCCTAACCTATTTAACCAGCTCAAGGACACTGCGTGTGATGTACTCGAGTTGTTCAGTATCCAACTCGGTGTGCATCGGCAGCGACAGCACGCACGCGGCGAGCCGTTCGGCTACGGGGAAGTCGCCGTCCCGGTAACGCGGGTCGCGATAGGCTTTCTGCTGATGGAGCGGCACGGGGTAGTAGATCATGGCGGGTATACCGCGCGCAGCCAGTCCTTCGCGCAGCTTGTCACGGTCGGCACCTACCACGCGTAGCGTGTACTGGTGGAAGACGTGTGTCGAATGGGCTTGTCGGCCGGGGATGAGCAGCTTGTCGTTGCCGGCAAACGCCTTGTCATAATAGGCGGCAGCCTCTTGGCGTGCAGCTATATACTCGTCCAGGTGCGGCAGTTTGGCGTCGAGCACGGCGGCCTGGATACTGTCCAGACGGCTGTTCACACCCACTTCGTCGTGGTGATAACGCACGCGGCAACCGTGGTTGGAGATAGCCTGCATGCGGTCGGCCAGGGCGTCGTCGTTGGTGAAGATAGCACCTCCGTCACCGTAGCAACCCAGGTTCTTCGAGGGGAAGAAACTGGTGCAACCTATCGTGCCTATCGTGCCTGCCTGACGTGTCTCGCCGTTGGAGAACGTGTAGCGGGCACCTATGGCCTGGCACGCATCTTCCACGACGTACAGCCCTTTCTCCTTGGCCAGGGCCATCAGCGGTTCCATGTCGGCACACTGACCGAACAGGTGCACCGGCACGATGGCTTTGGTGCGCGGGGTGATGGCGCGGCGTATGGCCTCTATGTCCATGTTCATCGTCTGCCAGTCCACATCCACTACGACGGGTGTCAGTCCCAGCAGCGCCACCACTTCGGCGGTAGCGATGAAGGTGAAGGTAGGCGTGATGACTTCGTCGCCGGCCTGCAGGCCCAGCCCCATCAGCGCTATCTGCAGCGCGTCCGTGCCGTTACCTACGGGTATGACGTGCTTGGCGCCCGTGTACTGCTCCAGGTGCGACTGGAAAGCCGCCACCTTGGGCCCTTTGATGAATGCCGCCGAAGCAATCACCTCTTCAATGCCGGCATCTATGTCCTGCTTGATACGCTGATACTGCGTCTGCAGGTCCACCATTTGAATCTTTCTCATCTTATTGTTCTAATACAAACTCCACGGTAGCGGGGTAGGCCCAGGCTGCCGTGATATAGGGATTGGTATAACGTAGCTCGACATCCAGTTTGTCGGTGCGCTCGGGGGTGTAGGTGCACACGGCGCGTACGTCCATAGGCGTCACCTGTGCAAAATGGTTGATGCCCACTCGCACGCTCACCTCTACGTCACGCGGGAACAGACGCGCCCGGTAGCCTTCCGGCACACCGCTCACGTGGAGCGGCACCAGCATCTTCTTCTCCGTATAACGCTCGGCGACGATCAGCAGACTCAGGCTGTCCTGTTCGGCGCGAACGCCCTCGGGCAGACGGAGCGCCACGCGCACCAGCGTCGTGTCGCTCAGTTCGGTCAGCTGTACGGCTTCGGTCTCTATGGCCTGTATGGTCTCCAGCGTAGCGGCTTTGCCGTATATACGGAGCGAGTTCTTGCTCAGCTGCGGCGCACCTACTAGTTGGTACTCGGCAGCCATCTCGGTCTGTCCGGCCCAACGGACGGGCACGCTCTTCTCCTGCTCGGTGAAATAGCCGCACACCAGTTCTTCGGGCTGGGTCTCTATCAGACTGCTCGTACCCTGCAGCAGGTTGCTGATGCTGCGGCGCAGCGCGTCGGCGGGGATATGTATCAGTCCCTTGTCGCCGTGCACATAGGTACGCAGATCGATGGTCAGACGCAGCGGCTCACGCATGTAGAGGTTCAGACGCTTACCGGCGTCACGCACTTCTATCATCACGGTGTCCGGCAGTCCTTGTCCCTCCAGCGCTATCGTGCCCGGCAAGCCGGTATAGCTCACCAGCACCGGCACGCAGGTGTTACGCACCGACTGCAGCGCGTGGCCGAACCACAACGACCCGGCCAGCAGCACAAACAGCAGAAATGTCAGTATATCTCGTTTCACCCCTTACTTCTTCTCCTCTGCTACCGCATCGGAAGCGTCGGCATAGACGCTCTCTTTGTTCACCTTGATGGTCACATCTTTGGCAATCGTGATGATGAAGGCGTTCTCCTGCACCTCTTTTATCTCGCCGTAGATACCGCCTGCGGTCACTACTTTGTCGCCTTTCTTCATCGCTTCGCGTTGTTTCTGCAGCTCTTTCTGCTTCTTGGTCTGCGGACGAATCATGAAGAAATAGAAGACCACAAAGATGAGGATCATCATGATCCAGAAACTCCAGGGATTGCCTTGTTGTGTGCCGTCAGCGGCCACATCCAATAAAATCAAATTCAGCATAGTTGTATTGTTTTAGTTAATAATTATTTCAGTCCTTGCGCCTTGAACAGTTCTCCTTCGGCATTCATGTCGCGCAGTATCTGGTTGAGGATGCCGTTGACGAAGAGGTAGCTCTTCTCGCCGGAATACTCTTTGGCAAGCTCGATATACTCGTTGAGCGAGACGGTGAGCGCTATCTGCGGGAAGCCGGTTATCTCGGCGAGCGCCGTCTCGATGATCACGCGGTCCATATAGGCGATACGGTCGGCATCGAAGCCCTTGAGGTGGCTGTTGATCTGCTCCTCGTAGCGTGCGTGTCCGTTGAGTGCCGCCTCCAGCAGTCCGGTAGCGAACGCCAGCTCTTCCTCGGTGTCGAACATCGGCAGCAGCTCGGTGTCTGGCGTGCTGTCCTCGCGGAAACGCTTGATGGTCTTGATGATATAGCTCAGCACGATGTCGGCATCTACGGTCCAGTTGGTCTTGTCGAGTACTACCTCCATCTCGTCGAGTGCGTCCCGCAGTTCTTCGCTGTGGGGCAATAGGTGCTGGTAGATACGGCGCCAGAGCTGTTTGTCCTGCTCGTAGCCGCACTCCTCGGCCTCCATATACTCGCGGTAGAAATCGCTCTCCTCCAGTTGGCGATAGATGGCGATGACGGCGGACATACCGCTGTCCCAGGCCAGCTGTTGCTCCTCCACGCGGCGCCGCAGGGCGCGGTTGTCGAAGAGCTGTTGCGCCAACCTGTTCTTTACAAAACGGCGGTTGGGTGTCCAGTGATCGTGCGTAGCACGCGCACGCGCTATCTTCTCCTCCAGCTGCTGTTGTGCATAGGCCGTCAGCACATTGGCGAAGTCGAGCAGCGCGCAGTAGAGGTCATAGGTGTCGGCAAAACTCTTGAGCAGCTCTTTGCGACTCGTCAGGTAGGTCTTGTCCGGGTTCTTGTAGTGGGCGAACAGCGTCTGTATGACGCGTGTTCGTACCATCGTTCGGTTGATCATATCGGTGCAATAAAATAAGTCGGTTGAATATATGTATTCAAAAATCGCGCAAATTTACAACTTTTTTTTGACATACGCAAGAGAAAAACGTAAAAATGCAGGTAAAAATGCGCAGATGTTTGCATATGTCAGAAAAATGTTGTATCTTTGCAGCGAAATTTACAATTTTAACCTAATCAGTAGTGATGGAAAATCGGAAGTTTGAAGAGAGACGTGAGCCGGAAATCGTGTACAGCCGTTCGGTGAAGGCGGGTAAGCGCATCTATTATCTGGACGTACGCAAGGCGCGCAACGAGGATCTGTATCTGTGTATTACGGAGAGCAAGAAGCGCCAGGCCGGTGAGGAAGAGACGCCGCAGTTCGAGAAGCACAAACTGTTCCTCTATAAGGAAGATTTTGCGCGCTTCAGCGAAGGGCTGCAGGATGTGATTGACTACGTCAAACAGCAGTTCGGCGAGATAGAGGAGCGTCCGGAGTGGAAGCCCGAAGAGAAGACGGAAGAGGCTGCTCAAGAAGCCGCTTCGGAGGCGGCAGAAGAGCCCAAAAAGAAAGGCCTCTTCGGCCTGTTCAAATAAGCGTATCCAGAATACCGGAAGCTATTTCCGCTTTGCTGGCCAAGGGCAGTGAGGCGGAGCGGCCGTCGGCGGTGAGGACAGTGACGCAGTTGGTGTCGTGTCCGAAGCCGGCACCGGCCTCGCGGAGGGAGTTCAGCACGATGGCGTCCAGATGTTTGTTCTCCATCTTACGCAGTGCGTTAGCCTCCTCGTGATTGGTCTCCAGGGCAAAGCCGATGAGACGCTGGTCAGCTCGTTTGGTCTCACCCATCGAGCGGGCGATATCGGGAGTGATATGGAGCGGGAGCAACAGTTCGGTCTGACCGGGCTGTTTTTTTATTTTCTGTTCGGCGGCTTCGGGTGCGAAGTCGGCTACGGCGGCGCAAAGGATGGCTGTGTCGTGCGTGGGCCAGGCGTCCATGCAGGCGCGGTGCATCTCGCGGGCGGTGCCTACGTCGATGCGGTGTATCTCCGGGTTGTGCAGCTGCGCGGTGACAGCACCGGCTATCAGCGTCACTTCCGCGCCGCGTCGTGCACACTCGTGCGCCAGGGCGAAGCCCATCTTGCCGGTCGAGTGGTTGCTGATACAGCGTACGGGGTCGATAGGCTCGGTAGTGCCGCCGGCGGTGATGAGCACCCGTCGGCCGCTCATGGTCTTCGTGGTTAGCGCTGCGGCTACGGCCTCCTGCAGGATATCTGCCTCCGGCATCCGCCCTTTGCCTACCACGCCGCAGGCCAGTTCGCCTTCGGCGGGCTCCAGTACGCGGATGTTCGGCCAGCGGCGTAGCTCTGCTACGGCTTTCTGCGTAGCGGGGTTCTCCCACATCTTGTCGTTCATCGCAGGCGCGACAACAATAGGTTTGCGCGCAGCGCACGAGGCGAAGGTGGTCGTCAGTGCATCGTCGGCGATGCCGGCAGCCATCTTACCCAGCACATTGGCCGTGGCGGGTGCGACGATCATCGCGTCGCACCAGTCGGGTAGGGAGATATGTTCGGTGGCGTGCTCGTTGATGGCGGCGAAGACGTCGCTGTAGACGCGTGCGCCCGAGACGGTCTGGAGCGTCAGCTCGGTAACAAACTCCAACGCGTGACGAGTGGTCGTCACGCGTACTTCGGCACCGGCTTTCCGGAGGTTACGAATCAGTTCCGGAATCTTATACGCGGCTATCCCGCCGCTGATACCAACTAATATCTTCTTATTTGAGAGCGTCATCGCGGTTGCCAAGGCGATATACCAGGTCGCCGTCGATGAACTCCTGAGTAGCCATCAGCGTCGGCTTAGGCAGACGCTCGTACTGACGGCTGATCTCGATCTGCTCTTTGTTCTCAAACGTCTCGTCCAGGTTGTCCTGCGGAATCGAGAAATCCTGCAGTTTGGCGTCCAGCTCTTTCTTGATGCCGGTGCTGATCTGGTTAGCACGTTTGGCGATGATTGCTACGGTCTCATACACGTTGCCTACCGGCTCTATCAGCTGGTTGACGTCACGTGTCACCGTGTTCTTGGGGGCTTTAGAATTCTTGTAATCCATGTCGCGCTGGCTATCCTCGGACGCGGACTGACCTAAAGGTCATTAAGTCCTCGGCTGCCCTCGCTCTTCGGTCCGCAAACACTACGTTAGTTTACGTCCCGAGGGAAGGCCTCTCCTAACCAGCAAGGAGGTTTTTAATTATTATTCGTGTAGCATTTTTCCTATCTGTGCCGACATCTTGTCCGCCTCTTTGCGGTGCTTCGAGTTCGGATATTCGGTGATGAAGTTGTAGTATTCGTCTACGGCAGCGCGTGCGCGCTCCAGTTTGGCTTCCTCTATCGAGTGGATAGCCTGTTGGTATTTCGACTGGTAGATGAGCCAGCTGAACTCCTCCTGATACTTATTGCTGGGGAAGTTTTTCAGCGCGTTGCGCGCTACTATCTCGCAGCTCAGGTAGTTATTGCCCAGGTAGGACCCCAGGTTGTAGTATAGTTTGGCCGACAGCAGCTCTTTCTGCGCCAGCTTGTCGTACAGCTCCTGCATCTCGCGGTAAGCTTGTTCGGCATAGGGACTCTCCGGATAGAGTTCTACGAAGAGGGTGAAGGCGTCTATCGCCTGCTGGGTGATCTCCTGGTCGAGCCGTGCGTCCGGCGAGTCGAGATACAGGCAGTGCCCCACCTGGAAATAGGCCTCCGTGGCGTACTTACCCTTTGGGTAGTTACGCGTGTAAGCCTGGTAGTAGTCGGCTGCAGAGGCATAGTTTTTCTGCCCCGCGTAGCAACGTCCCAGGTAGGCCAGTATGTCCTCTGCACGCTCCGTGCCGCGGTAGTAACCCGACACGTCGTCCAGCAGCGTCTGCGCCTTTATATACTGGTGGTCGTTGAAGTAGAGCAAGGCCGCCTGGTATTTCTCCTCGGGGTCATGCGACTTCAGCAAGCGCTGGTAGTCCCCGCAGCTGCCCATCATCACCGCCACCAAGAGCAATATAAAAAGTCCCTTTTTCTGCATTCTAATCAAAATCGGGCACAAAAGTACTGCTTTTTTTTGACATGTGCAAATTTTTCCTCACATTTTTTTTGTAGACCGGTGTTGAGTGCTCCCGTTCTACTTCCGTCGAGGTCTCGTAAAAGGTCCGTTGAAGGTCCGTT
>DEHM01000020.1:127388-135569 GCA_002351925.1 Bacteroidales bacterium UBA2800
TTCCGATCCTTTTTTTCTTGATGATTAATCTTAAAAATAGGAAATAAAAATGTTGCAAAGTAGAGTTGACACTTTTTTTTAGTATTAAAAAAAGGACATTTTTTCGTAACATCTGCTATTGTGGGGTTGACGGAAAAGCAGTAATTTTGCACTCGATAAAAAATGGGCCTTTTTGAACCCTAAAAACGTAAGATTTTTAATAAAAATATTAACGATCGGAATTTTTTAAACAAAATTATACGTAATGAAAAAGTTTTTACTAAGTTTGATGGTTGTTCTGCTGGCTGTGACAGCGTACGCAGACACCAATTATCAGCTGCCTGACTCTCATTTTGAAGACTGGTCGGGCGCTACTTTTAACGGAGAAATCCAGCCGAAGTACTGGCACGGTTCGAACGTGGAGCAGAGTGCGCTGAGTATGACGTTCCGTTTTAACTTCATGTACCGCGAGACGGGTCGCACGGGTTACTGTGCGATGACGAAGGGTCGGACGGTAGGTGCAGCCGGTATCACGGAGGAAGCTCCGGGTTATTTCTCGCTGGGAACGGCTTGGCAGTACTTGGAAGGTCTGAACACCAGTTCGGCTACGGCCGGTACGTACGGCGGTATCAGTTTTACCCACCGTCCGGACTCGGTAGCGGTATGGATCAAGCGTACGGGTAGCCACACGGCAGACGAGGATTTTCAGATTCTGTTCTACGCGTGGTCGGGTACGGCAAAGGGAAACAAGTACTTGAACAAGGGCGGTACGTGTACGCAGACATCGGGCGACGTGACAGACGAGGAGTCGGACGTACGTCAGGCGCTGGACGGCAATGAGTGTGGTACGAAGCAGAAAGCAAACCAAGTGGCAGAAGGCTGGTTGTTCGACCGCAAGCAGTACAACCAGTGGACGCGTATCACGGTGCCCATCTACTACCTGAACGACGTAGTGCCGGAGAAATGTAACATGATCTTCTCGGCGTCGAACTATCCTAACTTCCGCGCCAACAACGGTATCTATGCCGACAATGCGCTGTATGTGGACGATGTGGAGCTGATCTACAGCTCGAAGATTCAGGAGCTCTGGATAGGCGGAAAGAAGTGGAACGGTTTCGACCCGAACAGCACGGATGTGCAGGTCTATTCGCTGGGTCAGGACGCGACGGATGTGGTTCGTAACATAGAGGCTATCCGCGGTGCGGGAACGCTGACGACCAAGTCGGCTACCTATACGCGTGCGAGCAAGTTCACGAAGACGGCTATCTTCCCGGGACGTAAGCTGCAGGAGGGTACTGAAGTCACGATCAATCACGGTGTGCTGGACGGCGCGCCGACGACCATCACGGTACATGCCGAAGACGGTTCGAGCACGACGACCTATCAGATACAGTTCCAGCGTGCGGCCAGCACCAACGCCAAGTTGGCAGGTCTGGGCTACGTGCTGAACGGCGACACGACGATGCTGAGCAACTTCAGCCTGGCCTCGACTACCTACAACGTAGAGTTGCCTTACGGTACGACCGCCACGCCGAGAGTGGTATGGGTGAAGGCCGAAGACGAGCAGACAGTAACGGCTACTCAGCCGACGTCGCCGACCGGTACGGCTACGCTGGTAGTAACGGCTGCTAACCCGAGCAAGAAAGAGACCTACACCGTGAACTTCAGCCTCGGACTGCTGAAGGACAACACGCTGAAGGATATCAAGATAAAATATGATAATACCGGCTTCAAGTCGGTGCCGGGCTTCTCGCCTTCGCAGACGATCTACAAAGTGTCGTTGCCTGTCTCTACGACGACGATGCCTACGGTACAGGCCGTATCGGCTTATCCGACCGGCGAGCAGACCATCACCTATACGGTGCCGTCGGTGATAGACGGCGGAACGTATCTGGTGAGTGTAAAAGCGCCGGGTAATGCGACGACAAAGACCTATAAGCTGAACTTCAAACTGGAAGCCTCGTCCTATTCGCGTCTGGCGAACCTGGAGGTACAGGGCGATCAGATAGCCAGCGTGACGCCGGCTAAGCAGGGTCAGCCAACTGTGCTGGATTTCCAACCGGAGGCCTTGACCTACTTCGTGAACCTGAAGATGGGTACGAAGAAGATGCCGCAGATACTCTACACCCGTGGCGACGAGTACCAGACGGTAGCTATTGACACGGCAGGCATCGACGGAACGACGCGTGTGACGGTGACGGCCGGTAACGGTACGGACCAGACGATATACAAACTGGTGTTCCAGACGGCTAAGTCGGAGATCTCAACGCTGGAGGGAATAGAAGTGGGCGGCGTAGCGCTGCCGGGCTTCCGTGCGGACAGCACGAACTATACCTATCAGCTGCCTATCGGAACGACGACGCTGCCGGAGATACGTCCGATAGCGCACGATGAGTTCCAGACGATAACAGTAGCTTATCCGGCGGGTGTGAACGGAAAAGCCCGTATCACCGTAACGGCCGGCAACGGCGCGACGACTAACTACTACATCACGTTCTCGGTGCTGAAATATACGACCAACACCATCGAGGATCTGCGTGTAGAGGGCTACAGCCTGCAGGACGCTAACTATCAACCGATAGCCTTCGACTCGCTGCGTAACGAGTACTGGGTAAAACTGGACAGCAACTATGTGCCGCGCGTGAGCTACGTGCTGAAGAGCGAGTTGTATCAGGATACGGCAGTGATGTATCCGGCGACGGCGAACGGCAACTACAAGCTGACGATTCGTCCGAAGAACGGTTCGGCACGTACGTACACGATCCACTTTGTCTATAAGACCTCGGACAACACGGCGCTCCAGATGATCTATCTGGACGGCACGCCGCTGCCGGGCTTTGAGCCGGAGAAGATCAGCTATACGCACACGCTGGACACGGGTGCCGTAGTGATGCCGACCATCACTTGGGACCTGGGTGAGGCTTCGCAGACGGTGGCAGAACCGGTATGGGAAGGCCGCACGGTACGTCTGACGGTATTTGCGCAGAGCGGTGCGAAACGTATCTATAAGATTAAGTTCATCGTGCCGTCGGCCGCGAGCACGCAGCTGGACAGCATCAAACTGGTGGAGGGTAACGACACGATTATGCTGCCGGGCTTCCGCAAAGACCAGTCGGAGTATGAGTACGCGCTGAACGGCGCTACCTGTCCGCAGATTCTGGCATATAAGTCGGGCGACCAGAAAGTGACGATCACGGCGCCGTACGCTGCCGGAACAGCAGTCATCAAGGTGACGAGCAAGGACGGCGACGCGTCGAGCCAATATACGATCGAGTTCACGAAGACGGCGGTAGCCACCGTGCGTCTCAAGGGTATCAAGATTGACGGCGTAAGCCTGACGAATTTCCAGCCGACGAAGCTGAGCTATGACACGACGTACGTACACGAACTGCCGCACGTAGTGGGCGTGAAGACCGACGACACGGAGGTAGAAGCTCTCTGGAAAGGCGAGACGGCGTGGATCCACGTGTCGGACGCCGAGGGTAACAAGGCCGCTTACAGCGTAGCGTTCACCCAACAAGTGTCGGGCGACAACGCGCTGGAGGCTATCTATGCCGACGGTTCGCTGATAGCGGGCTTTGAGAGCACGCTGCACACCTATGAATATACGTTGCCGGCAGGCAGCAACTATCCGGCCCTCAGCTATAAGGCCAAAGAGGAAGCCCAAGTGGTGTTCTTCGGTCCGCTGAAGCCGGGTAAGTGGGGTATCACTGTAGAAGCTGAGAATGGAGACACCACCACTTACACCGTGGCTTATACCATCAACAAGTATAGCGACGCTACCCTTATCAACCTGGCGGCAGAAGGTGTCACTCTCGACCAGACTTTCGATCCCGCTACGCTCAACTATACCGCTACTTTGGACAACGGTGCCGAGCTGCCGCAACTCACGGTAGTCACCCGCGAAGGCCAGACGGTGGTGATGAGCAACGAGAGCGAGATGCTGCAGAAAGTGATTGTTTATGCCGAGAGCGGCGACAACAATACCTATACTATTACGTACACGCGCGTGACAAGCAACAAGACGGAACTGGCCGACATCCTCATCGATGGCGAGAGCATCCCGGGCTTCCGTGCCGACAGTACCCACTACGTGGATACCCTCGACCGTGGTACGGCTGTGGTGCCGAACGTCTTCCCGATTGCGGCACTGCCCAACCAGACTATCACCACGTATTTCTCGCGTCCTGACGGCGTGACACGTATCCACGTGGTGGCCGAGAGCGGTGCAGAGAACGACTACTACGTAGCCTTCCCGACTCGTAAGTCCGGCAACAACGCGCTGGAGGACATAGCGCTGGATGCAGAAGATGCAGAGATTAAGTTCAAACGCGACACGCTGAACTACACGGTGATTCTGCCGTTTGAGGCGACGGAGTGCCCGAAGATCTTGGTAGAGAAGGGCGATGCTGCACAGCGTGTTGATCTGGTGATGAACCCGATAGGCGAGACGAGTCAGGTGATTGTGACGGCCGAGGACGGCACTACGCGCACGTACAATATATTGTTTAAGCGCGAGGTGCTGAAGACGAAGAACTTGCTGTCGATGATTCGTATTGTGGAATTGGATCAAGAGTTGAGCCTGAAGGATAAAGCGAAACGCGACTTCGAGGTAGAGATGCCGTATGGCAGCCGTTCGCTGACGATTGAATATGAGAAAGCATACCCCGAGCAGACGGTGTTCGTTCAACCCGGTGGTGTGAACGATACAACCTTCATCACCGTCATCGCCAACAACGACACGGTGGAGAATGAGGTATATCGTATCATCCCGACCGTTCCTACCGCTGATCCTGCTACGCTGACGGATATCCGTATCAAGATCGGCGACGGAGCAGAGACAACTATTCCTGGCTTTAACCCGGAGCAATTCTCCTATATCGTGAAAGTGACGGACAAGCCGATTCTCCGCTATACCCTCAACAAGGGCGCCGATATCAATATCCTGGATCAGACATCCAAGCACTGGAAAGCGGAAGTGACCTACGGCGGACGCACCAATACCTACGATGTTTGGTATTACTACCAGAACGACGTCGTGCCGAATATGGACTTCCAAAACTGGGAGAATGCGCGCGCGACCACTTCGGCTCGCAAACCGACAGGTTGGAATGTATTGGCCGACTTTGCTCCTTCTTATACGTACCTCGCTGCGTTTACCTTTACTCCGGGTGAAGAGGTACAGCAGGACGGTTCTAATAGTGTGGCGTATTTGCATACACAATATAACGATGCTCCTCTTGCAGGATACGTACCGGGTTATATAACACTTGGAGATATTGATTATAAATACCAGCGATGGGGTAGTAGTTTCTTCTCTGTCTCTGGTGGTATAACCTTCCGTAATACGCCGGATGAAATGTCCTATCGCATCAAGGTGGATAAGGTGAATAATAACGCTCGTGTCCTCTATAAACTCAATGGTAGCGGTGGAGACACCACTTTGGTGCATGAAGAGGCGAAGACCTCCGGTTACGTAACGCGTACAATGGATCTGACTGATGCTAATAACATTGCGGATGAGCCGACACAATTGAATATTACCTTTAACTCCTTTGACTCCGAGTCCGGAAAGAACGGTACAGTCGGTGGTGAAGCCAAGATGTATGTAGATTGGATGAGATTGGCGTTCAACCACACGCTGACCGGCATGACGGTGGAAGGCGCTGCGGCTACGAAGACGGGTAACGCCTTCGCTTACACGCTGCCTAACTCCGAGTATATCGAGCGTCCGATCCTTGCATTCACCGGTCAGGTAACTGATCAAGCACAGACTGTCACTTGGAATGACACCACCTTTGATGCCAACTACGAGATCCGCACGGCTTCTATCCGCAACTGGGCAGAGAACGGCGTGGACTATACCGACTACACGCTGACCGTTCGCCGTCCGCTGGATAGCCTGAACGTGCTGGCGAACCTCTATATGGACAGCCTGCAGATCACCGGTTTCGCGGCTGAGAACACAAGTTATACCATTGAGTTGCCGGCTACGCGCCGTCACCTGCCGAGCTTAATGCCGGTACCGGGTTCGTCGCTGCAGAAAGTGACGACGAGCTTCAATGCTGCCGACTCCACGATGACCATCACCGTGACGCCGGAGAAGGGTGCGCCGAAGACCTATACCGTCAAGTTCGTGACCAAACGCAGCAACAAGACGACGCTGCAGAACATCAGCTGTGCGGGTATCTCCTTCGAGGCAGAGACGCGCGAATACAACATCACCGCTGCTCAGTGGCCGATCATCTCTATCGACAAGCTGTCTGATCTGCAACGCGTGACGTTGCACGAAGGTGTGATCACCGTGACGGCAGAGGACGGTAGCGTAGGTACGTATACCATCACTCGTCATGAGCCGACGGTAACGCCGAACGGTGTGATCAGCTACTTCACGCTGGGCAATAACATCCTCTCCGACTTCGGTGGCGCTACCTATGAGAAGAACGCGGCTGAACCTACCGAGTACGTGGGCTTCACGCGTCAGCAGGCTACCGACTCCGTCATCTTCGTTCAACGCGAGACCGGTATGACCTGGTCTGTTCCGGGTACGGGCATCACCTACAACTGGATCTATCCGGGCAATTCTTCGGACAACGCTAACCTGGCGATGATCACGCTGGACGGCGCTGACTGCAGCGAGTTCGACTCGAACGAGTTGAGTTATGACTTCGGATCGGATACCGTAAGCGTGGTAACACCTGTTGCCGCTGAGGCAGGTCAGACTCTTGTAACGACCTTCGAGACCGTGGAGGGTGGTGTGACGTATGTCACCACCGTGACTGCACCGAATGGCTTGACTACCAAGACCTACCGCGTCACCGTGGCTCATCCGAAGTCGTCTATCGCTACGCTCAACGGTATCATGCTTGACGGTGAGTTGATCGCCGGCTTCCGTCCGGACAGCACGACCTATACCGTGGTGCTGCCTGCTCCGGCCGGTGCAAAAGCAGAGCAGCCGAAGATGCCGAACGTCACCTACGTGGCCGGTCAGCAGGGTCAACACGTGGCTCTTAAGCCCGGTAAGCTCTACGTGCCTAATACCGATGATGGCGAGAGTACGGAGATCAACGTGACGAGTGAGAACGGTCTGGAACCGATGTCTTACCGACTGACTATCCAGGCCGAACCGAGTCACTGCTCCGACCTGACCGGTCTGACGGTGAACGGCGAGGCACTCGATCACTTCGAGCCCGGACGTCACTTCTACTCGGTATCGCTCAAGACGGAAGCACGCGAGATAGACTATCTGTCGGACGACCGCTTCCAGACCATTACCATCAGCGAGGATACTGTAGAGAAGGGACACCAATATGTAGACACTATCCGCGTGACGGCTGAAGACGGTTCCCACTCCGACTACCTCGTTGAGATCTATATTGAGAATCAGTCGAGCGACAACACGCTGGCTAATATCTTGCTCGATGATGACGAGATGGCGTTCTATCGTCCTGACCTCAACGAGGGTCGCAACAGGTTCGATCCGGGTGACAATAACTATCATATCGCTGTGCCGTCATCCGACACGATCCCGTCGGTAAGCGCTCAGCTGAAGATGGACGGTCAGACGGTAAGTATGGAGACCTTCAAAGACTCTGTCCTCCTCCACGTGGTAGCCGTAGATGGTTCGAAGAATACCTACAAACTCTATTTCGAGTATGAGAAATCGAAGAACTGCTATCTGAGTCGTCTGGAGGCCAACAACGTGCCGTTTGCAGACTTCTCGCCGAAGAACTTCTACTACACCTACAACTTGAAGACCGGTGAGTCGCTGCCGCGTATCGACTATGAGACGGCGCACGACTCGGCCCTGGTAGTACCTGACTTCGAGAGCAACCCGATGACGCTGACCGTCTATGCCGAGGATCGTATCTACAAGTCGGTTTACTATATCGCTTGCAACGTGAAGAAAGACAGCGTCTGCACGCTGGATATGATCTACGAGAACGGTAGCGACTCGTTGCCTGGCTTCGCACCGACCAAGAAATACTACACGCGTGAGTTGCCGGTTGGTACGCCGGACTTCCCGACAATCAGTTACGGCGAGCTGGAGGCACGCGTTTCCAACCAATGGCCGTACATTGACTCGGTGACCGTAGAGCGTGATATTGTCAACCGCACGTGGGTACACGAGACGACGGTGACCGCCGAGAACGGTAACACGATGACCTACACGATAGCTTATCGTATCATGAAGTCGGATGT
>DEHM01000007.1:0-383 GCA_002351925.1 Bacteroidales bacterium UBA2800
GTTGAGATGGAGATGCGTGAGCTTCTCTCGTTCTACGAGTTTGATGGCGACAACACCCCGGTTATCCGCGGTTCTGCACTGGGTGCACTGAATGGTGTTCCTGAGTGGGAGGACAAGGTAATGGAGCTTATGGACGCTTGCGACAACTGGATTCCGCTGCCTACTCGTGACAAAGATAAACCGTTCCTGATGCCGGTAGAGGACGTATTCTCTATCACAGGTCGTGGTACCGTAGCAACCGGTCGTATCGAGACCGGTGTCATCAAAGTTGGTGACGAGGTACAGCTGATCGGTCTGGGCGCAGAGGGCAAGAAGAGCGTTGTAACCGGCGTTGAGATGTTCCGCAAACTGCTGGACGAAGGTGAAGCTGGTGATAACGTGGG
>DEHM01000007.1:619-2599 GCA_002351925.1 Bacteroidales bacterium UBA2800
GTTAAGCTGATCTATCCGGTAGCTTGCTCTGAGGGTCTGCGTTTCGCAATCCGTGAGGGTGGCCGTACCGTAGGTTCGGGTCAGATTACCAAACTCATCGACTAATAACGGTCGAAAACCGTATGGGTCAATATTGGCCCATACACTTACGGAAGTCTTCCAATGGTAGGAAAGCGGTCTCCAAAACCGTCAATGTGGGTTCGATTCCTGCCTTCCGTGCAAAACTCCTCGAAGCCAACCAATGTTACAGGTTAGCTTCGTCCCCTAAACGGGAACGGAGTTATATGTTACTAAAATAGCTTCCGATTCGACTTTGGCTTATGCCGGAGCCGGATTTGGTTGCGCTTAAAGAGATAATATAAAAAATCTACTCATATGGCTTTTGTAGAAAACGTAAAAGAATCGTACAACGAACTGGTTCACAAGACAAGCTGGCCCTCCGTAAAGGAGCTTCGCCAGAGCGCTGTGATAGTATTGATAGCTTCCATAATACTGGCGCTTATCGTTTGGCTGATGGACTGGTGCTTTGAGAATATCATGACGTTTGTGTACGGCCTGCTCTAAGGATTTGAAAATTTGAAAATTTGAGAATTTGAAGATTATGGCAGAGTACAAGAAACAATGGTACGTGTTGCGCGCGATAAGCGGTAAGGAGAACAAGGTGGAAGAGTACATCAACAGTGCGCTGACCACCAGTACGATTTTCCGCGAGTATGTGTCGCAAGTGCTGATTCCCCGTGAGAAAGTAGTGACTCTGAAGAACGGCAAGCGTGTGGAGAAGGAGCGTAATCTCCTGCCCGGCTATGTGTTGGTGGAGTGCTACCTGTGTGACGAGAGCTTCCCTCTGTTGCGCAACATCCCTCACGTGATGGGCTTCCTGAGTGGAGGTAAGACGACGGCAAAGCCGGAGCCGGTATCGCAAGAAGAGGTCAACAAACTGGTTGGTCTGGCGAGCGAGTCGGAGAGCCGTGCGGCCAGCGAGATCACCTTCCTGGCAGGCGAGAGCATCAAAGTGGTGGACGGTCCGTTCAACGGCTTCAAGGGTACTATCCAAGAGGTGCTGGACGACAAGCACAAACTCAAAGTGGTTGTAACTATCTTTGATCGCCAGACTCCGCTGGAGTTGGGCTACAATCAGGTAGAGAAAGAGTAGGAGACCCCGTTACAGGTCGTTAGTTACTACTCGGTAGTTTAAAAATTATTAACAGACCAAGGGTTACAGGTTACGGGTTACGGGTTACCGGACCACTCAAAAACCAGCCCGCTTGAAGGTCAAAAACTATTAACAAAGTAAAACTATGGCTAAAGAAATTGCTGGTTTTATCAAACTCCAAATCAAGGGTGGCGCAGCCAACCCTGCACCTCCGGTAGGCCCGGCACTGGGTTCGAAGGGTGTGAACATCATGGAGTTCTGCAAACAGTTCAATGCCAGAACGCAAGACAAGGCAGGCAAAGTACTGCCGGTTATCATTACCGTTTATGTAGACAAGTCGTTTGACTTCATCGTTAAGACTCCGCCGGTAGCTATCCAGCTGCTGGAGGCTGCAAAGGTGAAGAGCGGTTCTGATCAGCCTAACCGTACGAAGGTGGCAACGATCACCGAAGAGCAGGCAAAGCAGATCGCTCAAGACAAGATGGTGGACCTGAACTGCTTCACCGTTGAGTCGGCCCTGAAGATGGTCAAAGGTACTGCACGTAGTATGGGTATCGTAGTCAAATAACCTATTTCAATCAATCAACAATTATGGCAAAACTGACAAAAAAACAGAAGCTTGCTGCTGAGAAGATTGAAGCAGGTAAGCTCTACACCATTCAGGAGGCAGCCGCTCTCGTAAAAGAGATCACTACCACCAAGTTTGACGCAAGTGTAGATATCGACGTACGTCTGGGCGTAGACCCGCGTAAGGCGAACCAGATGGTTCGTGGCGTGGTAGCGCTGCCCAACGGAACGGGTAAAGTTGTTCGCGTTCTCGCACTCTG
>DEHM01000007.1:2663-4884 GCA_002351925.1 Bacteroidales bacterium UBA2800
GGTGCTGACTATGTAGGTCTGGATGAGTATATTGAAAAGATCAAAGGTGGATGGACTGACATCGACGTCATCATCACCCAACCTCAGATCATGGGTAAGATCGGTGCCCTGGGTCGTGTACTGGGTCCTCGTGGCCTGATGCCGAACCCGAAGAGCGGTACGGTTACCATGGACGTAGCGAAAGCTGTTAAAGAGGTGAAGGGCGGTAAGATCGACTTCAAGGTGGACAAGTTCGGTATTGTACACACCTCGATTGGTAAAGTAAGCTTCACGGCTGAGAAGATCGCCGAGAATGCATTGGCATTCATCGACACGATCAAGCACCTGAAACCTGCTGTATCGAAGGGTGAGTACATCAAGAGCGTTTATCTTTCCAGTACGATGAGTCAGGGTATTAAGATCGATACCAAATCGCTTTAATCTCTAAAAACAACAGACAAGTATGAAAAAGGAAGATAAAAACCTCGTCATTGAAGCCCTTGGCGCACAGCTGACTGAGTTCTCGCATTTCTACCTCGTGAACATCGAGGGCCTGGATGCACAAAAGACCAGCGACCTGCGTCGTGCATGCTTCAAGCAGGACATCAAGCTCCTCGTGGCAAAGAACACTCTTCTGCAGAAAGCGCTTGAGAAGAAAGGCGTAGACGCAGAGTTGTTCGCAGCACTGAAGGGCAACACCGCACTGATGCTGAGCAATACCGGTAACGCACCCGCGAAACTCATTAAGGAGTTCACGAAGGGCGACAAGACCGGTGAGGCTAAGCCCCAACTCAAGGCTGCATACGTAGAAGAGACAGTCTACGTAGGCAAGCAGAATCTCGAGTTTCTGTGCGCTATCAAGTCGAAGAACGAACTCATCGCCGAGCTGGTTGCATTGCTGCAGTCGCCTGCGAAGAATGTCGTGTCTGCACTTCAGAGCGGACAAAACACTATTCACGGCGTGCTCAAGACTCTTGGCGAGCGAGCATAATCGTGAGAAACAACAATTAACAGAAAAAAATAACACTTAAAATTTATAAGACAATGGCAGATCTTAAAGTTATTGCTGAAACCCTTGTTAACCTTACCGTTAAGGAAGTAAATGAACTCGCAACCATCCTGAAAGAGGAGTATGGTATTGAGCCGGCTGCTGCAGCTGTTGCAGTTGCTGCTCCTGCTGCAGGTGGTGCAGCTGCTGAGGCAGCCGAGGAGAAGACCTCGTTCGACGTAGTGCTGAAGAGCGCTGGTGCTAACAAACTCCAGGTCGTTAAGGCCGTTAAGGAGCAAACCGGTCTGGGCCTGAAAGAGGCTAAGGACATCGTTGACGCTGCTCCGGCAAACGTAAAAGAGGGTGTTGACAAGGCTACCGCAGAGGCCCTGAAGAAGGCTCTGGAAGAGGTAGGTGCTGAGGTAGAACTCAAGTAATACCCCACTAACCAACCACTCTGATGGAGTGGAATAGGTTTAGATCCACATGGCAAATGTGGGTCTAAACCTTTTCTGCTCATAAAGACAGAATAGTTAATAAACTGAAAAATTTGGTAATTATTTTAGGGGTTATATTAAAATAGTATAAAATAAAGACCCATCGATTTAGATTTAAATTATTCATTACCAACAGTTTAGTTCTGTTAAACAATTATTAACCATCCAAAATAATGGCTACAACAAAAAAACAGCAGAGAGTCAATTTCAGTCGTATGCAGAAGCATATGCCGTTTCCTGACTTTCTGGACATTCAGCTGAAGTCCTTCGCCGAGTTTCTGCAGATGGATAGTACTCCGGAGCAGCGTCGTAAAGAGGGACTCTTTAAGGTATTCCAGGAGAACTTCCCGATTCAGGATACCCGTAACAGCTTCACGTTGGCATTCTTGGACTATTCGATCGACCGTCCTCGTTACTCCATTGAGGAGTGCATCAAGCGCGGTCTGACCTACAGTGTGCCCCTGAAAGCCAAACTGCGTCTGAGTTGCGAGGATCCGGATCATGAGGACTTCGATACCGTGGTATCGGACGTCTATCTGGGAACGATTCCGTTTATGACGCCGAAGGGTACGTTTGTCATCAATGGTGCCGAGCGTGTCATCGTTAGTCAGTTGCACCGTTCGCCGGGTGTGTTCTTCGGCACCTCGATGCACAGCAACGGTACGAAGCTCTATTCGGCGCGTATTATCCCGTTCCGTGGCTCATGGATTGAGTTTGCTACGGATATCAACAAGGTGATGTATGCCTACATCGACCG
>DEHM01000007.1:4967-5555 GCA_002351925.1 Bacteroidales bacterium UBA2800
ATCGACCGTAAGAAGAAGTTGCCGGTGACGACCTTGCTCCGTGCTATCGGTTTTGAGAGCGACAAGGACATCCTGAACTGCTTCGACCTGGCGGAAGAGGTGAAGGTGAACCGTGAGGCCCTGGAGGCTTGCATGGGTCGCCGGCTGGCAGGCTATGTGATGAAGCCGACCATCGAGGACTTCGTGGACGAAGATACCGGTGAGGTGTCGTCTATCGAGCGTAACCAGATTGTGGTAGAGCGTGAAGAGGAGTTGACGCCGGAGGTGATTGACATCATCCTGGAGTCGGGTTCGAAGAGCGTGCTGCTGCACAAGGATCAGGAGCGTGAGAACGACTTCTCGATCATCTTCAACACCCTGCAGAAAGACCCGGCTAAGACCGAGAAAGAGGCGGTGCTGTATATCTACCGTCAGTTGCGTAATGCCGAGCCGGCCGATGACGCTACGGCACGCGAGATGATCATGAACCTGTTCTTCTCGCAGAAGCGTTACGACCTGGGTGAGGTAGGACGCTACCGTATCAACCGCAAACTGAACATGTCGATTCCGGACGATGTACGTGTGCTGACCAAGGAGGACATCATCGAG
>DEHM01000007.1:5647-7599 GCA_002351925.1 Bacteroidales bacterium UBA2800
ATCGACCACCTGAGCAACCGTCGTGTCCGCACGGTAGGTGAGCAGCTCTACAACCAGTTCGGTATCGGTCTGGCTCGTATGGCCCGCACCGTTCGTGAGCGTATGAACGTACGAGACACCGAGGTCTTCACGCCGACCGACCTGATCAACGCCAAGTCGATTTCGAGCATCATCAACAGCTATTTCGGCACCAACGCGCTGAGCCAGTTTATGGACCAGCAGAACCCGCTGGCCGAGATTACGCACAAGCGTCGTATGTCGGCCCTGGGTCCCGGCGGTCTGAGTCGTGACCGTGCCGGCTTCGAGGTGCGAGACGTACACTATACCCACTACGGCCGTCTCTGTCCTATCGAGACGCCGGAAGGCCCGAACATCGGTCTGATTTCGAGTATGTGTATCTACGCCAAGATTAACAACCTCGGCTTTATCGAGACCCCGTATCGTCCCGTGAAGGACAGCGTAGTGGATCTGAAAAACGAGGACGTGGTCTATCTGACCGCCGAAGATGAGGAGAACCAGGTGGTAGCACAGGGTAATGCCCCGCTGACACCGGAAGGTAACTTCATCCGCACGAAAGTTAAGACCCGTCTGGGTGCTGAGTTCCCAGTGGTAGCACCGAGTGAGGTGAACCTAATGGACGTAGCGCCTTGTCAGATTGCATCGGTAGCTGCCGCCCTGATTCCGTTCCTGGAGCATGATGATGCTCACCGTGCGTTGATGGGATCGAACATGATGCGTCAGGCCGTTCCTCTGGTAACGTCGGAAGCGCCGATCGTGGGTACCGGTATCGAGCAGCAGCTCGTGACCGACAGCCGCACACAGATCAAGGCGGAAGGCAACGGTCTGGTGACCTATGTAGATGCCGACATCATCCGTATCCAGTACGACCGCACGGAAGAAGAGGAGTTCATCTCCTTCGACTCGGCCGTGAAGGAATATAAGATGCCTAAGTTTGAGAAGACCAACCAGAATACCACTATCGACCTCCACCCGCTGGTTCGCAAAGGTGACCGCGTAGAGGCAGGTCAGATACTGACCGAGGGTTATGCTACCGCCGGTGGCGAACTGGCACTCGGCAAGAACCTGAAAGTGGCTTATATCCCCTGGAAAGGTTACAACTACGAGGATGCTATCGTGCTGAGCGAGCGTATCGTTCGCGAAGATATGTACACCTCTGTTCACGTGGTAGAGCAGTTGCTCGAGGTGCGTGACACCAAGCGCGGTATGGAGGAGTTCACTTCGGACATCCCCAACGTAAGCGAGGAGGCCACGAAGGACCTGGACGAGAACGGTATCATCCGTATCGGTGCACACGTGCTGCCGGGCGATATCCTTATCGGTAAGATCACGCCGAAGGGCGAGACCGATCCGAGTCCGGAGGAGAAACTGCTGAAGGCTATCTTCGGTGACAAAGCCGGTGACGTGAAAGACGCTTCGCTGAAAGCGAGTCCTTCGCTGGATGGTGTCATCATCGACAAGAAGCTCTATGCGCGTGCTAACAAGGACCGCAAGCAGAAGATGGAGGACAAAGAGACCCTCCAAAAGATGGATGTCGAGTTCCGCGACAAGGCAGAAGCGCTCCGCGAGTTGTTGATAGAGAAACTCTATGTGCTGCTGAAAGATAAGCAGTCGGCCGGTGTGAAGGATATCCTGGGCACCGAACTGATTGCCAAGGGCCAGCACTTCACCAAAGAGCGTCTCCACGAGATCGATTTCACAACCGTTCTGCTGGAAGGCTGGACGACCGATGAGCACAAGAATCAACTGGCTGCACAGTGCGTCATCAACTATATCGCAAAATATAAAGAGATGGACGCTGCGCTCAAGCGCGAGAAGTTCAACTTCACCATCGGTGACGAGTTGCCCAACGGTATCATCCAGATGGCTAAGGTCTATATCGCCAAGATGCGTAAGATACGCGTGGGTGACAAGATGGCCGGTCGTCACGGTAA
>DEHM01000007.1:7633-8058 GCA_002351925.1 Bacteroidales bacterium UBA2800
GGTAACAAGGGTATCGTCTCGAAAATCGTGCGCGTAGAAGATATGCCGTTCCTGGCAGATGGTACGCCGGTAGATATCGTACTGAACCCGATGGGTGTGCCTTCGCGTATGAACATCGGTCAGATCTTCGAGGCCGTGCTCGGTTGGGCAGGTGCCGAACTGGGTGTGAAGTTTGCTACGCCTATCTTCGACGGTTGTACGTTGGAGCAGCTGGACGAGTGGACCGACAAAGCCGGTCTGCCGCGTGCCGGTAAGACCCAGCTCTACGACGGCGAGTCGGGCGAACCCTTCGACCAGATGGCTACTGTCGGTGTGACCTACTTCATGAAACTGGGTCACATGGTTGACGACAAGATGCACGCACGTTCGATTGGCCCGTACAGCCTCATCACCCAGCAGCCGCTCGGCGGTAAGGCACAGTTCGG
>DEHM01000007.1:8116-8538 GCA_002351925.1 Bacteroidales bacterium UBA2800
GGTGAGATGGAGGTCTGGGCACTCGAGGCACACGGTGCTGCACACGTGCTCCAGGAGATCCTGACCATCAAGTCCGACGATGTGACAGGTCGTTCGCGTACCTACGAAGCTATCGTGAAGGGCGAGAACTTCCCGACACCGGGTCTGCCCGAGTCGCTCAACGTGCTGCTGCACGAGTTGCAAGGTCTCGCACTTAGTATCAACATGGAATAAGATTGGAGGACTATTATGGCTTTTAAACAAGAAAATAAGAAAACCGGTTTCACCAAGATCAGCATTGGTCTGGCTTCGCCCGACGAGATCATGCAACACTCGTCCGGTGAGGTGCTCAAACCGGAAACGATTAACTATCGTACCTACAAACCCGAACGTGACGGTTTGTTCTGTGAGCGCATCTTCGGTCCTACCAAAGACTATGAGTG
>DEHM01000007.1:8578-9267 GCA_002351925.1 Bacteroidales bacterium UBA2800
GGTAAATACAAACGTATCCGTTACAAAGGTATCGTCTGCGAGCGTTGCGGCGTAGAGGTCACCGAGAAGAAAGTGCGTCGCGAGCGTATGGGTCATATCAAACTCGTCGTTCCCGTAGCACATATCTGGTATCTCCGTTCGCTGCCGTCGAAGATGGCGTCGCTGCTCGGTATCCCCACCAAGAAGCTGGAGTCGGTTATCTACTACGAGAAATATCTCGTCGTTCAGGCCGGTGCGCTGGAGGGTGTAGAGATAGGCGAGAAACACGATATCGACAAGAACCGTATTCCTATCGAGAACCGTATGTTGCTGGAGGAAGAGCAGTATCAGCAGATACTGGCTATCATGCCCGAAGGCAATGACCAACTGGAGGATACCGATCCGCAGAAGGTCATCATCAAGATGGGTGCTGAGGCTATCTACGACCTGCTGGTCAACACCAACCTCGACGAACTCAGCTACGAGCTGCGTGCTACGGCTGACAAGTCGTCGTCGGCACAGCGTAAGCAAGAGGCCCTGAAGCGTCTGCAGGTGGTAGAGGCATTCCGTGCCAGCCAGGGCAGGAACCGTCCGGAGTGGATGGTGCTGCAGGCTATTCCTGTCACCCCGCCGGAGTTGCGCCCGCTCGTGCCGCTGGACGGTGGCCGTTTCGCTACGTCCGACCTCAACGACCTCTATCGTCGTGTCAT
>DEHM01000007.1:9482-10753 GCA_002351925.1 Bacteroidales bacterium UBA2800
GGTAAACGTGTGGACTATTCCGCTCGTTCGGTTATCGTCGTAGGTCCGGAACTGAAGATGCACGAGTGCGGTCTGCCGAAAGAGATGGCCGCTGAGCTCTATAAGCCGTTTATCATTCGTAAGCTCATCGAGCGCGGTATCGTTAAGACGGTTAAGTCGGCTAAGAAGATCATCGATCGCCGCGAGCCGGTTATCTATGAGATTCTCGAGCACGTGATGGAAGGACACCCCGTTCTGCTGAACCGTGCCCCGACACTGCACCGCCACGGTATCTTGGCTTTCCAGCCGCGTATGATCGAGGGTAAGGCCATCCAGCTGCACCCGCTGAGCTGCGCCGGCTTCAACGCCGACTTCGATGGTGACCAGATGGCCGTACACTTGCCGCTGAGCAACGAGGCTATCCTCGAGGCACAGCTGCTCATGCTCGGTTCGCACAACATCCTCGACCCGGCTAACGGTAACCCGATTACCGTGCCTTCGCAGGATATGATCCTTGGTCTGTATTATATCACTAAGGAGCGTGCGGGCGTGAAGGGCGAGGGCCTGACTTTCTATTCCGAAGAAGAGGCTATCATCGCACTCAACGAGGGCCGCGTAGATATCCATGCGAAGGTCAACGTGCGTGTGGATGATATCGTCGATGGCAAAGCGGTTAACCACATAGTGGCTACCACTCCGGGTCGCGTCATTGTCAACCAATACGTGCCCAAAGAGGTGGGCTACCAGAATGTGCTCATGAAGAAGGGTGCCGTCAAGGCTATCATCTCTCAGGTCATCAAGACCTGCGGTGTGGCGCGCGCAGCACAGTTCCTCGACGACATCAAGGACCTCGGTTACTACCGCGCTTTCCGTGGTGGTCTGAGCTTCAACCTCAACGATATCCTTATCCCGGAGGAGAAGAAAGAACTCATCGCGAAGGGTAATGCCATTGTCGACGAGATCACCGAGCGTTATAACTTCGGTGAGGTATCCGACGACGAGCGTTATCGTAACGTGGTCGATACATGGAAGAATATCGACGACGAGATGACCAAGATCCTGATGAACCATATGGAGAATGCCGATCAGGGCTTCAACTCCGTATATATGATGATGCACTCCGGTGCACGTGGTAACCAACAGCAGATCAAGCAGTTGGCCGGTATCCGTGGTATCATGGGTAAGCCGTTGAAAGCCGGTTCTACCGACACACGTACCGATATCGAGAACCCGGTCCTCGCTAACTTCAAGGAGGGAATGTCCGTGCTCGAGTACTTCATCTCTACCCACGG
>DEHM01000007.1:10893-28738 GCA_002351925.1 Bacteroidales bacterium UBA2800
GAAGACTGCGGTACGCTCCGTGGTCTGACGGCACGCGCCATCAAGGACGCTAACGGTCACACGATTGCTTCTCTCTCGCTCCGTATCCTCGGACGTGTCTCTGTACACGATATCCATGACAACGAGGGTAAACTTATCGTAGCTGCCGGCGAGGAGATACGCGAGGCACAGTGCGAAGCTATTGAGGCTGCCGGTATCGAGGAAGTGGAGATTCGTTCCGTCCTCACTTGCGAAAGCAAACACGGCGTCTGCGCGAAGTGCTACGGTCGTAACCTCGCATCGCGTAAGATGGTACAACGCGGAGAGGCTGTCGGCGTCATCGCTGCACAGGCTATCGGTGAGCCGGGTACACAGCTGACCCTCCGTACCTTCCACTCCGGAGGTCTGGCAGGTGGTGCTGCTACGCAGAACACCTACACCCTCACGCGTGAAGGTGTCATCGAGATAGAAGACCTGCGTACTATCACCACCGCTGCCGGTGACGTGATTGTCGTAAGTCGTCTGAACGATATGTTGCTCCGCGATGAGAAGACGGGTGTCGTATTGAGTAACTTCAATATCCCCTACGCTTCTAAGTTGTTTATCCAACCCGGTGAGAAATATCCGAAGGGTACAGTGGTCTGCGAGTGGGATCCGTACAAGGCTTCCCTTATCATCGAGCAGGACGGTCGTATCCGCTACGAGGATGTTATCGAGGGTGTTACCTGCAAGACCGAGATCGACGAACAGACCGGCAAGCGCGAGGTATCTATCACCGATACCAAGGACAAGACCAAGATGCCGCAGGCACATATCCTGGACAAAGACGGAAATGTGCTGCGTACCTACAACTTGCCTGTTAAGGCCAGCCTGATCCATGCTGACGGCGACGAAGTACATATCGGCGATATCCTCTTCTCGATGGCACGTGTCACCAGCGGTGGTGGTGATATCACCTCCGGTCTTCCGCGTATCACCGAGCTCTTCGAGGCTCGTAACCCGTCTAACCCGGCTGTGGTAGCCGAGATCGACGGTGAGATTTCGTTCGGTAAGATCAAACGTGGTAACCGTGAGCTCTTCATTACCAGCAAACTGGGCGAGCAGAAGGCTTACCTCATCCCGCTGACCAAGCAGATCCTCGTGCAAGAAGGCGACTACGTACGCGCCGGTGTGGCGCTCTCCGATGGTGCTATCACACCTGAGGATATCCTGGCTATCCAGGGTCCCACCGCCGTACAGGATTATATCGTCAACGAGGCACAGGCTGTCTATCGTATGCAAGGTGTGGAGATCAACGATAAGCACTTCGAGATCATCGTACGCCAAATGATGCGTAAGGTAGAGATCATCGAGGCCGGCGACACACGCTTCCTCGAAGGTGATGTGGTCGACAAGATGGACTTCCTCGAGGAGAACGACCGTATCTACGGACGTAAGGTGGTTACCAATGCCGGTGACTCCGAGAACCTCCACGAGGGACAGATCATCACGGCCCGTCGTCTGCACGACGAGAATAGCTCGCTGCGCCGTCGTGATAAGAAACTCGTTCAGGCACGTGACGCGCAGAGTGCTACGGCTAAGCAGATACTCCAGGGTATCACCCGCGCCGCACTCGGCACCAAGTCCTTCATGTCCGCCGCTTCCTTCCAGGAGACGACCAAGGTGCTCAACGAAGCCGCTATCCGTGGTAAAGTGGACTACCTCGAGGGAATGAAGGAAAACGTGATCTGCGGTAACCTTATCCCTGCCGGTACCGGTCTGCGTGACTTCACGAAGATCACGGTACACAACCAGGAGGAGTATGCGGCTATTCAGGCTGCTCGCGAGGCTGCCGAAGCTGCACTCAACGGTGAAGACTACGCATAAGAGCTGAGAGGGACCGCTCATGGTTCCCCTTCGCTCAAAGCGCACAAAAGTAGAAAAAAGAATGGCATATGCTTGCATATGTCATTTTTTTGTTGTATCTTTGCGCCGTTTTTCATGCATATACACAAACAAACAAATATCCAATGAAAGCGAAACATCTTACTCTTTTGGCTGTCGTAGCCTTGTTGACAGCCTGTGGTATGGACATTCCCCAAGCCGTCCAGACCTCGTATCAGACCATGACCATCAGCAAGAGTGACATCACGGTGCCCCTCAAGTACAGCGCGACGCTTAAGGGTACAGCCGATGTTACCATCACGCCGCAAGTGAGCGGACAGTTGATGGAGGTATGTATCACCGAAGGTCAACAAGTGAAGAAAGGCGACGTGCTCTTCCGTATCGACAGCCGTAACGCCCAGCTCGAACTCGAATCGGCTGAGGCTAACCTCTTGGCTGCCCTGGCGCAAGAGAGCAGCGCTAAACTCGAGTACGAGAGTAACAAGAATCTGTTTGCCAAAGGTATTGTCAGCCAGTATATGTTGGACAACGCCGAGAACCAGTACAAGCAGGCGCAGGCTTCTGTTGCCCAGTACCAGGCTACGGCCAACCGTGCGCGTGTCAACCTCGGCTATTGTACCATCACTGCTCCCGTCTCCGGCGTTATCGGTTCTATTCCGGTCTATGCGGGTGACCAGGTGTCGCCGTCGACCTATCTGACCCTGCTTAGTGGTAACTCGAAGATGTACGCCGAGTTCTCCGTCAGCGAGTCTGTACTGGAGGAGCGTGCCAATGGTGATGCTGAGGGGGCGTTGGACAAATTTCCGGATGTAACTTTCCTCTTCAAGAGCGGCACCGAGTATAACCAAAAGGGCCGTATCACCAGTATCACCGGTACGGTGGACCGTACGACGGGTGCGCTGACTTGCAAGGCTACGTTCCCGAATCCCAAGGGTGTGTTGTACTCCGGTATTCAAGGTACGGTCGTTATTCCGTACGATGTGAAAGATGTGATGGTTGTGCCCCAAAATGCCGTTGTACGTCTGCAGAGCAAGTCGCTTGTGTATAAAGTGGGTGCGGACAGTTGTGCGTACAGTACGATTGTGGAGACCGTAGGTATCGGTTCCGACCGCGACCTCATCATCACTGCCGGTGTGCAGGCGGGCGATGTCATCGTTACAGAAGGTGCCAACAACCTGGTGGAAGGGCAGAAAGTTCTTTTTTAATCGATATCTCGACATCTCGAGGTCTCGAGGTCTCGAATTAAAAAACTATTTTTATGAAGGGTAATATTTTCATTCAAAGAACCGTGATGGCGATCTCTATTGCAGTCGTCATTGCGCTCGTCGGATATATCAGCCTCAACACCTTACCCGTTGAGCAGTATCCGAATATAGCACCTCCTACGGTGGATGTGTCGACTTCCTATTCGGGTGCGGATGCGAACACCTGTATGAAGTCCGTCATCCAGCCCCTCGAGGAGCAGATTAACGGTGTACAAGATATGACCTACATGACGGCCACCGCCTCTTCGACGGGCGATGTGTCCATCGTCGTCTATTTCAAGCAGGGCGCTGACCCCGACATGGCGACGGTGAACGTGCAGAACCGTGTCTCGCAGGCGGAAGCCTTGCTGCCGAGCGATGTGATCCAAACGGGTATCACGGTTTCCAAGCGTCAGAACAGTATCTTGCAGATTGCCGGACTGAAGTCCACCGACGGAAAGTACGATGCGGACTTCATCTCCAACTATATCGATATCAACGTCAAGCCGCGTCTGCTGCGTATCACGGGTGTGGGTAACGTCAGCAACCTCGGTAATACCTACGCCCTGCGTGTGTGGCTTAAGCCGGACCAGATGGCACAATACGGTCTTGAACCGAGCGATGTGTCGTCGGCTATCCAGGCGCAGAGTTTCGTGACATCGACCGGTACGCTCGGCCAGCAGTCGGAGAACGCCTACCAATATCCGATGGAGTACAAAGGTACGCTCAAGTCGATCGAGGAATTTGAGAACATCGTGTTGCGTACGACCGAAGGCGGCAACGTGCTGTATCTAAAGGATGTGGCCACTGTCGAGATCGGCGCCAAGAGCTACACGATGACCTCCAATATGGACGGCAAGCCGGGTGTGTTCTACTTGGTCAACCAGTCTCCTGGTGCGAACGCTACCCTGGTCAACCAGCAGATCGACGAGCTGTATAAGCAGCTCAAACCGTCGCTGCCGGCAGGCTTGGAGTTCGTGACGCTGGAGACGAGCAACGACTTCCTCTTTGCGGCCATCCACAACGTGGTGGAGACGCTTATCATAGCCATCCTCCTCGTGATCCTCGTGGTGTATTTCTTCCTGCAGAACTGGAAGGCGACGCTTATCCCGTCTATCTCGATCATCGTTTCGTTGCTCGGTACGTTTGCTATCGTGCAGTTAGCCGGGTTCTCGCTCAATATCTTAACGCTCTTCGCCTTAGTGCTCGCCATCGGTACCGTCGTCGATGATGCCATCGTCGTTGTTGAGGCCGTGATGGCCAAACTGGAGACAGGAAAGATTCCGGGCAACACGCCGAAAGACAAAGCTGTCGAGGCCACCCGTCGGGCCATGAGCGAAGTGTCGGTAGCCGTTATCTCGTGTACGCTCGTCTTCATGGCGGTGTTTATCCCTGTGACCTTCATGAGCGGTACGTCCGGTACGTTCTTCACCCAATTCGGTATCACGATTGCGGGCTCTGTCGGACTCTCTTGTGTCTGCGCCCTCGTGCTCTGTCCCGCCCTCTGCGCACTCCTGATGCGCCCCAACGATGAGACGGCGCTCAAGGGTAAGAAGTGGAAAGGTATCGACTACTATACCAAGGTTGCCTACGAAGCCAGCTACAATGCCATCCTCGGCAAGTACCAGGGGGCGGTGCAGCGTTATCTGAAGCGCCCGTGGTTGTCGTTTGCGCTCTTGGCGTGCGCAACCGTGTTGTTCGTGCTCTTCATGAAGATTATGCCGTCCGGCCTGGTGCCGCAAGAAGACCAGGGTGTGATCATGTGCGAAGTGCGTATGCCGGAAGGAGCTACCTTGCATGAGAATACCGAGATCATGAAGCAGGTCGAGGAGAAAGTGAAAGCTATTCCCGAAATGGAGAGCTACGGTCTCTGTAGCGGATACGGACTTATCTCGTCCAACGGTTCGAGTTACGCTTCGCTCATTATTCGTCTCAAGAACTGGGATGACCGTCCGGGCTTCAAGCACTATATCGACCTCGTCATCTATCGTTTCTACCTGGACTGCAAGAGTATCAAGAACGCGCAGGTACTACCGTTCCAGATGCCGCAGATACCTGGTTACGGTACGTCGAACAGTATCGACCTGCAGGTGCAGGATAAGAGCGACGGCGACATGAGCGATTTCGGCGAGAAGACCAATGTCTTCTTGGCTAAACTGCAAGAGCGGCCGGAGATCAACAGTGCGATGTCTACGTTCTCGGAACGCTTCCCGAAATTCAAGGTGCACGTCGATCCTATCCAGTGCGAGCGTGCCGGTACGTCTGCCCGGGCGGTGCTCAACACCTTGGGCTCGTACTGCGGTGGTTCGTACGTAGGTAACTTCAACCAGTTCAGCAAGGTCTATCAGATCCTGGTGGGTGCGGCGCCTGAGTATCGCCTCGACCCCTCGTCGCTGAACAATATGTATATCAAGGTGAACAACAACAAGATGGCACCGCTCTCGCAGTTTGTGACGCTCGAGGAGATTGTCGGTTCGTCGTCGCACAAGCACTTCAACCTCTTCCAGTCTATCTCGTGCTCCGTCACGCCGGGCAACGGCTATTCGGAGGCACAGGCCCACCAGGCGATAGCGGAAGTGTTCAAGGAGACCATGCCTACCTACTGCACCTACGAGTACGGCTCTATGTCGCGTGAGGTGGAGGAGAGTTCGAAAAGCAACACGACGCTTATCATCTATCTCATCTGCGTCATCCTGATCTACCTCATCCTGGGTTCGCTCTACAACAGCTGGATCACACCGTTTGCTGTCCTGCTGTCGGTGCCGTTCGGTTTGATGGGCTCGTTCCTCTTCTCGTGGGTGGGCAACAAGATGGGCCTGCCGGGTATGGAGAACAATATCTACCTGCAGACCGGTGTCATCATGCTGATAGGTCTGCTCGCTAAGACCGCCATCCTTATTACCGAGTTCGCCAGCGAGCGTCGCAAGCAGGGTCTTTCTATTCCGGATGCGGCCTTCGAGGCTTGTAAGGAACGTCTGCGTCCTATCCTGATGACCGTTATCACGATGATCGTCGGCATGATTCCGCTCGTCATCTCCGGTGGTGCAGGTGCCAACGGTAACCGCGCCCTCGCGCTCGGTGTCGTAGGCGGTATGTCTATAGGTACACTCGCACTCGTGTTTGTCGTGCCCGCGTTCTTCATTGTCTTCCAGACACTCGAAGAGAAAATCAGCGGTAAACCCGTCCAACAAGAAGAAACAAAAGAGGAGGAAGAGAAATGAAAAAGTATATCTGTATCCTGCTGGCAGGACTGTGTCTGACGTCCTGTGGCGTGTATAAGAAATATCAGTCTCAGAGCGAGGCGCCTGCCGACTTGTTCGGTAGCGGTGACTCTATCGCCCAAGTGGCGCTCCAAGAGGCGTCTATCGCCCGCTTGTCGTGGCGCGAGTTCTTCACCGACCCGCTGCTGCAGCAACTCATCGACTCCGCACTGGCTAACAACACCGATATGCAATCGGCCCGCATAGTAGTGGAGCAGGCCCAGGCGTCCCTCAAGGCCGCCAAGCTGGCGTACCTGCCTTCGCTTTCCCTCAATCCCAATGCGAGCGTCTACAGTACCATGGGTACCAACGGCTCTTTCAGCAGCGCGGCCTATTCCTATAGTATACCTCTCCAGCTCGACTGGAACATAGGTATATCCGGTTCGGTGACGGTCAACAAGCGCAAGACAAAAGCGCTGCTCGAGCAGGCAAAGGCGGCACGTGACGCTACTCAGGCCAACCTTATCTCCACCGTGGCGCAGTACTATTTCCAGTTGCTGCTGCTCGACAAGGAGATGAAGATCCTCATCGAGACCGACAGCCTCTGGGATGTGTCGCTCGAGACGGAGCGTGCCCTCTGGGAGAACGGACAGGCCTATTCGACGGCGGTCAACCAGATGGAGAGCTCCTGCATGAATGTCAAGACGCAGATCGTCGATACCAAACGCGCTATCCTCGCTACCGAGAACGCCCTCTGTAAGGTCCTGCGTGTCACGCCTCGTCATATCGACCGGGCAGAGTGGGGCGCTTACAGTCTGCCGGAGCGCTTCGGCACCGGTGTGCCCGCTGCGTTGCTGGAGAATCGTGCGGACATCAAGGCGGCCGACCAGGCGCTGGCTGAGGCTTTCTACAACACCGCTGCAGCACGTGCGCAGTTCTACCCCTCGTTCTCGCTGCAGGGCTTGCTGGGCTGGACCAACAACGGCGGTGTCATCGCCGACCCGGGCGCACTGCTGCTCAAGGCGGCTGCCTCTGTCATGCAACCCGTCTTCGCCCAAGGCAAACTGGTGGCTAACCTCAAGATAGCCAAACTCAACCAACAGGATAAACTCAACCAGTATGTCCAGACCGTTATCGAGGCCGGCAACCAGGTCAACGAGGCACTGGCCGACTGCCAGGTGGCTAAGGACAAGGACGAGTACTATAAGCGTCAGGTGGCGGTGCTCCACGAGGCCTACAACGGTACGCACGAACTCATGGGTGCCGGCAAGGCCAGCTATCTGGAGGTGCTGACCGCACAGGAGTCGCTCCTCTCCGCACAGCTCAACGAGGCAGAGAACCTCTACGACGGCGCTACCGCCCTCATCGGTCTCTATATTGCCCTTGGCGGTGCTGTCAAATAAGCAATCCTATAAGAAACAAAAACGTTTACCGATATGAAACCCTTCAAACTTCCCCATGTAGCGACTATCATCGGTCTGGTGGTGCTGGGCGGCATCCTTATCACCCAGCGTGTGACGATGAAGACCCGCTTTATCAGCCAGCCGCTTACGCTCACGCTCGACCGTAACATCGCCCTCACGCGTGTCTCCAACTGCGAAGAGGTCATCACGCGCCTCAAGAAAGGCGACCAGGTCAGCTATCTGGGTGTGGTAGAGGCCAGCTATCGCCGTCCTACCGGACTGCTGGTGCAGACGGCCGACGGACTGCGTGGAATGATCTCCACCGTCGATCTCGAATATCCGCTCATGATGGACGATCGCCACGACAGTGTGCCCGATATGGTCACCGTACGCGGTGGTGTCATCAGCGAGAAGAACAAGCATAATCCCAAGTTCCCGCTCCTCTCCTACAACGTTATCCATGAGGATGGCAAGAAGGAGAAAGTGGACCTCAACGATATACGTCCTATCCTGCCGGACAGCCTGCGTAATATCCAGCTCAAGCAGGAGGGTGACTACTATATGACCCGCGAGAAGTTCGAGCGGCTCTATATGGGTAAGACGCTGGCCGAGAACGACGCGCTCTATCGTCCCGCCTGGACTATCGAGAAGACCAAGACCGGCTACAAAGCTTTCTTCCCCACTATCGAGATCGTGGACCTCAACGACGGTCTGACCCACAACGCGATGATCGAGTACGACAAGGATAGCATAGCTATCGGCTACGAGTTCGTGGGCGGCGGCTACGGCAACAACCGTTATCTGGTCAAGTATGCGCCGTTCTTGGGCCGCATCCTCGACGTCGACTTCTTCGCACGTATCATTGAGACTTCGCTCTACGGTGGATGGGTCAGCAACGGTCTGGACAACTACACCGAAGTGCCCAAGGGGCTGGAGTGGAAGAAAGCTGGCTTCACCCAGTGGGCAGGAGGTATCGCCTATATCCTCTTCGGACTGGTGTGGCTGCTGGCCATGGGCACCTTCCCCATGCTCGTCATGGAGGCGCTGCTCTATTGCCGCTTTACCTATTACCATCTGAGTGACGGCGCCGTGACGACGCTCTTCGGACTCGCCACGCTGGTGACTACCTATATTTGGTGCGTCCTGCTCACCGTCTGGGGCTTCCTGTGGCTGGTGATGTTCATCCCTGTCGTAGCAGGCTTCTTCGTCTTCGCCTACGCGACGCGTTATCTGGGCAATATCCCCCACGACCGCTGTCTCAAGTGCCGGAGCATGGAGCTGGTGGAGTTCCTCAAGACCGAGTTTGTACGCGAGTACGACGAGTGGCGTCCTGAGAAACGGGCTATCGACTCCCACACCGAGCGCTGGAAGACCTGGACGGAAGTCCACTGGAGCGACGGCTCGCGCACCCGCAAGGACGAACGCAACCACAGCCGCACCACCACGCTCTATGCCGACTATACGGTGCTCTACCACGTCAAGGAGTATGAGAACTACTACGAGTGCCAGGCCTGCGGTAATATTGAGACGACGCTCTCCGAGAAACTCCAGGAGCTCCAGCGTCGCCAAGTGGGCACCCATACTGAGGTCGACGAGTACTAAACACAGACCTCTGTACCAACACAAAAAAGACACCCGAAAAGGTGTCTTTTTTGTGTCCCCCGAGAGGCTCGAACTCTCGACCCACTGATTAAGAGTCAGTTGCTCTACCAACTGAGCTAGGGAGACTCATGTCTGGCATGCTTTTTTTCAAAAGCGGGTGCAAAATTACTGCTTTTTTTTGATATATGCAAATTTTTATGCATTTTTTTTGTATATTTGAGAAAAAAGCAGTAATTTTGCAGCGTTTAAGACGAAAAAGGCCGTTTGGCAGTATTTGCGAGAACATTGTTATTTAAATTCTATAATTCTATGAAACCAATCAATGAATTGACCATTGCGCTGGCAAGTGACCACGCAGGTTTTGGTCTGAAATCGATGATTCAGCTCTACCTGGAGCGCGAAGGCGCCAAGGTGGTGGATTTCGGTTGTAACTCGATGGAGAAATGTGACTTTCCTGATTTCGCCCATCCGATGGCCGAGGCCGTAGGAAAAGGCGAATGTGATTTTGGTATCGGTTGTTGCTATACCGGTAACGGCATGGCAATGGCGGCTAACCGGCACGATGACGTACGTGCTGCTATTTGTTGGGAACCCCGTTTGGCGAAGAATGTACGTCGTTTCTTCGATGCAAACATATTGTGTCTGCCTGCCGGATGCGTAGCTCCGGATAAGGCGATTGATATCATTGGCGCGTTCTTCTCCTTTGATTTTGAAGGCGGACATTATGAGAAACGTATGCAGAAAGTAAATAAATAATAGCGATGAAAAATACAGGTTTTAACGTAAAAATGCACATCCTGGCGCCGATCACGTTGCTGATGGTGCTGTTTTTGTGGTTCGTGCCGAGTTCGTTCTACGGCATTGAGGGTTTGACGGTGGTGCAGCAGCGTACTATTGCAGTGTTCGTCTACGCCGCACTGATGTGGATGTTTGAGATCATCCCTGCCTGGTCTACCTCTGTGACGACTATTGTCTTCTTGCTGTTGGCAGTCTCCAACAAGGGTTTTACGAACCCGGAAATGGGCAACTTGGTCAACTTCAAGGAATTGATGGCGGCTTTTGCTGACCCCATCATCATGCTGTTCTTGGGTGGCTTCGTATTAGCTATCTGCGCCAGCAAGGTTGGCTTGGATGTTGTCTTAGCTCGCGTAATGCTCAAGCCCTTTGGTACCAACCCTAAATGGGTGCTGCTCGGCTTCTTGACACTTATCAGCGTCATGTCTATGTTCATGAGCAATACTGCTACGGCGGCTATGATGCTTGCTTTCCTGGCTCCGGTACTCCGTACGCTGCCGGCAGACGGCGGTGGTCGTGTGAGTCTCGCGATGGCTATTCCAATCGCCGCTAACATCGGTGGTCTGGGTACGCCTATCGGAACGCCTCCTAATGCCATCGCTATAGGTCAGTTGTCCGCGATGGACATCAACATAGGCTTCGGTGCATGGATGATCCGTATGGTTCCGGTAGTGATCATCATGATCCTTTTTGCATGGTGGTTGCTGCAATTCCTCTTCCCCTTCAAGGCGAAGAATGTGCAGATCGTCATCGAGCCGGACGAGCATCATGAGATTACCTGGAAATTCTGGGTAGTTACCATCACCTTTATCGGTACGATCCTCCTCTGGATGACGGGTGAGATCACCCACCTGAACTCCAACGTGGTCGCTCTGATACCGTTTGCGGTCTTCTCGCTGGTAGGTATCTTCAAGCGTGATGACTTCGCCAAGATCGACTGGCATGTACTCTGGATGGTAGCCGGTGGTTTCGCTATCGGTACAGCGCTCAACAAGACGGGTCTGGCCGCTGCGCTCGTAGAGGCTATTCCGTTTGGCAGCTGGTCCGCTATCGCGGTGCTCGTCATCGCCGGTCTGCTCGGATGGTTGCTGTCTAACTTCATCGCTAACTCGTCGGCAGCCAACCTGCTTGTGCCGATTCTGGCCGTTGTTGGTACAGCTATGAGTGAGCAGTTGAGTGCTTTCGGCGGTGTGACGACACTTCTCGTTTGCGTAGCGGCTTCCACTTCGTTTGCGATGCTGCTGCCTATCTCTACGCCGCCGAATGCAATCGCTTGTTCGACAGGTTTGATCAAGACCAACGACATGGCAAAGGTCGGCCTGATCATCGGTCTGGTAGGTATTGCATTGGCATATGCCGTAATCCTGATATTCCCCTTCTGATATGAAACGAATAGTAACTATAACGCTTCTTTGTGCTCTTCTCGGAGTTCCTGCTTTTGCGCAGGACTCCGTCAAGGTGGCCAGACGTTCGGCCGTCAAGTCGCACCTCAAGCAGCATTTCAAACCCTATGGCTTCATCCGTAACTACTTCACCTACGACAGCCGTGAGTCATACTCCGGTACGGCTGACTTCTACAACTACCAGCCGAAGGATGTCAATTGGAATCAGACGGAGGCAGAGGCCGCAACGTCCGGCGTAGAGCGTCAGGACATGAATGCGCAGTCCACCTTCCGTTTCCTCTCGCTCACTACGCGTATGGGCCTCAATATCGTGGGCTACAAGTGGCGTGGAACGGAGTTCAGCGGTAAGATCGAGGCGGATTTCTATGCCGGCTTGAGTACGAAGACTTCGACGGTCGACAAAAATATCAAGGAAACCCACGCCGTGAGTGGCGTGGCGCAGTTCCGCCTTCGTCAGGCGTATGTTGCCCTGGGTTGGGATAGTCTGCCTATCCTCAATGGCAAGGACTATGCCCGCGTTGATCTGACTATCGGTCAGACATGGCATCCTATGGCGGCTGATCTTTGCGATGTCATTGCCCTGGCTTCCGGTGCACCTTTCGGTCCGTTCAACCGCAGTCCGCAGGTACGTATGGATGCCCGTCTGGGCAAGTATGTCACCCTGACAGCTGCTGGCCTTTGGCAGATGCAGTATCTCTCCATAGGTCCGGGTAATCTGCAGTCGGCTGAGTATATGCTGTATAGCAAGACTCCCGAGGCTTATCTGGGACTCTCCTTCCATGACAAGGGATTCCTGATGCGAGTCGGTGCAGACGTGCTTAGCATCTGTCCGCGTCATGAGGGAACGCTCAATGGCGTCAAGGTGAAGGTCAACGACCGTATCACCACCGCTTCGCCCTTCCTCTATCTGCAATACAAGAAAGGGGAGTTCTCCTTCAAAGCGAAGACCATCTTTGCCGAAGCCGGAGAACACATGAACATGAATGGCGGTTATGGTGTGAAGGCTGTCAATCCTGACGGATCGTACAGCTATACCCCGACGCGTAGCAGCGCCAGCTGGATCAGCATCGTCTATGGCTGTAAGGTAGGCGCGCAGGAGGACAAGCACCCGCAGAAACTGCAGGGTATACTCTTCGGTGGTTACGTACAGAATTTCGGTACCAAAGAGGCACTGGCCAACGCAAGCGACTTCTACTACCCGCGTGCCAACAACATGAATCGTATGTGGCGTCTGTCGCCTACCTTGCTCTATACGGTAGGTAAGTTCCAGATCGGTTGCGAATACGAGATCACGTCGGTGCAGTACGGTGACAAGACGCAGGGCATCAACCTCGCCAACGGACTGTTCGACAAAGGACTGCACTGGGTGACCAACCACCGCGTGCAACTCATGACTAAATACAATTTCTAAGAGCTTTTTTTAGAAATCTTTCTTCCACAGGATACCCACTCCCTGGATGGTCGTTGCCTGGCGCAACGTATACTTATCCACGGTGTGGGTATATCCTTTTAGTCGCCACTGTCCGTCTTCGGTCAGCAGCAGTTCTACGTCCAGGTCGCCGAAGAAAGGCTGGTTGGACACGTCGTTATAGCGGTAGCCCACGTTACCGTTGATGATGAGGCGGTCCACCGGTTGCAGTTGGAACTGCGCCTCATATTCCTGCGTCGAGTTGCTTCCCTCGCCGTCCGAACGGATAGCCACACCCAGCGTCAGCACGTTGGTCAGCTTGCTCAGCCACGTGTTGATCTGACTCGTCACGGTGCTGCTCAGCAGCGAGTAGGTCGAGTTGATACTGCTGGCGTACTGCGCCTTGTTCATATAGTCGGGCGTGAAGAAACGGCCGAAGACGAGCAGGTAGATCACCTGGCGCATCAACATCTCGTCGGTGTTGATCACTTGGCGTATCTGTTGCTGCACGTTCTGATCGCTCGTCGGCATCTCCAGCGAGAAACTCAGTATCGGGCTCTTCAGCGGGCCCGTCAGGTGCAGACAGGTCAGCACGGGTATATTCGTGCGCGTGGTAGCCACCTGGCTCACGTCGTCGCCGAAGAGGTCCTTCAGGTTGGCCGTCACGCGGTATTTGGCGGTCACGTCCAGCTGCGGGTTGCCCGGGTCGCCCGAGAAGGCGATCGTCGAACCGCTACCTACGGTGAATACTTTGCGTATCATGTTACCCACGGTGTAGCTCAGCGTGCCGTGGTCGATGTCGTAGGAGCCCAGCAGGCGTACCTCACCCGAACCGGTGTCGTAGGTCAGGCGCAGTGCACCGTTGCCGTAGGCCTGAATCATATCGCCGTTGCGTTCGCCGAGTATCAGTTGGAACTGCAGCAGCTGGTTGACGTCCATGTTCAGCGCCAGCAGACAGCGTCCGGCACGCTTGTACAGCGCCGCTGTGTCCTGTTGCGTCTGATAGACGATGTCTATGTTGTCCAGGTCGGTCTCCGCTAAGGTGTCGGCCTCGGCGCTCAGCTTGGGCGGCAGGAAGTGGATAAACGTCGACTCATAGGCCGAGGCGGTCTTGTCCAGACTCAGGCGGAAGGTCGACTTAGTTGACGTACGCATGTCGGCCGCCACGACGAGGTCGTCGTCCGGGCCCGTCACGTCCACATGGCCGGTGGCGTATACCTTACCCTGCAACATCTCTCCCTCGCCGCTCTTGTTGAACACCAGCGCGTCGTTGGCATCCACATGAAGGTCGAGCATGAAGTCGCGGAACTGGTCGTGGCTGATACTGCCTTTCAGGGCCACGGGGTGTCCCTCGGTGTCTATCAGGTGGACGTCGGGGAAGATGATCGCCGTGGTGTCCATGACGATGGTGTCGCTCTTGATGGTGTAGCGCGCGCCCGTCCAGGGCAGTGTCAGCGACGCGTCTTGGGCCGCGGCACGCAGCAGCACGTAGGTCAGACCCTTTCGCCCGCCTACTACCACCTTACCCGTCGCATGGCCGTCCAGATTACGCAGTACGGAGGCTGTCCAGTGGTTGATGAAAGCCAGCGGCACCGAGTCGGCATCCATATCGAGTTCCCAGCGGCCCGAACCGTCGAACAGCGCCTTACCGTCCAGGTTGACCACCTTGCGCGTAGGACGCAGCACGTCCGCGTGGAATCGCAGGCTGTCGCGTATGTGCAAGTCCACGTCGGCCTCACCGAAATAGCAGTTGTTCAGACCCATCGAGTCGATATGTATGCGCGTGTCTATCGACGGCTTGCTGAAGACGGAGGCGATATTGGCGCGACCGGTCAGCAGGCCGTTGAACATGATTGTCTGTACGGGCAGGATAAACGGCACTACGTACGACGCGTCGATTCGCTGCAGGTCGACCATCAGCGTGTCTTCGGCGCGGGGCGAGCCTACGCCGTGTGCCAGGATGTGCTGGCCGCCGCCCTCGAAGCTGAAGTGGCTCACCTGGAGCGACTGTTCGGCCGCCGTGTAGGTGATATGGCTCTCGCCTATCGTGTAGAGCGAGTCGCGCAGCGTGAGCGTGCTTGGGCGTATATGCAGGTCCACCAGCGGCTTGTTGTCGTAGCGGTTGAAGGCGGTGACGAGGTGTATGTCGCCGGCGTATGAACCGGCACGCTGGGCCGTCATCAGGGCGTTACGCCGTTCGCGGCGGCTCAGGTCGCTCAGCGCACGTTGCAGCTGCCGCGGCGTCAGCTCGCGCCACCCTTCCGGCAGTTTCTCGTCCAGCTCCGACTCCTGATGTAGACTCAGGTTGGTCAGCACGGTGTCGCGGAAGGCCAGACACGACAGCACGGTGTGCATCTGCATGGCTTCGGCCGACACACTCAGCTGCAGGCCCGAACCGGCTTGCCGCGTATGACGCAGCGTGTCCACCGTCCCGGCGCTTATCGTCAGGTCGTGCAGTGGCGTGTTGGCCGCACGTACGCCCGGCGCGTAGAAGCGTGCGTCGAGCCAGGGCTCACCCGTCTCCGGCACTTCTATCGAGGCGCGCAGGGTGGGGTGGTCGCTTAGTGTCAGCGGCGCGGTATAGAGCCGTTGCAGGTCGCGCAGACGGTGGCCGTCGACCTGTACGTTCAGCGTCATGGCTTCCGGCAGTCGTTCCGGCATATCGACCAGCGAGGGCAGGTAGTGGTGGGCCATCTTCACCAGCGACGGCACTACGTCGCGGTAGCGGAACACACCGTCGGCCTTGGCCGTCAGGTAGTCGCTCTGCAGCCCGAAGGTCTTCGCATAGTCGTCCGTGGCGCGCACCTGGAACGCCATCTTCTTCATCAGTATCGAGTCCTTGGCCGTCGCCAGGAAGAGCGAGTCGATTACGAAGCCGCCGTTCATGCGGTCGGGGTTGACGCCCTTCAGGTCCACCGAGAGGCGGAAGCGCGTACGCAGCTGGTCGCCTAAGGACGACTTACCCAGCGGGGCGCTGTCGAAATGACGGCAGACGAGTTCGCAGTTGACGGCCGGGTCCTGCTCGTGGGTGTCCACCAGTCCGTTGAACGCCATCTTCAGGTGCTGGTCGTCTATTGCCAGCCGGCCCTCATAACGCTTGGGCGCATAGCTGCCGTCCAGCGTCAGGTCGTTGTAGGTATAGCCGTCGTAGGTCAGCTCTCTCACGCCGCCCTGTATGGCGCCTTGCAGTCCTTCGCCCTGCGCCGTCAGGTCCACCGTCACGGTAGTCAGCTCCGGCATGTTCAGCATCTTACCAATGCGGAAGCCGCGGGCCACTACGCGTGCGTCATAATGCATGTGCTCGTAGAGCGAGTCGCTGTGGTAGCGTCCGTCGGTGGTGATGGTGCCCAGCGCCGTGCGGAACGCTCCGTGCAGCGTCAGGTCGTGCAGCCGCCCTTCTACCGTACCGCGGTAGTGCACGTCGCCCAGGCGGTGGACCGCGTCGGGTAACCGCACCGGACGGTTGTTGAGCTGCGAGAGGAAGTCCTGCAACATCGGCGCATTGACATATACGTCTTGGAAATTGGCCCGCAGCCAGGGGTTGTCGATGTCAGGCAGACCCAGCAGCGTCAGGTCGCCCAGAAATATCTGACGTCCGTCGTAACGCAGTGACAGCTCTTTGGCGCGCAACGAGTCGAGGCGGCCGCTTAGCTCGCCGGTCATGCATATCTCCCGTCGCAGATGACTCAGCCGCGGCGCTATCATCGCCAGGTCGGCGGGTTGCAGACAGGCCTCGTGGAGGTTGACGCGGAAGTCTATCTCGTGGGCCGACTTGCTCAGATAGAGCGTGTCGCCCGTGGGGTAACGTATCTCTATGCCGCTCATGTCGGCTTGTGAATGGGGCAACTCTACGCGCAGCGTCGGCACGGCCAGCATGGTGTCGCTTATCAGCACGTGCGCCCGCAGCGTCTGTATGTCGAGCGGCGCACTCTTCTTGCCCTGTTTGTCCACCTTGAGCGCCTGACCTCTCAGCTCACGTATCTCTGCGTCCAGCGCATCTTCGGTCAGGCTGTGTAGGTCCATCCGCGCCTCGCTGACGAAGCCCCGCCACTCGTCGTAACGGATACGCAGCGAGTCGACGGCGATGTCCTCCACCGACACCAGACTCTCCATCGGATTCTTCTCGCCCGGCTCCTGGTTCTTACCGGCAAAAGCGTCGGCCAGGAACTGGTAGTTCCACTCGGTCGTGCTGTCGGTGCGCTGTACCGGATAGAGGTTTAGATAGGTGTTGCGTAGTGCCACATGGGAGAAACGTATCTCGTTGTCGCGCAGCGCCAGCGGACGGAAATGGGCATACGCCTCGCCTACGTAGGCCAGCGTGTCGCCCTGACGGTCCTCTATGTAGATGTCGCTGATACGCAGCCGCGCGGGGAAGCGATATTCCACTTTGCCCACGTGCGCCTCGGTGCCCAGTTGACGCGCCAACTCCTGCGTCGCCAGACGCACCGCCGCCGTCTCTACCGCATCACTCATCAGCGCACCTACCAGCAAGCCGCTCACCAGCAACAAGCTGACAAGCACCACGCCTACTATGTACAACACTCGCTTCATTTGTCTCTCTCTGGTCTCTCTCAGACCTTTGCGGCCGCAAAGGTACTACAAATATTTGGAATATACAAGGATTTGACGGTAAAAATTAAATTTATTTAAATTTTTATGGTAAAATACTTGTTGTTCGCTCAACTGTGCGAACGTACCTTCGAAGGGTCCCTTTAGGGTAGGTTGTCGAAGTACTACAAATATTTGTACCTACACAACAAAAGGACACCCATGAATAAGGGTGCCCTTTCTTTTTGCCTGCGGCCATTAACCGTTGTGGGTCTGGTCATAGGCGGCCAACTCCAAGCTCCAGAGGTAGCTCTTCATCGTCTTCTTGCCGCCCGGCTGGTCCTTCTGCTCGCGGAACGCGATCTGGTCCGAAGAGATC
>DEHM01000007.1:28993-29213 GCA_002351925.1 Bacteroidales bacterium UBA2800
GGAGACCAAGTTACTTTTGCCATAGTAAGTAAGTAGATTTAGTTACACATTACCGGAAAACGTCCGGTGCGTTCACGGATACTTCGTTCAACCTTTCCGTGGTTACAGGTTACTTCTTTTTGACGCCTTGGTATTCCTCGACGGTTTTGGTGGAGATAGTCGTCGTGACTTTCGTAGAGTCATCGCTCTGGACGTAAGTTGCGGAAGTGGTGACGGTGCG